>CAJUEX010000033.1 GCA_910585715.1 uncultured Lachnospiraceae bacterium
GTGTTGCTTTTCGGCATTTCAAGAGGTGTTGCAGTTACCCTGAAAATCTTGCATTTGTAACAGCCCCGCCAACAGTTCCTCCCCCCAGGCAGCGGGACGAGCACTTGACAGAACATGTTTCTACGTCGTCACGCTCCCGCTCTGATAAAAACGCAACAGTGCTAAGCTCGAAAGAACCTCGCTAAGCGCTGGCGTTTTTATAAGGACTCCTTAAGAAATCATGTTCTGTCAAGCGCCGTCCCGCTATCTGGGGAGGAACTGTTGGCGAAGTTGTTACAAATCCGGGCTTCTTTTAAAACTCCACCATATACTCCCGAAACCTGATGGGAAGCATCTGCCTCTGCAATGCTGTATTCTTCCGTTCCTTTATGGCAATGGTATGGCAGAAGTGAGTGAAAAGCTCTTCATACTGCTTTTCGTTTTGTGAAAACCGTTCCGTAATTTCCTGATTATAATGCTCTCCGGTTACCATAAACCAGTCCTGATTTGCCGGATGCAGCACAAACAGCTGTCTTTTATCATCATGTATTACAAAGTTTTCCAAAGGAAGCCTGTCTGCAAAATGAGGGGCTATAAATGATAGTATATTGCATTTTGGCCCGATTTTTGCATAAAGGATTCCGTTTTCCAGTTCCCTGAACCTGAGGAACTGTTTTATGCGCATAATTTCAAAATCCGTGCTGCGGCTTAACTCAAATACTCTTCTTATATACGGGTTTGTAAGATCTCCCATAATATCTCCCCCAGCCTGCCCGGAACCATTGCTGCCTTTTCCACAGCGCTTCAAGCCTTCCACCACCGTATGATAAATCGCATCCGCCTTATCCTCCTCTTCCGCTGCCGCCGCATGGCAAACAGCCCGAAACGCTTCCATGCCAAGGTCCCTGCATATGGTCCGGCTTACTTTTTTTGCAAGCTCATCCTCCGGTCCTACTTCCACATATCGGGCAAACAATTCATAATTATTCACCGGCCCTGCCTGCACCTTGCATTCTTTATGATTTTCCTTCCGCTCGTATGCCTTGTAAATCCCCGTGAAGATTCCTTCCAGAGAATCCTCGCACAATAAAACGGTTCCCATATCTCCTGCCTCCCAAACATTATAAAAAGACAATCACGACACTCTTATGATTTCTTCCTGAAGGGCTTTCATCCGTTCAGGTTCTATTATTTCTGTTTTTGCCTGATTTTCCATAAAGGATTTATCGTCAAATAATGATAACTGTTTGTAAGTGATACCGCCCGTATCAATGGGCAGCTTTTCCTTTACGGAAATCAGGTTTCTTGTAATGTAATCTTCCTCTATTTTTGTATTGTACATCATTCTGCCGTTGCAGGTTATGAAATATAAGGCTCTTTTTAAGACGACTCCAAGTTTCCTTAAATGCTCAAAGGTCAGCTTTGTATTCCTTCTTGCACGGATAATGCGCCCGGCGCTTTTTACCCCGATGCCCGGTATTCGCAAAAGCATTTGATAATCCGCTCTGTTTATTTCAACGGGAAACAGCTCTAAATGCCTTAATGCCCAGTCGCACTTGGGGTCCAGCAAAATATTGAAATTGGGCTTTTCCTCGCTTAAAAGCTCCTTTGCCTGAAAGCCGTAAAACCGTAAAAGCCAGTCAGCCTGATACAGCCTGTGCTCCCTTAAAAGAGGCGGTCCTCCCGGAAGGGCAGGCAGGGACTTGTCTTCATTTACTTTCACGAAGGCAGAATAAAAGACCCTCTTTAAGTCAAATTTCTGATATAGATTTTCTGCAACCGTTACTATCTCATAATCACTCTCCGGCGTGGCGCCTACAATAACCTGAGTAGACTGCCCGGCAGGAACGAATCTGGGGGTATTTTTATAAAGGACCAGTTCGTTTTTGTTGCTGACGATTCCGTTTTGTATCTGGCGCATGGGAGTCAGAATGCTCTTTCTATGCTTATTGGGGGCAAGCTGCCTGAGCCCCTCCGCAGTAGGCAGTTCCAGATTAACGCTCATGCGGTCTGCCAGAAGCCCAAGCTTCTGTACTAATACAGGGTCTGTTCCCGGTATTGCCTTTACATGAATATATCCCTGAAAGTGATATTCATTCCGAAGCTTATATAATGCTTCATAAATCAACTCCGAAGTATAGTTGGGATTGTGAAGTATGCCGGAGCTTAAAAATAAGCCTTCGATATAATTGCGCCGGTAAAACTCTATGGTCAGGTCGCAGATTTCCTGCGGGGTAAAGGAGGTTCTTTTCACATCATTGCTCTTTCTGTTAATGCAATACTTACAATCATAAATACACTCATTGGTAAAAAGCACCTTTAATAAGGAAATACATCTGCCATCTGCGGAAAAACTATGACAAATTCCTCCTGATACTGTATTTCCGATTCCGGTTTTATCCCCTTTACGGTCCACGCCGCTGCTGGTGCATGCCACATCATATTTGGCACTGTCGGAAAGGATTTCAAGCTTCTGCATAAGAGATATGGGGACATTTTCCCGGATTGTGATTTCATTTGGGACCATGGGCTTTTGGCAGGAAGATTCTACGTCTTTCATATATTCTGAACACCTCGCAGCTTAAAATTGGTTGAATAATATTTATTGGATTATTTCTATTGTTTGCAGTGATAATGATTATATTTCACAACCCGAACACTTGTTTTATTGTATCATTCTTTTTCCTTTTGTGCAATAGCTTTGGGAACATTTGTTCTTTTTTTGTTCAAAAACAGCCATCCCTGCAATCAGGAATGGCTGTTTCTCTTTTACTCCACCATGCTTTCCACTATAATGGTCCTTGCTGTTATTTTTCCCTGTTCATCTCTTCTAAACTGAATAATCATAGTTTGTCTCCTGGTTTCATTTCCCACCTGGCCTTCACTAATGGAACATACTTCATTCCGCACATTCTTACTTTCATCCGGGAACAGGTCTTCTAACCGATATTCTCCATTCCAGGTTCCATACTCCTCACTCTCCATTTCATAATATACATACCCTTTTTCATCAGCCTTTAATTCTTTTAAGGAGCCGGGTATTTCCTTCCCCTGTTCTGCCAGCCTGTCCGCCTCTTCCTGCTCTTTCGCAAACTCTTCTTCTGATATTTCTTCCACAGGCGCTTCCTGCTCTGCATAAAGCTCCTGCAAGTACCTTTCGGCTGCTTCCGGGTCTGCCTTCTTTTCATCAATAGGCAGGTCGAATACTACGTTTATTCCTTCATAATCTTCATTTGGCGTTATTTCCCCGGTCTGCTCATTGTATGCAAAGGCATCTATATTATAGACACTGGAGTTTCCAATAACACAAAGCTCCAATCCCCTGTCTGCAAACATTTCAATGCTGTCACACTCTATCACCCGATATAGAATACCATCCTCCTTTACAAATTCTTTATATCCTCCTTCCATATAGTAAATGTTGAACTGCCACGGCTTAATTCCTTTTACAAGGGGAGAGATAAAAAAGCTGACCTTTCCATATTCATCATCCAAAGTGTCCGGCATGGGACTTCCATCCTCATTTTCAATAGCTAAAACCGCATAGGTTCTTGCCTTCAGCTCCTCCCCTGAAAAATCACTGATTCCTTTTCCTGATACAAGCCCTAACAGAGTGACTTTATACCCTCCATCGACCTTTGTTTCATTAATTGGTATTGCATCATCGCTTTCAAATGCTCTTGCAAGTGCATCATCTCCTATTTCCTCTGCCACCTTTTCCGATTTCAATAAATTCCATGCTGCAAATACTCCCATTGACATAAGTAATGCCAGTATGGCAACAAGCGGAATAAACACTGCTTTTTTCTTTGACGTTCTTTTCATCACATAGTCCTCCCTGCTCAGTTCTCTGATTTTGTCATTTAGTTTCTCATCGGGCATAGCATCAGGAGAAAAAGCCTGCTTTAACAGTTGTTCATATTGTTCAGAATATTTCATAATTACCGTCCTCCAATATTTGCTTCATACTGTTTCTCGCCTTATGAAGCCTGCTTTTTACAGTACCTTTAGGAATCTTCAGCGCTCCGGCAATTTCATCCACCGTCATCTGCGCCGTATAATACATATACAATACAACCCTTAATTTCTCCGGAAGCCTTAAGGCTGCTTTTTTAATTTCTTCCTTCCGTTCCCGAACAATCATCTGTTCCTCGGGAGATTGTTCCTTTGAAGCCACTGTTTCCGGTATCTGTTCCGAAAGAGGCTCCATAGGCGCTATCCGGTATCTAATAGCATATTTTTTTCGATTATTTCTATAGATACCTGCCGCCACTGCAATGAAATATGCCTTTGGATTGCTTTCCCTGTTTATTTTTTCTAAATGCTCCACTGCTTTTAAAAAGGTTTCCTGATATAAATCATCCGCTTCCGCTTTTTGCCCTGTTAAATTCAGGCAAAAGCTGTATATGTATTTTTCATATAATTCAATCAGCCTGTCCAGCTCTTTCAGATTCAAAAAATCACTCCTTTATCTTTTACCGGTAAAAGAAAGGACCTCTATCCTGACTGCCCTTCACTTATTATTGTCATGAGCTTGGAAAGAGGTTCATTTTTTCTGTTTTTTCTTTTTATTATTATATATCACAATATTGTATATCATAGTCCCATTTTAAAACAAAAAAGAAAAAAGCCACATCTTTTATTTAATCGGTAGCAACTAAATAGTCCTCCACATATATTATTATGAAAGGATAAGTAGAATTATGAAAGGATCTATATGAAAGATTGTATGTTTGATGAAAAAAAACGTTACGATGACTTTCCGGTGGCAATGGCTTATGTCCCCTGGCAAAAAACCAACGAAACCTATGAATGTCTGGAAAAAGCTTTTGAAGAAGGCACTCTTTTTCCAATCCTGAACAAACCATTTACAGGAAGGAGATGCGTGTAACATGATGAGCAAGGAACAGCAAAAACTTCTATACGAAATCAGCATGATAGACTTTGCTATCGTGGAACTGAATGAATATCTGGATACCCACCCATATGATACGGAATCGGTACAGTACATTGCCCAGTATAACCGGGTAAAAAACAAGATGATGCGGGAATATGCCAGCAGGTACAGTCCCTTGGCAGTTCGTTATGCTGAGGACGAATCGGAATGGTCATGGACAATGACGCCATTGCCATGGGAAGGAGGCTGCAATTAAATGTGGAATTATGAAAAAAGATTACAATACCCTTTAAATATAAAAAAGCCAAATGCAAAGCTGGCACAGTGTATTATCAGCCAGTATGGCGGTCCTGACGGTGAACTGGGAGCTTCCATGCGTTATCTGTCCCAGCGTTATACTATGCCTTATCCGGAAGTTGCAAATCTGTTAACGGATATCGGTACGGAAGAGCTTGGGCATTTTGAAATGGTTGGAGCCATCGTATACCAATTGACGAAGAATCTTTCTATGGAAGAAATTGAAAAATCAGGTTTTGCTCCTTACTATATCGACCACACTACCGCCCTCTGGCCCCAGGCGGCAGGAGGAATTCCTTTTAACTCCTGTGAATTCCAGTCCAAGGGTGATATCATTACGGATTTGATGGAGGATATGGCGGCAGAGCAAAAGGCACGTACTACTTACGACAACATCCTTCGCTTGGTAAAAGACGATCCTGATGTTTATGAACCAATTAAATTCCTTCGTGCAAGGGAAATCGTCCACTTCCAGCGTTTCGGTGAAGCTCTCCGCATTACTCAGGAAAAATTAGATGCTAAAAACTTCTACCAGTTCAACCCCGAATTTGATAGATGCAAGAAATAAAAATCCACAAAAATGGCGCTTGTTGACAAGCGCCGTTTTTGATACCTGCTTTTTATCACCAGCCTCTCTTATACTTTACGTCTTCTCTCTCCTTTTTCACTCCACAAATTCAAATGTTTTTCCAAAAAAGACTATGCAAAAACCGCAAAATACCTTATGATGAATTTATAAAATTTAATATTAAATAAAAAATCAAAAAGAAAAGAGGGTATGCAAATGGCGGTTGGACGAAAAAATGTTGTTCTTATGCGCGCAGTTTCAGAATTAAAAGAAGCGGATTACTCCAATAATCCTGAATTGAACGGTATTTACTTAAGGTTGATAAAGGGCCGGAAACAATTTGCAGAAATTTTTGAAAAAAATATCAAGGCAGTTATGCAAATCAGTTCACTTGATTTGACCATGCAGCATCAGACAGATAAGATTGTTGATATATCCCGAAATGTTGCAAATGCCACGGAAACCATCTTTGGAACCTCCTTGGGAAATTCTGCCACGGCAGGAAAAGCCAACAATCAACATGAAGAGCTGACAAATACCATCATTGAGGTTTCTTCTCAAACCGATGAGGTATATCGGAAAATAGAAACAAGCCAGTCTGAGCTCACCACAATTAAAGAACTATCCTCCAAAACCATCGCAGAATCCATAGAAATGCAAAAGGACATGGATGCATTGTTTCAAATTATAGGCCGTATGAATGAGGTAATTGAAGGAATCGACTCCATATCCTTACAGACAAATCTTTTGGCATTAAACGCTTCTATCGAGGCCTCAAGAGCCGGTGAAGCCGGCAGGGGCTTTTCTGTGGTTGCCAGTGAAATCCGGGGACTTGCAGAAGAAACCCAGAAGTTAACCGGAAGCATGGGAAATTTTCTGGAAAACATAAAAGAAGCATCACAAAAAAGCGTAAAGAGCGCTGCCAATACCATAAATGCACTGGAAGGCATGACGGAAAAAATCAAAAATGTCTGGGAATTAAATGATGAAAACCAGCATCAGGTATCAAAGGTCAATGAATCCATCAGTTCCATTGCTGCAGTCAGTGAAGAAATCACCAGTTCCATGACGGAAATGGAAAATCAGTTAAGAACCAGCACAAATTTTATGCGCAAGGTCAGCCATGATTTAAAAAAGGCAGTGGAACCTGTTGTGGATATTGAAAAAACACTAGATGATACCGTAAAACAAATGGGAACCATGTCAAAGGATGCATTTTTCCATTTAGAAAACCATGAATTTGCTAAATATTTAAATAATGCCATTTCCGCTCATCGAACCTGGCTCAATAATTTGAGAAATATGGTGGAAAGCGGCACAGTAATGCCATTACAGCTTGACTCCTCCAAATGCGGTTTCGGACATTTCTATTATGCCATGACGCCCACCATGCCGGAAGCCCTGCCAATCTGGGAAGCACTTGGGCAAAAGCACCAGCGTTTCCACAAATATGGCGCTGAGGTCATGAATGCCTTAAGTATCGGAGATCATTCAAAAGCAGCACAGATATACAGAGAGGCTGAAGAATACTCCAAAGGTTTGATTTCGGATTTAAATGCATTATTAAAAATTGCACAGGGCTGATTTCCTCATTTTTTCATGGAATCTTTAACCGGAATCCTGTCTGACATAAACTGTATAAATTTTATAATATCCGGAAAAAACAGGCAATATTAAAATATTACCTGTTTTTTCTGTTAATACCCTCTCCTTTTACTCTCTGTTCTTTATTACATCTGCCGGTACCATTCTGTCAAGCTTTTTTACCAGCAATTGATTGATAACAAAGTACAGCAACAGAATCGCGCCATAAATTCCAAAGTACATCTGCCGGCTGAAACGAAGATTCATTCCGCAGGCTACATTGGCTATCAGTACCGGATATATGAAATCCATTACTTTTTTTGACAAAGGCAGACAGATTGCCGCTCCTATGGCAATGATATAAAAATTACCGTTTAAATAAAGCTTTCGCACCTCTTTCGTATGATAACCAAATATTTTCATCAGGGATATTCCAAATGCCGAACGCTCAATCATGACCTTTATCATAAGATACATAACTACACAGAAAATCAAAGCCGACAAAATTGTCATCATATAAATCATAGGCTGCATCAAATCCGTGAACACATCAGAAGCTTTATTAATTTCTTCTTTTGATATGCCTGCATATAATCTTTCAGAAGCTATATCCAGCTTCCTGTCAGAAAATACTACATTATAATAGTCCTGACTTTCCAGAAACAGCTCTCTCATGCTGTCAATATTCATAAATACATAAAAGCCTGCTGAAAACTGTGTGATTCCCTCTATGGTAAAGGCATAATCCATTTGCTCCTCTTCGTCTGACAATATCAGCTTTTCCCCCTCTGCAAGCTGATATTTCTCAGCCATTGCAGAAGAAATAATGACTTTATTTTTCCCTTTTGTTACCTTTGCATCAAAATAAGGGTTATCCGGGCTTATTCCAAGCAGGGTAATATCCAGATTATATCCAAGTACCTCCTTTTTCAGAGTTTTTGCAAAACAGGCTTCTCCGCCTTCCGGCACTTTTTCTTCCGGGTACTTATAAGTGTACATATACCCATATCTGATGTCCTGTCTGGTCTCTTTGCTTATATGTCTGCACAGCACATAGCAGTTAATTCCCAGCATCATAATCAGCAGAGAAATAAACATTCCCAATAATACCACAATTCCTGTTCTTGCCTCTCTAATCATTTGGCGAATGCGGAATCTTCCCGTGAATCCCATGCCCTTCAAATCTATATTATAAATTTTACTGTTTTTTGCTTCATTTTTTATCAATGCAAGAGCAGGTCTGGAAAGCCGCTTTCCAATTACCAGGCAATTCACAATTACTGCTACGGCAGGAGGCATAATGCTGCCGTAAAGAAACAGCCATGGGGAATAAACTGTTTTCAGTACAGGAAGGGAAAAATAACGATAGCAGTCCCCCATCTGCACATTTACCCCAAGACGGCTATATCCAAGAAGCGTCCCGATGATTCCTGCATAAAAAGTTATGACGGAAGGAAGCATCAGATAATGCCGCAGCAATTCCTTTCTTTTTACTCCCAGCGCATATAGCGCTCCTATCACGCTGCTTTCTCTTTCAATACCATGTATGACAAATACGGAAATAACATAAGTGAACAAAATCATTACAATGACTCCTGCAATCAGGCCGGCCATCTTATTGATAACCTGGTCATCTGCAGATGCCTTTATTCTGGGATTATCTTTTGCTGCCAAAAAATGCAGCAGATTATTTCCTTCCGCCTTTATTTCTTCCTTTAATTCTGCATCTGTCAGTTTCCCGTTTAAGCGATAAGAATACACATACTCCTCGGATTTTTCACTTTGCTCCGAGTTCTTTAAGCTCTCATATGCTTTCTCTGTCACAAAGCCAAAGCCAAACTGGCTGCTGTCAGCACTTCTGTCCGCCAGATTCTTAAAAGGCGCATCATAATCCGGAACGCTGCCGATTCCCACTACCTCCAAAGGAATTCCTCCCACCTTCAGGCTGTCTCCTATCTGAATACCATTTTCCTCACAATACCTCTTTTCCAGCACAATTTCTTTTCCGTTCTCAGAAAGCCGTCCCTCATCCAGCTCAACCAGATTTATTGTCTTTCTGTTTTGAAAAACCCTTAATGTACTTTGTTCCTTTTTAAAATCAAGATAAAACATGGCTTCCAGAGAAGTTCCCGTATCTTCAAGTTTTGCTGTTTCCTCTTCCGTCATAGGTGTAAATACAACAAACTGTCCGTCCTCCAGCTTATTTTCCTCTGCCTTTTTATCCACTCCCACAATAATCGTATCCGCTGCCCCGACCAGGCTGACAACCACATACATTCCTAACATAACCAACATTCCAAGCGCCAGATAACGCAGCAGATTTTCCCGTAAATCCCTGAATATTCTGTTTCTTAATATTTTTTGCATTTTATAAATCCTCCAGTTCCCCTGCCGGCACCCTTGTTTCATTTTCATATTCCCTGCATATTTCTCCGTCTTTAATGTGGATTACCTTATGTACCATATTCTTAATGGAATTATTATGGGTGACAATCAGCATGGTGGTTCCGTATTTCTCATTGATTTCTTCCAATAGAACCAATATATCCCTGGAGGTAGCCGAGTCCAGGGCCCCGGTGGGTTCATCACAAAGAAGCAGCCTTGGATTTTTAATCAGCGCCCTTGCAATGGCACATCTTTGCTGCTGGCCGCCGGATAGCTGGGACGGAAATTTATTTTGCTGCTCCGTCAATCCCAAAACCTCCAAAAGCTCTTCCATATCCAATGGCTTATCGGTTAAATACTCGCATACCTGTATATTTTCCTTCACTGTAAGATTTGGCACCAGATTATAGAACTGGAAAACAAACCCGAGGCTTTCCCTCCTGTAATCTGCCAGTGCCTTTGGAGCCAATCCTGCAATTTCCTTTCCACCCACCAATATAGAACCGCTGTCCAATGTATCCAGCCCACCTATACAATTTAACAATGTGGATTTGCCGGAGCCGCTGGTGCCCTGTATGACACACATCTGCCCTTTTTCCACCCCTGTAGTAATTCCCTTTAATACTTGAATGTAACTGCCGCTTTCTCCATAGCTCTTTTTTACATTATTTACTTCCAGATACATACCTTTTCCTCCCTGCATATTAATGGTGTAGTCAGTCAAAACTACTTGATTGATAAATTTTCTCAACAGCATAACACTGTTATCTAAATTTTATATTTATAGCTATGTACCATGAGCCTTTCATCACTCATAAATACATAGCCCTATATTATACTACTCTTTACTCTAATTTACTCTACTTTGCTTCAAACAGACCAAACCAGCCTGCCATTATAAATTTTATAATATACTGCATATGCCCCTTTGCTGCCTCTTCGGACTTTTCATGAGTAAGCATATGGACAAAAATATCCACCATCATATGGGCTGTCCAATGAATCATATAATCCTCTATCCTTGGCAGATTTGCCCTCTTTGTCATTTTATCTGCCACTATCCGGTAATGCTTTTCCGAAATTTCCACAAACCGGTCAATGCAATGTTCAAAACGGGTACCCTGGCTCTTTGTGAGAATCAAATCAAACTCATCATAATATTGATACATATAATGAATCATCTGATAGCAGGCTTCCAAATCATCTGACATATCCGTTTCCGCCCCCTGTCCCTCTTCTATCTGCAGAATTTCTTCCGAGTAGTGCCGGCTCATTACCCCATATAATTTCTTAAGGGGCTCTTCCACCAGGGCGGCAAACAAATCTTCCTTATCCTGAAAAAAGAAATACAATGCTCCTGTTGTCACTCCTGCATTCTGACAGATATGCCGCAGGGATGCCTGCATATAGCCTTTCTCTAAAAACTCCTTTTTCCCGCTGGCAAGAAGCTTTGCTTTTGTTTCCTTATCATTCCCCAAATTCCTGCCTCCAAAAAAATAATATAACAGCGCTGTTGGATAACACTGTTATGGTACTTGATTATTTATTGTTTGTCAAGAGTTGATGAGGGGGATGAGAATTTTTTTCATTTAAATATTACCGGACGTGGGAGCTGGAAGAGCATAGAATAGTCTCAGGGGCACGCTCTCGCTCTGCAAAGACGCAGCGGTACTAATGCGCCAAAATACGGCGCATAAGGACCGGCGACTTTGCCAGGGCCTCTGAGACTATTCTATGCTCTTCTAGCTCCCACTGTGCATCGAAAGGCCATTTGTTCGTTGCATACCAATACAGAAAAGGCAACACGAATCAAAGAAAAACGCCTGAAACAAAACAGCAGCAGAGGGATGAGAGTGGTGTCCATGCATTGTTTTTGACAGCGGTTTTCCTTAACAGCCTGCCCTCTTCCCAGGGTAAAATTGCCACGGATGGCAATTTTAGTCCTATTGCGCCATGGAAGGCGCTATAGGGCGACCCGTACGGTACAAACACCTTCCATCAGGCTGTTTAGGAAAACCGCTGTCAAAAACACCGCATGGACACCACTCTCATCCCTCTGCTGCGTCCCCCAGCCACTCCCCCCATTCTGCTTAATCCCCATTTACCTCCATCACAAACTCCATATCCACACACTCACACATCTGCCCCGTCTCTTTATTTCTATGCGGACACTGATAAATCTCCTCCGGGCTGAAGCTCATCCAGTAAGAGGGAACCCTGTGCGTCGCCTTACAAACCGGACATTGATATTCATACATCTCCATTTCCTGCTTCTCCTTCAACTTTCCTTACAACTTTTGTATTCTCATATTTAACGAACCCTAACGGGCATCTCCTAAAAAGAACAACGCAATCAGCCCCGGTCCTGTATGGGCTCCGATAGTGGCCCCTAACGGGTTAATGATACACTTTTCAATACCGAATCTTTTTGTAATGGAATCTGCCAGAAATCCGGCATCCTCCTCACAATCACCATGTGTAATCATAAAAATACCGTTCTTTTCTCTATAGGAACCCATAGACTTTTCCATAATATCCACCAATGTAGTCAGGGATTTCTTCCTGCCCCTTGCCTTGGTAAGCGCTGTCAAATGGCCTTCATCATCCACATGAAGAATAGGCTTGATATTGGCAAGAGTGCCGATTACGGCAGTAGCCTTGCTGACTCTTCCCCCTCTGTGTAAGTGATTCAGGTCATCTACCGTAAACACATGTATCACATGCGGAATAGTTTCCTGTACAAAAGAAATCACCTCATCCATGGACTTTCCCTTTTTCATCTCTTCCACTGTCAGATAAACTAAAAGCCCCTCACCCAAAGACGCACATAACGTATCCACTACATGAATACGCACATCAGATTGCTCCGCCATAATCTCCTCTGCCGCAATCCGCGCACTATTACAGGTTCCGCTTAATCCGGAAGAAAACGCCAGATACAAAATCTCCTTATAGCCTTCCTCAATATATGCTTCCATACGAGTTTTTGCCTGCTCCGGATTTACCTGGGAGGTAGTAGGCATGCTTCCGCTCCTCATTTTATCAAAAAACACTTTAGAATCCAAAGAATTGTTTTCATCGTATGTTATGCCGTCAATAGTACACGGCAGAGTAAAAAGTCCAATCTGGTTTTCTTCAATATAGGACATTGGCAAATCTGCAGTATTGTCAGTAATCAGTTTAAAGCCCATTTTTTCCCTCATTTCTTTGTAAGATTTGTTTTGATATATATAGTGGCATTTTAACATTTTATCGGGGAAAGTACAAGAGAGTGGAAGGAATGTTATGAAAATTGTTCCGGTATTGTTTTGGCAGAAAAACGGGGGTTTGGATAGCAGGACGCGGGAGATGGCAGAACATAAAATAGTCTCATGGGCACGCTCTCGCTCTGTAAAGACGCAGCGGTACTAATGCGCCAAAATACGGCGCATAAGGACCGGCGACTTTACCAAGGCCCCTGAGACTATTTTATGTTCTGCCATCTCCCGCTGTGCAACAAAAGGCCCGATAAAGCTTTTGTATAAAAATAATGGCAGTTTTTTGTGTCTTAAAAAGTTTTTATAATACTTCCTTTATAATCTTCCCTTTAAGCAATTTATAACTTTTCTCTCTTTTCAAAAAAGTGTATCCACTGTTTAAAGTTTGAAGTATAATGTATATTTTCACATATAATCGCCAATCTGTGCTTACCTGACAACTCTTCAAACGGGAAGTGGTCTTAAAGTACGCTGACTAATATAACTATAATAATTGCAAAAACAATGTGAAATATCCATGTCCACTTATTTCCTAAATTCATTGTATAGCCAAACCCACTTTGCGGTCTCTTGATAATGACTCTTTTATCTTCTCTGTTGAAATATAGTCTTCCAGTTAACCAGCCATCATCTCTATTGCCTGATTTCATAAAGTTCTCCTTTGTAACTTCCAATTTTATATACTTGATTATAAAATATTTGCCTGTTGCCTGCAATGTATATTTATAAGTCCGTTTTTAGTGAGCATTCATCAAAGCGCACCGCCTGAGATGAAACAGCAGCAGAGGGATGAGCGCGGAGTCCATGCATTGTTTTTGACAGCGATTTTCCTTAACAGCCTGCACTCTTCCCAGGGTAAAATTGCCATGGACGGCAATTTTAGCCCTATTGCGCCACGGACGGCGCTATAGGGCGGCCCGACCGGTACCAGCACCCTGCATCAGGCTGTTTAGGAAAACCGCTGTCAAAAACACCGCATGGACTCCGCGCTCATCCCTCTGCTGCGTCCCCCAGCCAAAACCTATACCATCACTCTCTCTTATTTCCTTGCCTCCGTCAACCTAAGCCTCAACAGCCTCTTCCCAAGCTGCTTCAAATTCAGCGGAAACAACGGATAAATATAACTCTGCCCGGATATGGTCTTATTATTCACAATCGCCAACAGAAAGAATCCCACACCTGCAATATACCCATATACACCAAAAACAGCCGTAAGAACCAGCGCAATAATACGCATAAACTTCATTGCATACGCCAGCTCATAGCTTGCCTGAGTATAATTTGCAATGGTCACAAACACCATATAAAGCATCACTTCCGAACTGAACCAGCCGCTTTTTACGGAAAACTCTCCAAACACAAGGGCTGCCATAACACTAAAGGGCGTGCTTAACATGCTTGGAGTATTGACTGCCGCAAGCCTTAAGCCGTCTATGGCAAGCTCCAGCATTAAAAACTGCCATATAATGGGAATGTTTGGTGACTCCTTTAACATAATAAATTCAAAACTGCTGGGAATCCACTGGGGGTACATCATGAGCAGCAAAAAGGTAGGGGTCAGGAAAAATGTCAATAAAGCAATAAAAAACCTGGCAAGCCTTAAATATGACCCGGTTATAGGCGGAAAATAATAATCGTCCGCTTCTTCCACAATATCAAAAATAGAGGTTGGGGCTATCATGGCGGAAGGAGAATTGTCTACCAGAATAATAATATTTCCTTCCAATACCTGTGCCGAAGCCGTATCCGGTCTTTCTGTAAACTTAAACTTCGGAAAAGGATTGATCCATGCCCTCTGATACAGACATTCTGCAAGACTTTCCTGATTCATGGTAAGGGAATCCACCTTGATTTCGCTGATTCTTTTGCGGATTTTCTGCAAAAATTCCTTGTCCACCCTTGTTTCCATATAGCAGAGCACAATATCTGTCTTGGAGCTTTTTCCGGCGCTGACGATTTCCATTCTAAGGTCATTGCTTCTGATTCTTCTCCTAATCAGAGCCGTATTGAATACAAGGGTTTCCACAAATCCGTCCTTGGAGCCCCTCATTGTCTTATCCTTTTCCGGCTCGCTTACGCTTCTGCTTGGATAGGTTCTGGCATCAATTAAAATGCATGTGTCAAACCCATCAACAAACAGGGCAAATACACCGGAAAGGATGAATTTTTCAATTTCCTTCCATTCGCTTTTTAAATCCACCTCTACAGTAGGCATGAATGCCTTTGACATTTCATGAGCGGTTTTTGGCATTTCCTCCGGCTTTATAGCAATGAAATACTGTAAAAGCTTCTGCATCATATCATCTTTACAGAATCCGTCAATAAAATACATGCATGCTTTTTTGCCGCCGATTTCTATGACACGGTAAACCAAATCAAAGTTTTCATCTACAGCAAGCATATCATTTAAATAGCTCATATTGGATTCCAATGAGCTGTTCATTTTGCTTTCATAAAATTT
This sequence comes from uncultured Lachnospiraceae bacterium, assembly GCA_910585715.1. Taxonomy (GTDB): domain Bacteria; phylum Bacillota; class Clostridia; order Lachnospirales; family Lachnospiraceae; genus RGIG3040. The sequence continues at coordinate 15,429 of CAJUEX010000033.1, forward strand.
TACTTTGTCATTTTTCTTCAAAATAAAAAACTCCTTTTACTAACTCTACTTTTCCATTTCTATTAGTAGTGTTCCAAAAGAAGTTTTTCTTTATACTTTCTTTTTTCTTTTTTATTCCCGCCAGTTTACCGCAGTGTCTTTGATTACCGGCCGGTAGTGCTTCCAAAGCCGCCGTTTCTTGTTTCCGTCACCTGGTCGTCTACTGTAATACCGTACTGCATGAAAATTCCCTGCATGAATCCGGTTCCTTCTTTTACTTCTAATACCTTGTCCTCATTGGAATCATTTGTAATCTTGGCAAAAATATGACCTTCATTGTCCGAATCAAAATAATCGCTGTCAATAATTCCTACCGTGTTATTAAGCTGAAGACGGTATTTAAATCCAAGTCCGCTTCTCGGATAAAGACAGAGCACATAATCCTCATTCATTTCCACCCGGATTCCGGTAGGAATCTTTATAGTCTCTCCCGGCTTTAAGGTAAATGTAAAAGGGCTGAAAAAATCATAGCCTGCGCTTTTCATGGTAGCTCTTTTCGGCAATAGGATTTTATCATAAATCGTATAGATTTCTTCCTCCTTGTAAAAAGGAAATGTATCCTTAAACCCTTTTAAAAACTCTCCTATACTTACTTTGTGAAATTTTGCAACTCTTAACATGGCAATCTCCTAAGTCTTCTATTTTCATTTCACTTCTGCTTATTGCAGTTATTTTACTCAATTTTACTCATAATCCCCGCAATGAAGAATCGGCCTGGTGGGGTCAGTCTGCTTTAATGTTTTTTGTACATCAATCACTCTTTGATTTTTGCTGCCCTTCCACAATAAATTTACGTCTTTTTCCTCTATTTTAAATTCACCGTCAACCAATACATCCACATATTGAAGCAGGGGATAATGCAATATTTTCTCCCAACTGTCCCCTGTATAAAGCCAGATTGTCTTATTCGGATATTTCCTTTTGATTTCTTCCATGAGATTTCTCACATCCAGCCTGTTAGCTGCATGCAACGGGTCCCCTCCGGAAAATGTAATGCCGGAAATATAGGATTTATCCAGTTGCTCAAACAGCTCTTCCTTTACCTTATCGTCTACCAGAAGCCCTCCGTCCGGATCCCAGGTAACCGGATTATGACATTCCTTACAGCAATGGGTGCAGCCTGCAACCCAAAGTACCACCCGCAAACCATCACCGTTTAGCATATCATCCTTTGTAATGTTGTGGTACCTCATGTTTACATGCTCTTCCTTTCTGCAATTTCTGCCATCTTGGCATCATTCAGCCTTGTATCGCCATGAACTCTGGAATAAGATAAATATCCATTCATACGGTCAATTTTTGTCAGATTATGGCTTCCGCATTTGGGGCATACATCCATTTCCAGCTCTTCATGTCCGCAGTCGTCACAATAAGCCAGAGACAAATTGACCCCTTCATAAAAGCCAATATCCATTGCACGGCGGATTAAGGTTTTAATTGCTTCTTTATTGTAACCGATTGGGTATTTGACATACTGAATCTTTCCCCCATTGGACAAATCCCAGAAACGGGCTTCCAAATCCTGTTTCTGAATGGGCGTAATATCCTCTGACACATGGCAATGGAAGCTGTTGGATACATATTCCCTGTCGGAAACTCCTTCTACAATGCCATATTTTTTCCGAAACTGCTGCACCTGCAGCCCGCAGAGATTTTCTGCCGGAGTGCCGTAAATTGCATACAAATTGCCGTCTTCTTCTTTATATTCGTTAATTTTCTTATTGATATGCTCCAATACTTCAATAGCAAACTGTCCGTCCTCTACAAGGCTTTTCCCGTTATAGAGCATTTGCAGCTCATTAAATGCGGTAATTCCAAAGGAAGCGGTAGCAGATTTTAAAATCGGTTTGATTTTATCTGTAAGCGCCAGATGTCCCCCTAAAAACCCTCCTTCACAATATGCCAGAGGATTGGTGGACGCCCGCATTTCTCCCAGATACGCATAGGTACGGATATGGAGCTGGCGGATTAAATTCAAATAATAATCCAGCACTTCATAAAAATCCCTGCTTTCCTGTCTCGCTTTTGCCAAAATCATGGGCAGGTGCAAGGACACTGCGCCAATGTTAAACCTTCCCACAAACACAGGCTTATCCTTATCATTTGCCGGATGCATGCCTCCTTCCCGATACCAGGGGGATAGAAAAGCACGGCAGCCCATAGGAGAAATGATTTCCCCGTACTGCTTGTACATGCTCGCCACATAGCCTTTTCCGGTCAGGCTCAGCCAGTCCGGATACATGGTCTTTGCAGAGCATTCCACTCCTGCCTCAAACACATCCTCCAGCTCTTTGCCGGGACCGTGCAGATTTTCATCATACAGAAAAACAATTTTAGGAAAGAGCACAGGCTTTTTATGGTCTTCCTTTCCCTGTCCCTTTCTTCTTACATTCAGCATGGAAATGGTGGCCAGCTTTGCAAATCTTCCGGTTTCCGTACCTGCTGTTACGGTAATGAAGGGATAATCCCCCCGGCTGCTGGCAACGGTATTGAATTTATATTCCCAGCCCTGAAAGCCCTGTTCAAACTCCTTTACCACATCCGCATAAGCCTCCGCCTCGGCACTCTCCTTATCAATGCCCAGACGGGTATATTTATCCACGTATTTTTTGTAGGACTTTTCCGCATAAGGCTCTAAAATCTTATCCACGCTGGGCACCGTAAAGCCGCCGTACTGCTGGCTTGCTGCCGACAGCACGATATCGCCTATCACATCAAAGGCCACATCCAGGGTCTTTGGCTCATTATACCAGATATTGCCCATTTCAAACCCGCCGGACAATACATTTTCCACATCAAACAGACAGCAGTTCATGGTATCCCGCCTTGCGGACATGTCATGCACATAAATATAGCCGTCCCTGCATGCCTGTATTTCTTCCGTCGTCATGAAAAATTTCTGATAAAGCTCTTTATTCAGCTGGTTAAAAACAAGGCTTCTCTTTGTAGAAACAAGGGCTGAATCCGTATTGGCATTTTCCTTGTCGCCTACATACATAATAGACTGGCTCTTTTTATATACATCATCCAGCATTCTCACAAAGTCCTGCTTGTAATTTCGATAATCCCGATAACTTTTTGCCACAATGGGCTTTACTTCTTCCAGAGCGCTTTCCACAATATTATGCATGACAGGAATGGGAATACGGTCTTTTCCAAGCTCATCCACTTTTTCAACTACATAATCACAAATATGCCTTTTTTCTTCCTCTGAAAATTCCGTTAAAGCACGATATGCGGATTTTCCAACTGCATTTACCACCTTCTGCACATTAAAGGCTTCTTCGCTTCCATCCTTTTTTACTACTTTCACAGGCAGCTTCGTTGCATATTCCTTTCCGTAATCAACTGCTTCTTCCTTTTTCCCTGCTGTTCTTGTCATGAAAATCCCTCCAAAATCCACGGCTAAATGCCGTATATACTCACCAAAACACTATATTGTGTTCGCCCTCGCTTCCGAATCACTATATCTAGTGGTCGCTAGATTAGTATAGTGCATTTCCAATTTCATGTCAACCAAAGGAATTTGAAAAAATTGCACAAAAAAGGAATGGGGATTTTGTCATGTCTATTTTTTCAATATGCCGCTTTCATCAATCTTAGAAATTGCTTCCTGAATAGTTTCCACCGGAAGGACTAACGCAAACCGCACATGATTCTTTCCAAGGCTTCCAAAACTGCTTCCCGGCGTACAGATTACCCCTGTCTTTTCCATAAGCTCCATCACGAATTGGGTATCATCCGAAAATCCTTTCGGAATCTTTGCCCACGCAAACATAGTGCCTTCGCTTCTTTCAAATTTCCAGCCGATTTCCGTCAGACCATCGCAAAGGGCATTCCTTCTTTCCTCATAAGCCCTGCACTGGGCAAGAACCATATCGTCTGACCCGGTCAGTGCGGCAATGGCGCCATACTGCACCGGGAGAAATGTACCATAGTCAATTTGGGAACGTATTTTTTTGAAATTTTGTACAATTTGTTCGTTGCCTGCTAAAAATCCCATTCTTGCTCCCGTATAGTTAAAGGATTTGGACAGGGAATAAAACTCTGCCGCCACTTCCTTTGCACCCTCATAGGATAAGATGGAACGTCCTCTTTTTCCGTCGTATACAATATCGGAATAGGCATTATCATGGAGAATCCAAATGCCTCTTTCCTTTGCCCAGGCAATCAGCTCCTGATAAAAATGCTCCGGCGCCTGCCTGCATACAGGATTTAACGGATAGGATACGATAATGCATTTTGCTCTGTCTGTGATTTCCTTTGGAATATCCGCAAGATTGGGCAGATAGCCTTTTTCTTCTATTAAATCATAAGTCCTTACATCCGCCCCCATCAGCTTAGGCCCTGCTTCAAAAATAGGATATCCCGGATTGGGCACTAACACCACGTCCCCCGGGTCGCATAAAGGAAGGGCAATGTGGGCGATTCCTTCCTGGGAGCCATATACGGAAGTCACTTCCGATTCCTTCAGGCTGACGCCATATCTTTTTCGGAAGCGTTCAATGACTGCCTCAGTCAATTCCGGCAGGTCAGCCAGTGCGTATTTATAGTTTTCCGGCTTTGCCGCCGCTTCTGCAACCGCCTTCATAATATGCTCTGCCGGCTTGAAATCCGGAGTGCCTACAGAAAAGTTGTAGACCTTCCTCCCTTCCTGCTCCAATTGGTTCTTTTTATCGTTTAATGCCTGAAAAATTCCTTCTTCAAAACCATCCAGACGTTTTGCAAATGGTTTCATTTGTACTTACTCCTTTACTTGTTTTGTATCTTCCATTTTCCTCCATTATCTTATCACAGCAGGTTTTTGCTTTCAAGAAGCAGATGGATTTTCCTTTGCCGTGATAAACTGCTGTGCAGGGCCATCTAAAAGTCTTCCCTTGTAATCAAATCTGGAACCGTGGCAGGGACAGTCCCAGCTTTTTTCCTGGGGGTTCCATGATAATTCACAGCCTAAATGCGGACAGACTGCCGATACGAGAAAGACCTGTCCGTTTTCGTCTTTATAAGCGCCTACCTTTTCTCCTTCATATTCCAGTACGGTTCCTTTTCCCGTTTCCAGCTTTTTCAAATCCTTTTCCTGAAGCTTCACCCATTTTTTTGTAAAATTCCTTACAGTGGTCATGCCTTCCTGCACTAAGGTGCTGGCTGAGGCGGATAAGTGGAATCTCTGGGGCGAAAATACCTTTTCATTTACCGGTTCCTTTTCCAGAATCATATCCCGAATCAGGCATGCCGCCGCCATGGAGCTGGTCATGCCCCATTTTCCAAAGCCTGTTGCCACGTAAGCATGATCCATGCCGGAAGAAAATCTTCCTATATAAGGAAGACCGTCCAGAGTCATGCAGTCCTGAGCCGACCATTTGGCTGCTTCCCTTCCGCTTTTGTAATATTTTTCCGCTTCCAGCTGTATAAACTCATATCCCATGCCCGGTTCACATATACCTGAATGATGCTTTCCCCCTCCAAGAAGCAGGTAATTTCCATAGCTGCGAAAGGACAGACTGTCTTCATCCACACCCAGATACATATTTTTCACTGTGGGAACTCCTTCATAGGCAATTACATAGCTGCGCTCCTGATGCATCCTCATAAAGTAATACCCCGGTACATTCAGAAAAGGAAAATGGCAGGTAAACACAATTTCCTTTGCTTTTATTATGCCTCCGGTAGTCCGTACTTTATGCTCCTCCACCTCAAGAGCCTTCGTATGGGAAAAAACAGTGAGTCTTCCTGCCGCTGCCTTTAAGAACTTCAAAGGATGAAAAGCAGCCTGCCCCGTAAACCGGATGGAGCCTTCCACGGAAAAAGGCAGTTCCGTGTCCTTCGTAAATTCTGCATTCAGACCAAGCCTCTCTGCGGCTTCCACCTCTCTCTTTATTTCTTCTGCGTCCCTTCTGGAATACAAATAAGCATCACACTTATAAAAATCACAGGAAATTCTTTCTTTTTCTATAATCCGTTCATATTCCCTTATGGCAGCTTCATTGGCGCCGGCATATTCTCCGGCAGCCTCCATTCCCACAGTCTGTATCAGCCTGTCATAAATCAGATTATGCTGTGAGGTAATTTTTGCCGTAGTGTTTCCGGTCTGTCCGCTTCCGATTGTTTCGGCCTCGATAACAGTGACCTCTCTCCCCGCCTCCATCAGCAAGTATCCTGTAAGGATTCCTGCCATTCCGGCGCCGATGATGAGCACATCCGTCTCCATATCCCCTGCCAGGGAAGGCCTTTCTTCCATTTCTATTGTTTTTTTCCAGATGGATTCCATGTTTTTGTTTCCTTTCCGGGCTTTTTTCTTCTATTGTCTCCAATCCCGGAATTTCTATCACAAAAAATGCAGGTTCCTTTCCGTCTTTATATTCTTTTTATCCTTGCGAAATACCCTGCCGCCGCAATTATCTATTTATATTCTTTCAATATTTCCTTTAAATGCTTCTCATACTCAAGCTTTACCTCTTCCGGAAGCAAAATCCTTGCGCCCTTTCCCAGCCCGGTGAGCCAGCCGAAAAACTGCCCGCTTACGGCTATATTTACCCGAATGGAAAAATGCTCTTCGTCCCTTTTCCGGATTTCCACATCCTTTCCAAACCTGTCGATTACCACACCGGCAAAATGATTTTCAAATTCCAGCGTCACCGTCTCATCCCTTCCTCCGAACATGGAAAAAGTCTTGCTGGAATATCTGGCGGGCTTCATGGTCTGAAACAGCTCGATTCCGCTTCTCGGCTCCTTTGTCAGGGAAATATCGTTCATCTTGTCCACCCGGTAATGCTTCATCATTGCCGCTTCTTCATCATAAGCCACCATGTAATAGTATTCATCATTCCAGATAAGCTGATGGGGGCTTACCACATATCGTTCCCCCGCCCTTTTAAACTGCATTTTTTTATCTATATTCCATTCAAAGTAACGGAAGGAAATCTTTAAATTCTCCTGAATGGCCCGGTGAATATAGTCCACATTATAATAAATGCTTTCGTTTTCTGTTTTGATTCTGTCCGTTACATAAACCTGACGCTTTAACTGCCTTGCATCCATCTGGTTTGTGAGGGAACCGATTTTCCCAATCAGCTCTCTGGACTTTTTTAAGGTAATGAATTTGGATGCCTGTACCGCATCAACCAAAAGCTTTAATTCCGCCAGTTCAAAGGTTCTGCTCACCAGACGGTAGCCCCCGCTTTCCCTTGCCTTGGAGCTGACGATATCATAACCAAAATTCTGGAGCGCTTCCATATCGGTATAAATGCTCTTGCGTTCCGCTTTTATTTCATACTTTTCCAGCTCCTCAATAAGCTGTGCGGTAGTTATACCCTGGTCTTCATTTGTTTTTTCCTGTAAGAGCTTTACAATATATAATAATTTTAGTTTCTGGTTTGCCGATTTTGCCATAAGATTTTCTCCACTTCCCATAGATTCCGTATTTCATAATTAATTTGTACATCCAATGTTTTTGCAAGCTTTCCCGGATTGTACCAGCAGGCTGCAATTTGCGCCCGGTTTCCGCCCAGCATATCGCTGGATAAGGAATCGCCAATGATAATGGTCTTTTCCCTGTTAAAATCCGGTATTTGTAAAAAACATGCGTCAAAGAATCTTTTATCCGGCTTGGGCGCCCCTATAACCTCTGAAATAAAAATGTCCTCCATCAGCTCTGTAAAACCGGCTAACTGCAATTTATTCCGCTGGGTCCACTCCACTCCGTTTGTAACAATATACTGTTTAAAATCCTTTTTCAGCTCTTTACAAAGCTGAAAGGAATCATCCTGATAAAAATAAACGCTGCCAAGATAGGTCTGGTATGCCTTTTGAAATTTCCTTACCGGTATGGCTTTCATTTTTGATAAAATCTGGTCGTTTAGTCCATCCTCATTACCGGCTTGAAAGACCCACCCGGAAAGCCCTTCTTTTTCCGCCTGCTCTGACAGCCGCTTAAATAAAGTTTCAAACCTTCCGTACAGAACCTCTTCTTTTGTAATCTCTAAAAGCTCTAATCGCTTCCAATAAGACTCATTAATTGCAGAATAAAGCTCCACCGTCTCTTTCGTAATCTGCAATTGATAATCTGCAAATGCCTTTTTAATGGCAAATTCCTGTGATTTTGTAAAGTTTAATAACGTACCGTCCACATCCCACAAAATCGTCTCATATCGTTTCATATGATAATCTCCGTAACTTTTTTGCAAAATGAAAAACGGGTGTTCATCGGAACACCCTTCTTCCTATCAGCTTTCTGCTGTTTCTTCTTTTTCTAACAATTCCTCTTCCAAAAGCCTTGCGTCTTTGGATTTTCTAAGCTTCACTCCAATCACGCAGGCGATTACAACAAGCGCTACCATTATAACAAACAATAGCAAATAAGATAAAAATGAATTTAAAAAAAGTATCAGATTATTCATGCAGTATACCTCATTTCCTTTTTCCTGACTATTATCATACCACTTCAAAGCCAGTATCGTCAAGTAAGTTTGAACTATCCGCTGCACTTGTGGCAAGCATATCACATCTTTCATTTTCCTCATGGCCTGCATGGCCTTTTATCCATTGAAAAACCACCTGATGAGGCTCCATTGCCTTTAACAGCCGCTTCCATAAATCCACGTTTTTCACAGGCTTTTTCTGGCTGTTCTTCCAGTTGTTTTTCAGCCACCCTTTTATCCAGTTCTGATTAAAGGCATCCGTTACATATTTGGAATCGGAAATCAACAAAATCTCACATGACTTTGTTAAAGCCTCTAATCCCACAATGGCCCCCATCAGCTCCATGCGGTTATTGGTAGTGTTTTTGTAGCCTGCTGAAAATTCCCTTTCATGAAGAGTTCCCTTTGTATCCACATACCGGACAACCGTCCCATAACCTCCCGGCCCCGGATTTCCCCTTGCAGAGCCGTCTGAATAAATTGTTACTTTCATAGCTTCCTCCTGATTTATTCCTCTTCCTAAATCCACTTTCCCGTATTCACAAAATTCTCCGCCCTTTTTTCTGCTTTTTTAATAATCTGCTTTTCATATTGTAAAATGCCTAACAGCTTAATGGCATTTCGCGTAGTGGCCCTGCCCTGCTTTAACTTATAATTGAACTTCACATCATCCTTAAGAATGGTTTCTTCAAAATGGAAATTGTGATAGCTTCCTTCCAAAAGCCTTGTAAGCTCAATATCATGGGTAGCCGCAAAGCACATGGAGCTTTCTCCCAAAAGGCTTTCCAGTATTTCTGTAGAGGCTGCAATCCTCTCCACCGTATTGGTTCCTCTTAACACCTCATCCACAAAGCATAAGACCGGCGCCCCTTCTTCTTTCACCGCATTAAGTATACGCTTTAATGCCTTGATTTCTACAATGAAATAGCTGTCCCCAGCTGCCAGGTCATCCTTAAGGGACATGGAAGAATACACCCGGAATATGCTGCAGGTAAAGGTTTTTGCCATGCAGGTGTAAATGGTCTGTGCCAGAATCACATTCACTGCCACTGTTTTTAAAAAGGTAGACTTGCCGGAAGCATTTGAACCGGTCAACAGCATTCCCTTGTCTTCCCGAAAGCTGTTTACCACCGGTTCCGCTATAAGCGGATGATACAACTCTTCTCCTTCTACATACAGTTTGCCGGAAAACCGGGGCAGACAATAATAAGAAAGACTTTCCCGATAGGCCCCTATGGAAATCACCACCTCCATGCTCCCTATTATTTCAAACATGGCAAGAAAATCCTGTTTATGGTTCTTTGCCTCCTTAAGCATGCTGTAAAATTTTAAAATGTCTATATGGAAACACATTTTTATATAATCTAATAATATTTCAAAAGGATTGCTTTTCACGGCTTTATCCCCAAAAACAAGAAAGGAGCCTTTTGCAAATGCCTTTGTTGCCTTTTTCAGTCTCTTTAACTCCTCCATCTCCTTCTCAAACACCGGAACATTGCATTTGTCCAGCTTTTCAATTGCCTTTATGACACGAAGCAGATATGCGAAGGTTGTAAGATACGGGGCAATGCGTTTTTGGGACGGGAAATACAGCATGATATTCGTAGCTAAAAGTGCACAAAAAGCCGTCAGCCCAAGTGCAGGATTTAAGAACATACCCCCCAGCGAGGCTGCAATGGCAATTAAAATAATCACATGCTTTGCCAGCTTCTCTTCCTCCAGATTATCTAAATAATCAATATAGTCCACAATGGAATATTTTCCGGTCCTTCCGATAGATGCAAACAAAAGCTGGACATTTATGCGCTTTTCTTTGTTTTCCCGAAAATAATTTATTTTTTCCTCTCTTTCCTTTAAAGGAATTTCCTCCATACAGGGGCACCGCAGCGTTTTATAAAGCACCTCTTCCCCTGCTGCTGAAAAAGTATAGTCCATAGCCTGATAGAGCCTGTCCATGTCTAAATCATTCCATGTAATATCGTCTATAAAAAAGTCCGTTTCCCCCATTGTTTTTTTGTAATAGCCGGATATAGTGGAAAGCCTTCCATCCATGTACTGCTTATCGGAAGGCTTTCCATAATCCTTTTCCAGCTTTTCCCTGAATTTCTTTTTTGCTCTTCTTTCATCCAGCATTCCCATAATGAAAATAAATACAATAAATGCTATGACAAGAGCTGAAAACACCACATATTCCATATTTGCTCCTCTGTCTGATACTCTTCCGTCTGATACTGCCTTTGCCAATTGCTGACCTTATGCATCACTGCCTGACTGATTTCCTGCTTTACAAACTACTGCTCCGGCTCATTTCCGGCTTACCGGTTACCTCACTTACTGCTAACTTCTTTACCTGTTCACATCTTCAGATTTGCCGCTCCAAAGCTTTCCGGAAGAAGCTCCTTTAATGTGTGCACCCGATAATCCTCCCTGCTTTTCCCTACAATGATGTAAAAGCTGTCAGGATTGCAAAACTCCGCCATCACCTGCCTGCATACTCCACAGGGATAGGCAAAATCTCTTTCTCCGTTTCTTTTTCCACCTGCAATGGCAATTGCCCGAAGGTCCCGTAAGCCTTTGCCAACTGCAGTAAAAAAAGCCGTCCGCTCCGCACAATTGCTGGGCCCGTAAGCTGCATTTTCCACATTGCAGCCTGTAATGATTTCTCCGTTTCGGGCTAAGAGGGCTGCACCTACCATATAGTCTGAATAAGGGGAGTAAGAAAATTCCCTTGCTTCTGCCGCCCTGTCAAGCAATGTTTGGATTTCTTCTATATTTATATCCATGTGCTGGTCCCTTTCTCTTCTTTGACGGCTTTGGGTAAACTGCCGCTTACCGCCAAAGCCTGTGGTTTTTCAAATTCTCAGGCTAAAATGCCAAAGCCTGATTTATTGTGCGCCAAATTTCTTTACACATTCCGTCACCAGTTTTTTAAAGAAAGGAGCTGCCGTGTTTGCCGCTTCCTGTACCTCTTCATGGGTCAGAGGATTCTCGGAAAGCCCTGCCGCTAAATTGCATACACAGGAAATGCCGCATACTTTCATGCCCATATGATTAGCCGCAATGGCTTCTACTGCCGTGGACATTCCCACTGCATCAGCCCCCAGTATAGCCGCCATTTTTATTTCTGCCGGCGACTCAAAGGAGGGACCTGTAAACTGAATATAAACACCCTCCTGTAAGGCAATCTTATTTTCTTTTGCAGTTTCTTTAATAATTGCTCTTAACTCTTTATCATAAATCTCGCTCATATCCGGAAATCTGGTTCCCAGCTCTTCTATATTCTGCCCGATTAAGGGATTGGGGGCAAAGGTGGAAATCTGATCGGTAATCAGCATAAAATCTCCTGCTTTAAAGTTCTTATTCACTCCTCCGGAAGCATTGGTCAAAAAGAGAATCTCTGCTCCCATCAGCTTCATAAGCCTTGTAGGCAGCACCACATCGGAAATGGGATATCCTTCATAATAATGGACTCTTCCCTTCATACATACAACCGGAACCTCCCCTACATAACCAAAAATGAATTTTCCTGCGTGCCCCGGAACGGTAGAAACCGGAAATCCTTCGATTTCACTATAATCCACCTCTTTGACAACCTTTATGTCCTGTGCATAATCCCCAAGTCCGGAACCCAGAACGATGGCTACCTTTGGTTCAAAGTCTGTTTTCTGACGTATGCTTTTTAAGCAGTTTTGCAATTTTTCATATATTGGATTCATAACGTAATACCTCCCGAATGATATATTTTTTATAGTTTAGCATAAAATGGGGGAATTTTCCTGTTTACATATCGTATTCGCTTATAATCGGCTGAATCTGAGACAGCATATTATCCACGTCCTCAAACATAGCGCTTTTGGTGGTGCCCAGCTTACTGGCCTGGTTAATATGAGCCATTACTTCCTTATATTGGTCTTTTGTCTTATCAAAAAAGACATTCACAGCCTGCAATGCTGTTCTGGAATCAATAATGACATTGGAGATTTCTGACTGTACTGCTGTTGCCCCCTCTGCTGCTTCTGTAATCTGGTCAAACACTTGATAGGTATCATTTACCTTATCGATGCTTCGCCCTAACGCCAGCTGGGAAGTTTCAATATCCGAATGCAGTTTGGCAGTATCCTGTTCCATTTCCAAAATGCTGGCTTCCACAGCAGACACAAGGTTTTTCACCTCATCTGCCAGATTCTTTATCTCTCCGGCAACCACCGAAAATCCTCTCCCCTGCTCTCCCGCCTTTGCCGCTTCGATAGAGGCATTCATTGCCAGAATATTGGTCTGTTCAGCAATTGAAGTAATTCTATTAGTGCATTTTTTGATTTCCTTTACTGACGCTTGAAAATCCTCAAACGTATTCTTCATCTCATCAAAATGAGATTCCACCTGCATGGAACTGTTTTTTAAATTCTCCACCTCATCCTGAGCCTGGGTCACAGATTGGGCAATATTACCTTTTACCTGCTCAAACTGTCCGGAAAATTGATTAATACTAGAAAATGTCTCCTCAAAATCCTGTAGCGTTTTCTGAAAATTTTCGGATTCATTCAATACTCTTTTAAAGGAATGATTCACCTGCCCTAACTGATTTAAGGAATCTACTTCCTTTTGCACCATGTCCCTTTGATAATCCTTCAGGCTGCTCATTACATGTAATATAGGATATGTATCCACTGTATGCTTTTCTCTGTTCTTGAACCACATTTCCTTATTCCTCCTTATTCAAATACCACACAGGTCATGGACTGGTTGACAAACTGATTATTATAATGCTCCCCGTACCCTACAAACCCTGCATGGTTACCAAGCTTTCTCATCTCTTCCAGATAATCCTGCATGTAATGGTTTTCCGTAAACAATAAATAACGGAACAGACAGTTTACAGAAAATACCGCAGAAATTTTCGGAAAATCCTGATGTATCTCCCGTATAGTGCTTTTCACAATATTTTTGTAATCCCCTAATTCCAGTAAAATTAAAACATCGGAATCGTTGACCTGACGGAAACACGTCAAAGCACTGCCGCAAACCTCCTTGATGGAAATAATACAGGTATCGTTCCCGTTCAGTTTCCCGAAAGGATTTTTAAATGTCTGGGTTAATATTTCCTTTTCCGTTATATGGAGAATTTGCTGATATACCTGTTTCGCAGGCTTACCGTTTAATTCTCCCAATTTGTATTCGGATTTATTGGTTTTAGACGCAATAAACCGATAATTTTCCTTCTGACGGTAAATATTTTCCTTGTAGGCTTTTACCTTTCCATGATTATTTTTAACCACGGCATACGCAACCGCATCTTCATAGACTTTTCCGTTAGCAGATATTTTTCCGGCATCGCCGGTTCCTCCTACCAAGGAAATATTCTGACGCTTTAATACGCTATGAATCGTAGTTAATACGCAGGCATCGTTTCCTGAACAGAAATCAATACAGATTGTATCTTTTTGCGTGCCATTTACCTTTTTCACATCCTGCTCCAGGCGTTTAATATATTTGACAGGCATCGTGGATGCCTCCTCCAGTACATTCGCCGCTGCAGTAACGCCATCGTAAAATGCAATGATGCCTACACCTTTCTCAACAACTCTGTTATCGTAACTCATCCCAATACATCCAATACTGGGAACATTTGGAAAAAGCGCCTCCAATTTTTTCACATGTGTCTCAAACTGATCACTGTTGGATAACAACATAATTAGCTGAGGGTTGTTTAATCCGCGAACTGCTTCCTGCAGATTGCCGCTCTGACTCATACCAAAAAATTGTTTCACAGTAATATCCTCCTATCTTTTTTGTGGTATTCTTTTTCTCTTTAGTAATTATATGATATTTGGGAAAATAAAAAAAGATATAAATTGAAACTTTATTTGAGGCAATTTTTATAATCTAACAGCTTTTTCATTATCTGCACTGCTGTTATAAAAATGTCTGATTCTGCTGAAATTTCTATCATTATTTACATGGCACTTATAAATCGCAAATAATCCATTTTACATTCTTCCTTTCCACAATATCGCTGCATAAATCACGCTTCGTCTGCACAAAACCACACTACTCATAAAAATATACTGCATTCTGATTACAGCCATTTCCCTAACAAGTTACCTGAAATGTTATTTTAAAAAGTCACTAAATTCTTTCAGTTCTTTTTTCTTTTCGTCGGACAGACACTGAAACCCGGTATTACAAATCGCACCTTCTAAAGCATACAAATGAACCAGACAAACATTGGGATATTCCTGTTTCAATTGCAAAAATGCCTGTTTGCTCCCTGTCCGGATAAGTTTCTCCGATGAATCAATCCCGACCGCTGTTAATTTTTTAGCCATTTCTTTTCCAATATTCATCATTTCTGTTAATTCTGACATATATTTTCTCCTGCCTGCAAATGCTTTCCATCCTTCGCCAATGCCTGCTTCTAAAGTATTGATTTGTGCCTGTCGGCAGTACTCGTGTATTTTTTGTGGATTGTAATAAAGAACTCATATAGATAACCTCGCAAATATTGTTTTTTAACTATACCACTTCCATCCTCAAATTTGTTTATACGATTTAATTATAACAGAAAGGCCGTATTTTTACACTATGATTTCCATACACTTCAAGTATAAAATTCAACTTTTTTCTGCACCATTATCATTTCCACCTTAACCTTTCTGTGGTAACATACCATCCATTTCATTTGCCTATCACGTCATTTAAAATATGAAATCCGGAATTTGCTCTAAAAAACTTTACCAAAA
Organism: uncultured Lachnospiraceae bacterium; assembly: GCA_910585715.1. GTDB lineage: Bacteria > Bacillota > Clostridia > Lachnospirales > Lachnospiraceae > RGIG3040. The sequence goes on from CAJUEX010000033.1 coordinate 30,625, forward strand.
CATTACCACTTTAGAAGCAAGAAATCCGCAAAGCATATCATTTTACCAACTTTGCGGACTTCCAATATACAAAAATGTTTACTCAAACTAAATCGCAGCCGCCATCTCCTATCCCCTCTCTTCCAAATCCTCCCCATCCTGACAGCCACTCTTTAAATAATGATACAAATAATCCCCCCATTGGTATCATTCACGATTTTTTGCATGGTTTCCTGCAATTTCACCTGACTTTCTTCCCCAATCATGGCAATTTTACTGGAAATTCCGTCATTTACAAGCTGTTCTACCGTTTTTCCGAAAATATTGGTGTCCCAGATTCCATCCTGTGTAGTGTCAGCATCGGATATGTAACGTATTAAATCTTCCGCCTGCTGCTGGGTTCCTACAATAGGAGCGATTTCCGTTTCTATATTTGCACGTATTAAATGAACGGAAGGACTTTCTGCTTTAATTTTTACTCCAAATTTATTTCCATGACGGATAACCTCCGGCTTTTCCAATACAATTTCGCTCCGTTCCGGCGTAACTACTCCATAACCTTTATACCGCACCGACTCCATGGCATTTAATACCTTTGTGTATTCCTTCCTCATAGCCGCCATTTCCTGCAGCATTCCTATGAGCTGGTACTCGCTTGTAACCGTATCTCCCAACAGTTCGCTGAGCATTTCATAATAATATGCTTCATCCACATCCAGATAAATTTTAATCCTTCCGGAAGACATATCAATATTGTCCACCTTAATCCGTTCCACAAACTCACTGTCCAAAGTAAAAGGATTCTGAATCAGATCCCTCATATACGTATACTGTTCCAGTTTTTCTTTCAGCTTATTGACTAAATCCACCTTTACCTTATGGTCATCCGCAAGCATTTCCACCCACTTTGGCAGGAAAAATTCCATTCCCGAAATGGGGAACTCATAAAGTACCTTTTCCAGAATGGCAGTTACATCTTCTTTTTTCAACTGCTCTAAATTCATGGGAACTGCCGTTACGCCGAATTTTTCGGAAATTTCCTCTGCTGTTTTTCTGGCTTCCTCTGAATAAGGCCTTTCAGAATTTACAAGCACGATAAAAGGCTTATTCAACTGCTTTAATTCATTGATGGTGCGTTCTTCCGGTTCTATGTAATCTTCTCTTTTAAGCTCGGAAAAGCTGCCGTCGGTAGTCACTACGATTCCAATGCTGGCATGATCCGTAATTACCTTTCTTGTACCGATTTCCGCAGCCTGAGTAAAAGGAATTTCATAATCAAACCAGGGAGTCTTTACCATCCGTTCTTTTTCATTTTCCAAATGCCCGCTGGCGCCCTCTACCATAAATCCCACACAGTCAATCAGCTTCACTGCCACCTTCACATCATGGTCTAATACGATTTCCGCCGCCTCTTTCGGGATGAATTTCGGCTCCGTGGTAGTAATGGTCTTTCCTCCTGAACTTTGGGGAAGTTCGTCCATAGCCTGCTTTTTCTCATATTCCCTGGTCATATACGGAAGCACGCATACGTCCATAAACCGTTTGATAAAAGTAGATTTTCCGGTCCTTACCGGCCCTACCACACCTAAATAGAGTTCTCCTCCTGTGCGGGTCTGTATATCCTTATACAGGTCATATGTATTTGAACTATAATTTTCCATAAAACGTCCTCCTGCTTATACTGGTATATGTATATGCAGAAGCTTTCCCGTTCATGTATTCATTTTCATACTTTTCCTGTTTCTAAAGCTTAACTTTCCCATAAAAAAGTCAAATAACTGTTTTTCATTTAACTGCGCCTAAAGAATACTGTATTTATCAATTTTTCAGGAAAAAGTATGGTGTTGCTAATGACAATATCATAATTAGTAAACGATGTATTAAAACAAACAATCAAAAAACACCCGAAACAAATGTCCCTCCCGTTTCACACAGGTAACATTTCATTTCAGGTGCTTTCTTCGCCTTCATAACCCGGAATAAATATGAACCAAGTCCGTTTCAGGCTTTTTATCCGGTCTTTACAGACCTTTTATCTTTTGTTATCTTTCTTTATATATACCGTTTCTTACAGTGATGCTGCTTCGTCAACTAACTTCTGTAATGCTGCAAGCGCTTCATCCGGAAGCTTATCATATCCGTCTTTCTTTTCAGCAAAGTCTTTTACAGCATTTACACGTGTTTCCATACCAGCTTTCAGTTGTGCAACATAGTTTGCATCTTTTAAGTCTGGTGTGAAATCGCCGGTCTTTCCGGACCAGTCATTCATGATTTCGATATCTTCAAAAGGTCCCCATGCTTCAAATTTAGCTTTTCCTTCCACGATTGTTTCCAGAATACCTAATGTATCAGCCGGTTTTACTTTTGCTCCCATGAAATCGCCTGTATTTACGATATAGCAGTCTACATTCTTTTCTTCTACTAACTTTTTGAACTTCTCATAGTCATTTACCAATGGGTAAGTTCTGAATGGGTTAGCATATGGTACAATACGAAGTGCATTTAAGTCAGTACCTGCTGCAACACGCTCTGCAGAAGATGTCTTTGTTGCAAGAGTAGCGCCCATAACGGAAGCCAGTGCAGAACCTTTTAATTTTACTACCGGTGGAATGGTTGGGTCTTTCATAATCCAGAAAATAGCATTTACAGGAGCATCAATCTTATCCACACGGTTTGGAGACCATAATTTGGATTTGATTGCACGTCCGTTGCCGTTTCTGATATCTTCTGTTACTAACTGAAGCTTGCCTTCAGAATCCAATGTACAGGAGCAGTTCTGAGCGGATAATAAATATTCGTTGTCAGCACAGCCTGTAGGATAATCTGCTGTCTTGTCAAAATATGTAGGCTCTAAGGCGATAGAAGCACAGGTATCTGTATTGATGATAAAAGCATCGTCATGAAGAACCTTGATTTCATATTTGCCGCCATGCTTTGCATGAGTAAGTGTAGACTTACCGGAACCTGACAGACCGTATACGGATGCAACGTATTTTGTTCCGTCCGGCAGTAAGTATTCCTTCTGTCCGCCGTGGCAGGAAGCATAACCGTTTCTGTTAGCAAGCGCCCATGCCATTGTCAGAGTACCTTTTTTATGCTCGCCAAAGTATCTCATACCAAGGATTGCAGCACAGTTCTGGTTTGTATCAAAATAGCAAAGTGTCAAAGGATCGCTTAAGCAGCTGTAATCAACGTCCGGTGCATCATGAGGAGCCCACTGCGGGTCAGAGAAAATGTAAATGTCCGGTTCATTTCCGTCGCCAACCGGTTTGGAGTTTTTGTACATTTTTACATATTCATCGGACATATACTGGAAGTTAATCATCCAGTTGTATAAAATGTTCTCTTCTCCTTCCGGAATCAAAAGGTGTGCTTTTACCATGAATTCCGGATCAAGGCCTACGAAGCATTCTGCATGGTACATTGTTTTCCAGCGTGTTTCATAAATGGCATCCATAACAACCTTGTCAAGCTTTGCTTCATCAACGCCCGGCTCGCCTTTGATACGGCGTGCTGCTGCATAACGTCCTGTTACTGCACCGTCATTAAATAATAAAACCTTTGCGTCTTTTTCAAGACCAAATGTCTCACCATCTTTTACAGGCATGTCTGTAACAACAGTTCCCGGTGAATTCTTTGCTAATTCATAAGCTTCTTTTAAGGTGTTTACTTTTACTACGTTGTTTCCGTAGAAAGCAGCTTCGATGATGGAACGGGTCTTGGAAAAACCAACTTTTCCAGCACCAATTTCTGCTATTGGGTAATAGGCTTTTGTTGACATACTAATTGTCCTCCTTGTTAATTGTGTATTTTTCACCGTCTAAAACGGCTCTTACCATGAAAACCGGTGCCAGTTGCACCTCAAACATTATCTCAAATGCAGAGGGAAAAGTCAATATTGGAACTATGAAAAAAATATGAAAATATAACAGTTCAGCCCGCATCTTCCCCCACAGGAATCCGAACCGGCGGCAGGCAGAAAGTGATTTGGGTTAGCAGAATGTATGAGCCGGCATATTTGCTGCAATATGCTCTGAATACAGTATAATCTCTTTTCCCAATGCTTTCGCATACTCTATCTCCTTTGAAACCTGACTGCCGATATAGCCCTGCATGTCAACCACATAAACGGCATCCGAAAGTTCAATTTTTCTAAAATGTGCTTTTTCAAGGAAACCTCTTTCTGCCTCGGAAATTTCCAAATCTTCAATATTGTATACGCACTGCAAAACATTGAGATTATGTTTTGTTTCCAACAAAAAAGCAATTCTCTGCATTTCCTTCTCAAATTTCATGCTTCCGCATATTGTGACTGTTTTCATCATTCGTCTCTCCATTTTCCTTTTTGAACAAATTCTTGTAATTCCCCGACAATGGGCGCTTCCATTATCTGCCCTGACATCACGGGAAATATCATGAGAACGGGATATACTTCCTATATATATTTTTTATACAGCCCTGGTGACCTCATAAAGCCACGCTGCCTCTTCCTCCGACAAAAACTCCTTTGTTTTTTCATAAACAAGCTCATGATACCTGTTTAATCTTTCCTTTTCCTTTTGAGATAATAATTCCGGCAGAATCCCCTCTAAATCTATAGGCACAAAGGTCAGGGTTTCAAACTCCATAAACTGCCCGTCGCTGTTCTTTTCCGCCTTTTTGCATAAAAGCACGTTTTCAGTCCGTATGCCGTGGCTGCCTTCCACGTAGACGCCCGGCTCATCCGTTATGAGCATTCCCTCTTCAAAAACTGTTTCTTTTACCCCTTCCCTGTACTGCCAGCTGAGCCTTTGGGGGCCTTCATGTACATTGAGCATGTACCCTACTCCATGACCGGTTCCGCATTTATAATCCATTCCCATTTCCCAAAGAGGCTCTCTTGCCAGAATATCCAGATTCCGTCCTGTGCACCCATACAGGAATCTGGCATTTGCCAGATTCAACATGCTCACTGCCACCATGGTAAACTGCTTCTTGATTTCCTGTTCCACATGCCCCAGAAAAATCGTTCTTGTCACGTCCGTAGTGCCGCCAAAATACTGTCCTCCCGAATCCACCAGAAGCATTCCCGACTGCTCTAAGGGCTTTGCTGAGGCTTTCACTGCCTGATAATGCATCATGGCGGCATTTTCCTTATAGGCGCTGATTGTAGGAAAAGACAATTCCAGAAATTCCGGTATTTCCCTTCTCAGCCCGTCCAGATAGTCAGCAGCTGCTAACTCATCCATTGGAATTTTTCCAATATTTTTTTTCAGCCAGTAAATGAATTTGATGACTGCCGCACTGTCCTTTCTGTATATTTCTTTTAAATTGGCTATTTCCTTCTGTGATTTCTTTGCCTTCATCATGGAAACCGGATTGCCGTCAATCAGGAAACAGCCCTTTTTCAGCAGAATACTTCCCAGATAGTAGCTGATTTCTCCCCGTTCCACCAGTACTGTTTTCAAAGTTTCTTTCTTTTCTCCCTGTTTCCATTCCAAAAGAAACGTATAAAAAGATTCATAAGCTTCTATCCTGACTCCTGCCTTTTTCAGAAAATCCCTTATCTCTCTGCTAACGGCTCCATTTTGCAGAAACAAAATTGCTTCTGTCTCTGTTACTATACTATAGCTCACTGCCACCGGATTGCATTCTACGTCATTGCCGCGAATATTATAAAGCCACATAATATCATCCAGCTTGCTCAATACAATTGCCTGCGCCTTATATTTTATCAGCTCTGCTCTAAGTTTTCCCAGCTTTTCCTCTACGGCTTCCCCTGCCGTCCCAGACTCCAGGGCAAAGACCGGATTGCAGGGAAATCCGGGACGTTCCTTCCAGATTTCATCTGTCAGATCCTTTTCAAAGGCCAACGTAATGTCCTTTTCCTTCAGCATGGACTGAAGCCAGTCACCATATGCCAGAGTAACACATCTGCCGTCAAAAGCCAGCGTTTCTCCTTTTTGCATATGTTTTTGCAGATACTCTTCTACACTTGGCACTCCTTCCTCAAGCATTTTACAAAGGCATATATCGGTCCCCGCTACCTCCTTTTCCGCCTGTATGAAATATCTTCCATCCGTCCATAAGAGAGCTTCCTCCTTTGTCACCACCAAATCTCCATTGGAACCGGTAAAGCCTGACAAAAATTCCCTTGTCTTAAAATAATCATGTACGTATTCCGAATGGTGAAAATCTGATGTGGAAACAAAATAGGCATCTATTTTTTCCCGTTTCATGATTGCTCTAAGCCGGCTGATTCTTTCTATTATTTTTTCTTTCTCTGAATGCTTTTCTTTCATATCTGTTTCCCAACCTGTTTTTTCATTCTTTACTTTCTGTTCTTTCTTTTTGATCTATAAATTGTTTTAACCTCTGTATTCTTCGTCACACTAGTATATCATAAATTAAGTTGTTGATAGTTTCGGTATCTGGTATAATAGACT
>CAJUEX010000034.1 GCA_910585715.1 uncultured Lachnospiraceae bacterium
ACATATTCAATTTTCAATCGACCATCAACAGATGGTTTGTTTGCTATGCCCTTATGGGAATGGGTTATCTCTACTATCCTTTTTCAACCTTCACCTCCGCCGGAATCGTGATGACCATACCCGGTTCAAGGCTGACTGCCTCCTTTCCTTCCTCCTGATACCATCCGCTTCCTGCTGTACAAATCAGAAGCTGGCCGCCGCCGCTTTTTGCATGGTGGATATGCCAGTTGTTCCGGCATTCCGGTTCAAATGTGACGTTTGCTAAAAACACTGCTGTTTCCTTCGGATTCGTCAGGGGATTCAAGTAGGAATTGCCAATAAAATACCGGGCAAATGCCGTATTCTCCTGTCCCAATCCAAATACATTCTGTTTACTGAATTCTTCCTTGTTGTTAATATTCATAATAAACTTCTCCTTTTCTTTTATTGATTTTTTGCTTTACTTATATTTTGATTTACTTATATTTTGTTTTGCTTGTTTAGTATAGTCTGCTCTTATAATAAAAGTGCTGTTATCTTTTTTATATTAGCGGCAATACTCCTATGCCTAAATTTCTGATTCTCATTCCCCAAGCCCCAGACTGCCCAGCCAGTCAGTTACCGCACTATCTGGTTCGGATGCGGACGAGCTGCCGATATGAAGTCCGTCGAGAACTTCTGCATCCGGTTCCAATTCCCTGATACTGTTCATTGTATCAGAAAGACCGCTTCCTCCGCTGGTGCAGAAAGGCGCAATGGTTTTGCCGGAAAGGTCATAGCTGTCAAAAAAAGTGTACAGTATCATGGGCATATCGCTCCACCAGTTGGGATAGCCCACATAGACCATATTATACTGCTCCATGTTTTCTATACTTCCTGCAATAGCCGGGTGCGCTCCGTCTTCCTTTTCCTTTGCGGCAATATCTATAAGCGTATTATAATCCTCCGTGTAAGCTTCCTCCGGAATGATTTCAAATACATCCGCTCCCGTCTGTTCTGCAATGGCTTTTGCAACGCTTTCCGTATTGCCTGACCATGAAAAATAAACAACCAGCGCACGGTTTTCCTCTCCTTTTGCCGCTGCCGTATCAGCTCCCGGCTGTCCGGCGGTATCGGCTTCCGGTTCAGTTGCCGGCTGTCCGGCGGTATCGGTCTCCGGTTCAGCTTCCGGCTGTTTTTCCATATCCGGTCCTTCCCCTTCTTCCGCCTGCTGCCCTGCCGCAGCTTCATTTACAGCTTCACTCTCTGTTCCTCTTTCCGTTCCGTCATTTCCGCAGGCTGTCAGTGAAAACAGCAGTACACAGGAAATCATCACACCAAAAAATCTTTTCATATTAAGCTCTCCTTCTCCGTATTTTTTATAGCTCCATCCGTCCCTTTGCCCTTCTGCATTTCATACCGCAGATAATCCATATGCTCTATCTGCTTTTCCTTAAAATGGATTTCATCCAATGTCTCACCCCTTCTTTTATTCAGCATTGCCATCCGTTCCGGCTTTGTATGTTCCCCTTCCAGCATAAGGCGCATATAGGTTTCCACTTCACCGCCGGAAAAGCCCATATCGTGCAGCGTCATAATCATGCCGAGCCTCTCTATGTCCGTATCATCATACTGCCATGCTCCCATAACCTTTTTCACTGCACCGCACATTCCAAAGCTCTCATATTCCTTAAGAATTTTAATTGGAATCTTATATCTTTCACTTACCTGTTCCATGGTCATTTTCCATTCCTCCAAAGTTCTATATAAAAAAATATAGATGCTCCTTTTTAGGAACATCTACATTGTAAATCGCTCTAGATGAAATGTCTAATACTCATGATGAATTGCATAAAATGCCTAAAATGCATTTCCCACTTTCATTTTTTCCATATATTCTTTCATATGCGCAATAAACCGCACCATAACCGGCGAAAGCATCAGGTTCTTTTTCCAGACCAGAACACAGCCGCTTGTAATCTCCGGCTCGATCGGCCGAAGACACAGCGTATCATAACTGCCGGGAATTTCCATTGTCATAGCCACACCCATGCCGCTGTCCACCATGACCTGCTGGTTATGATGTGAAAGATTGCAGGTAGAAACAATGCGCAGCTTCTTAGCTTCATCTCCAAACCAGTTTTCCAGTTTATTCCGTACCGACTGGCGTTTTGCCACTATTAATGGGACGCCCAGCAAGTCCCCGGGGGTAATTTTTTCCTTTTGTGCTAAAACAGAATCTTTCCGCATCAGCACCTGCCATTTTTCCTGCAGGGGCATCCTTATGTAATGGTATCTGCTGATTTCCACAGGTTCCAGTAACAGCCCCATGTCTAAAACTCCATTTTCCAGCCGTTCCTTTACATCATCCGCAATGGCTGTATAAACATGAAAGCTTACATCCGGATATTTCTCCTGAAAGGAAGCCATCATCTTTGCCAAAGGCTCCATATTCCGGGTCTCGCCGCAGCCGATGGAAATTTCCCCGGAAACAATTTCTTCCCCGTGCTTCAATTCACTTTCCGTTTTTTCTGCCAAATCCACAATTTCCTGGGCGCGCCTGCGAAGCAGCATTCCCTCCTCCGTCAGCATAATATTGTGTTTTCCCCGGTAAAACAATTTGATGCCAAGCTCTTCCTCCATCTGTATCAGCTGACGGGAAAGAGTGGGCTGTGTAATGTGAAGAAGCGCTGCTGCCTTTGTAATATTTTCTTCCCTTGCAACAGCAAGAAAATATTGCAAAACACGAAGCTCCATCCGAATACCCCCTTTTTGATATTTTTCTTTTATCCTAAAAAGTGAGCCAACTTAAGTCAGCTCACATTTCATAGTCTTTTTCTGTCTGATAATCCGCTGTATGCTTTTCTCGGATAAATAGTAAGTATTTGCTAACCAATAAACAGTTGCACCTGACAAATAGTCCTTATAAATCAATTCATTCCTGTTTTGCAGTTCCTGTCTGTATGCGGTCTCAGCCGTCCTCTTCCGCCTGTTTTCCTGCTTTCTCGGAATATAAATGTTTGTTCCGTCAACATACTGCTGTATCAATTCGATTATTTCAACGGGCAGAATTTCTTCTGCTCTCCTATAGCCCATGTCTGCCTCCTAAATTCATATTTTTTCAGGATTAGCATTGGCTATAACAACTTAACGAACCTGAGGCTGCATGGCCTCCATTGTTTTGATTGCAATAGCCAGCGCTATGCAAACATAACATATCGTTTCATATAAAAATCCCCCTTCTGGTTTTTCTTTTTTTACAATAGCACTATTTTGCCGGTAAAGCAAGGTTTTGACTGAACTGTTATCCATTTAGCGGTTCCATTTATAAAAGAGCCATACAGGACTACAAGGCTGATATCATCCGGCCACTCCTTTTTTACCTTTTCCTGAATCCAGTTTATTAACTTCTCATTTGTCGTTTTTTTCATTGTGATATCTCCATAGGGTGTATAAGAGTTTGCTTTATCAGACTAATATACTGTACCATTGGCATTCAGGCAAATCTGCTTGTCTATTTGCCCCTCTGCTGCGTCGGATTTAATCAGAAAATTCTGATAAAATATCCAAAATCTCCCTGCCATACTTTTTTGCTTTTACTTCGCCAAATCCATTGACCTTTTTTAATTCTTCCAGGCTTGCCGGCATTTTGGCAATTAACTCCTTTAATTGAACATCATTATAAATATAATAAGGTTTTATATTTTCTTCTCTGCTTTTTCTTAGTCTGAAAGCCTTTAAGCTTTGAAAAATTTCCGACTGCTCTATTTCATTGTCTATGCTGTAAAAGTTCTTTTCTTCTTCCCTTTCCAAATTGCCGCATTTTTTCATATTGGATTCCACAACTGTATTTTCATTTTGTGAAATCCTATAGCAGTCATATTTGCTTATATAATCTTTTTCTGCTTCAATATGTAATCCCAAATAAAAATTTGCCCATTCTAACATCTGGCTGTCTGATACCTCTTTCAGGTTAGACTCTTTATAGCTTTCTTTTATATACTCTATCAGCCTGTCGCTTCGCACAATCTGTTCTCTTATTTCCTTTTTTGCGTATCTGTAATCTATAATTGTTTGAGGATTCGCCAGCACAACAATTGATTTATACCTCTTATCAAAAGTCTGGTCAAGCACCGCTTTTGACAGTATATTTTTTTTGCTGTCTTTTTTCATTTTTTTCATCAGCTCTAAATGATGTCGATTCTGGGTAATCGGAGAATAAATCCCCTTGTTTTTTCCCTTGTCCCTATAATCCAATAAGCGGACAAAATCTCCTCCATTCGTTATTTTTATGTTTCCTATAAGATTTTTACATTCTACAACAAAGCAGATTTTCTTCGTAAATATCAAATAATCAATCTGTGCTTCTAATTCCCCATCCGATAAATAGATATCATGCAAAATGTACATTGGCATATGAGAATTCTTCAATTCAAAAGCAATATTCTTCTCCCCTTCTATCCCATATTCCAATTTCTTGATATTTTGCGCTAATTTTTCTTGTCCTTCTTTATTAAGAAGCGGAAATATCTCTTTTAATGTTTCTAATTGCTTTTTGGCATTGCTATCCTCTTTTAAGAATACCGGATTTTGCATTTTTGAAAATAACCCCATACTATTCTGCTCTCTTTCGTTTTATTTATATATCTAAAGCTATAATAACAAACTCATTTATATCAAATTATATATTACGCCTATATTGCTGTCAATTGTAGCTCCGAAAAAAATGATAGCCGGCAATCTTGTTTTTCCTGTGGCAGAACTGCCTGTTCATAATATTAAGCAGGCTGCGTGTTTTCCCTTAATTCAAAGAGTTTTATGTTTTTTGTATTTTGCACAAGCCATTTACTTTATTTTTGTCCACTTGCATTTTATACAAAAAAGGACAACATACACCCTTATCAGTCTACATTGTCCGCCTTTGCCATCTTTTATCCCCTTCCCCAAATCCTATGAATACACTTGGGAGGATGTAAATGGTATTTATTCCATTCTTTAATTCTTCTAAAACTTAATATTCAAATATCCATCTTCAAATTTTGCTCCACTAATCTCTTTTTCTGCAAATTCAACTGGTATTGGAAACTTCCGGCTCTCATTTCCCACACCTACAACCAATTCATTTTTATCCTGCTCCAGTCTCAGCTCTTCTTTATCTGCAAATGGCAGATAAATCTTAAGACATTTTCCCTCATTGTCGATACTATAAATTTCCTTTTTAAACAGAATATCGTCAGGGTCAATCTCTCCAAAAATAGAATCCCCGGCTTTTCTCAATACTTCCAATGTACGCAGCTCTTGTTGCTGCAGTTCAACATAAAAACGCGGAACTTCACTGAAGCTTTCTTTTATTTCCTGTAAAGCATCCTTCTGCAATTTTGTCCATTTATTAAAATATCCCTCCATTGCCTTTGCCGGATAAATATGATTTACAATAATTGCATCCACATTATAATGATACAAATATAAGCAGGTAAAATTTCGTTTTGCTTCATTGATTACAATCTTTTCCGGCGTAGTTACCACACGTAAGCTTACAACATCCTTATTCAACATTAAATCCTGCAGACGCTGCATTTTATCCATTAAATATTCGATATCCTCAAACACACTATCCTTTGGCATGGGAATTTTCATAACCTTTTCCACAACCGGTCCGGCCAGTTTTACCCCTGCTCTTTTTACCGGCAATACTTTTTTTATCATACCAGACAATCTTTCCGGATATTTCAGCAAAGCTAATGTTTCACCAGTAGGTGCACAATCCACAATAATAGTATCGTATTCTCCGCTTTCATATACTTCCAGAATTTTAAACATAGAAAACAATTCTTCTAGCCCGGGAAATACTAATAGCTCTTCTGCCTCTATCCCACTTCCGCCTTTCAACATAAGAAGCTGTTTGAAATAATCTTTTAAGCTTCCCCAACTCTTCTCACTTTCATATACCGTATCTATTTCCATTGCATACAAATTATCTGCAAGCTGCAACGGTACCTTATTTACTTTGCTTCCAAAAGAATCGCCTAAACTATGCGCCTGGTCTGTACTCATCACAAGTACCTTTTTTCCGCTCCCGGCTATTTTACATGCTGTTGCAGCCGCCATACTGGTCTTCCCTACCCCGCCTTTTCCTGTATAAATAATCACTCTCATTTTTTATCTTCCTTTCGCTTCAACTCGAATCTTCCTTTTCATCCATTTATACAATATCAACTTTTTTAACTTTTGATGCTTGTTCATGACTTTGTTCGTCTCTGCAAGCATCACACTTATTGCAGTTTTTCAGCAGTTCTGCAGCAGCTTCCATAACCATCATTTTCATCTCTGTTTCAATCGCATCCAAATGTTTGCCCATTTCCTCCGGAAACAACACACGAATGGCTTTTCTTTGATATTCTCCTGCTATTTTCATTCTATGTAACATTTCCTTATTCATCACAGTCATCCCTTCCTTTTTCAAATACAATACTCAATTTTCCTTCATTAAATTTTGCTCCTGTCACCACATAATTCCGAAGTATATTGGGAAGCGGAATATTCCGTTTCAAATTCCCTGTTTTAATAACAATATCAGTGGCCGCCTGATATAAATCAATACCGGATTTATCTGCATAAGGTAAAAACACGTCTAATTGATATCCCCTTTCAATTTGTTTAAAACATTCTCTTTCTGTAATAATTTTTTCTGCAAAAACATCCCTTCCTGATAATGTATCTTCCACTATTCTTCTGATATTTTTTTCTCCCCTCAATTCTTCGTCGTACCAGGGTATTTCATAAATTGGAAGTGCGGCAAAACTTTCTTTCAAATAAGTTATATATTTTTTTTGAATAACCATCCATTCACTGAAAAAATCATTATTAATATCTTTTGGAAGAATACGGTTGATGTAAAGTCCATCCACATTGAAATTATAAAGGTTCATATACATGTAATTACGTTTTGTTTCCTCCACAACCATTTTTTCAGGAGTAGTTACAATCCTTATACTTGTAACGTCCCGATTCTTTAAAAGTTCCTGCAGCTCTATTAATTTCAAATACATTTTCTCAATATCATTCATAGCATTTTTGTTTGGCATATCAACTTTAAATACCGACTTTGAAATTGGCGCCAACATTCTCACCCCTACTTTACCAATTGGGAAAAGCTTCTCCATATACCAAGAAAGTAATTCCGGAAACTTTAGTAATGAAAGCGTTTCACCCGTAGGAGCACAGTCAACTATAATCCTTTCATATCTTTCGTTATTATAAATATCAGTTATTTTAAGCAATGAAAATAGCTCTTCCATTCCCGGCATCATTCCCATATCCTGCAAACTATATTCATCAACATCAGAAAGCAGATTCCCCAAATATTTCATAACAGAAGAAAAATCATTTTCCATAACATATTCCGGATCAATTTCATAAATATCCAAATCAGGCAGCACATTTTCCGCTTCTTTTCCCAGTCTTCGTTCAAATATATCGCCCAGATTATGTGCCATATCTGTGCTGACAAGTAATGTCTTTTTCCCTTCTGCTGCACTCTTAATAGCATGTGCTGCTGCGACGCTGCTTTTTCCTACGCCGCCTTTTCCTGTAAAAATGTAAATTCTATTCATTTCATTCTCCTTTCAAAACTTCTCTTACCGAATATTTCCGCCTTCGAAGTATTTGTTTTTTTATTAGGCAGCGCCCGGCTGCCTTGTATTACTATTCTATTGTTATTTTACGTACCTTTTTCGGAGTTTCTTCTTTCTTTTTCTCCTGTCTTAATATCTCCTTTACTTTAGTTGTCATTTTATAAAAAAGAGCCATTTCTTCTTTTGTAAAGGCACTCATAACTTTCATGCCATAATACATCAATTCATTGATTAAATTCTGAAACTGTATCATTCCTTTTTCACTGAATCCAATAAGTACCACTCTTTTATCCTCTTTGGAGCGGGTTCTCACTATTAATTCATTTTTTTCCATTCGATTTATGGTTCCTGTTGCTGTATTCAGAGGTACATGAATATATTCAGCAATTTCTGTCATATTCACTTCGTTCCTTTGATAAAGCAGCCAAAATACCAGAACTTCGTTTTTGGAGCAGTCAAGAAATATATTCTCCCATATATCAGAAGACAATAACTCCTTTACTTCTTCTATATAATCTATAATAATTTGAAACGTTTCCTGAGATATTCCTTGTTCATTTAACTTCATGATGGCTCCTGTTATTCTGTCTTTTTAAAATACTTCGTGTCTCGAATTATTTTAATTCTACACTCGAAGTATTTTTTTGTCAATCCTTTTTTACTTCATTCCCTCCGGTTATGCTAACAGTCCGTTACTATTCACGGGTCAGGAATGCGCATAAACTGCGCATTCCGTGAGAACATGATTCAGGGGTGAGGGGCGATTTTTGCGAAGCAAAACTTTGAATATCGCCCCGAATCGTTGCTATGAGCGGCTCCCGGGCCGTGAATAGTAACAACAGTCCAGCCTACAATGTCTCTAAACATTCAAAAGATATTTCAAGATATGTTCCTCAAAATTTCTTACTGCATTTTTCACAAATTCTTTTCGCTTCTGACAATCCACTAAATCAATAGCGCATTGATTCATTTCTTTAAAATTCGGCACGTCCACATAATCTACCTCTTGGTGTTTTCCATTTGGATAACACCATGTCAACCACCATTCAACGGGTGTAATAATATCTCTGTTTAGATATTTCGCTACCTCATCAATCATTTCATATGTTATGTCATTTACCTGAGAACCTTTTAAATTTCCATCTTCTGATACAGCTTCGGTATCAAACAGGACAATTCCGGCAAAAAGATTGCTTTCCACTTCAATCCGAAACCACACCTGCAAACTGCTTTTTTGAAATTTAACATTTTTTATTACATAATTTATACCTGGATATGTACTATAGCAGTCATAAAATTTTTCATGCTGCTATATTCAGAAGGAACATCTCCAAACCTTGTCAGATAAATAATCGGAGCATCTTTGGCATATTCAAAATAATCGTAACACTGTCCTTCCTGCTCACCTGCATAGATTTTAACTTCAATAGGAACAAAAAAATCAATGTTTTTTATTACAATATCAATCCGCCTGTCATTATCTATAACATATTCCCTGAAAATATCTGTATGAGCAAGTAATTCGTCACTTATACAGTATTCTTTTAATATTTCTTGAAGAAAAGACTTTAAAAACAGTATTCCACAACCATGCTGTCCTTCTGGACTTAACAAGTCCGCCAAAAAACGGCACATGACCACCTCTTTTGCTTTGATATCCAATACATCAAAAATATTATATTCAGATAATGGTATGTAAGTTGCCCCCTTACTATTTCTATCAATTTTTGACAACACTTCAGCAAAAATATCCAAAATAAACTCCTCCTTACATTTCCATTTTTTTCAACAGTTTTTAACACCGCAATTTTATCCAATGCATTTTCATTCTTTACTCTTATAATACCAATAACAAATAGGTAATTGCGAAACTCGCGATGCTCGTTTGCAATCCTGAATCCAAACACTGTACAACATCCTTGTAGTAAATTCACTCCCCATTATTACTATCTCGTCTATATATAATATTGTTTTTCATTTCTTTTTCAAGTTCCTCTCCAAATAATCAAGATTATAATTTGTACTGCATAAAGTTTCAAATCTATACCCGCATTTCCACAATCTCTTCCAAAGCTTTCCTGGGCCGCGGACCAGGATTCTCATTTGCATATCCAACTGCAATAGCGCCCACCAGTTGTTTATCAGTTTGCAAATACTCCACCAGCTCACTATATGCGAAACAGGTATTGGCAATCCACAGTGTACCTAATCCTAATTCCTCCGCTCTCAACAAAATATTTTCAATGGAAGCGCCTATTGATAAGGTATCACATATCTCGGTAATCCTTTCATCATTATCAACGGTAAGAAATGGTGATTTCCCGTTGGTATTCAATACAAGAATGATAATCGGCGCCTCCCGCATTATCGCTAATGTATTTTGGGCATCCAAAATACCGGAAACCGACTTTGGAAGCAGTTGCTTTGCCTCTTCCTCTCTCTTTAACCCCAGTTCCATACCATCCAGCAATTCCCTTTTTTGCTTATTTCCAAAAACAATGTATTTCCACGGTTGTCTGTTTTTTGCAGAAGGCGCCATACGTCCCGCCTCAAGCATTTCTTTTATTATTTCCAATGATATTTCTTTATTCAGAAATTTTCTAACGCTTCTTCTATTATTTATAAGTGTTATTCCATACTCTGGTCCTTGCATTTTTGAAAATAATCCCATACTATTGTGCTCTCTTTCGTTTTATTTATATATTAAAACTATAACAACAAACTTATTTATATTAAATTATATATCGCCCCTATATTACTGTCAATTATACCCATCCCCCCCAGAATATAGCTTTATAACATTCTGTCTACCTTGGAAGCAGCATATGATTTCACACCCAAAATCCATTTTCATTGCCACTGCCGCCCCATCTATGATAAACTTGTAGCGGTATGAAAATATATAAGCTAAAAGAGGTCAAAAACATGGAATATAAAAAGATTCTAAAATATGTGCTTCCTTCTGTTCTTGCATTTGCCTTATCCGGAGTGTATGGAATTGTTGACGGATATTTTGTAGGAAACCGGGTGGGTGATGCCGGTATTACAGCCATCAATCTTGTTTATCCCGTAGTGGCTCTGTTACAGGCCCTTGGGACAGGCATCGGCATGGGCGGCGCCGTACAGTATTCCATAAAAAAGGCTTCCGGCAGGCAGGAAGAGGCAGCCGGCTATATAAATGCCACGATTACTTTTTTATTGTTTGCGGCCATCGGGGCAATGGCAGTTTTCCTGCCCGTTATCCATCCGCTTATGGGCCTGCTTGGTGCAACAGGAATAATAGGGGAATACGGGAGCATATACCTGACCATTGTAATGGCAGGGGCTATTTGCCAGATATTCGGCACAGGCATCACGCCGTTAGTACGAAATAATGGCGGCGCTGTTTTTTCCATGGTCATCATGATTGGGGGATTTTTTACAAATATTGCCCTGGACTTTTGGCTGGTGTGGATTTTGGACAAGGGGGTTGAAGGTGCCGCCATTGCAACTGTCATAGGACAGCTTGTTACGGCTTTGGGAGGCATTGGTTACCTGACGTGGAAAAAACTACCCATATGGCAGCTGCGGATTCACGGGCAGTCCTTTTTTTACATTGCCCAAATAGGAATTTCTGCTTTTGGCGTAACCTTATGCCCCAATATCAGTTTATTATTGATGAACCTTTTTTTAATGAAATATGGAGGGGCTTCTTCAGTTGCCTGCTATGCCGTCATCTCTTATGCTTCCTTTATTGTTTATTTGATGCTGCAGGGAGTTGGCGACGGATTCCAGCCTTTATTGAGCGACTGCTATGGAAAGGGCGACCTCAAAGGGATGAAAAAAATGCAGAATGCTTCTTATTTCATATCGGAATTTATTGCAATCACAAGCTTTGTACTCCTGTTTTCCACCCGGCGCTATATTGGAAAGCTGTTTGGCGCTTCTGACCCGGTGTGTCAATTGGTAATCAAGGATATGCCCATTATTCTTATAGGCTTTTTGTTCCTTGCCCTGGCAAGAGTCATTACTTCCGGCTTTTATGCAACGGAACAATCGGGCAAATCGGTTATGCTCGTATATTCCGAAGCAGTTTTTTTACTTGTGTTATTGTTTATTTTTCCGGGGCACTTTGGAGAAGCTGCCGTCTGGTGGAGCATGAGCGGAGCCCAAATGCTGGCTATGGTTCTGGCGCTGATATTAAAACGAGTGAAGCGTCAGACCGCATTGCCTCAATAAGAGCCGCAGGCTCTGCCATTTACAAAGCATACAGAAGGAATCGATGTGAGGAAATGTTATGGAAAAGAATTTAACAACAGGAAATGTATTCAAGACAGTTTTGTATTTCTCCCTGCCATACCTGCTGTCATACTTTTTACAGACCCTGTACGGCATGGCAGATTTATTTATTATCGGACAGTTCAACGGCGTGGAAAGCACCACTGCAGTTTCCGTCGGCAGCCAGGTCATGCATATGCTCACTGTTATCATAGTTGGCCTGGCAATGGGCTCAACCGTTATGATCGGGCAGGCAGTAGGCGCCCGGAAATTAAAACAGGCTTCACAGGCAGTGGGAAATACCATTACTTTGTTTATGGCGCTGTCAATTATTTTAACTTTCTTGCTGCTTTTTGCCGTCAAGCCCATTGTAAGCATTATGTCCACCCCCTCCGAAGCGGTATCAGGGACAGGCGCTTACCTTACCATCTGCTTTATCGGAGTTCCGTTTATTACAGCCTATAACATTATAAGTTCTATTTTTCGGGGCATGGGAGATTCCAGAAGTCCTATGTACTTCATTGCTGTTGCATGCTTTGCCAATATTTTCCTTGATTATCTCTTTATCGGATGCATGAAGCTTGGTCCTGCCGGAGCGGCTCTTGGCACAACCTTATCCCAGACCATCAGCGTAATTGTGTCCTTAGCTATCATCCTGAAACGGAAAACCGGAATTACCCTTACAAAAGAAAATTTCAAGCCCCGCCGTGAAACCATGGCAGGACTATTGAACATTGGAATCCCGGTTGCCTTACAGGACGGTTTCATTCAAATTTCCTTTATCGTCATCACTGTTTTTGCCAATAAACGGGGACTGAATGATGCGGCGGCAGTGGGCATCGTGGAAAAGATTATCGGAATTTTATTTTTAGTGCCATCCTCCATGCTCCAGACCGTATCCGCACTTTCCGCCCAGAATATCGGCGCCGGAAAACATGACAGGGCACGCCTCACCCTGCGCTATGCCTCCATAATGGCAGTGGTATGGGGGATTGCCGCCTGCATTCTTATGCAGCTTGACGCAAAGCCTTTTATCGGACTGTTTTCCGGCAACGCCCAGGTAGTTCTGCTTGGAAGCCAGTATATGCGGGGATATGTATGGGATGTAATTCTTGCAGGCATTCATTTTTGCTTCAGCGGCTATTTCTGCGCTTACGGATTGTCCGGGCTTTCCTTTCTCCACAACCTGCTATCCATTGTTTGCGTCCGGATTCCATTTTCCTATCTTGCCTCCAGATACTTTACGGACACGCTCTTTCCAATGGGTCTTGCCTCCTCTGTCGGTTCTGCTCTTTCGGTTCTGATTTGCACAGGCGCCTTTTTGTGGATGGAACGAAAACGAAAAAATCAAAACCAAAAATAATAGTGAAAATATCCGCCTTCCGG
Source organism: uncultured Lachnospiraceae bacterium (assembly GCA_910585715.1). Lineage (GTDB taxonomy): Bacteria > Bacillota > Clostridia > Lachnospirales > Lachnospiraceae > RGIG3040. The sequence continues at coordinate 13,236 of CAJUEX010000034.1, forward strand.
GCGGGTCATTATTTCAGAAAATTCGCCGGTATCAGTAACCAAACAAAGAGTGTCCCTTCTGCCATGCAGAGAATAATAAAACAGATACTCCCCCTGATGCTCTGCCACAAAAAAGAAACCAAGTTCCGTCCGCCCTCCTGCTTTCGCAGTCCATTCCTCCAAATTGCCGCTGCAAAACTCCTCTGCCATTTTACGAAACAGCTGCCGCTCCTCTTCCCCTGCCGTTCTGGTGGAACCGGTCCAGGACCTGTAAGTAACCCGATAATTTTCCCCAAAGGAGGTTTCCACATAATTTCCGCTTGAAAAATCAGAATCATCTTCCGCATATTCTAAACTGACAATCCAGTAATTTCCTAGAGCATCATCATAAACGCCTTTTGTGACAATACCGTCACCACAGAACTGTTTTGCCAGATATTCCGGTACTTTCACGGCTCTTTTCTCATTTATGGCATAGTATTCATGAGTAACATGAAACAGCTCCGGAAAATATACACGGACTACATACTTTGCATTTAAAAGAGCATATATATGCCACAGCAGTACGCCGGAAAAAAATAAACAAATTACAGCCATTCCAATCAAAAAATATTTTTTTCTCTTTTTCAAAAAATTACCTCCTTTCAGTAACAGTTCAGACAGCAGCTCTTCCGCAGGAATCGGAATGGGGAGGAGCTGCTGTCTGAACTGTTACCCCCATTATATAAAAAAACTTTCCCCCTTCTCTTGACATCTCCCCCAATTCCCCTTATAGTAAACAAGACATATGAATATACATGCTAGGGGAGTCCCTTGGGGCTGAGACTGCAGAAATCTTTCTGCTAACCCTCACTACCTGAACCAGATCATACTGGCGTAGGGAAGCAATATTTTTGATTCACAATTCTTTTGACACATGTCTGACTTGATACAGGAAACATTTCTATTCAACCAGAATGTACATCATACGATGTGGCTTTTCAGCTTTCCTGACATTTATGCGCAAAAGACCTGAATTAAAAATATATTTAGTGGCCCCTCCAAATGTAAACAAAAAAGGAGGATTTTTTTATGTCTGATTCATCAAATCTTTTTGCTTATCCCACAGCCGACAGCGGGGATGACATCATGTTTCAATTAACCGTTCCGGGTATCATAGCTGTAATTGCCGTAATCGGGGTCTTAATTGCCCTGGCTCTGTTCTTTTACAAAAAAGATGCCGGTTCCACCCGAAAAGCTACTTTAACCAGACAGCTTACCTTTTCCGGCGCTGCCATGGCTTTAGGCCTTATCACCTCGGAGCTGCTGCCAGCCTTCCGGCTTCCGATGGGCGGTTCTGCCACCCTGTTCAGCATGCTGTTCATTGTGCTGATTGGCTATCTGTTTGGGCCAAAGGCAGGCATTACCAGCGCACTTGCCTATGGAATGCTTCAATTTGTCATAGACCCGGTTTTCTATTCCATTCCCCAGATGATTGTGGATTATCCTCTTGCCTTTGGCGCTTTAGGTCTCGCCGGAATCTTTGCCAATAAGAAACACGGACTGATATGGGGATATATTATCGGAGTCATCGGCAGGTACATATTTGCAGTTATCTCAGGCGTCATCTTCTTTGCCCATTATGCTCCTGAGGATACTCCTGCCTTGGTTTATTCCTTAGGCTACAATGCCACTTATCTGGCGCCGGAAGCAGCAATTACTCTGATTTTGCTGGCACTTCCACCTGTTTCCAGAGGAATTGGGCAGATAAAGAAAATGGTTGTTTCTGACTAACCAATATATAATCACCGCTGACAGGATAGATAGCCGCATTTGCCTATACATAACACAGACAGGTAAAACAGGCTGTCAGGCAGCGTTTCTTACTTCTTACCAGGACACTTATTAACAGGAAGGACAGGAACGCTGCTTTTTTCTTCTTTATCCATATCTGCCCAATGTATTTGTCTCTATAATAATATCTTATCAATATTTTGTCATATTACAAGAAAAACTTCATAATTCTAAAGGAATATGTTAAACTGACCTTACACAAAATTCCTTTACAAAAGCCTATAGGAGGATGCCATGATTACCATTAGTTTATGTATGATTGTAAAAAATGAGGAAAAGGTTTTAAAACGCTGCCTCTCTTCCATTGCGGATATTATGGATGAAATCATTATTGTTGACACCGGCTCCACAGACCGCACAAAGGAAATTGCAAAAAGCTTTACGGACAAAGTATATGATTTCGCCTGGACCGGCAGCTTTTCTGATGCAAGGAACTTTTCCTTTTCCAAAGCGGCCATGGAATACATATATTGTGCAGACGCAGACGAGGTTTTGGATGCAGAGAACAAAAACAGGCTTGCTCTTCTAAAGCAAAGCCTGCTGCCGGAAATTGATATCGTTCAAATGCTCTACTGCAATCAATTATCCCATAATACCATATACAATTATGACAGGGAATACCGTCCAAAGCTCTATAAACGCCTGCGCACCTTTAACTGGGAAGGCGCCATTCACGAAGCAGTACGGTTAGAGCCTGTAATATACGACAGTGACGTGGAAATACTCCACATGCCCCTGGGCGAACATACCTCCAGGGACATCCATGCCTTTGAGACAATGTACAAGAATGGAATCCCTCTGGATAAACGGCTTCACAACATTTATGCAAAGGAGCTGTTCATATCCGGCAGCGACGAAGACTTTATCCGGGCGCTGCCTGCCTTTCTTGCCACGCTGTCCGATACGGACCGCACGCAGGATGAAATCATGGAAGCCTGCTGTGTGGTTTCCCGCGCCTGCCGCCTGCAGTATGACACAGAAGGCTTTTTCAAATATGCCCTGAAAAACGTTGCTGACTCCGGCTGTTCGGAAATATGCTATGAGCTTGGAAAGCATTACGAATCCGTCAAGGATTATGAAGAGGCTATTATCTGGTATTACAATGCAGCTTATGAGACGAAAAGCATTTTAAATATCCGCTTAAGCGGCGACCTTCCTTTATTAGCCATTGCTGACTGCTATGAAAAGCTTGGACTTATGGAGGAAGCAGAAGCTTACCGGAAGTCAGGAAAGGAATGGAGCTACCAGGCAAGCTCCTCTTCCAGCGAAAAGGAATAGATTACCCTTTCCTTTACGGGCTTTTTTAAAAGAGAACAAAGCGCCTCTCCGTAATAATCCAGCTGGGTTTCATAGCGGCGCTGCAGCTCCTCCATGGTTTCCACCCGGTCGGTTTTGTAATCCAGCACCACAAGCTCCCCATCTTCCTCAAAGTATACGTCAATAATTCCCTGAATCAGTACCATTTCCTCTTTGGGAAACTGAGGATTGACCCGCTCTGCCGGTATGCCGATTACAAAAGGCCTTTCCTTATAAAGCTTCCCTGCCTTTGCCGCCCTGCACATTTTCTGTCCATACAGGGAAACTGCAAAAGAGGCGATTTTATCCGGCCTTACAAGCTCCATATATTCTTTCGTGAGCCTTCCTTCCTGTACAAACCCTTCCATATCCTGCTTTACTTTTTCTGTCAGTCTTTCTTTTGCCTTTTCAGGCTTTTCCCTTTCCATTCCTTCCAGTTCATATTCCTTATAATCCAACAGCTCAAGCACCTTGTGGTAAGCGCTTCCCCGGCTTGTTCCTCCTGCCTCCTGTTCCTGTCTTAAAAATCCCGGCAGGTAAGGCACCGGCGGTCTTTCCGTTTCAAAAATAGAATGCAGTTCCTCCCCCTCTTCTTTCATGGCCTCTAACTTCAGCTCGGAAACGCTTGTCTTTGTATACATTTTGCTTAATATCTCATGGGGATACTCATAAGAAAATTTCTTCTGAAGCTCTTCCATCAGCGCCTGGTTGATTTCTTCCCGCTGCCAGCCCTTTAAAAGCCTTTCCTTTCGCATTTGCTTTTGCAAATCTTCCCCAAAGCCCATAAGCTCCAGATCCCTTTCATGAAACACCCTGCATATGCTTTCAAAATCCTTGTGTCCCATCAGTGCCGCCATCACATAGGAAAGTGCATTGGATGCACTGCTAATAAAGGAAAAGGGCAGCTTTTCCAGCTCTTTCATCCCCTTATATTTTTGAAGCAGTGTCTGTACCCTGTCCACCTCTCCGGTAAGAATCAGCTTTTCCTTTGCTCTTGTAAGAGCCACATACAAAATACGAAGCTCCTCCCCAAGACTGTCCAGCTTACATTTGGCGGCAAGCATATTTTTGCTGATGGTCTTTGCCTTAATCCGTGCCTGATGGTCTATCATATCCGTGCCGATTCCCCAGTCGATATCCAAAAGCACCGGGCTGTGGATATCCTGCATATTGAACCGTTTGGCAAGGCCGGAAACAAAACAGATGGGAAATTCCAGTCCCTTGCTTTTGTGAATGGTCATAATCCGTACCGTGTCCGCCCGCTCATCCAGTATATTTGCCTCTCCGGAATCTATGCTGTATTTCTCCATCCGCTCAATATAGCGGACAAACTGGAACAGCCCCTGAAAACTGGTTTTCTCAAATTCAATTGCCTTTTCCAGCAGCATTTCCACATTTGCTTTTTTCTGTTCCCCTCCCGGCAGGGCGCTGACATATTCTAAATAGAAACTTTGGGAAAACAACTGTGCCATCAGCTCGTAAATGGAAAGGACAATTGCGCTTTCCCTGTTGCCTTCTATTCTTTTTAAGGTATCTGCCGCCTTTTTCCGCAGGGCAGACCATGCTTCTGCCTGCCAGTTTTCTTTCACCTGTCCATCGGAATTTTCCCCTACAAAAGCTTTCATGCATTCCCAAAGATAATCCCTTTTCTTTTCTTTCCCCCGAAAGCCCTTTAATACGGCAAGCTCTTCGTCCGTGTAGAAAAAAAACGGCGACTTTAAAAGCCCCGCAAGGGCATTGTCCTCATAAGGATTATTCAGCACTCTTAAATACTGGAGCACATACCGCACCTCCATGGTGGAAAAATAACCGGATTTGGAAGCAATATGCACCGGAATCCCCTGATTTCCCAGCTCTTCCTTAAAAGTCTCCTGTGTGTTTTCCCCGGAACGCAGCAAAATGACAATGTCCTGATATCTGGCAGGACGAAGCTTTCCCATTTCTTTGTCCGTAACGGGAAAACTGCCCACCATTGCCCTTATCCGGTTTCCTATCATAACGGCTTCCGCCTGTTTTTTCGGTATGGAGCTGATGATTTCTTCCTCTTCTCCGGTTTCCTCCTGAGTCAGTGTTTCTTTTCTTTCAAACAAAAGAAGCTCTGTTTCATAAACAGAAGGCTCCGTTTCCATTTCCGGATAATCGGCGCCGGAATACAATGCTGCCTCCTCATCATAAGCAATCCCTCCCACGGAAGCATCCATAAGCCTTTCAAATATAAAATTTACGCTGTTTATGACTTCTTTCCGGCTTCGGAAATTTTTATGAAGATCAATTCGCATGTTATCCGGATTGTGGTTTACATAACCTTCATGATACTGCCGGAACTTTTCCATAAACAGCTCCGGCCTTGCAAGACGAAATCCATATATGCTCTGCTTTACGTCCCCTACCATAAACCGGTTGCAATGTCCCTTTTCCTTTTTGGAAATGCTCTCAAGCAGCAGTTCCTGTACCAGATTGCTGTCCTGATACTCGTCGGTCATAACCTCTGTAAAATATTCCTGATAAGCAAGTGCCGTTTTGGTAGGAACCCTCTTTCCCTCCTTTTCTTCCAAAAGGATTTCCAAAGCATAATGCTCCATATCGGAAAAGTCCATCAGATTCTTTTCTTTCTTCTTTGCCGAGAAAAGCTCCATAAAAGACAAGGTTAAATCCACCAGAGCGCATACATTGCCCCCGCATGTCTTCACATCCGACAGGCTCTGTTTTGGTGAAACAAAGAAAAAGGAATCCTTTATCTGCTGGATAAGCCCTTTTGCCTGGTTGCGCAGCTCCTTTGCCTGCTCCCTTTTTTCAAGAAGTACCGTATCATCCTTTTTTACAGGCAGCCGCCCGAATTTTACCTGATTTATTTTTTCATAAAAAAGCTCGTAATCCTTTTCCTTTGCCAGTTCCAGAAGCATATGGGCTTCCTGCTCCAAAAGCTCTCCATACATATATGGTCCGTCACTCTGCTCGCTGATATCCCGTGCAAGCCCTAAGAGAAACACCGCTTCCTTGCAGAGCTTTTCCACATATCCCATCATTTCCTTTAAAAAGGGCTTTTCCTTAAATTCCTCCATACTTTCCAGGCAGTAAGCCTCCTTACACTGCAAAAGCCAGCTTTCCGGCCATGGGTAGCTCATGGCAAACTCATAAAGCTTCAGCACATAGTCCTCTAAAACGCCTTCGTTTCTTCCCGCCACATAGCTTTCCAGCAAAGTGAGGAAGCCTTCCTCCGCTTTTTCATGCTCCCTTTCCATCAGCTCTGAAAGCACGTCCCGCTTTATCAGATTCAGCTCTCCCGGGTCCCCTATGCGAAAGGAAGGGTCTAACCCGATATCCTCAAAATGATTGGTTAGCAGATACTTACAAAAGCTGTCAATGGTGGTAATCTGCGCTCTGTGAATATATGCCGACTGCTTCTGCAGGTGTTCATTTTCCGGCTCCCGCTCCAGTCTTTCCAGAATTGCCTTTAAAATACGCTCCCGCATTTCCGCCGCCGCCGCATTGGTAAAGGTTACGATTAGCAGCCTGTCTATATCTGCCGGGTGTTCCTTATCCGTTATAATGGAAAGGATACGCTCTACTAAAACAGCCGTTTTTCCGGAGCCTGCCGCCGCGGAAACAAGAAGATTTTTATTTCTGGTATCTATGACCTGTTGTTGTTCTTTTGTAAAGGAAATGCCCATCAGATTCCTTCCTCCGTTACTTTCTCCCTGATTTTTTCCATTGCCTCTTCCTTTGACATGATATCTAACCGCTTTTGCTCAAAGCCCTTTATCTTTTTGTCAAATCCGCATATTCCACGATAACCGCAATAGGTACAAGGGGTTTTGTTTTCCTTTTCATATGGATTTACCGGAATTTCACCCTTTAATATTTTTTCTGCGATTTCCTGAATCTTCAAATCCGCATATTGGGAAATTGCCTTTAGCTCCTCCTTTGTGGCCACGCCGGAGCCCGCCTTATAGCCTCCCGCTTTTTTCCGCTCTACCGGAATCACATTAGAAGCATCCGAAAAGCTTTCATCCAGCATGGACACCACCTGCTCTTCCTCAAGCACTACTCCCTTTGTACGAAGTGCCGTGTGGATTGCCTCTTGAATCTGTTCTTCGGAGGAAACCTGCTCTGAGCGTTCCACATAAGGGTCTGTCATCTGATAGTAAAGAAGCGCCGCCGGTTCCACCTGCTTGTCCGGATGTTCTTTTTTCTCTATTAAAACGGCGCTGTTCATATATAGGGCAAGCTGCATTTGAAGCCCGTAATACAGGGAAACCGGGTCGAACTTTATGTTTCCCGACTTATAATCCATCACCTTCACATACAAAATACCCTCATGCTCCACCGTATCCATCCGGTCAATCCTGCCACGCACCTTCATGGTCTTTCCGTCAAATTCCTTTACCATGGAAAAAGGAAGCTCAAAGGCCTTGGGCTCAAAGACACCTTTTTTCAACTGATATTGGAGAGTTTCCAGTGTACGGTTCAAAATCCGCCCCATGCGCTTTAGAATATAGGCATTTCTTGCGCTGTCCAAAAGCACCGTCTCCCCATACTCTACAGCAAGCTCCTTTAACTTTTCATCCACATAGCTTTTTGCCTGCTCTCCGGTGAATTGAAACCATGTAGTATTCTGCTCCTTTAAATAGGCGGAAAAACCCTCCAAAACCGCATGGAACACATTTCCCATGTCCACCGCCTCAAAGGAAAACTCCTCTTCCTCCTGAAGAAGCAGCCCGTACTTCAGGAAATGGGCATAGCCGCAGGCGGCAAACTGCTCGAAACGGCTTATGCTGCTTTCCAATACTTCCCCGTAAATAAGCTTTGCCGCCTCTTTGGAAAGAGGGGCCGGCACATACTCATAAAAAGCGGCTTCTATCAGCTTTCTTATGCCCTCTTCCTGTTCATAAAAATGGTACAGGGTAAAAAAGTCCTTTCTTTTTTCTTCATCCGCCTCTAAAAGCCCCTGCCCGTAGCTTCCCATAAGCCCGGCAAAGTCATCCATTCCATCCTTTTTTGCTGCGATTTTATGTTCTAATCCTTCCTTATTTCCTTCTGTCCTTAATTGACTGTACAGCCCTTTTATCATATCCACCAGATATGCCGGACGGTTTCCTTTTCCTTCCGAATCCACCCTTGAATAGGATAAGAACAGCTTCTCTGACGGCTTTGTCATGTTTAAATAGAGATACAGTCTTTGAATGAACATCTGCTGCCTTCCGGTAGGCGCCAGCTCCACACCGCTTTCCTGTAAAAATTCTCTTTCCATATCGGAAATCAGACCGCCCTTTTTGCCACCGCCGGGTATTGCGCTGTCGTTGAGGCCCACAAAAAACAAAGCCCGCACCTGTTTCAGCCTGGTACGCTCCATATCTCCTGCCAGAACCTGGTCAACATTCTGGGGAATGGTGCCCACCTTTAATTCGCTAAAGCCTGCCGATAATATATCGGAAAATTCCTGCAGGGTCATTTCCTCTTCCTTTAACAGCTCATAAATCTGGTTCAGCAAATCCATTACAAGGGGATATACCTGTCCGTATTCCTTTGCCTTTGCCAAATCTCCCATTTCCTGAAAACCGGTTTCCATTTGTTCCATTTTTTCCTGAAATCTGTTTCTGACACAGAAGTCATATACAGCCCTTACCAACTTTTCTGCCGGGTAGAGCGCTGATTTTTCATTCACTGTTTTTTTATTTACTGTTTTTTCTTCTACTGTTTCTTCTGCTTCTATTTCCAGCTTTCCTGCTGCTCTTATTTCTGCCGTCTCTTCCGATATGTTTTTCATATATGTGCTTTCAGCATTTGTATTTTCTCCATTCCAGTTTTCATCATTTATGTTTTCATTGCTTATATTTTCATCATTTCCGTTTTCATTGTTTATACTTTCATTACTTTTATTTTCTTCATTCTCGTTTTTCCTGGCTTCGGATTTCTGTGTTTCAGCCAGCAAAAGAAGAGGTGACATCAGTGTCACGAACTTTTCCCGTGTTTGATTTAGACATGCAAGCCTCTCTGACATTTTGCCGGTTTCCTCTTCTCCTTCTGTCTGCTTCATCTGCCTTGTTATTCGGATAAAGGGATTCTCATAGGCACGCTTTCCCCGGATTCCCAAAGCCTTTACGTAATATTCCAGTCTGTCGGTTTCCTCCATGGAAATTCCTGTCAGTCCGGTGCGCAAAAAACAAAATACGCTGTCATAGGAAAAATCATAAAGCACTGTCTGCAGTGCGCTGGTAATAGCCAAAATCATAGGATTGTTCATTACTCCCTTTGTCTGGTCCAGATATACCGGGATATCATATCTTCTGCATTCCATATCAATAAGGTGTCCATATGCCTCCAAATCTCCTGCAATAATAGCTATATCCCTGTAGCAATACTGCTCTTTTTGCAAAAGCTCCTTAATCGCCACGCACACCTGCTGGATTTCTTCCCTTGGATTTGCCCCCTCCGTTAAGAAGACAGCATGATTTTCCCCTGTAAAAACAGACTTCTTCTGACGGAACAGGTTTTTCTCCAAGTGGGAAAGCTCCCTTCTTTTTCCAAACCTCGGAAGCTTCTCACCGGAAAGCACCACATCCCTGCGCCTTACCACCCCTGCCTCTTTTGCCATTTTCTCCATGGATTCCACTGTTTTCTTGCTTAAATAAAACAGCTTATGCTCCCCATCCACTTCATAAGGATTTTCTCTTGTATCAACGGTAATGGTCATGATTACTTCTCCCGCCTGTACCATCAGTTCTTTAATAAGGCGGTTCTGCACAGGGGTAAATCCTGTAAAACCGTCAAATACCACCACGCTGTTTTTAATGGCTTTGGATTTGTGCAGGGATTTGCAAAGAAGGTCCAGGCTTTCTTCCGTGGTTATGTACTTTTCCTTTAAAAAGGACAAAAAGCCTTCATATAAAAGTTTTAAATCCAAAAGCTTGGAGGAAAGCTCCCCCTTTCCTGCCCCATAAGAAATCAGCTCTTCCATTCCTTTGGGATCAATGTCATATTGCATAAATTCAGAAATCACGCTTTTGATTTCATGGATGTAGCCCACTTGGTTCAAGTGGCTGCCAAGCACCTTCAGCTCCTCCTTATGCTGTGAAGCCACCTTTCTTAAAATCAGGTTTTTCCCCGTATCATCCAGTACAATCCGCTCTTCCTTTCCAACCTCTTCAAATATACGGTAAGTCAGTCTGGAAAAGCTCAGCACGTCAATATTCATAATGCCTTCATTCAGCAGGCAAAGCTCCTTTTGGGTCTGCATGGTGAACTGGTCCGGCACCAGAATGAAAAATTCCCGCTCCGGCTCCGCTTTGGACCATTTCATAATATCCTTGTATACTGTTGTGCTTTTTCCGAAGCCGGAAGCCCCGAAGTAAAATTGTAATCCCATAATTCTCCTGTATGTTTTTATTCTTGCTTATATTTTTATTTTTAATTTTTTTTATGTATATGATAATTATTATAATGCAGATTAATGGGAAATACAAATGATATGTTGTTAATTTGTTTTTTTTATGATAGAATACCGACAAATTGTAATGTGAATATACTGGAAGCAAAAAGGAAAAAAAGTATTTTTCTCTGTCAATGGCAGACAGTAAAATTTTGAAAATATAATATGCTTAACCGGGTAGCCGGGGGACGTGCTCCCACCCGTTTCGTGTCCTGCGGAAAGGAGTGGTGCTTATGAGTACATATGAGGAATTTATGATAATTATCGCAGTAACATCCTTGATAGTATCAATCCTGAATATGAAAAATAAGAAATAGCCGTCCTGCTCTCGCAAAGTTTAGGAACGGCTATTTCAAATAGTTAAAGATTAAATTGCGCCGAGACGGGTAATGTGCACTTACCTTCCGGCTGTCCTGTTAAGCATATTATACGCAGTATACGTAAAAATGTCAAACATACTTTTGCAGTCGATTACAACATCAATTACAACATCTAAACTGGTATGAAATGTTACAACATCTCAAACACCACAGTGACCCGCATTTTCCCCTTCTCGATTTCCGCAAAAACCTCCCCTCTCATCTTATGCAGGATTTCCCTGCATATATACAGCCCAAGCCCGCTGCCGCTTTTTCCTTTCCCATTCGAGCCCCGGTAAAAGCTCTCAAAAATATGAGACAGTTCCTGCTTTGGCAGGGAGTTTCCCGTATTTTCCACCGTAACAAGCATACAGCCTTCCTCCTGTTCAAAGCAAATCCTGATTTCTTTTCCGTCCCCATACTTTACGGCATTTTCCATAATATTTTCAAAAACCTCCAGTGCTCTGTCAAAGTCACCGTAAAGCAGGCAGTTTTCATATGACTCTATCACAAATTCTGTATGGAGAAGGGATAATTTCCCCTCATAAAACCCGGTCAGCTCCCCCAATAAATCCTTTAAATAAAATTCTCCCGGGTTTACCGGAATATGAAGAAAATCTTCCGTGGCAGCAACAATAATCCTTCCAATATAATCCTCCATCAACGCGGCTTTTTCCAATATTCCCGCCACCGCTTGGTTTCTTTTCTCTTTTTGGTCATACAGCCCCTTTTCCAACGCTTTTCCATATAAGTAAATGGAGCTTAAAGGTGTTTTTAAATCATGGGAAAGGGATAAGAGCATTGTCTTTTTCTCCCTTTCCAGCTCCAGATTTTTCTGCTTCCTGTCCTCTAAGGTTTCCCGAAGCATATCAAGACCCCACAGGAATTTTCCGAAATAGCCTTCCCTCTGCTCTTTCAGTCCCTGTACCAGATTTCCCTTTGCTAACAAAACCGGATATTCTTTAATCTGCTCAAAGGGCATAATCAATTTCCTTTTTATATAAATCAACACAGCAATCAATATAATAAAGCAGCAGATGACAATAGTATTCAATAAAATCAGCAGGGAAAGCCCTTCTTGTTGCTTTCCCTCCCAAAAGGTAAGCTTTATATAACCGTTTCCTTTCTTTAAGGCAATGGGATAAAACATAGCATCATATACCGGAACCCGGTAAAACTCCTCTGTTTCCATAAAGGAAGCCCCTTCCTCCAGATACCGGATTTCCATAATGGTCTTATAAGCAGAAAGAGGAATACTGTCTATAAGCATCCCCAAATCCGCATTTTCATTTTCTTTTAATCCCTGTTTTATAACAGCCGCAATACGATTGCCTTCTACCTTATGAAGTTCAGCCTTTTCCTCCTCCATCTCTTTTATGAAATATAAATTTGCCGACGCTAATATTACCATAAACAAAAGCAGTACTGCACACACCATTCTGTTATATTGCTTCATACCATTTTATACCCCACTCCCCATACCGTCACAATATGTTCCGGCTGTTTTGGATTTACCTCTATTTTTTCCCTGAGCCATTTTATATGCACTGTCAGAGTAGATGGTTCGCTAAAGCTGTCCACGCCCCAGATACGGTTGAATATCCATTCCTTTTTCAGCACCTTTCCCTGATGTTCCATAAGAAGCGTAAGCAAATCAAATTCCTTTGCAGTCAGCTCCAGCTCTTTTCCGGAAAGAAGCACCCTCCTTCCCTTCAAATCCGCTTTCAGGTTTCCCACTGCCAACGTACCCGGCTCCTTTCCTTTTTCATAATTTCTCCGGAAAACTGCATGGATTTTCGCAAGAAGTATGTCAATGTCATATGGCTTTTCCATATAATCATCCGCCCCTGACAAAAGTGCATTCAGCTTGTCATCCTTTTCCACTCTTGCGCTTAATACTACAATAGGAACATGATCCTCTTCCCTGATTTTTCTGCACACATAAAAACCGTCCAGTCCCGGAAGCATAATATCTAAAAGCACCAGCCTGACGCTGTTTTCACTTATAAAGGAAAGAGCCTCTTCCCCTGTCTTTACGCAGGCAGCCAAATATCCTTCTTTTTTAAGGAAATCACAGAGCACCTCTCCTAACTCCTTTTCATCCTCCACCACTAAAACATCTACCATAACGCTTTCCTTTTCCTGCTTTACCAGCCCATTTCCATAAGCCAGCTGCTTAAAATACGTTCCCTGTCCCTTATATCCTGTTCCGCCTGAAACCTTCCAAGCTTATACTCATCCTCAATTTTTCCGTCTACAAGATAAACCACCCTGTCGCTTTTGGCTGCCACCCGTACGTCATGGGTAACCAGAAGAACACTGGTCCCTTCCCTGTTAATCCTGTTCAGCTCCTTCATGACCTCATAGGAAGCCTGTTTATTCAGGGAACCGGTCGGCTCATCTGCAAAGATAATCTTCGGATGATTAATCAGGCTCCGGCAGATACATGCCCTTTGAAGCTGTCCGCCGGAAACCTCGTTAATATCATTGTCAGCCACCTGCATGATATCCAGCTTTCTCATAAGCTCCTGTGCCTGTTCATTGATTTCCTTTCTGCTTCTTCCGCCTTTACCCTTTTCCGCCTGATAGGCAGGCAATATAATATTATCATAGATAGAAAGATTTTTTAACATATACATCTGCTGGAAAATAAATCCCATTTCCACTAACCGCACCTTTGCCAGCTCATCCGCCTTAAGGCTGCTTAAATCCTTGCCAAAAAAGTCCACGCTACCGGCTGTCATTTTGTCCATGCCGCTTACTGTATAAAGCAACGTTGACTTTCCGGAGCCGCTTGGTCCCATAATCGCCACCATTTCTCCCTGGCTTACCGAAAAGCTCACATTTTTCAATACATTATTCTGTCTTTTATCCATTACATATGTCTTGCACAAATCTTTTACTTTTAATGAACTGCTCATTTTTTCTTCCTCTCTTCCATGCTTGTTTTCGCAATTAACCGGCATTTGTTTTTATTCCATATCGTTGATTTTCTGCACGCTGAATCTTTTCACTCCCGAAGCCGCAATGTAAGCTGCTGCTAACACACCTGCTAATACCAGAAGCGGATATCCTACATATACTTCCATTGGCACAATATTTAATTCTACCTGTCTTGTTCCCATGATTCCAAAGGTATACTGTATCATCATGTCATTTAATAAATAGGAACATAAAATTCCGATAAAAACAGATATGAGCTGAATTATTCCAATGCGAATGCTCTGCCATGCCTGCAGAAAGCCATTGGAAAATCCGATACTTTTTAAAAGGGCAATTTCTCCCTTATCCCTTTCCAAAAACGTCCTGCAAAGCAGAATTGTCACCAGACTGTTTATCACAATTACCACAAATACGATTAGCGCCTTGATTTCATCCAAACGTTCTATGATGCCCCCTAAGCTTACTGCAATTCTTTCTCTTGTATTTTTTATTTCATAATCCGGGGTAATTTCCCTCATTTTGGAAACCGCCGCCTCCACATCCGTTCCCTCCTGAAAATTTCCCTGTATGCCATAAACTCCGGCGGAATACTTTAAGTCGGTTTCCGCCGTCTCTGACAGGCGGATGGAATAACCAAGATTATTAAAGCTTTCAAAGGTTGCTGTAAGGATATACGGTATTTTTTCCTCAGCAAACTGAAGCCAGACCGTATCTCCTATTTTTACATTCAGTTCTTCCGCCGATAATGCAGTCATGGCTAACTCGTTGGAAAGCTTTGGTGGCTCCCCTTCCAGATAACGGTAAATTTCTGTATCAAAATTCTTTGCCTGCATTGTCATAATACTGCTTTTATCCTTATTCATCTCACTTGACACATGCGGGAAATAGATGACTTCACTATAAAGCTTAACGTAAATCCCTTCCTTTGCATATATTTCCTCCATATGCTCCAAATCTGCAAGCATTTTGTTCATATCCCCATCCCCTATACAGGCTTCTTCTTTGTGACTGGTAATGTAAACATCTGATTCGGCAATCCCGAACAAAGTAATGATAGAATCACTTTTTAAGGTATTCACTGCATTTAAGGGAAGAATTATCATAATAATCCCTATAATAAAAGAAATAAAAAGGGGAATATATTTTTTCTTGCTGCTTAAAATATCGTTTGCAGCTAAAAAAAGCAGAGCAGGCAGCTTTCCTGATTTATACAGGGATATGGGAGAGCTCTTCCCATACCGCTCTCCGTTTGAACCGCTTTTAATTGCCTCTATCACCATAAGTCTTTTGATTTTACCCGTACAGATATAGCAAAACAGCATTACCACCAGGACAATGATGCCGCCGCAGGCTAAACACAGCCATAAATTCCCCTGTGCCTTTGGCATATACACATTTTTTTCTATGGAGCTCATCATAAAATCCGAAAAGGGAATACTGAAAAATGCTCCGGACAATGCTCCGGCCACAGAAAGAACAAAGTATTTGCATAAATAGATTCCTCTTATGGCAAGGCTGTTTATTCCTATGGCCTTCATAACTCCGATTTCTTTAAATTCCTCATGCAGGGTAAACGTAATGCTGAACTTTAAAATCACAAAGGATATCACCAATAAACATATGCTGATAATCATAAGAAATACTGCAACCAGCATATCCATCACATAACATGTACGAAGCTCTTTCTGACTTATTGTGGTAAATACCGGCAAGTCTTCATTATAAAATCTCCGTTCCAGTTCTGAAATATCGGAAGAAGAAATACCATATCCGGTAATGCCGCCGCCTTTCCATGAAAGGGCATTTTCTACCATTGCGAAATCCGCCTCTGAAATATACTGGGCATCAAAGCCCACAAAAGGAGAACCAAACAAAACATCTTTTACAATGGATTTTACCTGAAGAGAAATCTCCTCATCCCCTGCCCGGAATCGAATCTCATCACCCGGTTCAATCCCCTTTTGCTCAGCCTGTGAAACAGAAATAACAATTTCTCCCGGCTTTAAATCCACGGGCTGATTGTCTGTATCAAAAATCAGATTCTGTTCTTTCCGGATTTTACATAAATACAGCGGACCGTCAAAGCTGTTATCTTCCTTTTCTATCATGAGATAAGGGTATTTTTCTACATTTTCTATAAGCCCTTCCGCTTCCATCTCTTCCATCCATTTTTCAATTCTGATTTCATTTTCTCCCTGTCCCTTTGTCTTGATATAGAAATCGGACACATTTGCTTCTTTAAAAAAATAGTCAATGGCATTCATGGTAAGCAACAGATTATTGACGCCCCCCGCCAGAAAAATACTGCTTATAATCAGAAGCAGAAATAAAATCAGATTCATTCCCTTTTTCCGCTTTAAGTCCTTTTTTAATATCTGAATAAACATAGCCTTTTCCTCTCTTTTTTATTTTAACAGATTGAGCAATTGAAAAACACCCTGCAGCCCCGATTGCTCTGTCTGAATCTAAGTATAAAGGGGAAATTATTAAATAATCCTTAAATAGAATTTGCTTTTTTTCCCATACCATGTAAAATAGAAAGAAAACGGAATTTAGAGGTAAGACAAATGAACAAATTAGTATCAAAATTATTGATTTACGGCGATATGCCAAAGGATTCCATCCTTATGGAATTAAGCGCCATCTGCGAAGAAGCGGACAAGCCTGACTTTCACAAAGATGAGCTGATAGAACGAATCTACAGACAGGTAAAACGAATTCTGATTCTGGCAACGGAATATGGCTTTAATAAAAATCTCTGGCACAACTACCTGACTTTTCTTTTGATGATGGATGAGAATCCTTTTAGTATTACCTGTGAAAAAACAGGCGCCCAAAACGGAACCGTCAACCACTTTGCCAAAAATGACTTCAAAATATTCAAGCAACTGTTTGACTATGATTTTACCGGTCTGGAGGAGAAACTGGGAATCGACTGTTTCAGCTGTTTGACCAACTATGAGGCGATAGAAAAAACGGAGCTGATGTACAATAAAAGCGTTAGTGAAAAGGTACAGGCTTTAAGCAGGGAGCTGGAAGAGGCTTCTGATGAAGAAGGCTTTTTCCTTTGTGTCACAGGCTTTTACAAAGATTACGGCGTAGGCGCTTTTGGCCTGAACAAGGCATTCCGCATTCACTCCTCCCAAAACAACCGGGTTGCTTTTCAGGCAATTAATAATATGGATAAGGTTGTTCTGGATGATTTAATTGGCTATGAAATTCAGAAGAAAAAGCTGGTTGACAACACAAGAGCATTTGTGGAAGGAAAGAAAGCCAATAACGTGCTTTTATTTGGGGACAGCGGTACCGGCAAATCCACCAGCATTAAAGCAATCGTCAACGAATTTTACGGAAACGGGCTTCGCATGATTGAAATATATAAGCATCAGTTTAAAGACTTATCCCAGGTCATTGCCCAGATTAAAAACCGGAACTACAAATTCATCATCTATATGGACGACTTATCTTTTGAGGACTTTGAAACGGAATACAAGTTCTTAAAGGCGGTCATTGAAGGCGGCGTGGAAACCAAGCCGGAAAACATACTGATTTATGCCACCTCCAACCGACGCCATTTAATCCGTGAGATGTGGAAGGACCGGAATGATATGGATACGGATAACGGACTCCACCATTCCGATACCATGGAGGAGAAGCTTTCACTGGCTTACCGCTTTGGCGTAACGATAAATTATTCCAAACCCTCCCAAAAAGAATATTTCCATATCGTTACCGAACTGGCACGCAAGAACCACATTACCCTGTCAGAAGAAGAAATATGCAGGGAAGCAAATAAATGGGAGCTTTCCCACGGAGGCATTTCCGGAAGGACTGCCCAGCAGTTTATCAATTATCTATCCGCAATGGAACAGGGCTAATCCGGTCAGACTGCTGCAGTCGAAGCCCCGCCGCAGACCGGGACATCAAATTTAAAACCTCCCAGGGAGACGGGGGATTTGGTCCTTTGGAGAGCCTTCAAATGCCTGCAGACAGTCACCTGACCGCTGCCTACATGAATAAAATCAAAATAAGAAAAAGCCGGCAACTTTCCGACTTTTTTTTATTCTAAGATTTCCTCTATGAATAAGGTTCTTTCTCTGGATAAATCCACGATTTTCGTTTCTGTAATCGGGCGGTTGGTACGATTGAAAAATACCTTTACAATAGGGCGGGGGCCCTGATTCTTACGAATATTTGCCACAATTCCCACTTCCTTATTGGAAAGCCTCACCATGACGCCCAAAGGATATACGGGAATATTATTTACAAATGCCTCCACCACCTTACTGCTAAAATGGATACCGCTGATTCCATAGATTTCTTCAATTGCCATATATGACGGCACATGCTGCACTGTAATCTCTTCATCATATTGAGAACACAAGCCTATTATCTGAGCGCTAATGGGGATTTCATCCCCCGCCTTTATTTTGGGAAATCCCGAACCATCCCATCTTTCGTGATGATATAAAATCAACTCGCAGATTTCCTGTGGTATTTCATTCTGTTTGGCAAAATAATATCCATAAGTAGGATGCTCTTCCCAAAGTTGCTGTTGCTGACTGTTTCTCTCTTTTTGCCCAATCACCAGCGGCATTTCGCAAAGCCCGATGTCATGAAGAAGTCCTCCGGCAACGATTGTCGTCAACTGTTCTCCTGTCATCCCCATGGCTCCGGCTGTGAGCCCTGCTAAAACTGCCGTATTTACACTATGCTGATACAATCGTAAATTATCTACCAGCTTTAACTGCACGCAAAACTCCATAATCTTTTCCTGACGGCAGATTTTGCCGATACTGTTCTCCAGTTCACCAGCTACCCTTACCATATTATCATTTTTGTTGGCTTCTGCCTGCTTTGGGGATATTTTTCTTAAGTACAATAAAAAATCCCTTTCCAGATTTTCCGCCATTTTATCAATGGGCGTAACAAAAAGGGAATTTCGGTCTGCTATCTCGATTGTTTCGATTTTCAATTCCTTTATCTTCTGTATTCCTTTAATCGTCAGGGCATGTCCTTCTTTTAATAGAAGTGTTCCGCCATCCGGTGACATAACCGGCGCCGCCAGCACCATTCCCGGTCTTACATCTTCTAATTTTAATTGTCCCATTATTTTTTCCTTCCGTATCATACATATTGCAACAAAAATATGTTTTTATTATATAGCATTTTTTCCCGAAAAAACAGAGGCTTTTTCCATTTTTCCACTTATTTCCTAACCGTTTGGCCCTCGGTTTTCCCACATAGGAACCAGAACTGGCTGCAGACAGAAAATGCTTCTGCGCCGCCACTCTTTCACTCTATAAAGACCCATTTGTTTCATTATTTAAACGGCAATATGCGCTCAATCTCTGGTAACGCTCTTCAGCCATTTTTTAGAACGGTATCTTGTATACGCAAAGGGAAGCTTTATCAGCTCGTCGCATAAAAGTATGGCATAGACAGCTTCCACTGGAAGCCGGAACACAAAGGCGGCCAGAAAACCGCACAAAATAGAGCCAAGCCACATAGAGCCCACATCCACATACATACCATACCGGGTATCACCGCCCGAACGAAGTATTCCGACTATAATAGTAACGTTTATTCCATGGAATATAATATGGACTGCCAGGAAAATTAAAAATATCCTCATATACTCAGCCGCCTGTCCGGAAAATTCCAATCCAGATATAAGAAATGGTCGGATTAACACTACCAGCAGGCTCCCTAACACGGTGCAGATTATAGTCAGCTTCATAAATTTTTTCGCATACAAAAGCGCTATATCTTCCCTTTTTTCTCCAATTGCCTTTCCAATCATAATGGCAGTGGCATTTGCCAGTCCCATTACAATAACCATGGCTAACTGTCTGGTTACCTGCGCCACACTATAAGCCGCCGTGGCACTGCTCCCCAAGTGTCCGATTATGGCTGAATTAGCCGATACTCCAAGTCCCCATAAAAGTTCATTGGCAATGACAGGGCTGGAATACAAGAAGAAATCTCTGCACAACTGCTTATCCATCCTAAGCATATGCTTAAGCTTTATCTTCACATCCCTATTTTTGAAATGTGCATAAAAGGCTACGATAACCAGTTCCAGTATTCTGGCACATAATGTACCGATGGCAGCTCCCACCACCCCAAGCCTTGGCGCTCCAAACAGCCCGAAAATAAGGATTCCGTTAATGATAATATTGATGATAAGGGAGCTTGCATATACGATAGTGGAAATTACTACCCTTTCTATACTTTTTATGATATTCAGATAGGTGGCGGTAACGGTTACAACAGGATAAGTAAACGCCAGAATCTGCAGATACTGAACCCCATAGCCTATAACCTCTTCATCATTGGTAAAAACCCCCATAACCTGCCTGGGAACCGCCAGCGTTACTACGGCAAACAGAAGTCCTGCCGCCATGGCTGTAGTCAGGGCAATTCCCAATATTTTTTCAATGGAATCCGTATCTTTTTTTCCCCAGTACTGTGCTGTCAGCACTGCCGCTCCCGAGGCTATGCCAAACAGGAACAGATTCAGTATAAACGGAACCTGCCCGCCTAAGGAAGCTCCTGACAGCACCTTTTCATCCACCTTTCCAAGCATGATGACATCAGCGGCAGTACCCCCTACATTAATTAAGTTCTGCATAGCCATTGGCAGAACAAGGGATATAACTTTTTTATAAAAATTTTCTTTTTCCATTCTGTCAACCTCAAATTTCCATTTCTTTCACTATTGCTTTTACTATTATTTCCATGATGCGCAGCAGCTCAGACAGTATCTTTTCCCCCAGGTGCGAAAATCTGTTGTCTAAACTATTGTCATTTTATATCTTTCTAATTTTACTGCAGCATTTTCCATTATCACGCCGGCAGTTTTATAGCAAAACAATATCATTTTACCACAAAATAAAAAAATTTACACTAAAATCTGCCGGCTGGTTTTCGGGGCTGGTTTTCGATGGAGAAATACAACTTGTGTTTTTCTTTTCTTTCCCGTACAATAAATAATATCAAACAGGAAATGAGGAAACCAAATGAAAGAAACTCTTTATACCATCCCTCTTATGGATGCCTTCCATGCAAATGATGAGTGCCCTTTCTGCTTTATTGAGCGGAATGTGGAGCAGGATCTTTTGGATTTTGTTTTAGGCTCCGGTTCCTCCTATATGGAAAGTGACATCAGGGAACAGACAGATAAGGCAGGATTTTGCAGGGAACATTTCAAAAAAATGTTCGACTATGGTAATACGTTAGGAAATGGCTGGATTTTAAAGACTCATTACATAGAAATGAACAAGGAGCTTAAGAAACAGATAAAAATGTTTTCTCCCTCCAGAACCTCCCTTTTCAGCCGGAAAAAGAACAGTGAAGATGGTAATTCCATCAGTGCCTGGATAAAGGAGCGGGATAAATCCTGCTATATATGCAAACGTTTTAAGGATACCTATGAAAGATATCTGGACACTTTCTTTTTTATGTATAAAAAAGATGACGAATTAAAAAACCTGTTAAAACAAAGCAAAGGACTTTGCCTGCACCATTTTGGAGATATTATGGAAATGTCCGATACACAGTTAAACGACAAACAGAAAGAAGAGTTTTACCCTCTCCTGTTTGATGTAATGGAAAAATCCATGGAACGGGTTGGTGAAGATGTGGCATGGCTTGTTGAAAAATTTGATTACCGCAATAAAGATGCAGACTGGAAAAATTCAAAGGATGCCGTCCAGCGGGGAATGCAGAAGCTGAGAGGCGGATATCCCGCCGACCCGGTTTACAAAATGGGGAAATAGAGAAAACCTGTATTCATTTATACAGGTTTTCTTTTAACATATCCAAATAAGCCGAAGCTTCCTCATAAAGAGCTTCAAACCGAAAGGGCTCTTGATGAATATATTCGTCCATCAGTCCGTTTAGGGCAAAAAGAGTCATTTTCAATACCATGGAAGGGTCTGCCGTTTCCTTAAATTTAGACAAATCTGCCTTTGCATATATCTGCTGCAGGACGTTTGAAGCATAGTCTGTTTCTGCTTTCGCTGCTGTTACTGCCTCTTCATCAGTTTCCAAAAAAGCCTGATTCAAAAAATACTGCATATAAGGATAGTTCTTCATAATCCGAACCTTTGCTAACTCCATCTGCTTTTGCAATTCAAAAAAATCCGTTTCCTGTATTCCTACTGCTCTTGAAAGCTCCATTGCAAGATATCTGCTGCTGTACTGGCAGGCAAATATATAAACCCCTTTTTTACTTTCAAAATAATGAAACAGCAGCCCCTTGGAAATACCCGCTTCCTTTACCATCTCATCAGTACTGGCTCTTTTATACCCATTCAGGGCAAACACCTTCAGGGCGCCATTTATTATCCTGTCCTGTTTTTCCTTTTTTAAATCAAAAAATTTTTCTTTCACTTCCTACCCCACTCATATTTACCGTTTTATGCCATCTTATCCACTATAATCATAATCAGTCCAAGCACCGTCAATACCACTCCCAGCGCACGGTTCAACACTTTTGGCGTGGATACATTTGCAAACCGTGCTGCCAGTCTTGCAAAAATCAATGTAAAGACCACACATGCCGCAAGTAAAAATACATCCGGCATCCCTCCGATTGCAAAATGGGATACTGCCCCTGCCAGTGCAGTAAATGTCATATTAAAAACACTGGTTCCTATTGCCGTTTTCAGCTCATATCCCAGCATGCCTGTAAGTATCAAAAGCATCATCATTCCGCCTCCGGCGCCTACAAAGCCGCATATAAAGCCGATTACGATACCGCACAGGATAGATTCTGCTATTTTTCTTTTTTGGCTTTTGCCCTCCATATTTTCTTTCGTAGTCATCACAGGCTTTACAATAAATTTAATTCCCATAAAGGTCGTCATCACCAGAGAAAACCCGCCCATTACTCCGTTTTCCACTCCTGAAGAAACAAAGCTTCCCACCAGAGTAAAGACAAGAATAGAAGCCAGCATTACAAGACCATTCTTAATATCCAGATTTTTACTTTTCCCGTATGTATAGGCGGAAACGGCAGATGCAAGCACATCCGATGCCAAGGCAATTCCAATTGCCTGATAAGCAGGTATGTCCAGAAAAATAATAAGCATGGGAGAAATAACCGCTGCTGCCGACAATCCCGCCAGGCCCGTCCCCACGCCGGCTCCAAATCCGGCAACCAGACATACTAATAATTTTTGCCACATAACTTAAGACTTCCTTTCCTGCCATCTTGTCAAAACCACTATATAATATACCGCCTGCATTTTTTAACGCAAGAAAATAATAGGCGGGTAAAAATACAGGAATAAAAAGAAAGCAGATAACGGGAGTCGAACCCGCCTTTCCAGCTTGGGAAGCTAGCGTTCTAC
>CAJUEX010000035.1 GCA_910585715.1 uncultured Lachnospiraceae bacterium
GCTCGTCGGGCTCATAACCCGAAGGTCATAGGTTCAAATCCTGTCCCCGCTACTCAATGCCCAGATAGCTCAGTTGGTAGAGCAGAGGACTGAAAATCCTCGTGTCACTGGTTCGATTCCGGTTCTGGGCATACCCCCTGTGCGGGTGTAGTTCAATGGTAGAACACTAGCCTTCCAAGCTAGATACGTGGGTTCGATTCCCATCACCCGCTTCTGTGTGTCTGTAGCTCAGCTGGATAGAGCAACGGCCTTCTAAGCCGTGGGTCGGGGGTTCGAATCCCTTCGAGCACGTTATGGTGGGTATAGCGCAGTTGGTTAGCGCGCCAGATTGTGGCTCTGGAGGCCAAGGGTTCGAATCCCTTTATCCACCTTCATTGCCGAGGATGCAGTGAGTACTGGGGTATCGCCAAGCGGTAAGGCACAGGACTTTGACTCCTGCATTCGCTGGTTCGAATCCAGCTAGCCCAGTTATATATGGGCCACTAGCTCAGGTGGTAGAGCACTTGACTTTTAATCAAGTTGTCCGGGGTTCGAGTCCCCGGTGGCTCATGAATTATTTCAATTGGATATATGGAAAGTTTTTTACGAATTAGGTAAAATCAAAAAGATATAAGGACTGTATCGGACATTATGTGCCAATGCAGTTTTTTTGTTTTTGATACAGTTTCCTATTTATAAAAGATATGATAAAATAAAACAATGAAAAAGAATAGAAAAAAGAGGAGAAAAGCAATATGACTTTATCTATTACAAGAGAAGAGGCATTGAATTTATTAAAGGAATATAATAAAGAGCCATTTCATATTTTACACGCACTTACAGTAGAAGGGGTTATGAGATGGTATGCAAAAGAACTGGGTTATGGAAAGGAGGAGGAATATTGGGGAATAACGGGACTGCTTCATGACATCGATTTTGAACTTTATCCTGAGGAGCATTGTAAGAAGGCGCCGGAGCTTCTAAAGAAGGGAAATGTATCAGAAGACATGATTTATTCTGTTTGCAGCCATGGATATGGAATATGTTCGGATGTAGAACCAAAGCATGAAATGGAAAAGGTGCTGTTTGCGGCGGATGAATTAACCGGGTTGATTGGCGCAGCAGCCAGAATGCGCCCTTCTAAAAGCGTTATGGATATGGAATTGTCCAGTCTTAAGAAAAAATTTAAAGATAAAAAATTTGCAGCAGGCTGTTCCCGTGATATTATTAAAACAGGTGCGGAAAGTCTGGGTTGGGAGCTGGATGCCTTATTGGAAAAGACAATCCTGGCAATGCGCTCCTGTGAAGAAAAGATAAATAAGGAAATGGAGCAAATATAGAAGGGGATTTATCATGAAAATTTTAATTGTTGTAGATATGCAGAATGATTTTATTGACGGAGCCCTTGGGACAAAAGAAGCAGAAGCAATTGTGAAAAATGTGAAAGATAAAATTCGTCAATATAAAGAAGAGAAACAGCTTGTATTGTTTACAAGAGATACACATGAGGAAAACTATTTGCAAACAAGAGAAGGCAGGTATCTGCCGGTTGCCCATTGTATAAGAGGGAGCATGGGCTGGAACATAAAGGACACGTTAGCGGATGAGAATGATATTGTAGTGGATAAACCAACTTTTGGTTCTTTAGAGCTTGTGGAACGAATAAAATCCTTAACGGAAGCTGCCAATATGGAATCCATTGAGCTTATAGGCTTATGTACGGATATTTGCGTGATTTCAAATGCCATGATTTGTAAGGCGGCATTTCCGGAGGCGGATATTCTGGTGGATAAAAGCTGTTGCGCAGGCGTTACGCCTGAAAGCCATCATACAGCATTGGAAGCTATGAAAATGTGCCAGATTATCATAGAGTAAAATGAGAGTCAAAAAACTGGTTTTATATATATAAATTTTTTATGGGGAGAAAGCAATATGCTTCAATATGAACAGTTACGAAAGGATTATCCTTTATTTCAGTATAAGGACTATCAGTTAGAAGAAAGCGGGGAAGATATCTTAATCACCTATTATTTTGAAATACCTGGTCTGTCTTCTTTTGCTCCCACCTGGAGATTCCCAAAGGGAGCACATAAGCTGGAGGATTTAAGGAAAAACGGAACATTTCTGGAATTGGTTTTTTCACTGGGAATGGTAGAGCTTGTGAGCTACTGGAAAATTACCTGTTCAAAAAAGGTAGAGGTTTTGGCAGGTGCTTTTTCTTTTCGGCAGATGTTATGGTGGAAGAATTTATATTTTCATGGGCTGGGTGAGTTTTTTTATACAAATGGAATTGAGCCGGACCAGGAGGAATTTATGGAGCTGATTTCCATGGGGAAGGAAATAGAAGCGGAAAAACAGCCATTGAAAGAGCCTTTTGGATGTCTGGTGCCTGTTGGAGGGGGAAAGGATTCAGCAGTTTCCCTTGAGCTGTTAAAAAGGGCAGGAGAGCCATGTACCTGTTGCATTATTAATCCAAGAGGCGCTACATTAAATACTGTAACTGCTGCAGGTTACAAGGAGGAAGATGCTTATATTATAAAGAGAACTCTGGATAAAAATATGTTAAGGCTGAATAAGGAAGGATTTTTAAACGGCCATACTCCTTTTTCTGCACTGGTGGCATTTTCCACAACCCTTGCTGCATATTTAAGAAATATAAAATATATTGTACTTTCCAATGAGGCAAGCGCCAATGAAAGTACGGTACTAGGCAGCAGCGTCAATCACCAGTATTCCAAAAGCTTTGCTTTTGAAAAGGATTTTCATGAGTATGAGGCGGAATATATTGGCAGCGGAACTTATTATTTCAGCCTGCTCAGGCCGTTAAGCGAATTTCAGATTGGAAGGTTTTTTTCAACCTGTCAGGCGTATCATGATATTTTCAGAAGCTGTAATGCAGGCAGTAAGGAGAACAAATGGTGCAGTCATTGTCCGAAGTGTCTGTTTGTCTTTTTGATTTTATCTCCCTTCATTTCCCATGAAAGATTATGTGAAATCTTTGGCAGGGATATGTTGGAAGATTCGGAAATGATTCCTGTTATGGATCAGCTTATCGGCATGGTAGAGGAAAAGCCTTTTGAATGCGTGGGAAGCAGGGAAGAGGTCAATACTGCCATTTCCATGACGATTGTAGCTATGGAACAGGAAGGAAAACCGCTTCCGAAGTTATTTATCCATTATAAGACGACATCCTTGTATACAGAATATAAAGAGAAAGAAAATTCTTATTTGACTTATTATGAAGAAGAAAACCTGTTACCGGAGCAATTTGCACAGTTAGTAAGGGAGAACTGTTACAGTAACGCATAAGAAAATATAAAAATATCATAAGAAGGAAGACAAATGGAAGAAACAATTAAAAAGTTGATTTCCGAAAAAAAAATAGTAATTCTTGGTTATGGAAGGGAAGGAAAATCCACTTATCAGCTTTTGGAAAGAGTGGGCGGCTATAAGGAACTGGCTGTTGCTGACTTAAATCCTGTAGGAGATCAATTGCCGGAATGTGTACATTGCATATGGGGACAGGACTATCAGGACTGCCTGGATGATTATGATATTGTATTTAAAAGTCCGGGAGTGGTACTGGAAAAGGATATAAAAGAATATTCCAGCCGTATTTTATCACAAACGGAGGTTTTTTTCTCGCATTATAGGAACCAAATAGTTGGAATTACCGGAACCAAAGGAAAGAGCACTACTACAACTTTATTATATCAAATATTAAAGACAGCAGGGAAAAAGGCTGTGTTAGCGGGCAATATAGGAATACCGGCATTTGATATGATTGATAGCATTGAAGAAGATACCATTGTTGTATTTGAGATGTCTTCCCATCAGCTGGAGTATATGACGGTTTCTCCCCATATAGGAGCCTTATTGAATATCCATGAGGAGCATCTTGATCATTATGGAACTATGGAAAAATATGTAGCTGCAAAAGAAAGAATTTATAAAAATATGCAAAAAGAGGATATTCTTTTTTGCAATGTGGAAAACCTTCCCGCTTCCGGAGACTGCAAGGCACGGGTTATTCCTTTTCCTGTGAAGGATGGACTGAATCTGGTAATGGAAGAGAAAGAAAAGCCATATATTTTATATAAAGACAATTCATTTGAAATTCCTTTAGAAGAGATACATCTGGTGGGCCAGCATAATTTTCTGGATATTGCCGTGGCATATGGAATTGCCGGTCTTTTAGGAATCAATGATGACCGGTTTAAGGAAGGGTTGATTGCATATGAGCCTTTGCCCCATCGTCTGGAAAAGGTAGGAACCTATGGGGACATTACATTTTATGATGATTCCATTTCCACCATATGCGATACTACCATGAAGGCCCTGACAAGTATTAAGGACGTGAATACAGTATTGATTGGGGGAATGGACAGGGGGATACATTATAAAGAGCTGATAGAATTTCTGTCAGAAAATCCTGTTGCGCATATAATACTGATGGAAGCAACCGGAAAAAGAATTTATCAGGAAATCAAGAAGGAATACAAAAATTTTATTAATCCGAAAAGACTGTATCTGGTAAAGGACTTAAAGGAGGCTGTAGAATTATCCAAAAGAATAACCCAAAAAGGCACAAGCTGCGTTTTGTCTCCTGCAGCAGCAAGCTACGGTATTTTTAAAAATTTTGAGGAACGAGGAGAGAAATTTAAAAAATATGTAAAAAATACTTAGACAAATGAGTATTTTAGTGCTAATATGGACATGGAGAAATTTTTCAAAGGGAGGAATGAACATGAGAAAAAAGTTTATTGTTTTATGTATGCTGGCAGCTATGTTCGTTTTACTTACAGGCTGTGCAGGGCAGAGGGACGGAGAGACCACGATTTTGGTAGAGCCCATTGATGGCGGGTCAAATCTGCAGGCAGTTTTACAGGTAAATACCAAATCCGGGAAAGAGTGGAGTTATCTTATCGGAGAAGGTATACTGACTGAGAAATCTTCAAAGCACTATGAAGGATTTTTTGTAGCAAATAAAAAGGATACTTATGTATTTGAGGCGGACGATACAGGTAAGGAAATGTTTTATTGTATTTTAATGGCGCCGGAAGATTATGACAATGCAAAGGTTTATGAATATACTTTGACAATTGACGGTTCGGCAAAAATATCCATTGATTCAAAAAGGGATTATTTGCTTTCCGAAAATGCCACGTTAATGAAACAGGTAAAGGGAGAATAGATTTTAAGATTAAAAGGAGCTGAAATTCTTTGAATAAAGGCTCTTTTTTTGTGGAAAAGTATTTAGAAAGTGAAGAACTTGTGATATACTGTATTGGTATTCTTTTAAGGAAGAAATGGGATTAAATTATGAAACAAAACAGCATGAAAAGACAAAAAGTTCATAAGGCAATTTTAAAGTATGGAAATGATATTCTGCACTCGCCCGGTTTTATCGATTCCGGCAGGTCTGTACAGCATGGCAATATGTCGGTCAGGCAACATTCCATTGATGTAGCCAAATGCAGCCTGCAGATTAGCAGGAAGCTACCGTTTCAGTTTAAAGAAAAGGATTTGGTCAGAGGCGCTCTGCTTCATGATTATTTTCTGTATGATTGGCATAATAAGAAGGTAAGGTTACGGGATATAAGGGAATTTTATAAGCTTCATGGCTTTTCCCATCCGGTAACGGCATTAAAAAATGCAAAAAAGGAATTTGAACTGACAAAGAGGGAAGAGGACATTATAAGAAAGCATATGTGGCCTCTTACTATTAAGCCGCCTGCATGCAGGGAAGCATGGGTGGTGACTCTTGCAGACAAATATTGTTCTTTGCTGGAGACTTTTCGGCTGCGGCATGGGGATATGGCATGAGCAGTTTGTTTCACAGACTTTCCCGGCTGGCTGAAGAGGATATATATCCTTTTCATATGCCGGGGCACAAAAGAAATATGCCAGGACATGTGCTGCAGGCAACATATCAATTGGATATTACGGAAATAGAGGACTTTGATAATCTTCACAGTCCGACAGGCATAATTAAACAGGCGCAAAAAAGAGCAGCCGATTTGTGGGGAGCAAGGGAAAGCTTTTTCCTTGTAAATGGCAGTACCGGAGGGATTTTGGCAGCGCTTTCAGCGGCATTTCCAAAGGGCAGCGAAATCATTTTAGCCAGAAACTGCCATAAAGCGGCTTACCATGGAATGCTCCTTAGAGATATGAAGGCACATTATTTATATCCGGAGCTGATAGAGGAAGGTTTTTTATATAAGTCTGTAATGCCGGAGCAGGTTGAGGCATTGTATGATAAATATCCGGAAAGCAGGGGAGTGTTTCTTACTTCACCCAATTATGACGGAGTTGTTTCGCCCATCAGGGAAATCAGCCGGATTGTTCACAGCCATGGAGGTATTCTAATCGTGGATGAAGCCCATGGCGCTCATTTTGGATTGACCCGGGAATTTCCTGAAAGCGCCGTGACCCAGGGGGCGGACATTGTAATACAAAGTCTCCACAAAACACTGCCTTCCTTTACCCAGACAGGACTTTTGCATTTATGCAGCGACCGGGTCCAAAAGGAAAGGGTTCAGAAGTATTTAGGAATCTATCAGACAAGCAGTCCTTCCTATTTATTTATGAGCACTATGGAGCAGTGTATTGAGAGGATGGAAAAGGAAAAAGATATTTTATTTTCCGGATTATCACAAAATATAGATAAATTTTTAAGCGCTGTAAAGGACCTGGTTTATTTACAGGTTTTGGATGAACGGTTTATCATTGACAAAGATATATACCAGTTTGACAAAAGCAAACTGATTATCAGCACTTATGGCACCAATATTTCGGGAAAAGAGTTGTCTGATAAGCTGTTAAAGCAATATCACTTACAGATGGAAATGGCATGTGAGCATTATGTATTGGCGCTTACCTCCATTTGCGACAGGCAGGAGGGATTTAGAAGACTGGCAAAAGCTCTTTTAGAGATAGACAAGGAGCTTCAGGGCGGCTTACAGGAGCCTATTGTAAAAGGTCTGGAGGTTTTTTGGCCAAAGGAAGAAAATATTGCCTTTTCCATAAGTCAGGCGGAAGAAGCAAAAAAGGAGAAAGTTCCCTTTAACCAATGTGAAAACAAAGTCAGCGGGGAATTTTTGTATTTATATCCGCCGGGAGTGCCTTTTGTAGTGCCGGGGGAATATATTACAAGAGAAATGATTGAACAGATAAATCATTATAAGGAACAGGGATTGTCTATTCTGGGATGTATGGACGATACGATTACCTATCTGGAAGTACTCAGATAATCCTTTATGTAGTTAGGGACAGAATGTGAAAATAGAAAGAGTTGGAAAGGAAAAAGAAATGAGAAAAACGAAAATAATTTGTACTATTGGACCTTCATCTGAAAGCGAGGATAAATTAAGAGAGCTGATACTTGCAGGCATGAATGTGGCGAGATTTAACTTTTCCCATGGTACCCATGAAGAACAGAAAGCAAAGTTTGCCAAAGTATTAAAGGTAAGCAGTGAATTGAATCTGCCGGTGGCTTCTCTGTTGGATACAAAGGGTCCGGAAATCCGGTTAAGGGATTTTGAAGGCGGTAAGGTCATGTTGGAGGCAGGACAGACATTTACATTAACTACAGAGGAAATAATGGGAACGGCGGAAAAGGCTACCATTACTTATAAAGGACTGAAAAAGGATGTTTCTGAGGGAATGACTATTTTAATTGATGATGGAAAGATTGAAATGGTAATTGAAAGTATTTCTGATACAGACATTATCTGCCGTGTCATAAATGGAGGACCGGTTTCCAATCATAAAGGAATTAATGTGCCCGGAGCGGTTCTTTCCATGCCATATATCAGTCAGGCAGACAGGGAGGACATTATTTTTTGTGCGGAAATGGGATATGATTTTCTGGCGGCGTCCTTTGCACGTACAAAAGAGGATATTTTAGAGGTACGCGCCCTATTAAATGAGCATAACTCCACCGCAAAGATTATTGCGAAAATAGAAAATATGCAGGGTATTAAAAATCTGGATGAAATTTTGGAGGTTTCTGACGGAATTATGGTGGCAAGAGGTGACATGGGCGTGGAAATTCCTTTAGAAGAGGTGCCGGTGCTCCAGAAGGACATGATAAAAAAGGCAGTGGCAAAAGGAAAACATGTTATTACGGCGACTCAGATGTTGGAATCCATGATAAATAATCCAAGACCTACCAGGGCGGAGACAACAGATGTTGCCAATGCCATTTATGACGGCACCACGGCTATTATGCTTTCAGGAGAAAGCGCTGCCGGTAAATATCCGGTGGAAGCGGTAAAGACCATGGCCAGAATTGCAGAGAGAACAGAACAGGCAATTGATTATAAGGGGCGGCTTAAGAAAATGGAACTGGCAGGAATGACAGATATTACCACCGCCATTTCCCATGCTACCTGTACGACTGCCATGGATTTAAATGCGGCAGCCATTATTACAGTAACAATGTCCGGAACTACCGCAGCCATGATTTCCAGATATAAGCCAAACTGTCCCATTATCGGCTGCAGTGTGAACCCAAGAGTATGCAGACAGCTGAATTTAAGCTGGGGCATCCATCCTCTGCTGATAGAAAAGGAAGAAAAGGCAGATGACTTGTTTGATTCCGCTGCCAGAGCTGCGGAAAAAGCAGGGCTGGTTAAGAGGGGCGATATCGTTGTCATTACGGCAGGAGTTCCCTTAGGCATTGCAGGGAAGACGAATATGATACGGGTTATTGAAGTTTAGCTTTCTGCGCAGTGATTGTAACAATTCAGCCCTCAGCTTTTCAGACAGGCATCGGGACGGGGATTTTGCAGAACATGTTTCTGCGTCGCCACGCTCTCGCTCTGATAAAAACGCAGCAGTGCTAAGCTCGAAAGGACCCCGCTAAGCGCTGGCGCTTTTAAAAGGGCTCCTTTAGAAATCATGTTCTGCAAAATCCCCGTCCCGATGCCTGCCTGAAAAGCTGAGGGCTGAAATGTTGATGATTGCCTGATTATTTTTACTACGGGGTGGAAATAATTAAGTGGTTATTGTAAAATACATATATAAAATATATAAATATGAGCCGAATTCACCAAGGAGGTGGGGCCAATGGATATAAAAGTAAATCAAACAAGCCCGGCTGCAGCAGCAGCTCCTGCGTCTTCCGGCGTACAGCAGGGCGACAGCGCTTTTAAGTTTATGCTGGCAAGCAATATAGAGGAAAAGGACCTGCAGGTCAGGCTTACTGCCATGATGGAGGAAATTACCAGACAGGGTGATAAAATTTCCAGACATATGGATGTAAGGGATATGAAAAAATACCGGGGGCTGATTAAGAGCTTTTTGAATGAAGTAGTTACAAGGAGCCATGAGTTTTCAAGGGAAAATTTTTTGGACAAAAGAGGACGGCACCGGGTATATGGGATTATAAAGCTGGTAGATGAGAATCTGGATGAGCTGGTAAAGGAACTGATAAAGGATGAAAAGGATCATATGGCCATTTTAAGTAAGATTGGAGAGATTCGCGGCCTGCTGTTGGACATTTTTACTTAGAACGGTGAATGGAGAGGATAGTCTATGGCAGATTTTAAAGATATTATCGGACAGGAACAATTGGTAGAGCATTTGCAAAATACCATAAAAACAGGAAAGGTTGCCCATGCTTACATTATTAACGGAGAAAGAAGCTGCGGAAAGGAATTTGTAGCAAGAGTATTTGCGGCAGCGCTGCAGTGTGAGGAGGAAGGGGACAGGCCCTGCGGCAAATGCCGTTCCTGCAAGCAGGCGCAGAGTCAGAACCAGCCGGATATTATAACAGTCCTTCATGAAAAGCCAAATACTATCGGGGTTGAGGACATAAGGACAAAAATAAATCATGATATTGGTATAAAACCATATAGCAGCCCCCGAAAAATTTATATTATGAACGAAGGGGAAAAAATGACAGTGCAGGCGCAGAATGCCCTGTTAAAAACTTTAGAGGAGCCTCCCGCATACGCAGTCATTATGATTCTTACAACAAATTTAGAGACGCTGCTTCCCACTATTTTAAGCAGATGTGTTGTATTGAATATGAAGCCGGTAGCTGACGAAAAAATAAAACGGTACTTAATGGAAGAACAGCACGTTCCCGAATATAAAGCGGACGTCTGTGTGGCTTTTGCAAGAGGAAATCTGGGAAGGGCAAAGGCTCTTGCAACCAGTGAAGAATTTGATAACATAAAAAATGAAGCAGTTACCCTTTTAAAATATATTCGCGATATGGAAATTCATGAAATTGTGACGGCCATTAAAAAGATATCCCAGTACCAGTTTGAAATTAACGATTATCTGGACATTTTGTCAGTATGGTATCGGGACGTGCTTTTGTTTAAGGCAACAAATGATGCCAACCACTTGATTTTTAAGGAAGAGATACAGTATATTAGAAAGGTAGCGGACCACAGCGCCTATGAAGGCATTGAGATTATTCTGGATGCTTTGGAGAAAGCAAAGGCAAGGCTGAAAGCAAATGTGAATTTTGATTTGACTATGGAACTGCTTTTATTGACAATAAAGGAGAATTAGCATGATGAAAGTAATAGGCGTAAGGTTTCGGGTGGCAGGAAAAATTTATTTTTTTGACCCGTTACAATTCCCTATAAAAAGCGGGGACCATGTAATTGTGGAAACGGCAAGAGGCGTAGAGTACGGAACGGTGGTAGGCGGTATCAGAGAGATAAAGGATGAGGATATTAACCAGCCTTTAAAGCCTGTTCTGCGTATTGCCACAAAGGAAGACGACCAGAAAGAAGCAGCTAACCGTTTAAAAGAAAAAGAAGCCTTTCAGATTTGCCTGGAGAAAATAGCCAAACATGGACTTGAAATGAAGCTGATAGAGGCAGAATATACATTTGATAATAATAAGGTGCTGTTTTATTTTACAGCAGACGGAAGAATCGACTTCAGGGAGCTTGTAAAGGATTTGGCATCTGTGTTCAAAACAAGAATCGAGCTTCGCCAGATTGGCGTCCGGGATGAGACCAAAATTATCGGAGGCATTGGAATCTGCGGCAGACCCCTTTGCTGCCACACTCATTTGTCGGAATTTGTTCCGGTTTCCATTAAAATGGCAAAGGAGCAGAATCTTTCCCTGAATCCTACCAAGATATCCGGCGTATGCGGCAGGCTTATGTGCTGCTTAAAGCATGAGGAAGAGACATACGAATATTTAAATAAAAAGCTTCCCAATATCGGGGATTTTGTAACTACTGATGATGGCTTGAAGGGCGAGGTGCAGAGCGTCAATGTGCTGAGACAGCTTGTGAAGGTCATTGTGGATGTGGATGATGAAAAAGAAATTCAGGAGTACCGGGTAGACCAGCTTCGTTTCAAGAGACGTCATAAAAAGGAGAAAATGGACGTAAACGATAAGGAATTAAAGGAGCTGGAAAAGCTGGAGAAACAGGAAAAACAGGAAGGAAAATCAAAGCTGGATGACAATTAGGGAGAAGGAAAGGCTGGATGATTTGGGAATCGGCGGATATGAGATTATTCAGAATCCGGAGGCTTTCTGTTTTGGCATGGATGCGGTGCTGCTTTCTGAATTTGTGAAAATCAGGGAGGGGGAAAAGGTTTTAGACCTTGGAACCGGGACCGGAATCCTTCCCATTCTGATTGCGGCAAAAACAAAGGCAGAGCATATTACGGGCATGGACATTCAGGAGTACAGTGTGGATATGGCGGCCAGAAGTGTAGAGCATAATGGGCTTTCCTCCAGAATAGATATTGTACAGGGGGATATAAAAGAAGCCTCTAAGCTGTTTGGCAGGGCGGTTTTTGATGCTGTCACCTGTAATCCGCCCTATATGATTGACGACCATGGTTTAAAGAACCCGGCTGACTGCAAGGCGATTGCCCGCCATGAGATTTTATGCACCTTTGAAGATGTTGCAAGGGAAGCGGCAGCCCTTTTAAAAGAGGGAGGCAATTTCTTTCTCATACACAGACCCTTTCGCCTTGTTGAGATTGTAAATACTTTAACTCAATATAAATTGGAGCCAAAAACCATGCGGTTTGTATATCCGTTTGTGGATAAAGAGCCAAATATGGTGCTGATTCACGGAAAAAAGGGAGCAAGGTCCAGAGTGACCATAGAAAGACCGCTGATTGTATATAAAGAGCCCGGTATTTATACGGAAGAGGTTTCCGGCATTTATATACCAAAGGAGAACACTGCCAATGGAAAGCTGTGTTAAGGTAACAGTTTAGCCCTCAGCCTTCCCTACAGGAATTGGAATAGGCGGCAGACTGAACTGTTATGTGTTAAGAGGATACCGGAGAGGATAATGGAAGCAGGAAAATTATTTTTATGTGCCACACCCATTGGTAATCTTGGAGATATCAGCAGGAGGGTGTTGGAAACATTAGAGCAGGCAGACCTGATTGCGGCGGAGGATACCAGAAACAGTATAAAGCTTTTAAATCATTTTGGTATAAAAAAGCCATTGACCAGTTATCATGAATATAATAAAGTAGAGAAGGCAGCAGCACTCATTGAAAAAATGAAGGCAGGCATGCGCATAGCCCTTATTACGGATGCAGGGACACCTGCCATTTCCGACCCGGGAGAGGTGCTTGTGAAAATGTGTCAGGAAGCCGGCATTGCAGTTACATCCCTGCCGGGACCTGCAGCCTGCATTACGGCGCTGACCTTATCGGGGCTTAGCACAAGGAGATTTTCCTTTGAAGGGTTTCTGCCTTCAGACAAGGGAGAGAAAAAACAGATTTTGGAGGAGCTTTCCAAAGAGACCAGAACCATGATTTTATACGAAGCCCCTCATCATCTGAAAAGAACCTTAAAGGAGCTTTATGAAGCGGTAGGAGACCGGAGGCTGACTCTCTGCAGGGAGCTTACCAAGAAATTTGAAACGGTTTTTCCCACCACTTTGCAGGAAGCCATTGCTTACTATGAGGAAAACGAGCCCAGAGGCGAATATGTATTAGTACTGGAAGGCAAAAGCCTTTTGGAAATAGAAGAAGAAAAAAGGGAAGTCTGGCAGCAGATGTCAATTTCAGAGCATATGTCCCATTACGAGGAAAAAGGCATGGACCATAAAGCCGCCATGAAACAGGTGGCAAAAGACAGGGGCATTTCCAGGCGGGACGTATATCAATATCTTGTTGAGAAAAACAATTGACTGACAGCCTATGAATGAAAAAGGAGAAAAAAATGTTAGAAAAAGTAAAAGAAGTCATTCAGGAGCAATTAAATCTGGAAGGAGTGGAAATTACGGAAGAATCTTCCTTTAAAGATGATTTAGGTGCGGATTCTTTAGATTTGTTTGAATTAGTCATGGCTTTTGAGGAGGAATATGGAATAGAGATTCCTTCTGACGATTTGGAGCAGATTACAACAGTCGGCGCCGTTATAGAATATATTAAGAGTAAGGGCGTGGAAGCCTGAATCCAATAATTAATTATTCGTATGTGAGGTATAAATGGGCAGACAAAAAGCGATGATTTTATTTCTGATAATGATGACAGTCTCTGCAGTTTGTTTTGCGCCAAAAGAGTTTGCATTTGTCACATCCCATAAGATAAGCGGTATTATTTGTTCAGACGGATATACAAAAGAATTTGCAAAATTGTTTTCTAAAAACAGTCATTATTATTATACGGTAGAATATAAAGTAAATGGAAGAAAATATATATCAGAGAAATATGAGAGAAGTAATGGCAGGTTACAAAAGGGAGATATAGTGACGATTCATTACAATCCTTCCAAGCCGGGGGACATAGTAGAAAGCATATTTCCAATAATTACTCCCAGCCTTTTTCTGATAACCATTATAGGAATAATAAGCATTAAAAATTCCCGTGAAAATATATAAAACAAAAAATGTTGACAAATATATATGCAGATAATATACTCTGATTGTCATATTAATCCGAAAAAGAAAAGAAAAAGAAAAGGAGAAGCAAATATGTTAGAAAAAGTAAAAGAAATTATTCAGGAACAATTAAATTTGGATGGAGTAGAAATTACCGAAGAATCTTCTTTCAAAGATGATTTAGGTGCAGATTCCTTAGATTTGTTTGAATTGGTTATGGCTTTTGAAGAAGAGTACGGAATCGAGATTCCTTCCGATGACTTAGAGCAGATTACAACAGTTGGAGCTGTTATTGAATATATTAAGAGTAAAGGCGTAGAAGCTTAATGAATAGTAATACCAATGAAAAGGATGCTAAAATTGCCAAGGTAGTAGTTATCATTATGTTTATAGCATTTGAGGCTTTTCTGGCAACTATATGGCTGCCTGAAGAAATTGCATACTTTACTTCAGAGAAAACATCAGCCGTGATTTGTTCAGACGGCTATGTAGATAAGTATCCCAGCCCCTTTACAAGGGGAAGTCATGACTATTACAACTACATGGTGGAATATGAAGTAAATGGACAAAAATATACTTCACAGCGCTACCGAACCGGAAACGGTAAATTGCAAAAGGGGAATGTGGTTACCCTTCATTACAATAGCTCAAATCCGCAGGATGTAAAGTACGTAAGACCACCAGTTACAAGTGCAGTTTTAATAATCTGCACAATAGTAATTATATACGACCTTAGTAAAGATAAAACTTCCAAATAAAGGAACTGTTGCAAAAGTAGATAAATAATCTACCGGAGCAGCAGCTCTTTTTTTGTGCTTGAAATATAGAAAGGGAGTGTCGCAAAAACATCAAATTATTTAATTAAGCGGCATCCCCTATTATTTTACAAAAAATTCTTAACCGGCGCCCATTCGATACCCAGTAGGAGGCGGCAGGGCATATAAAAGTCTTAGGGGCCTTATAAAAACGCCAGTCCTTACGCATGGTTCCTTCATGCGTTAGTACTGTTGCGTTTTTATAGAACGAGAGTGTGCCCCTAAGACTTTTATATGCCCTGCCTCCTCCTACGTCCCCCTCCAATCCCCCCCGCATAGCCAGTTCAAATTTTAAAAGCAAAAACAGTTGACAAATCCATACGCAGATAATATACTTTGATTGTCAAACTATTCCGGAAAAGAAAAGGAGAAGCAAATATGTTAGAAAAAGTAAAAGAAATTATTCAGGAGCAATTGAACTTGGATGGAGTAGAAATTACAGAAGAATCCTCTTTTAAGGATGATTTAGGTGCAGATTCCTTAGATTTATTTGAATTAGTCATGGCTTTTGAGGAAGAATACGGAATTGAGATTCCTTCTGATGATTTGGAGCAGATTACAACAGTTGGCGCTGTCATTGAGTATATCAAAAGCAAAGGTGTGGAAGCATAAATGAAGACCAGAATCACGGAATTATTAGGAATTGAATATCCGATTATCCAGGGCGGCATGGCATGGGTGGCAGAATACCATCTGGCAGCAGCAGCTTCCGAGGCAGGCGGCTTGGGTATTATCGGCGCAGGCGGCGCTCCCGCTGATTTTGTAAGGGAACAGATACAAAAGGCAAAGGAATTGACGGATAAGCCCTTTGGAGTAAATGTGATGCTGATGAATCCGGAAGCAGATGCCATTGCCAAAGTGATTGTGGAGGAAGGCGTCAAGGTAGTCACTACCGGAGCCGGCAATCCCGGAAAATACATGGCAATGTGGAAGGAAGCCGGAGTAAAGGTGATTCCTGTAGTAGCCAGTGTGGCCCTTGCAAAAATGATGGAAAGAGCCGGTGCGGATGCAGTCATTGCTGAGGGTACGGAATCCGGTGGGCATATTGGTGCGGCAACTACCATGACATTAGTGCCTCAGGTGGTGGATGCG
Source organism: uncultured Lachnospiraceae bacterium (assembly GCA_910585715.1). GTDB lineage: Bacteria > Bacillota > Clostridia > Lachnospirales > Lachnospiraceae > RGIG3040. The sequence continues at coordinate 15,722 of CAJUEX010000035.1, forward strand.
GTCAGCATTCCGGTTATTGCAGCAGGGGGCATTGGTGATGGAAGAGGCTTTGCAGCGGCTATGATGCTGGGGGCACAGGCCGTTCAGATGGGAACCAGATTTTTGCTTGCAAAGGAATGTGTGGTACATCAGAATTATAAGGATAAGGTTATTAAGGCAAAAGATATTGATTCCGAGGTTACGGGAAGAAGCACCGGACATCCGGTACGTTCCATCCGCAACAACATGACGAGAGAATATTTGAAAATGGAGGCGGAAGGCGCTACTTTGGAACAGCTGGAGCAGATGACTCTTGGCTCCCTGCGGAAAGCAGTTGTAGACGGCGATGTGGTAACAGGCACTATTATGGCAGGGCAGATTGCAGGTATGGTAAAGAAAGAACAGACTTGTAAGGAAATGATGGAAGAAATCATGTCTGAGGCTAAAGCTCTTTTAAAATGTGAGTAGTACATAATGTGAGCAGCATACAATTAAGAAGAAATTCTCTGATTCAATATGGCAGAATCAATATAAGAGAATTTAATATGAAAGAATAGCAAAAAGGTTTTCAGATAAAATTGCTTATTAAAGAGTAGTACAGGGAGGTCGGAGCATATCGGCCTCCATACTTACATTTAAATACTTTGAAAATCAAAATATTTGAATGCGAATGCGATATACAGATAAACGTATTATGCATATAGGCGCATGTATACAGATAAATATTTTGCGCATATAGGTGCATACAGGTAAATACATATAGGCAAATATATAGAGAGATTACATAAATAATTTGAGAATAAAGGAAAGCAATATAAAAGAAAGACGGAGGTTTTAACATGGGCAAAATAGCATTTATGTTTCCGGGACAGGGAGCGCAGTATGTAGGAATGGGAAAGGACTTTTACGATACCATTCCTCTTTGCAGGGAGGTTTTTGAAAAAGCAAGCAAGGCCAGCGGGCTGGATGTGGAAAAGCTTTGCTTTGAGGAAAACGAACAGATTAACATTACAGAATACACACAGATTGCCATGCTGGCAGCAGAGGTTGCTATGTTAAAGGCATTGGAAGCAAAGGGAATCAAGCCTGATGTAACAGGAGGCTTAAGCCTTGGAGAATATGGCGCTTTAGTGGCAAGCGGAGTCATGAGCGAAGAGGACGTATTTAAAATAGTGCGAAAGCGCGGTATTTACATGCAGGAAGCAGTTCCTGCAGGCGGCGCCATGGTAGCTGTTCTTGGGCTGGATACAAAGGTGATTGAAGAAGTATGCGAAAGCATTGACGGCATGGTAACCATTGCTAATTATAACTGTCCGGGACAGATTGTTATTACCGGAGAGGAAAAGGCAGTAAAGGAAGCCATGGAAAAATTAACAGAGGCAGGAGCAAAAAGGTGCGTGCCCTTAAAGGTAAGCGGCCCATTCCATTCTCCCATGTTAAAGGGAGCAGGAGAAAAGCTGGCAAAGGAGCTTGAGGAAGTGACGATTCAGGATATCGCCATTCCTTACATAGCAAATGTGACGGCGGATTATGTCACATCCAAAGAGGATGTAAAGCCGCTGCTTCAAAAGCAGGTTTCTTCTTCTGTAAAATGGCAGCAGACCATTGAACTTATGATAAAGGACGGGGTCACTACCTTTATTGAAATCGGACCGGGAAAGACTTTAACGGGATTTATGCGGAAGATTAACAGGGATGTGCAGGTTTTGAACGTGGAGAAGGTGGAAGATCTGGAAAAGGTTGCAGAGGCATTAAAGCAGTAAAATTTTGTTCTTTTCTATCCGTTGTATAAGATAAATAAAACATCTAATTGGAAATAAAAAGGAAAAGGAGAAGGGAAATGTTAAATGGCAAAGTAGCGCTGGTTACCGGCGCCGGAAGAGGAATCGGAAGAGAAATTGCATTAACGCTTGCTTCCTACGGGGCGGATGTGATTGTAAATTATAATGGTTCAAAGGAAAAAGCGGATGAGGTAGTGAAAGAAATTGAAAAAATGGGACAAAAGGCTGTGGCAGTCCAGTGTTCCGTTGCAGACTTTCAGGCTTGCGGAGAAATGATTACCTCCATGTTGGAAGAGTTTGGACATATCGACATTCTGGTGAATAACGCGGGGATTACAAGAGATAATCTGGTAATGAAAATGACGGAAGAAGACTTTGATGCAGTAATGGATACCAATTTAAAGGGAACCTTTAACACCATAAAGCATATGTACCGCCCATTCTTAAAACAGAGGGCAGGAAGAATCATTAACCTTTCTTCCGTAACCGGAGTGCTTGGAAATGCAGGACAGGCAAATTATGCGGCTTCCAAGGCAGGGGTAATCGGCCTTACTAAAAGCATGGCAAGAGAGCTGGCAAGCAGAAATATTACAGTAAATGCTGTAGCGCCGGGCTTTATCGCAACGGATATGACAGCGGCAATGACGGAGACTGCAAAGGAAGCGACCTTGGCACAGATTCCGTTAAAGAGAGTAGGGGAGCCAAAGGATATCAGCGAAATGGTAGCATTTTTAGCAAGTGATAAGGCTTCCTACATAACAGGACAGGTTATTTCCGTAGACGGCGGAATGGCAATTTAAATCTATTGGAAACAGATAGGAGACAAAAATATGAGCAGAAGAGTAGTAGTAACGGGAATGGGAGCCATTACTCCCATCGGATTGAGCGTAGATGAATTTTGGGAAGGGGTAAAGGAGCAGAAAACAGGATTTGGTTACATTACAAAGTTTGATACTGCTGATTATAAATGCAAAATTGCAGCAGAAGTAAAAGGATTTGAAGGGAAAAATTATATGGATTTCAAGGCTGCCAAGAGAATGGAGCTGTTCAGCCAGTATGCAGTAGCTGCCACAAAGGAAGCGCTGGAGCAGGCAGGCATTGATATGGAAAAGGAAGACCCTTACCGGGTGGGAGTTTCCATAGGCTCCGGTATAGGTTCCCTTCAGGCAATGGAAACTGCCCACAGCAAGCTTCTGGATAAAGGGCCTAACCGGATAAACCCATTGCTGGTGCCGTTAATGATATGTAATATGGCAGCAGGCAATGTGTCCATTCAGTTTGGACTTAAGGGAAAAAGCATCAACGTGGTAACCGCCTGCGCCACAGGGACTAATTCCATTGGAGAGGCTTTCAGAACCATTCAGTACGGTGATGCGGATGTGATGGCGGCAGGAGGTACGGAAAGCAGCATTTCACCAATCGGGGTTTCCGGATTTTCTGCTCTTACCGCTTTATCCTCTTCCGAGGACCCGGAGAGATGCTCCATTCCTTTTGATAAAGACAGAAGCGGCTTTGTTATGGGTGAAGGTGCGGCAGTGGTCATACTGGAAGAGTTAGAGCATGCAAAAGCAAGAGGTGCAAGGATATACGGTGAGGTAGTGGGATATGGCTGCAGCTCGGATGCTTATCATATTACGTCTCCGGCAGAAGACGGAAGCGGCGCAGCAACAGCAATGTTAAACGCAGTAAAGGATGCCGGAATTGCTCCTGAGGATGTGATTTATATTAATGCCCATGGCACCAGTACCCATCACAATGATTTATTTGAAACAAGGGCAATCAAGCTTGCTTTTGGAGACCATGCAAAGGATATGAAAATAAACTCCACCAAATCCATGGTGGGACATTTGCTGGGAGCGGCAGGCGCCATTGAATTTATCACCTGCATAAAGGAGCTGGAGGAAGGTTACCTTCATGCAACGGTAGGGCTTAAGGAGCCGGATGAAGAATGTGATTTAGATTATTGTAAGGAACCGGTAACAGGGGACTTTAAGTATGCCCTGTCTAACTCATTAGGCTTTGGAGGCCACAATGCCTCTATTCTTGTAAAGAAATATGAAGATTAAAAAAGGAGAAAGTTATGTCAGTTTTATCCGCAAAGGAAATTATGGAAATTATTCCACACAGGCAGCCCTTTATGCTGATAGATACAATAGAAGAACTGGAATCAGGGGTAAAGGCAGTGGGGAAAAAATGCGTCAGCTACAATGAACCGTTTTTTGCAGGGCATTTTCCCGGGGAGCCTGTCATGCCGGGAGTATTGATTGTGGAAGCTTTGGCACAGGTAGGAGCAGTGGCTATTTTAAGCCAGCCGGAATTTAAGGGAAAAACCGCTTATTTTGCAGCCATTAAGGAAGCAAAGTTTAAGGGAAAGGTAGTTCCGGGAGATGTGCTCATGCTGGAAACGGAAATCATCAAGGTAAAGGGTCCCATTGGAGTAGGCAGTGCAAAGGCATATGTGGATGGAAAGCTGGTTACCAGCGCTGAACTGACTTTTGCCATTGGCAGCGAGAAATAAGGACAGGAAGTAAGCTTATGGAAATAAAACCATTGAAAATCGGTGACCTTATCGCAAAGATTCCCGTTATACAGGGAGGCATGGGAGTAGGAGTGAGTCTGTCGGGACTTGCGGGGGCAGTTGCCTTAGAAGGAGGCGTGGGAATTATCTCCACTGCCCAGATAGGTTATCGTTATGAGGGATTTGATGAAAATCCCATTGAAACCAATTTAAGGGCAATCAAAGAAGAAATAAAGAAAGCAAAGAATATTGCAAAGGGAGGCATCATAGGCGTTAATATTATGGTGGCTACCAGAAGATATGAGGAATATGTAAAGGCTGCGGTGGCAGCAGGAGTGGATTTAATTATTTCAGGAGCAGGACTTCCCATGACTCTTCCGGCTCTTGTAAAGGGCAGCCGGACAAAGCTGGCACCCATTGTTTCTTCTGTAAAATCTGCAGATGTGATATGCAAATACTGGCTGAAAAAATTTGACCGACTGCCGGACGCAGTAGTGATTGAAGGACCAAAGGCAGGGGGACATCTGGGCTTTACCAGGGAGCAGCTGGAAAATGAGAAAAGCTTTGATTATGAAGAAGAGATAAAAAAAATCATAGCCCGTGTAAAGGAGTTTGCTGTCGGTAAGAAAATGAATATTCCGGTAGTGGTAGCGGGAGGCATTTATGACAGAAAGGATATGGAGCATGCTTTAGAGCTTGGCGCCGACGGCGTGCAGGTGGCTACCCGTTTCGTGACTACCTATGAATGTGATGCTTCCGATGCCTATAAACAAACTTATATAGATGCGAAAAAAGAAGATATTGTAATTGTAAAAAGTCCGGTAGGAATGCCGGGAAGGGCCATATCAAATGCTTTTATAAAGCAGGCGGAAAAAGGTCCTATACCCCATGGAAAATGCCGGCTTTGTGTCAGTACCTGTAAGCCTGCCGAAACACCTTACTGCATTACGGAAGCGCTTATCAATGCGGTGGAAGGAAATGTGGAAAAGGGACTTTTGTTTTGCGGTGAAAATGCCTATAAGGCTTCTAAAATGGAGCATGTGGCAGATATCATGCGAGAATTTTCAAATACAACTGATAGAAATGGAGAACTATCATGACGACAAGGATTATTGGAACAGGCCGGTGTCTGCCGGAGCATATTGTGACAAATGATGATTTAGCAAAGATTATGGATACCTCCGATGAGTGGATTGCCTCCAGAACAGGAATCCGGAAAAGACATATTGCAAAGGAGGAAACCACTGCATCCATGTCGGCAGAGGCTGCAAAAAGAGCATTGAAGCAGGCGGGGCTGTCGCCGGAGGAAATCGATTTAATCATTGTGGGAACCATTACCGGGGATTATGTGACTCCTTCTACCGCCTGTGAGGTGCAGCAGATAATCGGAGCTGAAAATGCAGTGGCATTTGATATAAATGCAGCCTGCTCAGGCTTTATGTTTGCCTTAAATACAGCTCATGCATACTTTCAGTCCGGCATTTATCAAAATGCACTTATTATCGGTGCGGAAACCTTAAGCAAAATCATGGACTGGGGCGACAGAAGCACCAGCGTCCTTTTTGGAGACGGGGCCGGGGCAGCAGTGGTCACCAAGGGAGATGCGGGGTTGTTAAACTTTACCCAGGGCTCAGACGGAGCAAAGGGAATGGTGCTGGCATGTAAGAACAGAAGCAACAACAATCCGTTAATCAGCACCTCAAAGGAAATGGAATATACTTATATGGACGGGCAGGAGGTCTATAAGTTTGCAGTGAGCAAGGTGCCTGAAAGCATAAAAAAGGTATTAGCAGAGGCTCACTTAGAGCCGGAAGATATCAAATATTATATTCTTCATCAGGCAAATATCCGGATTATCCAGTCGGTGGCAAAGCGACTGAAGGTAAGCGAAGAAAAGTTTCCCATCAGCCTTGACCATTGCGGAAATATTTCCGCAGGAAGCGTGCCTATTTTGCTGGACGAGGTAAATGAAAAGGGTATGTTGGAAAAAGGGGATAAGATTGTCATGGCAGGCTTTGGAGCGGGACTTACCTGGAGCGCCTGTGTGATGGAGTGGTAGTTGGGAAATAAAAGGAAAGGGTTAAAGGATGGATAATTTTAATATTGAAGTAGGAGCTGCAGAAGAAGTGCTTATTGATTATTCAAAAAGCGTTGATGAGTTAATTCAGTTCTTTGATGAAAAATCTGAAAAAATAAATTCTGGATTGGAAACTGCTAACATAGAATTTATGATGTTGGGCTATGCAATTGATTTTATTATGTGGACAAAAGCAGCAACCGGAATTGTTTTGGATTTTGAAGAAGCAGTGATTCCTGCTTTTGAGTCCATTCTTGCCGCAATACATAAAAGGTTTTCAGAGCAACAGCCAACCAGAGAAGAATTTGACTCCATGATGAAAAAAGCAGCCGGATTTTTATGTATCGTGATTGCAAAAAATATTCCCTGCAGCTTTATATCCTCAAATTTAGGAGTTGGTGTAAAAATTAACGGGAATCATGTTTTTGTGATGAACCGTATTGGAAGAAGGCTGCAAAATGGCGCTGAGGATGAGGTGGTAAGCTTTTATGAGCAGTTAAAACATATTGCCGGAATTGAGTAAAAGCGGTACTTTATATATTTCAGGAAAACAATTTTGTGTATTACGTCTGGATATCAGCTATTAAGAATCCTTCCAAATCAAATTCCAAAAAATTTTTTTATAATCCGATAAAGTCAAAAAGCGGTAAATACCCTTTTTCTCTGCAATAGAAAATAAAAGCATTACAAGACGATAATATTCCACATAAAAGCGGAATCTGCTCATTTTGTCAGGTCGTAGCACCAGATGCATGAAATCCCACTTTTCCATGTCATGGGTGAGAAGCTGTTCTTTATATTGCTCATATATATCCGTGCCGGGAATAGGGGTAAAAATGGACACACCCGTATAAGAAATGCCGGATTGTCTGATAAACCGCCGCATATTCCGAAAATCCCTTGCAGTAAAATGAATATCTGCAATAAACAGTCCCACAATATTAATATCCAGCTTTTTTAATATTTTAATACACTGGATATTTATGTCCAATGATGTCTTTTTCTGATAAGCTTCCAACAGGGAATTGTTAGTTGCCTCTAACCCAACCATAATATAGCGAAAGCCTGCTTCTCTTAATTTTATAAGTATATCCCGCTCCCTTGAAATGAAATCCGCCCGCCCGTAGCAGATAAAGGTTTTTTGAATCCTTTCTTCCTTCAGCCGCCTGACAAATTCCAGCAGTCTTTTTTTGTCAAAAAGAAAATCATCATCCACAATCTGGATATTAGGAGATTCAATGGTCTTAATCTCTTCAATGACTTTGTCCAAATCCCTTACCGTATAGGCGCCGCAGTTTAAGGAGCGGCCATAGCAAAAGCTGCACTGATAGGGACAGGAGGTAGAGGTTTTTAAAAGGGCAAGGGGAGATACATCCAGATAACGGTAGCGGTGCATTCGCTGATTGGACAGGCTCCGGTCAGGAATGGGGAGCAAATTGATGGAAAAGGGCTTTAATTCATTTTCCTGCCATATGCCTTCTTTCACATAGCATAGTCCGTCTATTGAGGTAAGAGCTTCCTGTTTCAGTATGGAAAGAATTCCGAAAATATTGTCGCTTCTGCAGATAAAATCCACAAAATCCTTTTGGAAATGGGAAGGATTCAACTGGGCATGGGAACCGCCTATGATGGTGATGATTTTGCTGTTATATATTTTTGCTTCCTGGGCATATTGAAGCATAAGGTATTCCTGTGTGATATATCCGGTAATCAGGATGAAATCAGGCTGAAACTGCCGTAAGATATGGTCAAAGCTTTCCGGTCCCTCTATGACAGCCTCCCATAGATAAAAAGGATACTGCTCATTTTTCAGCATGGCAGCTATGTATTCCAGCTCCAGGGGCTCTGTGTAAAGAGCCATTTCCAGAGAAAAGCAGTTATGGGCAGGTTCCGGTTTGACCAGCAGTACATTAGGCTTGTTATTTTTCATTGGCAGTTTCCTTTTTAACGGGTAGTTTTTCCTTTTATTATATGTTAAACTATCACCATAAGCAAGCACAAGGAGGTCGTCAAAATGGTAATTATAACAGATTCTGCCTCGGATTTGCCAAAAGAAATCCAAGAGCAATTTAACCTTCATGTGATTCCAACGCCGGTAGTCATTGATGAAAAGGATTATCTGGATGGAGCCACCATTCATACAAAGGAATTTTACGGAATATTGGATGATAAGGCAAGAGATGTAAAAACCTATCACATTAATCCGGAAATGTTTGAAAACGCCTTTCGTCCTTATGCCGAAAAAGGAGAAAGCGTTCTTTACTTATGCTTTTCCACAGGAATTGCAGGCACTTATAATGCGGCCAATATTGCAAAGGAAAATCTGTTAGAGGAATACCCGGAATTTGACCTGACCATTTTTGATTCAAAAAGCGCCTCCATTGGTTTTGGGCTTTTGGTATATAAGCTGTTGTGCCTGAAGGAGCAGGGAGCTGACAAAGAAGAGCTGTTGGCAGCTGCTGATTATTATCGGGAACATATTCACCACGTATTTACTGTGAGGACGTTAGCTTACCTGATAAAAGGAGGAAGGCTTTCCAAAGTGAAAGGTACAATCGGGGAAACGCTGGATATGAAGCCCATATTGATTGTCAATGAGGAAGGAAGCCTTCAGGTGCTGCGTACAGTCAGAGGACAGAAAAAATCCATCAAGAGCCTTGTGGAGTATGTGCTGGAGCACGGGGTGGATTTGGACAGGCAGACACTTGCAGTTTGTCATGGGGAAGATGAAACAGCCCTTGGCTTTGCAAGACAGCTGATTCAGGAAAAGGTACATCCCAAAGAGGAATTGATTGGAACGGTAGGCTGTGCTATCGGCGCCCACACGGGAAGGGGTATTGTAGGAATCTGTTTTCTGAATGCGCCGGATTGGGAGAAGAGATGAAATATCTGTATATTTTACTATTATACCTGCCGTCAGGCTTTGGCAGGCTCACTCAGAAGATGACCCATTATAAATATACCCATGTAGCCCTTTCGCTGGACGACAGCTATACCCACTTTTATGCCTTTTCAAGGCTGCGGGCGAAAACACCGCCTATCTCCGGCTATATCGAGGAAAAGAGAATTTACTATACGCTGGGAGAAAATATTCCTATTTACACCAAGATTTTTAAAGTTCCTGTTTCCGGGGAAGGATATGAAAATGCCCTGAAATTTTTAAAGGAAACAAAGGAAGACCCGGAAATCATGTACAATCTGCTGAATATGCTGCTGATTCCGTGGTTTGGAGGCCGTCCGGTGTATAAGGCTTATAACTGCGGGGAATTTATAGCAAAAATACTGGAAGCCGCAGGCATTCCTTTGGACATGCCCTATTATAAATATGTTCCTGAATACTTTTCCGGACTGCTTTCTGAATATGAAATTTTTGAAGGAACCATTGAAAATGACCGGCATATTCCCGAGGGAGATAATTTCTTTAAAGAAACGCCCGGGCTTGAATATATTGCAAAGACACTTTTTATTGTAAGAGAGCTGATTTACAGGCAGATTTTCGGACGGGCATCTAAAAGCTACAAGCCGGAAAAAGTGCGGCTTTACTAAAGTGCCGGAATTTAAAAACCTATCCAACTTGCATATGGATGTAAGCAGGATAGGTCTTTTTATAAAGTTATATAATAAACAAAAAAATTTTTTCAATATGTTACTGCTTGGAAAGTTCCACCAGCTCCTTTAACATCTTTGGAAGCTCTGTGGACATATTTTCATTGCTGAATTGGCAGGTTCCTACCTTTTTGTGACCGCCGCCGCCATATTTCAGCATAAGCTTGCCAACATCCACGTTAGAGGTTCTGTTCAAAATACTATAGCCAACTGCAGCGCTGCAGCCTACGCCGCCTTTGCCGCTGACAATCCATGCGGAAATATTCTGTTCCGGATACATGCTGTAAATCATAAAGCGGTTACCGGAATAAATGGGGTCTACGCCTCTTAAATCGGAAATAATCACATTGCCGCCTACATTTGTATACTTGGCAACCATTTCTTTAAACTTCTCCGTCTGCTCAAAATATACGTCGATACGTTCTTTTACGTCCGGAAGGCTTAAAATCTCATCTGTAGTCATAGTCCGGCAGGCGTCAATGAGCTTTTCCATTAACTGATAATTGGAAATAGTGAAATTTCTCCATCTGCCCAGCCCGGTCCTCGGGTCCATTAAAAAGCCTACTAAAATCCAGCCCTTGGGATTTTGTACCTCATCGATGGTAAGATTGCCGGAATCCACCTTGTCAACTGCTTCCATCATATCATCAAACTGGGGAAATCTTTCCCTGCCGCCGTAATACTCATAAATAATACGTGCACAGGATGGAGTGATACGGCTTTCCCCCTTGTATTTTCCTTCTAACTGTAATCTTTCGTGTTCGCTGGAATGGTGGTCGAACCACAGGCCGCAGCCTTCCACATAAGGCACATTGGCAAGGCAGTCGTTTTCATTTACCTCTACCAGTCCATCCTGTAAATCCTTTGGATGTGCAAACTTCCAGTTGTCAATAATACCGGCTTCCTTTAATAAAGCGCCGCAAGCCAGCCCGTCAAAGTCGGAACGTGTTATTAGTCTCATGTCTTTCTCCTTCTACAAAGTGTAATGATAAGTAATTGTCCGGCAAGAGCTTCCATGCCGTAAAATGATTCCTTGCTATTTTATGTAGGAAAATCCCCATATAGGAACAATTATAGTGGAAAAACATAATTTTTTCAACTGTTTAAGGATATGGAAATGCAGGAAAATGTGGAAAATACAAAAAAATATTCGGATATATTATCAAGTGGGTGCTTTCAGGCTGTTGTAAAGTAGAAACAGGAAAGAAAATTGTCATAGAAAAGCAGCCTTGCGCTTATACTGAAAGAAAAAGTAACAGTTCAGCCAAATGCTCATCAGATTGCCTGTGGGGGAACTGCCGGCTAAGCTGTTACAAGAAAAACAAGAGTGTGGCATATGTTAAATTATATTTGGGCATTTATGATTATCATTGGGGTATTATATGGCTCTTTTACGGGAAAAATGGCGGAAATTTCCGCCGCTGCCATTGAATCCTCCAAAGAGGCGGTTACTCTCTGCATTACTATGGCAGGCGTTATTTCCTTGTGGGTTGGACTTATGGAGGTTGCAAAAAGCGCAGGGCTTATTAAAAAGCTTACAAAAGCACTGGGACCGTTTATTCACTTTATGTTTCCGGGAATTCCAAAGGAGCATGAAGCTCTGGACTATATAGCAACCAATATTATTGCAAATATACTGGGGCTTGGCTGGGCCTGTACCCCGGCGGGCTTAAAGGCAATGGAAAAGCTGGCACAGCTGGAAGAGGAGCGGGGAAATCCGGAATATGTGCATGGCGGTTGTGGAAAGAGGGAAGAGGGCAGCAGGCTTATGGCAGGAAGAAAAGGGGAGCGCACTGCCAGCAATGAAATGTGTATTTTTCTGATACTGAATATTTCGTCTTTGCAGTTGATTCCGGTAAATATGATAGCTTATAGGAGCCAGTATGGCAGCGTGAATCCGGCGGTTATTATTGCGCCGGCAATTATTGCTACGTTTGTGAGCACGTTGGTGGCGGTTGTTTATTGTAAGGTGAAGGATAGGGGGCAAAGAAAATAAGGATTTTATTTTTTATTTAATAAGAAAGATTAGATGGCTACATATTTTTAAAGTTTTATGGACTAATAAATTCATAAAAATACAATAAAAATAAAAGATATATTACCATAAAATATAAATATTAATGATACGAATGATAAAAATGCCATATTGACCTGCACACAGTTTTATTATACAATTACAATAAAACTGTGTGTGGAGGATAAGATGGATTATAAAAATATTACAAATAATTTTATAAATGAATATCCGGATTATAAGAGTGACGTTGTGAATTTTAATGAGTACATAGAAACGTACTGGAAAAATTCATTATCAGGGGATCCTCTTCGCATTTTACTGAAAGGAATAGATGTTGATTTTATATTAAAAAGTTTGGTTTATAATGTTGAAACAGTAAAGAGATATAAAAGTAAAACGAAAGCAAAACGTTATGCAACTGTAGTTGGACAACTTTTTAATTACATAAGAAAAACAACAGATATTGTGAACCCGGATTTATACGATGCGATTTCGTATAATCGACTGCGGGAAAACTCATATATGCAGCAAATGATGTCTTATATAGACAAGTGTGAGATGCTGGCAGGAATTGTGGAACAGGAACCATTAACATCAACCGAGGCTGAAAAAATTTTGAAATGGGCAAATGAACAATTTGCCACACAGAAATGGGAAGATGCAACCAGTTTTAGAAAGGCAATGGCAGCTATTGGCATAAAAATGATGATGCTTTATGGGATAACATATCGTGAATTAAGAAAAATACAATGGGGTGATTATGATGAACAGTATAATTGTATTACGATTAATGGTTACGAGCTTCGCTTGCCGCTAAAGCTGTCTGTACAGTTAAAGGACATGAAAAACTTTGTGCTTGAGAAGAAAATAATCAGCAAAGAAAAGCTGCTGTTTGCAGATTACCTGGGAGAGCCATGGAATGATATTACATCGTCTTCAGGAATACCTGATTATATGGGAGCATTAATTGGGATTACAAGCGTAACAAGCGCTGTAAAATATGGTATAAGCCAATTATTAAAAGCAGGTTTAAGCGATTCCGTAATAAAGAAAATAACGGGAGCTAGCGAAAAGCTTATTCAAGGTTGTTTGCTTTATGAGGATAATGAATGGAAACAGATTATTAATACAAAGATACTTATGGCAGAACGATATTATGAATTTTAGAGCTTAATGTATGAAATGCTTAAATCATTTGGGAGAAACATATGAAAGATTTTTCTTTTTGGGAAGAATATGAAGGCACTGCAGAAGGAAGCGGGCGGAGTGAGAAAATATGGTTAATAAACCCGGATACTGCTCAAACAGGGCTATTTAAATTTAAAAAGGATATTGCCACTACGGATCATGTTTCAGAATGTATCGCATATGATTTGGCAAAATTGATAGGAATTCCATGTGCCAGGTTTGAAGTTGGGACTTATAAAGGCAGAGAAGGTTCCATGAGTTATAACATAGTTGCTCATAAAGGGGAGACACTTATTGAAGGAGTTTATTGTATCAGCCTGCAATATGACCATTTTGATGCAGAAATACTGGCAGATTCAAAGACAGGTGACAGATATTCTTTGGAAATGATTAAAAATGCTTTAAAACCATTTGGTTTATTTGAACAGTTCCTGCCAATCCTTATTTTTGATTTTCTGATTGGAAATACGGACAGGCATCAAAGTAATTGGGCATTAATAATGAAGGATAAGAAAATGCGGCTGAGTCCATTATATGATAATAGTTCATCACTTTGCGCTTATGTTGCGGAAACAAAGATTAATCAATATTTAGGGAATGATTTCATGTTATGGAGATCATTGATTGATACAAAATCGAAATCAATGATTCGGATTACCTGTCAGGATAAGAAACAGCCTACACATTTAGAAGTTGTGAAATGTGTGAAAAAAGATTATTATGAGCAGACAATAGATATAGTAAAAAGAATTGAAGCATTTATGACAGAAGAAGCTATTAGTGTTATAGTAGATGAATATAAAGAAGTTCTTTCTGCGAAAAAAAGCAAGTTAATTATAAAATATCTTTTGTCAAAAACGCAGTTGCTTAAAGAAATTTATGAAGGAGGGACATTATGAGCATTGAGGATGGAAAGGATTATCTTTTTTTAACTTGGAAATCAGAACAATCAGGAAAACAGTATATTGTGGGACAGTTGACAAAGAATAGCGAATATGAGTATAAATATTGTGAACAAATTATAGAAGCGCTTGAAGATGGTTTTGTACCGCTGCTTTGCTTTCCTGATTTAAATAAGGTGTATAAAGATGAAAAACTGTTTTCTATCTTCTCAAGCCGTCTGCCGGATAAAAAAAGAAAAGATATAGGGGATATTTTAAAAAAATATGGAATGGAAAAATATGATGAATATATGCTGCTTAAAAGAAGCGGGGCAAGGCTTCCCATTGATGGCTTAGAATTTATTGATCCCATATTAGATGCCAGTAAGAATCAGACGAGAATTTTTTTTGTGGAAGGTATCAGGTATTATTTGAATTGTGAAGAAAATGATTGTTTAAATGCGGGGGGGATTACAAGGGGAGATGAAGTTTTCTTTAAGGTGGATTTGGAAAATAGAAATAATGAAAATGCGGTGCAAATAACAGATTTTTTAGGAAGAGCATTGGGGTATGTACCTAGATATTATAGCAGGAGTATTGTAGAATTGTTGCAAAAAGGAAGTAATATTAAAGGGCATGTGTATTATGTGGATAAAAGTGGAAATTGTAATGAATGTGTTAAAGTGATTATGGAGATTAAGAAGTAAAGCCAAAGGGATGTTGCTCCAACAATACAATTAACAAATAAGTCTATAAAAGATAAAAGGAAATAAATAATAATCATACAAAAAAGGAGACAAGCTATGGAACTGATTTCAATCAAACAACTATTCCGCAACAAAGAAGAATATATAGGAAAGGAAGTAACCGTAGGCGGCTGGCTCAGAAGCATTCGGGACTCCAAGACATTTGGATTTTTAGTCATCAATGACGGCACTTTTTTTGAACCGCTGCAGGTAGTGTATTCAGACTCTTTGGAAAACTTTGCACAAATCAGCAAGTGCAACGTAGGAGCAGCCTTAATCGTAAAAGGAGTTGTAACGGAAACTCCTCAGGCAAAGCAGCCTTTTGAAATTCAGGCAGTGAGTGTGGAAATTGAAGGAGCCTCTGCGCCGGATTATCCTTTACAGAAAAAAAGACATTCCTTTGAATATCTGCGCACCATTTCCCATTTAAGGCCAAGGACCAATACTTTTCAGGCAGTCTTTCGGGTGCGCTCCCTGATTGCTTATGCCATCCATAAGTTTTTTCAGGAAAGGGAATTTGTATATGTGCATACTCCCCTGATTACCGGAAGCGATTGTGAAGGCGCCGGAGAAATGTTTCAGGTGACTACGTTAGACTTGAATGATCTGCCAAGGACAGAGGAGGGAAAGGTGGATTTTTCCAGGGATTTCTTTAACAAGCCCACCAACCTGACAGTCAGCGGACAGTTAAACGGGGAAACCTATGCCATGGCATTTAAAAATATCTATACCTTTGGACCTACCTTCCGGGCAGAAAATTCCAACACTACACGACATGCGGCGGAATTCTGGATGATAGAGCCGGAAATGGCATTTGCGGATTTAAAGGACGATATGATGCTGGCGGAAAGCATGATTAAATACATTATCCGCTATGTAATGGAAAATGCACCGGAGGAAATGGCATTTTTCAATCAATTTGTGGACAAGGGCCTGCTGGAGCGGTTAGAGGGCGTGGCAAATTCCGATTTTGCCCATGTGACCTATACGGAAGCAATTGAAATTCTTGAAAAGCACAATGATGAATTTGAATATAAGGTGTCCTGGGGCTGTGATTTGCAGACAGAGCACGAAAGGCTTTTGACGGAAAAGGAATTTAAACGTCCTGTATTCGTTACTGATTATCCAAAGGAAATTAAAGCATTCTATATGAAGATGAATGAAGATAATAAAACAGTGGCAGCCATGGACTGCCTCGTGCCGGGAATCGGGGAAATTATCGGCGGAAGTCAGAGGGAAGATGATTACGATAAGCTGCTGGCGCGGATGAAGGAGCTGAATCTGAATCCGGAGGATTATGATTTTTATTTAGATTTGCGGAAGTATGGCACCGCAAGACATGCGGGCTTTGGGCTTGGATTTGAAAGATGCGTTATGTATCTGACAGGTATGAGTAATATCCGGGATGTGATTCCATTCCCGAGAACGGTGAATAACTGCGAGCTGTAAGAAGCTGGAAGTATGTGAGCTGTAAGCAGAAGGAAGTAATTGTAATAGTTCAGCCTGCGGGTTTTGGATGGAAGGACGTGGGAGCTGGAAGAACATGGGATAGTCTTCCAGCTCCTACTGTGTATCGAAGGGCTGTTTTGGATATATTATGATTTCTTGGCAGAAGCGATCACAATATTATGTTCTAAGATGTATAAAAGCATTTATTTTATATAGCTTGAAGCTTTCGGCATAATATGCTTTTTTCAATATATAGGAGGCTCATAATATGCGCTTGTATTATAATCATCAATAATCGGTGCGATTTCTGAATGATATACTTTTATCATGCCTTGTATAAAGTCTTCTCCATCCTCAAGAGTCTGCAGGATTAAGCAGGAATAAACCTTTCCCATTTGTGTTGCAGTTGGAATTTTATCAGCTAATTCACTGTTTACCTTATCAATATAAAAATTTCTAACTTTTATATTGTAGTTAGAAATCCAGTCATCTCGGATCTTTTCCGGGTTTTCACAATGTAAAACTTCTGCAAAGTTGATTTTCAGAATCAGGTTTTTATAGCCTATGGTATCAATCACGTAGGTATTGGGCTGGTGTATGCTCCTGACAACTCTTTCCACCATATAACAGATGAAAAATAAGTACATATTACTATATAAAAGTAACTTTTTATCAAATATTTAGAAATAAGTGCTTGAAATAAATATAAGTGATATGCTAATATATACAAAAGCATTTATTTTCTAACTATCTGGCGAAAAGCCGGTCTGGCATCATTTCTGTAAGGTCAAAGAACATCAATGCTTTCTATTTACCCGACAACAGGAAATAAAAGCAGAGAGGTTTTTTGAAGAATTGCGGAAGTTTTTAAAGGGCTTTACTGAAAAATCAGAAAGTAAAGTATTCTTAAATGAAAGCAGCCTCAAAATATGGGAGCCTCCTGCAAAAAGAAGGAGGAACCTATGGAGAAAAAGGCAAAAAACATTGCAACGAACAGTAACAAAGGACATGAAACATGCGATACACCAAAGATGGGGATAAGCAAAGGGATAAAGACGGAGATAAACACGGAGACAAATGCAGGAAAGCGTATTCCGGAAAATCCAATTCCGGTTCTGTTAAATTACAAAGACACCGTATTCCGAATGATTTTTAAAGACCCTGGAGAATTACTAAGCCTGTACAATGCAGTAAACGACACCCATTATGACAATCCGGAAGAGCTGGAAGTTACCACGTTGGAAAATGCCATTTACATGAATATGAAAAATGACGTTTCCTGCATACTGGATATGCGGATGAACCTGTATGAGCACCAGTCCTCTATAAATCCTAATATTCCACTAAGGGATTTATTCTACACCGCAAGGCTGTATGAAAGCCTGATCATCAAAAAAGACATCTATTCCAGCAGACAAATTATGCTGCCAACCCCCAAATTCATCACCTTTTACAATGGAGTGGAAAAGCAGCCGGAGCGGCGGATTATGAAGCTGTCAGATTCCTATGAACGAAGGGGAGAAGTGAATCTGGAGCTGACAGTGGTACAGTTGAACATCAATGCAGGATATAACGAAGAATTAAAAGGGGATTGTCCAATCTTATATCAATACATGCAATACGTAGAAAAAGTAAGGGCTTATAAAGAAACCATGCCCATAGAAAAGGCAGTCAGGAAATCAGTAGATGAGTGCATAGCAGAAGGGATTCTAAAAGATTTTTTGATAAGGAACAAAGCGGAGGCGGTACAGATGAGCATATTTGAGTATGATGAAGAGCTGCATGAAAGAACCCTGCGGGAGGAAGGTTATGAAGAGGGACTGGAACAGGGGTTGGAGCAGGGACTGGAGTATGGAAAAGAAATAAACTATACCCTATAGAATGGACACGATAAGAAGAAGGGTTCCTTAAAAATGGA
>CAJUEX010000036.1 GCA_910585715.1 uncultured Lachnospiraceae bacterium
GGTTCTTTCGAGCTTAGCACTGCTGCGTTTTTATCAGAGCGGGAGCGTGACGACGCAGAAATCATGTTCTGTCCAATCCCTGTTCCGGTTTCTGCCGGGAGCTACGGTCTGAACGGTTCCCTTCCTCCTCTTTTCCTTGTTTTTTTCATCTTTCACTATACAGGCTTACTCTAAAGAAAACGTTAAGTAAATGGTTAAGAAAAAGTAAAGAAGAGGAACAAGGACAAATTCTGCTACTGCTTCAGGCGGTATCCCATCCGCCAGACGGTCTCAATATATTCCTCATCAGGGGCATATTGTTTTATTTTATTTCGCAGGTTGCTCATGTGTACCTTCAGCGTACTGTCCTCATTAAAATACGGCTCATTCCACACGCTTTCAAACAAATTTGCCTTTGAAAACAGCTTTGCAGGATTACGAAGCAGTAATTCCAGCAGCCTGTATTCCTTGCTGGTTAAAACTACTGCATTTCCTCTGACCGCTACCGTTTTTGCCATGCAGTCCATAATCAGTTCCTTATGCTGCAGTTTTTCTGCCCCATCCGCCTTCGCCCGTTTTTCCATCCTGCGAAGTATTGCCTCTATCCGGACTTCTACCTCATCCAGATCAAAGGGTTTTGTCATGTAATCATCAGCGCCCATACGAATCAACTCTATCTTGGTCTGCACCGTATCCCTTGCTGACAAAACAATCACCGGCACCCCGGAAAATTCCCTCAGCTTCGTAAGCACTACATCCCCGCTCTGCAGGGGCAGCATCAGATCCAGCAGCACCAGGTCAATATCCGTCCTGTCACGCAGCAGGGTCAGTGCGCTTAATCCATTCACCGCATTTATCACTTCATAATTCCGGGACTGTAAGTATTCACAAAGCAGGCGGTTGATTTCCTTGTCATCTTCCACTATAAGTATTTTTGCCATTTTTCTTTCCTCTGCCCAATAAGAATCCGGCATTCCGGAATAACTGTCCGGACACCTTTTTTGCTGCTTCCCTATTATTTATATCATATCCCTTTTCCACAGATTGCTCAAATCTTTTTTATTGCACGGAAATCAATTTTCAGACGGCAGCTTTCAAGACAGGCTCCGGGACGGGCTCTCCGCAAAGAATGATTTCTGAAGGAGCCCTTATAAAATCGCCAGTTCTTAGCGAGGTATTTTCGAGCTTAGAACTGCTGCGTTTTTATCAGAGCGAGAGCGTGGCGACGAAGAAACATTCTTTGCGGAGAGCCCGTCCCGGAGCCTGTCTTGAAAGCTGCCGTCTGAAAATTGATTTCCGTGTTTTTACTGCCGGCAAATTCGGGCCGGCAAATGGTTATTTTCCTCATTGCCCGCAGGAATAAATATGCTATACTATTAAAAGAACCGAATCCACCTGTCTCAAAAGAAAGGAGCAAAAACACCATGCAAAAAACAGCCTTCCTCACAGGCGCTTCCCGGGGAATCGGAAAAGCCATTGCAACCGCTTTAGCCAAAGAAGGGTATAACCTTTATCTGGTATGCCATACACAAAAAGAACTTCTCTTAAATCTTATAGAGGAGCTCGAAAAAGAATATCACATTTCCTGTACCGGATTTGTTGGGGATATCTCTGATTACCATTTTGTTGAGCAATGCTTTTCAAACATCAGACAGCTGGATGTACTGATTAACAATGCCGGTATTTCTTATGTGGGACTGCTTCAGGATATGACACCTGAGGAATGGAAACGGGTTTTGGACACAAACCTTTCCTCCGCCTTTTATACATGCAAGTTAGCAATCCCTAACATGTTGCAGCAAAAAAGCGGGAAAATCATTAACATTTCTTCCGTATGGGGAAATGCAGGCGCTTCCACAGAAGCAGCATACTCCGCTTCCAAAGGAGGACTCAACAGCTTTACCAGGGCACTTGCCAAAGAGTTAGCACCAAGCAACATTCGGGTAAATGCCGTTGCCCTTGGCATGATGGACACGGATATGAACAACTGTTTTTCCATGGAAGAAAAAGCTTCTATTATAGAAGATATTCCTGCCGGGCGCATGGGAACCCCTGAGGAAGCCGCAGAGCTTGTCCTGAATCTGATAAAAAGCCCGGCCTATCTGACCGGGCAAATCATCACTCTGGATGGAGGCTGGCTATAGCTTCATCCTATTCATGAGGCATCTGTTCCAATGCAGGCGCCGCCATTAGGTCCTGAATCTTTTCAATAAATTTCTCCACCTCAATCCATGCCTTTCTGGACTCGGGCAAAAGCAGCATTGCCCTTTGAAATACATGGAACATTCCTTCATATCTGCTGAAACGCACCTTCACGCCTGCCTGTCTTGCTTTTTTTACTACCGAAACCGAATCGCTTAAAAGCATTTCATGGGTGCCCACCTGCACAAGCATAGGCGGAAAATGCTCAAAGCTTCCAAACATGGGAGAGATATAAGGATTTTCAGGGTCCTCTTCTCCCGGATATGCGTTGTTATAAATAAGGCTTTCTCTCGTCTTTCCAAAAAGAGGGTCGATTTCAAAATTATCCTCGTAGGATGCGCCGCTGGCAGTTAAGTCCGTCCACGGAGACATTGCCACGATTCCCTTTGGCATTTCCTGTCCATGATCCCTTAGATACATGGTCATTGCCATGGCAAGTCCTCCTCCTGCCGAATCTCCTCCTAACAGAATCTTATCTCCCGTGTACCCCTGCTCCAAAAGCCAGTTATAGGCTGCTAACCCATCCTCCAGCGCTGCCGGATAAGGGTGCTCAGGAGCCACCCGGTAATCAATAGTCAGCACATTGCAGCCCTTTCCTGCCCTGCTGTACAAAACTGCCGTCGCCCGATGGGAATTCCGAAGCTTTCCTACATATCCTCCTCCGTGAAGCTGCAGCACTACCAGCTCTCCTTTATCCTCCTCTGATAAAAGAAGCTCCATTTCAAAGTTTTCCATGGAGACCGGAAGCACCTCATAGCCCTCTGGACTTTTCCATGGCGCTTCCTCCAGCCTTTTTCGGATTCCTCCGCCCATGATGTCCTGTTCTGTCATCTGATCTGAATGAAAGTGGGCAATGATTTCCCTTAAGATACGTCCTCTTATGCTCACTTCATTTTCTCCGGTTCTATCTGTTTGTTTTCTTAACATTTTGTTTCCCTCTCAAATGCCGGTATAATGGTTTCAAAATGATTCCACCTTATAAATCTCTAAAAACAGCCCGTATATCAAGTTTTCATAAATTTAAACATGAAACCTTCTTTTCAGCTCTGTTTTTGCTCTCCTGTCTCCAATGAGCACCGTGCCCAAAAATAACAGAAGTGAAAACAGCAGACTGATAAAGGTTAGCAGCGGCTTCTTTACTAATCCCACGTAAAAAAGCACAATGCCCACAGCGCTGAATCCAATCATGGTTAGCTGCAGGGATATATAGCTCTGCCAGTTCAGATTGTTGGCAATCATCAGCACGATAATGGCAATATCCACCATGATGATAACCGACGGCATGGCATAGGTCAGCGACCAGCCCCGATATCCTATAATCACGTCCACTAACAGGGTAAACAGCACGATTACCACAGCCTCCACCGCAATTTTCAATATGTGCCCATAATTATGATTGGAAACGGAAAAGCTTAACGTAAAAAACAGAAAAAGAAATGCTGCTCCGCATATGACTGACCACCATGTACCGGAAAAGGTCAGGCTGTTGACGACTACCAGTGCGATTTCCAGCAGGACAGCTGCCACA
This sequence comes from uncultured Lachnospiraceae bacterium, assembly GCA_910585715.1. Lineage (GTDB taxonomy): Bacteria > Bacillota > Clostridia > Lachnospirales > Lachnospiraceae > RGIG3040. The sequence continues at coordinate 3,710 of CAJUEX010000036.1, forward strand.
AAATAAACTCTTACCACTATCTGGAACATTCTTGTGCGAAGCCTTACATCCGGATACATATCCCGTCCTTCTTCTTCCCCTTCCTTTACCTCAAGCACACTGTTACATAAAGGACAGACCATTGTATGATCTGCAATCTGAATTTTACACTGTTTACATCTACTCATAATACACCCCGTTGCTTTCTATTGTTACATGGATTCCTTCTTCCGCCAGCTTTCTGAAAAATGCCTTTTGAATGGACACATCCTTTAAGCGGGAGCTGAAATTAAATACAAGAGTATCTTCATAGGAACAAATAGCGCTTTTCATATTCTGTCCCTTTGTCATGGACAGAACCACATGGAACTTGTCCACATAAGGCTTATATTCCTCCTCTAAAGAAATGGCTCCTATATTGGTTACGGTAGTGGTATTTGCCCTTGCAGAGCTTTTATAGACCATTTTCACTGCCAGATTTTTTATAAATAAAGGAACCGCTCTGACAATCAGCTTCTTTTCCCTGGAAACATTGTAAGAAATCAGATTTTCCAGATTCTCCCGGTTTATCTGCTCCACAAGGCTTTGCTTCACAATGGCAAGCACTTCTTCAAATGTATAATGCTCTTTTTCGGAACGAAATACTGCCGTGACTACTGTAAAAAAGTTTTTTGTAGTAATGGAATCAAAGTAGGGGCGGAGATTTACCGGTACGCAGACCGCAACAGGTCTTTTATTGGGCGCTTCATGCAGCCATTCCCTATAAATGCCGTAAACCAGTATTCCTACCAGATACTGGTTTATGCTCATGTCCCTCTTTTTCGCCGCTGCCTTTACTTCTGCAATAGGCAGATAGCCATGGATAACCCCCAGCTGCCCCTGTTGCAGGTACTCGCCCTTTAACAGAAATGCTTTTTCTGTCTTATAGCCTTTGGCATGGCTCTTTTTATAATTTTTAATATAGCTGTCCTCTTTGTTTAAGGAGGTATCGCTGGATAAATGGTCTCCAAGCTTCTTTCCCAGTTCCGGGTGAGAAAGCCGCAAATACTGGTATGTAAGCTCTCTTAAAAAGGTGATGGCTCCCATGCCGTCGGTAAGCACATGAAAAACCTCTAAATTGATTCTTTTTTCATAATAAGTAATGCGAAACAAATAATTATGGTTTTTATACGGTTCCATATAAAGGCATGGATAGGTTCTCTCCTCCACTACCTTCGGCGCGCTTTTCCGGTTTGTTTCAAAATAATACCAGAAAAAACCCTTTTTCATTCTGGAGTTAAATGTATCAAACCAGGGCAGCACCATTTCCAGCGCTTCCTGCAAAAGCTCCTGTTTTATTTCTTCCCGCAGGGTCACGCTGATACGGTACACGCTGCTCATTGTTTCATTTGCAATAACCGGAAATAAATGGGCTGTATTATCCAACTTGTCCCATTTTATCTCATTGCTTCTTTTCCCCTTTGCCATAATAAAACCCTCTTTCCTGTTTGCTTAGTATAGCATACTCAAAATACACTGGCAAATAAGAAAGAGGGCTTTCGCACCAAACTTTTCTACAAAATATCGTCTTTTTCCTTTTTAAAGCAATGACAGGAGTTGGACACATCCCCGCACCTGACTTTGTTTTCGCCTATGTCAGTCATTGCACAATACTCAATCGGAATCTTAACACAGATTGTCTGTGCGATTTCCAGCTCACATATTCCGTCACAGTCACAATCTCCCTTTCTGTGGTCCGTAATCACCGGATTTCCACAGCACTGTGTTTCAATTCTTCCAACCCTTGCAAAAGGCTTTACCTTAACCGGAACGCTTACTTCCGCATACTGATAAGTTACCTTTGTGCATGCATGATGTTCTTTCTTGCAGCCTCCGCACTGTTCAAACCTTTCCGGCATATCCGGTTTGTCAAAATATTCTTCTACCATATTCTCATCCATATTAGAAGGTTCCTTTTTACTTCTTTCTAATAAGATATGCAGAAGCTCAAAAAGGTTTCCCCTTGATTCTGTATTTACTCAAAAGGATTTCCAAGGGATGATATAATCTTGTCCATCTCCTCCTTTGATTTTGCATCTCTGCACTTAAATATAATCTGCTCCTTTTCTGCTTCTGTTAGTCTGGAATAACCTTCTAATGCCTCTCTGTTCATGGCAAGTCCCATGCCAAAGCCAATTGGTATCTGTTGAAAATCCATAGTTCTTTCTCCCTTCCCATACTGTTTCTTTGTTTCCGTTTCATTGTAACAGTTCAGGCAGCGGCTTTCTTTACAGGCACCGGAGCGTGAAGACGCAGAACCGTTCTCTGGGGAAGCACGTCCCGGTGCCTGTGGGGAAAGCCGCCGTCTGAACTGTTACGTTTCCTTGCTTTCGTCCGGGTGTTTTAAAACCCATTTGGACCTTATACTTAGTATGGGAGAAAAAAGCAACTTTATGATAATAATTTATTTCCATTTTTTATAAAACATGCTATAATCATTTCAGATATAGGAAGGGATGATATTATGTTCATTTTATTAGCCGGCGGATTGCTGGTAATTATCATTGCAGTAGTCGTTGCGGTTGTTGCTTCCGTTGTTTCTGCGGTTGCGGCGGACCAGGATGTGGAGGACTGATTCGGGGAATCGGTTCTCTTTTTTTATGTATTTGCCGGAAGGGGCAGGTGGGGATTGGATAAGAGGACGCAGGAGAGGGCAGAGCATGGAATAGTCTTCCGGGCACGCTTTCGCTCTGCAAAGACGCAGCGGTACTAACGCACCAAAATACGGTGCGTAAGGACCGGCGCCTTTACCAAGGCCCCGAAGACTATTCCATGCTCTGCCCTCTCCTGCTGGGTATCGAAAGGCTCTATGCGCCTTGGGATGGGTTGCATTGGATGGCACGTAAAATTTAATACATAAATTTTCCTAACACCGTCTTTCTCCTACCATTCTAAGCTTATAAATGTTATCTCATATTTTCCGAAAAAAACTGCTCCAGCTTATCAAAAGGAATCGCATCCTTTCCGCCGCCATCATACAAATCCGTATGGACTGCATCTGGAATGATCAGCAGTTCCTTGTTGTCTGTGTGGGGATTATCCTTCACCATCGCAGCATAGGCATCACGGCTGAAATAGCAGGAATGTGCCTTTTCTCCGTGCATGATCAGGACAGCGCTGCGAATCTCATTGCTGTACTGAAGGATCGGCTGGTTCATAAAGGACATACATCCGATCACATTCCAGCCGCCGTTGGAATTTAAGGAACGCTTATGATAGCCACGGTCCGTTTTATAATAGTTGTGATAATCTGCCACATAGAAAGGGGCATCCTCCGGAAGCGGATCGACCACACCGCCGCCCAGCGCATAGCTGCCGTTTTTATAATCCATCATCCTCTAGGCATTCATGGCTTCTTTCTTCGCATACCGTGCATCTGCAGAGTTATCTGCGTCAAAATATCCGTTGGCATTGACACGGGACATATCATACATGGTGGAGGCAACCGTCGCCTTGATGCGGGTATCCAATGCTGCCACATTGAGGGCAAGGCCTCCCCATCCACAGATACCGATAATGCCGATACGGTCGGGGGCAACATTTTCCTGTACGGAAAGGAAATCCACCGCCGCCTGAAAATCCTCTGTATTGATATCCGGTGAAGCCATATAGCGGGGTGTGCCGCCGCTTTCACCGGTAAAGGAAGGATCAAATGCCATAGTGAGGAAACCACGCTCCGCCATCATCTGCGCATACAGTCCGGATGCCTGCTCCTTCACCGCTCCAAACGGTCCGCATACCGCAATCGCAGCCAGTTTTCCTTCAGCCCCTTTCGGCTCATAAAGGTCTGCCGCCAGTGTGATCCCATAGCGGTTAGGAAATGTAACCTTGCGGTGGTTCACCTTTTCACTTTTCGTGAAAGTCTTATCCCATTCCTTGGTCAGTTCCAGTTTTACAGTATTTTCCATTTTATAATGCCTCTCTTTCTTTTCATCATTTTTTGGTTATCGCTTTTCTTTTTCCATACGCCATACTAGAAAATCAAGACAGTCAACCCTTCCCTGACTTTCATGCAGATTGTCCATCAAACTGCAGCGGTGTTTCCGCAGCGTTTTAATAGCATCCTGAACCTGACCGTTACCATACAGCCTGCAGACTTCTTCAATGGTTTGTGAACCACATCCTGCATCTCTAAGATTCTGAATTAAATCATCCGTATGACCGCCTCCCTTCCTGCTATGTTTGTATTACAGGAACCGCTTCGCGAACCCTGTAATCATAGGACTATTATATCCTCTTGATTTTCATTTCGCTAATTGCTATAATTTATATCATGATATAATTTTTTGGAATATCACAGAGGGGGGGACAATATGGAACTGCGAACCATGAGATACTTCCTTGCAGTGGCAAGGGAGGAAAATATGACCCGTGCGGCAGATCTTCTCCACGTTACCCAGCCTACGCTTTCCAAACAGTTAAAGGCACTTGAAGACGAGCTTGGTAAAAAACTGTTTACGCGCCACAGTTTCAGTATACAGCTTACGGAGGAAGGGATTTTACTTCGGAAACGGGCGGAGGATCTGATAAAAATGGCTGATAAGATCACTGCCGAATTTCTTACATTAGATAATATTCTGGGCGGTGATGTTTACTTCGGCCTGGCAGAATCTTACCAAATCCGATACCTCGCCGCCGCAATCCGGAAATTCAAGAAGACTTACCCTGACCTGCATTATCATATCACCAGCGGAGACACAGAGCAGGTTACAGAAAAGCTGGATAAAGGCATCATTGACTTTGCCGTGCTGGCGCAGGAGCCCAATACTGCAAAATATCATTATTTAACGTTTCCTGCTGCTGATCTGTGGGGCATTGTAATGCCAAAGGACTGTAAATTAGCAGAAAAAAATGCCATCAGCGTAGATGACTTGATTGGACTTCCTTTATTTTGTTCCGAACAAGGATGGAATCATGATATTTCTAAATGGAGCGGTAACCGTATGGATAAATTACACCTTGAAGGATCGTTTCGCCTGTCCTATAACGGCTCCCTTTTTGTCAGGGAAAGACTGGGCTATCTTTTAACTTTTGAACATTTGATCGATACAAGTCCCGACAGCGGGCTTGTTTTCCGCCCCCTTACGCCCAAACTCGAAACAAAAATATATTTAATCTGGAAAAAATACCAAATCTTTACCCCCATTGCCGAACGACTGCTTGAAAAATTGAAATCTGAGTATTTAGAATAAAAACCAAATTAGAAATGAAAAAAGGCTCAAAAAGCCAAAAATAAAACCATTTAACGTTTTCTTATTACCTTTTAATGATTTACATTTCCTGTATTCATTTCCTCACTCGTAGTAACCCACTTTACCATATGCCGCAATTTGCCCCGTTATGCCGTACTGCCCAAGCTTGGGGATTATATTCTACCCTTTAACGATTATACAGGATTTTTCTTTGTAACTTGAACCCCATCTCTAAATACAGTTACATTGTACGAACTTTCTTCCTCTACTGACACACCCTTTGATTTTAAATACTTTTTTACTGCCTCTTCATATCCTTCTAATTTATGCTGTTCTGTAATCTTACTCAACGCTTCACCTGCCGAAGTAAAAATCACGTTTCCAATTGGGAAATCATCACTTGAATGCAAACCAGTGTGCTGACCTATTGATATTTAACATAATGCCGCAGGATATTTTTTCATTGGTCGGCATTGCCACAGTCAGCTTTTCCTGCTGCATTGGCACTTCTTCGGTTAATTCCGCATCGTCCTGAAAACCACACTTTCTTAACTGCCAAATCAATTTTTCCATCGTTTCTTTCGTTGTTCCTTCCGGAATATGCAGTACGCCTTCTTTGTCCAGTCGGTATCCTGCAATATCATATGCACAGCTTGGCACCCGTTCATAGTACGGTACTGTTCCAAGTATGTTCCCGATCTCCTGTGCCAACTTCGGTCTCTGCTTCGGTTCCAATGTAAATCTGATTTCGTTCTTCATAATATGTACCCACCTTTCTTTTTTCAGTAGTACATATATCACTCTGACAGCACAGAATAGCAAGACATTTTCGATTTATTTCTGCCAAAAAGTACGCATAAAAACCGTGTTTTTTATGCTGTTTTTACATGATTTTTATGCGCATTTTGGTATTATCCGGCAAAACAAAATCAGCCCAAACAACCATACTCTGCGGATATTTTCATATAATCCGAATTCAGTAGGTATCTCCCCTGTTTAATTCTGCGAAAATTCGCACGAAGGGGACCATCGGTCTTCAAGCAGAAAGGCTGTAGAGATTTTGATATCCCCTACCTTTATTTTATTCTTTCATTATACTAGAAAATGTTCCTGATAATTCACTTATTTTTTTAGCAATACTATTTTCACCATCCTCAATTTTTTTAGATGGTGCAATTAAATTTAATTGTTTTAATCTTTTTTGTATCGCCATTCTTCCATAAAAGAATCGCCACCGTTGCATATTTATTTGAGCAGCAAACCATGCCATTTCAGAATATGTCATCTTATATTTCGGTATTAAAACCCTTACAGCACTACCACCATTTCCTCTAGCCATAAATCTCCATGGCTGAACACAAGCCTGCCCAAAACAAGTTACAGTAATAGCTCCTTTTTCAAACACTTCTCCATTAATGTCATTCACCAGCCTAACAATACTATTTTGTGGATCTCCTGATGATACATACGGACATGTTCCAGCTAAGTAGTTACTCTCACCACTTGATTTTCCACCCGAAACAGTGAAAAACTTTTCTATATTACCAGCTTTTCCGTATGGAAGTTCCGGTAACTTATCATCATATATCGGAAAAGTCTTAATCACCTCATCTGCAATATCCTCGATACATACAGTTGCCGTTAAAATTGATTTTGTAATATTCTCAACATATAAATTTTGCTCATCTTCAGACAATTCAGGTTGTGGCAAATACTGTTCTGGTGAAAATTCTGCACCATTCTCCATTATCTGCAACGCTGATACAATTGTTACAAGTTCTGATTTTACCCTCTTATTTTTTATAAATTTCTTAAACAACTCTAATACTTCAAATAATTGCGAACCTTCTACTTCAACCCTTTTCCCTTTTAACTTTTTATATCCATCATTCCAGATTTTAGCCATAAAAATCTTATCGCTTTTAATTTGCGGTCTATGTGCTTGGGCAATCATTATCGTTGTATCGACCGCTGTAGGATAAAACAAATCTCCAGGTAAACTAATCATGCCCAAAACAGAGTGTTTTTTCAAAAATTCACTTCTCCATAAGGCATTATCATCATCAGCAAAAATACCAGATTTAACAACAACAGCCATTAGTCCCATTGTTTGCAATGATTCCATGGCCAGTGAAATAAAATCTCGTTCTGGTTCTTCAGCTTGAGAAAAAGGCGGATTCAGCAAAGCTTTTGTAAATTTATTCTTTACATTTTCTTTGCTACTCTCTTCAAAACAACTTACATTCTCAATATGGCTCTTTCCATCGCCTCTGAAAAACATATTAAGTGCAGCTAAAGACCAAACTGTAGGATTCGTATCGAATCCATATAAGGACTCTCTTATTATTTCTGATGGTATTCCCAATTTTTTTGATGTTTTCATCATACGATCAAAAGAGGCAACCAAGAATCCACCTGAGCCACATGCTATATCAATAACCTTATCCTTCGCTGTTACATCTATTAACTCCGCACAAAACTTTGTAATATGTCGAGGAGTAAAAACAATTCCCAACGAATTATTATCATATCCATATCTAATAAATGCTTCATATAACAAGCCTAAAAAATCTGTATCTGTTTGTAAGATCGATTTAATATTAAGTTTTTTTAGCAAAAATACTATCTTACTGATTTTATTCGATAATCTGTTATAATCTCCAACTGTTAATTTAAGTGTTTCTATTAACTGTTCTTTCTTACTTTCCTCAAAATGATCTGTTGACTTAATTGCCTCTGACACCAAATTATTGATAGACTCCAATTCCTTTCCATCCTCTAAATCAATTTCACCCCAATATAATGCAGTAATTACTGCACCCAATACTTTAGGACGTAAAGATGGCTCGATTTTTGCTGTTCTTAATATCGAAGAAAGTTCTATAGCCGTATTAATATAATCAGATATCTGAGGAATTGATACTTCAGTTGTTCCGTTATTAGTTACTAAAGCTCCCTCTACCTCAAACACACTGGGAAAACTCGTTAACTCGTATCCTTTAGATGTCAAAGGTGTCCATTTTTTATCATTCCAAAAATAAGACTTAAACAAGTATCCATGATCTTCTTCACCCGCAACACCAACAGCAATTCTAATTTTATATTTTCCTTTTTTATTTATTGCATCTGCATAATCAATTGCTTCCGATATTGCATTATCGATTTTCCTGATATCGTTTTTTGCTTCGACTACTACTAACGGAAGTGATTTTTTACACACAATAAAATCCGGTTTTGTTCCATCAAGTCCACACTCTGGAAAAAAATCCTCAATTTCTTGCTCTTCTAAAAAGTCCCCTCCTTTTTGTGGATGCTTTACATCCCACCCCTTTTGACCAGCTATATCTCTTACTAAATATCTGCATCTTGATTCTGCCCTTTTGCCTTTAGCCATACCAGCACCTCCAAAATAGCTTTCACTTATCATATGATTATATACCATTTCGCATCGGCGAACAAGTGTTCTATTTGCTGTTTTTATTATTTTTCAAAATTTTATCAGCCTCTTTTAAAGCTGTTCTCCTAATGAATTCGCTATAGGATGCATAATTTTCCAGTTCTGCTGCGGCTTTTAATTTATTTAAATCTTCCTCACTGACACGAATGCTAATTGAGATTGTCTTATTCATAACCTTACCCTCCGATAAAATTATACATTATCCGTGCAACATTTACAATACAAATCACCACATATTATTCTGTCGTATTTTGATTGATAAAAAATCTATGGCATTACACTTAAGTAGTTCATTGCTACTAAGGCTTTCTCCCAACACCTTTGCGTTCATCCCAATTCCAGCCATGAGCCTTAGTAGTCTAAACCGTAGTAATTCCAAGGTTTTCTGCCATATTATGCCCTACTTTGCCCCAGTCTGCAAAGGTACGCATTTGCACAAATGCATCCATCTTCCTCCCCTATTTGTTTTGCCTGTTCTCTTAAACCTTGTAAGTCGCTATCGTTTTCATCAGCAACTATGTCCCTTGAACTTTCCCCCGAGCTTCAAAGCATACCCGCCACACAATAAAATACCACTACTCGTATTTCTACAAGTAATGGTATTATTAACATTCCTTATTCTCTGATTCTTTCCTCACAACTATCTTAATCTTTGCAATATCTGTAAATGCCGATGAAAATATAATTAACCTGTTTTTCAATCTTTCATCGTAACGGTTCAGCCCTCAGCTTTCATCTGCCTTTCCCCAAAATCAACCTAAACTGTTACAAAATTCGTCTTTCTCCTCTTCAATCTCCTGCAAAGCCTTCTGCGCCTTGGCGTCCTTAGCCAGCGCCCTTAAAATCCGGTTGATATCCTCCGGACAAAACATGCCGATGGCTTTTGACAAATCATCAATATTATTCCGGTTTACCTTTAGACAACCTCCTCCTGAAAGGGGAACCGTAATCACATCCTTCGGATTACTCACATCCCCTAAACTGATAGTATTATGTTCATCATCACAGAAAAACACTACCCCATTATACTCTATCATCCCTGAATCATCTGCCAGATAGGAATAAGGAGCACCTTTTTTCCCTGTAAGCCTTTCCTCAAATTTTGCCATGGTTTCATATGGTTTTACCGGTTCTTTTTCCGCCATTCCTGATAACATGCTTTCATGCAGACAGTTTTTAAACTCCTTCTGCCCATCCGCTTTTTCCCCATTCTTATAAACCGCCTCACTTCTATTTTGCGCTGCATATGCAATTCCTGAAATTCTCATGCTTTATTCCTCCTATTTTTCCTAATCTTCTAAAGTCAAACACCCCCGGCAAGCTACGAGGTATCAAACTTGCAACGCTGCAGAGCAGCGGGGTATTTGACCCTCGCGACAGTCGCCAAATGTCTGTAAGCAGCCACTTGGCTCGTTGCTCGCAGAAATAAAAAAGACATTTAAAATCAACGCAATCACTCCATTGATTTCAAATGTCTTCCTGACTATTTTATTATCGGCTCTAACACCCGAAAAATTTAGCTATTTCAGCACCTTTTTTTGAAACGCCCTTACGGAAACCAGATAAATAAGGAAAAACAGCAGAATAATAGCCACTGCACTATATACATTTACTGTCGTCAGCTCCGTTTTCATTACATTTCCAAGAGCCCGCACGGAGAAATAGGAAGTAACCACCATCAGCACAAATGGGCAGTAATACGTAAACCGTATTTCATGCTTCATGGCTCTTTTCAACACATCTTCAGATATGCCCAGCTTTTTCAATATCTTATACCGCTCTGTATCCTCGTAGGCGTCATTGTTCAGCTTGATAAAGATAATACTTCCTGCTGCCAGAATCAGCGTTACGAACATAAACACGCAAAGAGAATACATAATGGGAATCCACGCCATCTCTCCCCGGTCCGGCAAAAACATATTATATCCTACTGTAAAGGAATCACCTTCCTTTTCCACCAGAGTGTCCAGATAAGCTCTGGAGGCTTCTGCATTTTCCGGCTCTGCAATCTGAAATCCATAAATAAAGCATTCCAGACCAAGCGTCTTTAATTTTTCATATGTTTTATCACTGACCACATAAATATTCATGGATTCCTGAAGCCTGCCCAGATAAGCCGTATCATCCTGTGCCAGAACATGATAGCTTTCCTCTCCGATTTCCGCCGTGGTATTGGGGTCAAACTCCATAAAGCTCATTAAATACACATGGGAAAGGTAAACCGCCTCATCCTCTTTTATATCCTCATAAGGAAAATCCAGTTCCGCCTCCTTTGCCGCTTCCTTCAGAACCGAGCAGGGAACGATTCCATAACCCCCCCTCTCTCGGTGAAAAACATCCGGATTCAGCAGTGTCAGAGATATTTCATTGCCATACAGCACCTGGTTTTTTTCTGAAATGCCTTTTTCAATCTGTTCTTTATCCAGTCTGTGCATGGCAGTGACCTGATAAGAATAATGTTCCTGAAAATGAATCATCTTTTCATATCTTTGCTTTAATGCTATGGAGGTTGCCAGAACCGTTACGGAACAGATCATCAATACAGTAACGATTCCATAAGTACGGTAATTTCTCCGAATCCGGTATGCCAGATTATTTACCCAAAGATTCCTTTCCTTTTCATATAAGAATTTTTTATTTTCTGTCAGCTTTCTTATGAAAAAAGGGATGGCTCCTCCATATAACAGATAGGTTCCTGCCACTACCAGAATCACCGCCAAAAGTCCATATGCTAAAGACTGTAATCCTCCCGTGTTGATTGCAAATACATAGCCGGTTCCAAGCACGGCAAGTCCTAAAACCACCTTAAAGATTGTAAGAAAAATATTTTCGTTTTTCATTTCCTGCCTTTTTGCGTCAGACAGCATACTTAAAACGCTGCTCCTTACAATGGAAACATAACCTTTTATAATCATGATTCCATAAATAATGCCAAATATAACCGAAGTAATGAGCACCGGCGGCAGGGAAAAGGAAAACCGAATATCCACGCTGATATCTGAAATTCTTAAAAGCAGCATCTGGAACAGCTTGGAGAACAAAATACCAAAGACCAGCCCCGCTGCCAGAGAAAACACACCGATAAGGAAAGCTTCTATGGCATACATCTTTCCAATTCTTACATTGTCAAGCCCCATAAAGGTATAGATTCCGATTTCCCTTTTTCTCTGGCTTAAAAAAACGTTAGTGGCATACCAGATAAAAAAGAACAGAAACACGCCAAATATAAAGGAAGCAGCCTGGACAATCATATCAATATAATCCTTATTGAAATTTTCCAGTACATCCATGGAATCGGAAAATACCACATTTTGAAAATTAAAAAAAATAAAAACGGAAAATGCCAGAGCAATAATCAGAGAAGCATATTCCTTAACGCTCCTTTTAAAATTTGAACACGCAAGACCAAATAAACTCATTCCCTGTCACCTCCCATGGAAGCCAGCAGCTGCAGGATTTCATCATAGAAAAATTTTCTGTCTCCTTTGCTGTTCAACCTGCTTTGAATCTGTCCGTCCACAAGCATATAGACCTGCTTTGCATAGCTTGCCGTATAAGCATCGTGGGTCACCATTAAAATCGTGGCTCCCTCCTCTTCATTTGCCAGCCTGAGACTGGTTAGCAACTCCTTACTGGACTTGGAGTCAAGGGCTCCGGTAGGCTCATCCGCAAAAATAATCTCAGGCTGTGTAATCAATGCCCTTGCGCTGGCTCCTCTCTGCTTCTGTCCTCCCGACAGCTGCCATGGATACTTTTTCAAATGAGGCTTCAACCCGAACAGCTCCGCCATCCGCTCCACCTTTTCCAATATCACCCTGCTCTTTTCTCCATTTAAAGAAAGAGGCAGAGCAATATTATCCTGCAGGGTCATATTATCAAGCAGATTATATTCCTGAAAAATAAACCCGATCTTATCCCTCCTCAAAATGGACAACAACTTATTATCCGCCCTTGTAACATCCTTCCCATCCAGAATAATCTGCCCCCTTGTGGGCTTATCCAGCGTGGAAAGCATATTCAACAACGTAGACTTCCCCGCCCCGCTGGGCCCCATAACGGCAATAAAGTCCTTCTCATAAATATCAAGACTGATTCCCTTCAACACAGCAGTTTCATATTCCCTCCTGCCAAAGCCCTTTACCAAATCCTTTACCTCTACTATTTTTCTCATGAAGCTCCTCCTTACTTCGCCTGCCAATACCGGCACTTTCTTTCTCTGTAACAGACAGTCCGCGCTGCCTCGGAATAGGGATTGGATTTGCATGGACAGGAGAGCCGGCAGACCCGAACCGGCAGACCGGGAAGGATATTAGACGGATGCGCTGCCCTGATTTTACTGCCGTTTTTCCTTAACAGCTTGTTCAAGCCCCAGGGAAAAATTGCCACGGATGGCAATTTTAGGAATATTGCGGCATGGACGCCGCTATATTCCGGCCCGGACGGTATAAACAACTAAAACCAAGCTGTTTAGGAAAACCGGCAGTAAAATCACAGCAGCGCATCCGTCTAATATCCTTCCGGGGCTGCTGCTTCGGCTCTGCCGGCTCCCATGCCCATGCAAATCCAATCCCTATTCCGAGACTCCCGAAACCGTTATTCTGTTACATAAAAAAGCTTAGCAGGATTTCTATAAAAAATCCTTACATCCATGTTACAGTCTCCCGTTTTATGTAACAAAAATGCAAGGTTTTTCTCAGTCCATTATAAAATAATCCGTATTCCCCTGAAAATAAAGCTCAAACCGTGTTCCTTCCCCTCTTTCGGATTCCACCCGGATTTCAATCCGCAAAAGACGGGCAATCTTTTTCACAAAATAAAGCCCCATTCCCGTAGAACGATAATCCCCTTTTCTTAAATTGCTCCCCACGTAACCCTTATCAAACAAATACGGAAGCTCTTCCCTGTCTATGCCAATGCCCTTATCCTCCACCCAGAAAACCACCTCTTCCCCTGACAGCTTTTTCCCGCCAAAAAACAATGCGGGCTCTTCCCTTCTATATTTTATAGAGTTGCCAATGAGCTGGTCCAACAAATATACAAGCCACCTTCTGTCGCTGTATACAAACAACCCTTCCAGCTCCATTTCTATTTGAAAATGCTCTTTAATCAGAAAATAGGACTGGTTTTTCATGGACTCCATAACCGCATCCTTAAGCATGAGCTTTTCAAATCTGGTGTCATACTGAGGACTGCTTAATTTCCCGTTCATGACGATTCTGTTCATAAGCTGTCCAAGCCGTTCCAGCTGCTCCTGCATTTCTTCCTTAAGCTCACTGTCCGGATTCCTTTCATTCATAAGCTTTAAGGCAGACAAGGGCAGCTTGGTTTCATGAACCCATCTTGTCATATACTCCGTCTGTTCCCTGATTTCATCCTGCAGGATGGATATTTCTTCTTCCTTTTCCTGCTGCCTTTTTTGAAAGAAAGCAAAAAGCCGGTTTCCCATCAGCTCCCTTTGCTCTGTTTCCTCTTCCTCCCCGCTTCTTTCCATGATTTCTCCCAGCCGCTTCCATCTCTCATAATCATTCTTTCCCCAAAAGACTGCTGCCAGCACATATATCATATCAAAATAAAGCAAATCCATCACATACACATTAGTCCCGCAAATAAATCCAAAATAAACATTGATAAATAGAAAAAGTCCCGCCTGCAGGAATAGAAGAGCCTTTCTTTCCTTTATATAATCCATCATTTTATATAATATCCCATTCCCTTTTTCGTCCGTATCACATCCAGACCGCCGCATACACCGGAAAGCTTTGCCCTTAGCCTTGACACCAGAACAGTCAGCGAGGCATCTGTAACAAATTCATCTGTATTCCATAAATGCTGCATAAGCTTTTCCCTGCTTACCACGCTGCCTTTTTGTGCCAGCAGCGCCGTCATGATTTTCCCTTCCGATTTCGTCAGCTCCACTGACTTGTCTCCGCATACAAATACGCCCTTCCCATTGTCATAATACATATCCTCCCCTATATACTCCCTGTCCTGGGATTTATATTCATAGGTCCTTCTTAACATGGAACGAATCTTCACCAGCAAAAGCTCCGGGTCAAAGGGCTTTTCCATATAATCATCCCCGCCGGAAGCCATTGCCATCACCTTGTCCCCGTTCTGGTCCCTGCTGGATAAAAACAAAACAGGCACCATAGAGCTTTCCCTGATTTTCTCACACCAGTAAAATCCATCATAATAAGGCAGGTTGATATCCATTAACACAAGAGCCGGCTCATATTCCCTGCACTCCTCATCGATTTTGGAAAAATCCAGCGGCGCCTTAGCCGGAAATCCCCATCTTTCGCACAACAGGATAAGTTCCCTGGCAAGCGCCTTATCATCCTCCACAACAAATAACTTCACATTATCACTCCCTATGCCGTAAGGAAATCCATGTCCCGCCTGAAACAATTTATAATCTACAGGCTTTATTTTTCGAAACTCTACATGGGCATAAAATGTATTAAAAACAGAAGTCAGAATTTTGGTAAGTTAAATCTGTCCATTATCGTAATTAATTATAATGCGGTTAAACTGCTCCCAAAAATTTTGATGTTCTTTAAGTATTCCCCTAATCGCTTTTGATATTTTCGCCGTCAATTTAATTACATCCAGATATTCATCTTTCCTTATTTTGGCACAAACATAATAAAATTCAATTTTCGGGTAAAATTAAATAATGCATTAAGAAGCCTTTTTCGTTCTTCCAAAAAGAAGCGGTTTACGAGCCCCCCAAACAATACAGTATCCGGAAGAAGTATTATCTTTTTAAAAGATATGGACTGAATACTTTAAAGGACGAAAGCAATCGTCCGCTTGTCGTGTTTTATTCCTCCACAACATTGACATGTTTCCGTCTTCAGACTATAATCAACTTATTTGCAATTGGACTTAATTAGAAAATCAGCACTATTACACGCTGCAGTCCATATCCGAATTTCAATCCAAGTAAAAACACATTAGAAAGGTTTCATATCAAATGCAGAAAAACGATGAAAGATTGGGAACGGCTCCTTTAGGGAGGCTGATGTTAAGTATGGCTCTGCCGGCGGTAGCAGCACAAATCATCAACGTACTTTATAATATCGTGGACAGAATCTATATCGGACATATTGCCGGTTATGGAGAACTGGCGCTGACCGGAGTTGGAATTACCGCCCCGATTTTGACAGTTATATCTGCATTCAGCGCATTTGCCGGAATGGGAGGCGCTCCGCAGGCTTCCATACAATTAGGAAAAAAAAATTATGAGCGGGCAGAACAGATTCTTGGCAGCAGTGTGGCAATGCTCCTGTTATTTTCTGCCGCATTGACCATTTTGTTCCAAATATTCAAAACGCCGGTTTTATATTTATTTGGCGCCAGTGATAATACGATTGTTTATGCACAACAGTATATTACGATTTATCTGACAGGAACTGTATTTGTCCAGTTTTCCCTTGGGCTGAATACGTATATCAGCGGTCAGGGGAATTCAAAAGTAGCAATGTTTTCCGTTCTTCTCGGCGCAGTGACCAATATTATATTAGACCCCATATTCATTTTTGGATTTCAAATGGGTGTGCGCGGCGCAGCACTTGCCACAGTTATTTCCCAGGCGCTAAGTGCTTCCTGGGTGGTACATTTTCTCACATCCTCTAAGAGTGTAATACGAATCCGAAAAAAATGTATTCGTTTAGATAAAAAAACGGTGACGGGCATTGCAGCACTGGGTATTTCCCCATTTATTATGCAAAGTACGGAAAGTCTCGTGATGATTACGCTTAATTCCGGCCTGCAGAAATATGGCGGAGACATGTATGTGGGTACAATGTCCATTATGAACAGTATCATGCAGTTGATTGTCATACCGGTGCAAGGCGTCTCCCAGGGCGTTCAGCCGATTATGAGTTACAATTACGGTGCCGGAAATCTGGAACGGGTGAAATCCACTTTTTTCCGCATGATAATTGTATGTCTGACGGGAACCCTTGTATTTGGCGGGCTGGCAGTACTGAAACCAGAAATTTATGCACAGCTGTTTAGCAACAACAATGAGCTGGTTACTCTCACATGTCAGTATATGCCGGTATATTTTTTGATGATTACAATTTTCGGTATACAAATGGGATGCCAGACTACATTTCTGGCACTGGAACAGGCAAAGGTATCATTATTTATTGCAATGCTGAGGAAAGTCATACTTTTGATTCCTCTTGCTATTATATTGCCCGGATTCATGGGGATAAAAGGAATCTACTGGGCAGAGCCGGCGGCAGATTTTATTTCTGTTACCGTTACGGTAATTCTGTTTTGGTTTATGGCGAAGAAAATCTTCCGCCAAAGCAACAGCAGCCGGAATGCATGAAGCACTATCATTTTCCCCCATAGCAATTCTCCCATTGAATAAATTTTGATATTAAAAAGTGATTCATGCATTGTTCTGCGCTATGTCCGGCTATGCCTCCATTTGTTACGGTAACGATTTTTATGTTTTCCGAAAGCACGTGCATTGATTCATAATTATGGTCCTTTGACAGACCGATATCCCGGGCGGGCAGGCATATTTATCTGATTATCAACGTATTGCCGCATCATACTGCCCAGAACTGATACATATTCCAGTACAGGCTTACCACAAGAAATACAAACAGGAAAAAAACCGTTATTGCGTATTTTACTTTCTTTCTGACTGGCTGTTTCATTTTTTTCAGGTTGAAAACCATACTGCCTGCCATTGTCAGCATCAAAATCCCCATCACGGCGCTTAGGGCAAATTGCCAGATGTAATGGGTGCTGGGAGCATAGGTGGAAATCCGGACTGCAATAACGCCTAAATTCACAAGCCATAGCAGAATCAGCCCGCAGGCCGCATAATTCCATCTATCAAAAGGATTTTTTTCCAAAGAACTTCCCTGTTTCTTTTTCCGAATCCGTAACAATGGACTTACAATGCAGCCTCCGGCAAGACAAGTGGAAAGTGCATATATGGCGCCTGCCGCAGCAAGCAAAGGCAGCACTATAATCGGCAGATACTGAGCCGGGGACAGCTTCAGGGTATCTCCATAAGAAGACACGATTTTTTCCACTCCCTGACTGTTATCATAGACCCAGAAATCCTCCAGGTCGCTTTCCTCCATAACGTAAAAACCCATGCTGTAAATAGATAGCGGTCCTTTTAAAATGGTGCGGGCGCTTCTGAAAAATCCTTTTGGCACCTGTTTATTGTACCCTGCCAGCTCTGAATCCTCAAAGCTTCCAAAAACCAGTTCCAGCATGTCATAATTGAATATTGTTTCATTCTGCTGATTGGTCATAACCACTACTCCAACGCCGCTTTTTGGGTCAAATATCAGATTGGAGGAACAACCGGCGGTATTTCCGCCGTGCCCCATAACCGATACTCCAAACTCCTGCGTCCAGAAGCCGTGGCAGTTTAGCGGAATATCCGTGTCTCCATAGCAGGAGGTGGCAGAAAGCATTTCAGAAAGTGTTTCCTCTTTTTCAAACAAAGGGCAGCTTTCTCCTTCTTCTGGAAGCAATGACCGGGCAAATAAGGAAAAATCTTCTAAAGTAGAAGTGCACATTCCTGCCGGATAAAGAGAAATGCAATAAAAGCAGTTTCCCATTGGTTTTCCATCAGCGCTATAGCACATAAGCTCTTTCCGCTTTTCTTTTACCCATTCATTATCAGAAAGGTCCGGCCTGATTGCCGTATGCTCCATGCCAAGCTTTTCAAAAATATGCTCTCTTGCATATTCATCAAAGGACTGTCCGGTTATAAACTCCACTATGTACGCTGCCAGCCCAACTCCCCAGTTAGAGTATGCGGTTACTGTCCCCGGCTCATAAACCTGTTCCGGCTCATGGAGCTTCAACTGTTCTCCTAAGGACAGAACATTTTTTGAATCCTCCACAAACAAGTCCGTCAGCATTTCCTGAAAGCCTCCGTTGTGATTCATTAAATTCAGCATTGTGACAGATGTGTCGTAATTTAAATTAGTTAAAAAGTTTTCCGGCAGATAGGTACGGATATCCGCCTCTAAATCAATCCTTCCCTGCTCCATTAGCTGCATAACGCTTATCCATACTAAAGTCTTTGTGGCGGAGCCCCATTCAAATACATTCTCTTTCTCTGTGGGCGTTTGGTTTTCTAAATCCACGTAGCCGAAATAATTTTGATAGATTACATCATTTCTGTCAAAAACCTCTACCGCCATGGCAGCGCCGGTTTCTTCATGCTCTTTGGCAAATGATTCTATCTGACTGCCGATTTCATCGTAGCTAACACCTGACGGCAATGTCTTTTTTTCGCCGGCAGCACACACAGGCGTTATATTGCCCATAAAAAGTCCAACAGCAAGCAGGCAGGCAAAAATCTGTTTTCCAGTGCTTGAATAAAAAATCACTCCGTTCTTTCGTTCCTTTGTCTTTTTCATATTATTTTTCCTTTCGTTTCATTCCGGTATTTTACAGAAAATGATTTATTAAAAGCCTTTGTTACCTATAACGGAAATATAAGGAAAAATACTTCAAAAAATATTTTTTTAAGTAACGTTTACCCTGGCATATTCTGCGAAATTTACCCAAACCATTATTAAATTATTCTAAGATTGCGGTTTCTGGGGAAATGAGCCGGAAAACAGCATTACTTTTGTCGTCAAACAAAACTGTGCGTTATAAGGATTCTCCTTACAAAAAGCTTCCCAAGGGCAATTATTACATTAAGATTTATTCCTTGAATTGGAAATAGCCCATAAGCACTATAGCCGGGATGATATGCTTCATCCCCGCTATTATTTTCGTCTAATTTGTCCTGAAATCCTATTTTCCAATTCCTTTACCGTCCCTACCGAATTGGCACTGTATATATATATATTGCCTTTTCTTCCTCTGCCAAAGCAAGCAGCTCTGCTTTATCCGCCACTATTGCAAAACCATTTAATTGCAGACCATCCTTTTTTACCAATTCTATCATACGATTATAATCCACTGACATTTCCTCCCCCATCATTTTCAGAAAACGTTTTTGCTGGCTCATATATTTCAATATGCTTAAGAAATGGGTCTTTGCTTCCTCTTTATCCGGAACCTTATATGGAATGTCCGGATAAGCTAAACCCGGATATTCTTTTTCATCATAGCACATGCTATAACTATCCGTATATGTCATAAATCCAATATTATATGTGGGCAGAGTTCCATATTCATCCTCCAAATATACGCTGCACCAGGGGTCTGAAAGTTCCATGGTTTCAAACCATTTCATAAATTCTTCATAATCTGTAACCTTGTCCAGTGTTACATAGGCAATATAATAATCCTTATCATCCAACTTCTGTAATTCCGCCTTTGCCTCCTCTGCCGTACCTGCCGGCCCGCCATATTCCATTTCTCCGCTCTCTTCATTTGCATAAGAAGTAAAAGGGAGCCCCTCTGTTCCCTCTGTCCTCATAAATACGTTCTGCACAGGCCTTTTAATCACATTCGTATCATAAAGAATCATATTGTTTTTATTTATTTTTCCTGACAAATCGGTAAAGACTCCATTTATGGATGTCTCCTGCTTAATGCAAATATCATATTTCCCATATCCAAGGTCATCCACCTCTACCCTGCTTCTATAATATCCCGGCACGAACAGTTCCGTATAAACAGCCATGTCCATGCTGATTTGATTTGTCTTTCTCCCATTTGACTGATTTTCTCCTATAACTTTTCCGGGGTCATAATAAAATAGGGAGACAAATCCCGGCAGTGCAAAAACTATCATAAGAACAATTATCAGCACAACAGCGCCAATTGTCACTCCCATTTTTATAAATGCCCTTTTTATGGACCGGTTTATCATTTTTAAAAAGTAATTGTCCTGCTCTGCTTCCACTCCTTCTTCTTCATTATTTTCTTCCCTGAACTCCATGCCCGGTATTGTATCTTCTTCAAACAGATACTCACTTATGGCATTCTGTTTTTCAATATCCGCTTCTACCTCTTTTTGTTTTTCTTCCTCCAGCTTCCCCTGCTTATATAATTTCAAAATTTCACGATATGTCATATCCATGTCCCTCCATATATGATTTTAATTGTCTTTTTCCACGATATGCCTTTACCCGGATATTTTCAGGCGTTTCCTGCAATATGGCTGCAATTTCCTTTTGGGTGAGTCCACTAAAATACTGCAGACATAAAACCTCACGTTTTGCCGGCGGCAAATGCCATAATGCCCGGTACAACATTTGTTTCTGCTCATTTTTTATCAGCTTTTCCAGGATCGTGTTCTCATCTTCATCAGGAACCTCCCCCATTCCATCAATTGTCACATTTCTTTTCTCATGCCTCATGCTGTTTAAATATAAGTTTCTTGCCACCATATAAAGCCATGCCCTCATATTGGAATGGTCATTGGGAAGGGCCAGAATTGCCTTTAAAAAGGTTTCCTGTCTTAAATCCTCAGCCAGTTCCCTGCTATGGCAAAGTGAAAACAGGTACAGATATATTTCCTTTTGGTATTTATGATATAACTGCCGCAACGGTTCTTTATCCAACTGGTATCTCCTTTCTGCATCCGTGCATTTTCAAAAGCTTCTATCAATATAACAAATTACCGTGAAAAATGTTACACATTTCCTGAAAATCCATTGACGGATATCCGGTGTAAAATGATATACTCTATATTATAAAGGGAACGAAGCAATACTTTCACATGAATGTATTAAAAAAAGGAGGATGAAACATGAAATACAGAACTATCAGACGGTGCAATAACATTAAAGTCAGTGAAGTGGCACTTGGCTGTGAAGGCTTTCTTGGAAAGTCAGCCGGAGAATTTAAATCATTGCTTGACAGAGCCATGGAGCTTGGAATCAATTTCATAGATATGTATACTTCAAACCCTGATTTCAGGGACCATCTCGGAGCTGCTATTGCCGGCCGCAGGGAAAAATTGTACTTCAGGGTCATATCTGCTCCGTATGGGAAAACGGTCAGTATCTTCGTACCAGAAACCTTGAGAAAACAAAAGCGGCATTTGAAGACCAGTTAAAACGGCTTGGTACAGATTACATAGACATAGGAATGATTCATTATGTGGACAGTGAAAGTGATTTTGAGGAAGTATTCCAAGGAGAAATCATAGAATATTGCAGACAGTTAAAGGATGTAGGGAAAATCCATGCCATCGGATTAAGCTCCCACAATCCCATAGTGGCAAGAAAGGCTGTGGAAACCGGCCTTGTGGATGTGCTCATGTTTTCGGTAAATGCTGCTTATGACATGCAGCCTGCCAGTGAGGACTGTAACGATTTATGGGCGCCGGAAAGCTATAAAGACCGGTTAGAAGGTATGAATCCTGACCGAAAGGCGCTTTATGAATTGTGTGAACGGGAAAATGTGGCAATTGATGTTATGAAGGCATTCGGGGGCGGAGATATGCTGAAAGCAGAGCTTTCCCCCTTCGGCGTGGCATTTCATGAATACCAGTGCATGGAATACTGCCTGACAAGACCCGGCGTGGTATCGGTTATGGCAGGCTGTCATTCCATCGCTGAAATAGAAAAAGCTGCTTCTTATTTTGAGGCTTCCCGGGAAGAAAGGGACTACTCCGCCGTGCTGTCCCATATGGATAAATTTAAATTTCACGGGAACTGCATGTATTGCGGGCATTGTGCTCCCTGCACTGTGGGAATCAATGTGGCGGACATCAATAAATATTTGAATCTTGCCCTTGCCCAGGGAGAAGTTCCCGAGACAGTAGCCGACCATTATAAGTTACTGGAGCATTATGCCTCTGAATGCGTTGCCTGCAGAAAGTGCGAGGGGAATTGTCCCTTTGGCATTGCTGTTGTGGAACGAATGGAAAAGGCAGTGCAAGTTTTTGGGTATTAGACAGCGGTTCAGCTCCGCAGCTATTTATAAAATCTTCCGGCTTATTTTCTGTTCCAGTCCATACTGTTTACAAACTGAATCTTCCGGCTCCCTTTCTCTATCCACCCGATTTCATAACACTCATAGTACCGGGAAATATGGCGGATAACCGTTTCCTTTTCACTTTCTTTTACCACCAGACAAAATCCGACGCCACAGTTAAAGGTACGTAACATTTCCTCATCGCTGACATTTCCCATATGCTTTATATATTGAAAAATCTTTAAGGTACGTATTAGGGACAAATCTATTTTTGCCGTCATGCCATCCGGGATAATCCGGCACAGATTTCCTTCAATACCTCCTCCGGTAATATGAGCCATACCATGAATCAGCTCCCTGCCAAATAAATCTTTAACTGCCTTGTAATAGGTGGTATGGGGCTTCATAATCTGTTCTATGAAGGTCATGCCTTCTATCCGCTCCAGCTTGATTCCGGGCAGCCGCTCCATAAGCAGCCGAACCAGTGAATATCCATTGGTATGCAGACCGTTAGAAGCAATATTAAGCACACTGTCCCCCTCCTCTATGCGGGAGCCGTCAATTATCCGATCCTTTCCCACAATTCCTGCAATGCTGGAGGTCAATACGTAAACTCCTCCTTCCACTACCAGCGGCTGTATGGAGGTTTCCCCTCCTACCAGAGAGCATTCATTCTCCCTGCAGGCATCGGATATTCCTTTTATCAGGGTTTTTATCGTATCCTTTTCCGCATTCCCGCATACAATAGTGTCCAATACCGCAAGAGGCTTTGCCCCCATTACTGCAATATCATTGACTAAGTGATTAATCATATCATGGCATATGGACTCTGTGTAGCCGTATTCCATGGCAAGCTTCTGCTTGGAGCCGGGCTCTTCTGATTTTAACACAAGAACCGGATGTTCCATATCCGGAAAATGAATATCATATAAAGACGCAAAAGGACCAAGTCCGTTTAACACCCGTTCATCCTTTGTTTCCAGATATCCTGCCATTTCCTTTTTCATGCTGTCTGTATAGGCAATATCCACTCCGGCCTTACTGTAGGAAAGGCCTTCTTTTTCCTTGTCCCTCCCCGCCAGTATCTCATCCACAGTTACCTGCAAAAGAGCAGCCAAATCTGTCAAAATCTCAACATTCGGAAATGCCGTTCCCGTTTCCCACTTCGACACCGCCTGAAAGGAAAGATTCAGCTTATCCGCCAGCTGCTGCTGAGTAAGCCCTGCTTCTTTTCTTTTGTTCATGATAAAATGTCCAACTTTGATACTGTCAAGCATCCGCTTTGCCCTCCGTTTTTTCTTTTATCATATCTCATTTTTCCTTCCGGCTTCAATAACCGGGAAATAGAATTTCCCTGACAATCTCAACTGTCAGTGGAAACAAAACTGTTTATGGAATCTATAGAGCTTATAAAATTCATGGCTTCTGCAGTCAATACATCACCCTATCTCCTGCGAGTAATAATAGTCTTTGAAAGACCTGACCTTTCTTTCACTGATTTTATCTTCTTTGGAAAGCCTTCCGCACAATAAAGGAGAATCCACGTCATAATAGCTGCAACTTTTCATGACACTCTCCTGACTAAAGTTGGCATAACAGTATTTACAAGCATTTTGGCACGTGTTATAAGCGCCTATTTCCACGCTCTCCACACATCCGCATTCCATTCTCTGATTCTTATCCTTTCCTGCCTTTATCCTGCATCCGGTCAGCTCTTCTATAAGCTCTTTATCAATGCAGCTGTTATGTTGTATGCCGCACCGGGACAGGTCTGTTTCTTCCCCGCAGCTACATGTCTGCATTCCGTGAGCCACTGCTATTTCATTTAATCCGCCTGCAAATTCTATTATACTGTCTTTGCTCAATTCGTAAGCTTTCATCGCCTGCAGGTTCATTCTGTTTTTTTCATATATATCCACAAAGCTGATGACACACTTTTGGGTGTAGCCGGAAAGTGCTTCTGCTATTTGTTCAAATGCCTTTAAATGATATTGGGGGGTGTAGGTTTCTGTAAAAATGATTGGGTCGTATCTCCAGATGACTTTTTTACTGCCTATCTTTTTTGACAGCTTTTGAAAGACCGGTATCATTTTTTCTTTTTTATGGGGCACATTGCATTCTATGTCTTTTCCATATCCGGTCAGGGTAAATTGAAAATAATATTTATATTCCGCCAGTTCATCCAATCGTTCCAGCATAGGTTCAGGGTTTTTCGTCCAGAAAACAATACAGTCCACTACTTCCGGTGATAAATCGATTTTACTGATTTGGTGCGGATTCATTGGATTGCGCACATAGGCAAAGCCTTCTTTTATTCTATTATAAAACCAGTCCGAATAATAATTGGGGATGTCGGTTCTGCGGGATGCGCTAAGTATCATGGGTTTTCTGCCTCTCCATCATCTAATCTCCATATTGGAAAATCTGTTTCATAATTCCCTGTTCCATATCATCAATACTATAAATCGTATTCATGGCCTCGAATGTTTCTCGCAAATTACCTCTTGCACTTTTCCAGCCAATTCCATCTGTAAACCAGACAAATGTAAATCCATCAATCGTATCCGACTCCTGTGAAAGCATTTTATAGCTTCTTGCAGTTTCATTCAGTTTTGAACCACCACCACTATAAAAGTTTGTTTCAATACCATAAATCATCTTGTCAGTCTTAATTACAAAATCAAATCTCTTTGCCGCCTTACCCTGATTAGAAAGCGCAGATAAATCAATATTCCACTTTTCTTCAATATCCTTCAGATACATTTCCTTAAAGTAATTTACATCTTTTTCAAATCCTGCTGCCACGATGTACTTCTCCACCAGGTTTTCCATCTGGTGGCCTCCACGGTTTTTACGACCATTGGAATCCAGTCCGGTTTCGATACCCAAAACATAATCCACAAGATTATTTACCAAATGATTTGCAATCATATCAAACAATCCTGTTTTACGCATAAACACTTTATATTGCTCTACACTAAAATTCATCTTCCTGAAATTATATAAAAACGCACCTTCTTCATCCTGTGCAAAAATCTCATATCCTCTCACAGCAAGAAGCAGCGGAACGCATTGCAAGGTTTCAGGATACTTCAATACTATTTTTTCAAAATCCTCTTCAATATTTTTTGAACCAATAAGTGAATTCAAAATATTCAATTCCACCTTAATTTCTTCTACATTTCTTATGACCTTTTTAAAATCAATATAATAATCATAGCCTGATATACTCGGTCTGAATTTACTCAGCCATTCATCAAAATCTCTATTTTTCATTTGCCGCTTTCTCCAATCTTTTTTTTGCTATTTCCAGGTATTCTTCATTTATATCTATTCCAATAAACTTTCTTCCAAATCGTTCCGCCTCCACTCCGGTAGTTCCAGAGCCACAAAACGGATCCAAAATAACTTGGTCTTCCATAGTAGATGCCAGTACAATTCTTTCAAGCAGATATTCCGGTTTCTGTGTTGGATGCTTACCTTCGGTCTTTTCAGATGGTTTAGTCAATGAACCTGTCCACACATCCTTCATCTGCTTTCCATCGTTCATTTCTTTCATTTTTAAATAATTAAAAAAATGCCGGGACTTCTTCTCATTCTTCTTTGCCCATAAAATAGTTTCTGTAGAATGTACGAAGCATCGACATGCCAGGTTTGGCGGAGGGTTTGTTTTCTGCCATGTTATGTTATTGATTATCTTAAATCCTTCCTGCTCTAATGCCATACCAATTGAATATATATTGTGTAATGTTCCTGATATCCAAATCGTGCCGTCAGGCTTTAACACTTTTTTACATAGTTTAATCCATCTTCTATTAAACTTGTGTTTATCGGCTATGCTGGTTTCACTTTCTGAAAGCTTATCCCATGACCCCTTATTTACCGAAACCATCTTTCCGCTCTGACAGGTAATCCCATCATTACTTAAAAAATATGGCGGGTCTGCAAATATCATATCCACAGATTCTTCTTGCATTTTCGTTAAAATTTTGAAAGAGTCTCCCCATATCAATTGTGCTTTTTCTGCCTGGAAATATAAGGACACCTTTTTCTTAAATAAATTCTCCATTATTCAAACCTCCTAGTAGTTACATATAATTACCTCTTCACCTACTCTTTTGGAGGCATCCGAATTAATCATACGCTTTACGCTTACAACATCTATCTTGTAGCCCTTGTTTCCATAAAGTCCATTTATTAATTCTGTGTTATGATTCGTGAGCATGCAATAACAGTCTTTAGCTGTCAACTCATCAAAAAGCTCTGCTAACCGCCTATGACTTTCTATATCAAATCCTTCCTTTGTATATGACTCAAAAGAAGTAGGATTTAACGGTGCGTATGGGCTGTCAAGAAATAAAAAGTCTCCTTTTTTTGCACCCTTGCAGGCCTCTTCAAAATCCCCATCCATAATGGTTATTCCCTGAAGATATTCAGAAATCTTCATAACAGCATCTTTATCAACAGAAGTCCTGCGGCTATTGTTATATGGAACATTAAAAAGCCCTTTGCCATTTACCCGATACAAACCATTAAAGCAATGCTTATTGATAAATACAAACAAAGCAGCTAACTCCACATCATATTCTGCTTTCATCAATTTGTCATTGTAATGCTCTCTAAGAGAATAATAGTACTTCTTACCATCTTCCCACATTTCCGTATCAAGTTTATTTACAGCCCCAAGAAACGCATCCGATGCATTACATATCTGTCTATATACATTTATCAAGGCCTTATTAATATCATTTATCAAGGCATTTGCAGGCAGCAGTTCAAACACTACAGCACCGCCGCCTACAAATGGCTCATAATAAGCATTGTATTTTTCAGGCATTCTCTCCTTTATCTGTGGAAGCAACTGACGCTTTCCACCAGCCCATTTCACAAACGGAGCAACATTTGAGTTACTCATCTTGATTCCTCTTCTCTCTGTCCACAAAAGGACACTTTTTTACATATCCATTATACTTGCAAACATCTAAAATAGCAACCTCACCTTTCACTCTTTGTGAATTCTAATATACTACTAAATATGTTATAATTAAAAATAAAAAGGAGTAATTTTATGATTTACCAATATCCAATTCATTTAGAAAATTCTATGACTTTTACTACTGCTCCAACGAAGCCTCTTAGTTTTACAAAGAGTAATGGATACGATGGAAACAATATTCGTGTCACAAATATTGTTGGATATGAAAATGGTGACTTTTTAAAAGTATGTCCTCACTGTAATGGAATTCTTCCTTCTGAATCTTTTGGACTTCGCCCTACTATGGACCGTGATCAAAGCTGGTGTATGGATTGCAGATAGTAATTCTCAAAAATTTATTAAAAATTTGTTGAGTAGTCAGCAAACTTTTTTTACTTCTGAAATACAAATATGTACTCATGCGTTAAAAGCAAAAAATTTTTATTCTGCTTCTTCCAATAATCTGTAGCCCGACAATTATGTTGCTCTTTAATAATAATTTCTTTATTTACAAAACCTGCCTGCAGAAAACATTCCATCATACGAAAGCCTAATGGAATTACTTTTCCATATTTTCTTATGTCTCCAATCATTACAGCACACATACTCCCTTTTTTCAATACCCGAAAAGCTTCCTCTGCCACCTTCTGTATCTCACCTAAGAACTTCTCCACACCAAGCAATGAAATATCCCCCTCTATTCCTTTACTATATTTAATGATATTAGCATATGGCGGATGCGTACAGATAAAATCAATGCCACTATCCTTGATAAAATTTAAATCCATGGCACTGCCATTTCGTATAAATATTTTTGAACTGGTTTCACATTGAAATTGTAAATTTGTTTCAGAAATCGAAAAAGATTGCGGGTTAATGTCAACACCCACCGCATTACGATTGAGCAGCTTTGCCTCTACTAAGGTTGTTCCACTACCCATAAATTGATCTAAGACCCAATCACCAGGATTAGAATAGCGAAGTATCAAATTTCTTGGTACATATGGAGACCAGTTTCCTCGATACTTTCCTGAATGCGTTGCCCAACTTCCTCTGTCTGGAAACGACCAGACTGTTGTTGGTTCAAGCTTAAAATTATTTGATTGTAAACTTATAAGCCATGCCTCCTTTTTATTGATTATATAATTGTAACCTAAATGTGAATAAAAGTCCATACAAAGTTTCTTTCACAATAAGTGAATTTCTATAATGATAATTTTATGAGAAAATATTCATAAATAATAAAAGAGGAATCCCAATGTATTTCAACGATGATACCGACCTGTATCGCATTATAGGTGCAAATATAAAACATTATAGAAAACGCTGCAAGTTAACACAAGTACAACTTGCAGAACAGGCAAAAATCAGTATTAGTTATCTTTCCAAATTAGAAGCTGCCGGCTGCAATAAGAGTTTGTCTATATCTGTATTAAATCAAATTGCAAATGCTATTGGTGTTGAAATTAGTGAATTTTTTAAGGAGGTAAATACATAATGCCCTGCAATAGCATAAGAGAAATTGTTTTAAAGCTTCCCTTTGACACTTTGACTGAAGTCTATAACAACGGAAATCAAAAAATTTTGCTTTATCGTCCCAGCACCTTATCTGAACGGTTTAAAAACTATGACGTCCGCACAAACTTTCAAATTTTTCTTAAAATAGGCGATGATAGACCTTTTCGTCCTAATCATTTGCGCCTGCTCATAGATTTAAAACTACGTGCAAGAGAAATTCCTCAGGCACGAGAAAAACTGCTCATCGCTTTTGATGAAATCTTTTATGGTCAAAACCCTTTAGATGCCATAGAACCGCTAAGAGATATTGGCTTTACACAATACATTAATCCCATTGATATTACCGCAATATTAGCCCAATTATTCATGATCGAGCAAGATATAGGATATGGCAGAAGGAGTACCTTTGATCCGCCATCATTATACATTCAGGGATGGATTCGTACATTTATTGAATCAGACCTGGAAATTGACCAAATAGTATATCGAATATGCCGAAATGCTCCTCCTGCTGTAAAATATACTTGTATGGATAATAAAAACCATCCTAAATATGATCCAAATGCTGAACTGTTATGGTATTTAAATTGAAAATAGGATAAAGTATTTTATTTTTATATATCTTACATGAGCATTTATTTAAACCAATCAAAGAGTACCTGTAATAAGCTGCCCTTTATTCATTTCCAAAGAAAAACCCTTGAAAACAATATCTTTTCAAGGGCTTTACTATTTTCATCATTTTGTTTTGAATTATCTCTTGGATAGTTTCAAAGCCTTATTTTTCGGCATTTCCAGGTGATTTGTCAGTTACTTGTCACTTACCCACAGCACTTGATACAAACCCATACAACCGCCTGGCTAAATGTTCTTGTTTTAATCCTCATAGCAAATCACGTATGTATCGCACACCTGCTCCAGCAATTTAAAATCACAGCAAAATTT
>CAJUEX010000037.1:0-5177 GCA_910585715.1 uncultured Lachnospiraceae bacterium
TTTACTAAGGGATATCCGAAAAGTAAATAGAAAATATTTATGTCGCTTACTATAAGTCTGACAGGAGAAGCGGTTTCCGGTAATGATGGGGACGATTTACCGGAAAATCCGGATGAAACAAACTGTATTATTACAGTATCCTGTAATGATATAGAAAATGCAACAATTACGGTATTTTCCGGTAAAAATAGGATTGACCCTGTAAACTCTCAAAATCCTGAAAATTTACAATATTCTGTTGAAATGGGAAAAAAAGTAAGAATAGTAGCAGAACCGGATGATTATTATCAGGTGGCTTCAGATAGCACAAATCCAAAGAGATTAGTAAATGAAGAAAAAGGCATTTATGAGTGGGAAATTGAATCATGTAATGGCGATACTAAAAAAGACTATATAATTAAGATTGAGGAAATTAAAAAAGTAAATATTACATTTGATGGAACTTCCACAAAAATCAGTCGTCAAATGCGTGGCGGTAAGGTAGATACTGTTAGTGAAAACGGACCGAATTGTGTCAAAATTGTTCCTGATACGGGATATTGTTTAAATATTTTGGAGGGACTCGAACCAAATAAAAATAACAATGACAATTTGTATTATGTAGATAATGATGCAAGCGTATCTTTTTATAAAGATGATATCTCTCCTGTAATAGAAATTATCAACAATAACTTCATTAATGATATATGGTACATTAATGGAGATGATGATTTATATGTGAAAATTAAAGATGATGCAAAGGAAGAGGATATAAAAGTATCTATCAAACCTGAAGTAATTATCAAACCTTTAGGCGGACTTAATTATAAGTTCACCTTCCGGCCTGTGGATTTTAATAAACAAGAGGATAGAAAAGAATTCGTAATTACAGCAGAGGATGGCGGTGGTCTAACAGACAACAAAACGATTACGATTGTTTATGACAGCATAGTGCCCCAGGTACACTCTGTTTCCATTAACACCACAAATGATACATTTGAGCAAAATGGCAGAAGATATTTTGGTGAAAATAAAGAGAATATGGAAGTGACTGTAGAAGTAGAAGAAAATGTAGGGCTTTCACATTTAAACTATATTATCTGCAAGGATAAGCATGATGATTGGAGTGAAGAGGATTTTTATAATAATCAGGCACTGGGGCAGATAGATTTGCCGGATGAAAAACGCTTAGCAAACATGATAACGGAGGAAGTTCCCATTAATGATTTGGACAGCGGCACTTATTATATTTATTTTGCGGCAACAGATTTAGCCGGCAACAGACAAATAGGAAAACTGCCATCTGAAGAATTCCATATTGATAAAACGCCTCCGGAAATAAATATAAGCGAGACCAATGAATGGTATAATAAGTCTGATGAAATCAAAATAAAGGCGGAAATTAGTGATGAATATACAGCAGATGGCCTGATGTACCAATATAAGGTTGTTAAATTTGCAGATAAAGAAGACCCAATGCCGGAAAACCAGTGGCTTTCATTAGGTGCGTCTGGTAAGGGCGCCACAAGCTATGAAGTTTCCATTTCTGCAAATGAAATTAGTGAAAGCGGCAGTTATGCGCTGTTGATAAGGGCAAAGGATGGTTGTGAAAATAAATCAGCTCCGAAAAGCTTTGTATTTTATTATGATAAAGAACCGCCTAAAGTTGATGAATTTAACTTTATAGTGACAGAGGGAGCGGAAACCGTCGAGGATAAATTCAAAAGGCCCTTTGGAAACTTTTTCAGGACGGATCCAAAATCGGGAAAAGATGTAAAACAAGATGTGTTTATTGAGATTAAGGCATATGATGATAAAGATTATCTTAATAATTACAGTCAGGGTACAAATCTGGAAATTAGAGATGCTTATGTCTACTGCATAACAGGGGCTGAAAAAGTTGAGGCCATAAGATATAAAAACAGTGAAGCTCAACAGAAAGAACTTCCGGAAATCGGCAGCAAAACAAGACTTTATAGAGAATCTGTAAATAGTGATATTTACAGGGCAGTTTTAAGTGTTCCTAAAGCAGCAGTCTTTTATGAGCTAATGATTGTGGTAAGGGATAGAGCCGGAAATATTCATTGTGCCTTTCCAAATGATATTAATAAATCTATCAATAATCTTGTAATGATAGATAATGAAGGGCCAATAATTGATTTGCAAATTGACGATCAATCAAAGGAGCCGGATGCTGAAGAATTATCAAGTCAGGAAATAAAATACTGGTATAGAGGTAACCGTCCCATATCTCATAAAGTTACAGTTAGGGATTCGGGTTCAGGACTTTTTGACCTGCGGGTTACTATTAATGACAAAACTGTTTTACCAAAAGAATCTGCAGAAGATTTTTTGGTAATCAGCCCTTCGAAAATGGAAAAAACCTATACTGCAGAAATCGATTTGCAAAAAGACCTTATTGAAGCTGACGGAAGATATGCTCCTTATGCAATATCTCATGACAATGCCGGCAATACAGGAGAGTCCAAAAAAGAAAATTCTCTGTCTGAACCTCCATTCATCATATATATCGATGAGGACGCACCAGTCATTACCAGTGTTAAATTTTCTTCCGATGGCAGCAAAAACACTGATGATTCAGAATCTCAACACAGTTTATTTTTTAAAGGAGAAAGCAAAGTGACTGTGACTGCAACAGCAACAGATTTTGTGGGTAATACAGATAATCCGGGGTCTGGGGTTGATAAAATAATCTTTTGTCTGAAAGACACTCAGGGAAAAGTAATAAAAGAAGAGTCTAAAGAAGTAACAATAGGCGGAAATAACACGTACATTGCAAGCTATAAAATTGATGCAGGATTTAAAGGACAAGTTTGTGTGAAAGGCATAGACAGGGTAGGTAATACAGGCAAATATGTAGATTCATATGGTCTTATAATTGAATCCCGTGACCAGCATGATAAAAATTCCTCTGCCAAAATTACAATGGATCCTACCTTATATAAAGATGCAAATGGCAATTCTTTATATAGAAATAAACCGGCAATCCGGTTTGAAGCAGAAGATGATGATTCCGGCATTGCAAGAAATCAATGGAAGGTAAAAGCTGCAAATGATAAAAAGTGGGAAAAAAAGGAGGAATTAATTGTCAAGGCAGAATATAACAGTCAAGATGGTAAATATAGTTCAACATTGGAAGGCGATATAAAATGGGAATTTAAGAGGGATAAGATTAGTGAATTGATAACAAAGGCAAGCAAAAGTTATAAAGTTACATCAGAAAAAAACTCCATAGAAGCCAGCCTCACAATGAAAGACAACGCAGGATATACCAAAAAGGCTAAAAGTAAGACTTTCAGCGTCGACAGCACGCCTCCAAAGGTATTTGTAGAATACGACAACAATGAAGCTTATAACGGAAAATTCTACAAAGAAAAGCGCTATGCAACAATCCATGTAGTTGACGCCAATTTCTCCGCAGAAAACTGCGATATTAAAACTACAGGACCGGGAGTAAGCAAATCGGAATGGCAGCATATTCCGGGAAGCGGCTGTGATGGAAAAATTCATTCCAAGGATTGTGAGTACACCTGTCAGGTAGGATTTGTGACAGACGGCGATTATACCTTTGGCTTTGAGTGCACTGACCTGGCAGGATGGACTGGCAGCTATGGACAGATTGATGAATTTACCATAGATATGACCGAACCGGTTATTGAGGTAAGCTATGACAATCAGAATGCCCAAAACGGAAACTTTTACAAGGATGCAAGAACTGCCACAATCCGGATTGAAGAGCATAATTTTGAGCCTGAGGATGTAACCGTAACAATAACTGCTACTGACGGCGGAAATGTTATTGCTGCGCCGCCTGTGTCCGGATGGACCAAGCATGATGATATACATACGGCAACCATAGCATACGATTATGACGGAGAATTTACTTTTGATATAGAATATACGGATCTGGCAGATAATAAGGCTCAGGAATATGAGCAGGAACAGTTCGTCATAGATATTACCGAGCCGGAAATAGAAATTACAGGAATAGTGGACAAGTCGGCAAATAAAAATGCAGTACAGCCCATTATTACCTGCAATGATACAAACTTAGAGGATGCGGTTATTTCCTTAAAGGGCGTAAACAGGGGAACTGTTAAGGCGGATTATGAAACACGCCGGGCGGGAAACAGCATTGTATACAAATTAAAGGATTTGAAGCATGTAAAGAAAAATGATGATATTTATACTTTGCATATAACTGCCAGAGATAAGGCGGGAAATGAATATGAAGATGAAATACATTATTCTGTTAACCGGTTTGGTTCCGTATATCATTATGACAAGCAGACAGAAACACTGATAAATGACTACTATTCTTCTGCATGCGGGGATCTGGTGGTGAAGGAAATCAATGTAAATACCCTGAAAGCAAAGCGGGTGACTTACAGCAAGGATGGCGAGATTGTTACGCTGCAGGAGGGTAAGGATTACGGGCTGTCCCAGTCCGGAGATGAGTTTAAGTGGAAGGAATACGTCTATACCATATTTAAGGAAAATTTTGAGGAAGACGGAAAATACATTCTTACTTTATATTCAGAAGACCTGGCGGACAATCATTCCGATAACAGGGTAAAGGGAAAAGATATTGAATTTGTAATTGACAAAACAGCGCCAAGTCTTGTTTTATCGGGCATAAAAGATGGCGGACAATATAATGAAAACACAAAAGAGCTTATGATAAATGCAGAGGACAATATTGGACTTGCCGGTGTTGAGGTTTATAACGATGGAATACAAATTGCTGATTTTG
The DNA here is from genome assembly GCA_910585715.1 of uncultured Lachnospiraceae bacterium. Classification (GTDB taxonomy): domain Bacteria; phylum Bacillota; class Clostridia; order Lachnospirales; family Lachnospiraceae; genus RGIG3040. Next base: position 4,754 of record CAJUEX010000037.1, read on the forward strand.
ACGGAGAGACTATAGCAGAAGCAAACGGGACACTAAGCATTTCCCTTCAAAGTAAAAACGACTGGCAGGAGCTGACAGTTATAACAAGAGATTTGGCGGGCAATGAAAACAAAAGTGAAACTCTCAGTTATTTAATTACTACGAACTTGTTTGTTCAATGGTATAAGAATCCGTGGCTGTTTTACGGCTCCATGGTTATAGTTCTGCTGCTGGCGGGAATGACAGAATATGTTGTTCGACGAAGAAAAGTTCAAAAAAAGAAACGGATGGTCGGTTGATATGAACAGAAACGAAATGCTGCTGACAGACTACCTGTCACAAAATATATCAAAAAAAGAAGTATATGCGGTGATTTTCCAGATTGTAGATGCCCTTTTGCAGGCAGAAGGCAAAAACCGTCAGGTAAGGCTTGTGCTTGATGAAA
>CAJUEX010000037.1:5187-33137 GCA_910585715.1 uncultured Lachnospiraceae bacterium
GAAATGGAGTACATTGAGGGGAAGGTAAAGATAGAATACAATCCGGGAACGGTGCCGGGTACTATTGAAATAATTGCAGCATTTTTAAAGGAAGTTATTTTTCACTGTGTATTTCATTTCGGGGAAGAATTGGAGGATCTGACGGATTTTTTGGAATTTTTAGACAGCGGGGAAGATGTGACGCTGCCCAATATCTATTCCTATATTGCGGGTGAGCTGGAAATGGAAATACCCCCTGAAAGGCAAAAGCTGTTTGGCGGAAGTGATTTGGGAGATGCAAAAACGGAGGAGCCCTATATACAGTCCGCCCAGGGAGAAACCGGAGTTTTAGATGTAAGCTTTTGGCAGCATAATCAGGTTTTAAAGGAAGCTGACAAAATACAAAATGAAAAAAGAAACAGCAAAAGAAATGATGAAACCGGACTGTTAGACGAGTCCTACTGGGACAGGGAAATACAACAGTTAAATTCCAAGAGGCTGAATAATAAGTCAAGTGCCTGTCTTGTACATATTAGAAGCGGTCAGGAAATCCGCATACAAAAGGAAGTATTTGTAATAGGCAAGGATAAGGCGATTGCGGACTTAGTGCTTTCCAATAAGACAATCAGCAGAAAGCATGCGGAAATCATCACAAAGGGGACCCATTATTTTTTAAAGGACAACAATTCCACCAATCAGACATTTGTAGGGGGAAAGCCCATAAAGCCGGATACGAATGTGGAAATATTTTCAGGCTCCATTATCAGGTTCTCCAATGAGGAATACCGCTTTATGGTGAAGTAAGCCATGGGCAGGAAAGGAAACATATGGGAAATATTATTAATCTATGCATATTAGCAATCAATATCATAATTTTCATCTGCATAATCGTGCTGCTTGTGAAGCTGTCCGCAATAAATAAGGCGTGTGCAAGAAAACTGGACAGTATTTCAAATCTTTGCAGTTTAATCAATCAGCAGGGCAGCCTGAAAAATGAACTTCCCAAAATGAAAGAGGAGCTGCTTTCCCAGATAAAGGGAGCCGTCTCCTCTGCAGTAGCCGAGCAGATGAAGCATGAAATAAAAGAGCTTCAAAAGGTAAATGAAAGAGAAAGCCAAAAAGAATATCAAATAGAAAATCACATGGAAACGGCCCGGCATACAATGGTAATGCCAAAGCCGGAAACGGAAAGAACCGGAATTATTTTATGCAGGAACTGTTATAAGCCCTATTCTTTAGCAGAAAACAAATGTCCTCATTGTAACGCAAAAAGACGGTAGATAAGAAAGGAATCATTATGAAGCAGACATTGTATCAGGTTTTGGGCGTGCCGGAAAACGCAGACGCCGCCGCAATCAAAAATGCATTCCGTAAGCTGGCAAAAAAATATCATCCGGACGTGAATATCGGCAATGAACAGGCGGAAATAAAATTTAAGGAAATCAATGAAGCCTACAATATCCTGTCGGATGAGGTGAAAAAAAGAGATTATGACGCTTCTCTTCATCAGGGTCCTGAGAGCAGTGCCAAAGGGCAAAGCAGGGCGGGCGCCAAAAAGGCAAAAACCGCCTCAAGCCCCTTTGATATGAACTTTAAAATGAATTTTGATGATATCTGGGGCGTAAAGACGGAATTTTCCGGCGAGGAGCAATCGGATAAAAAGAAAAACACAAAAGCAGGACCGGACTTTATGAATGTAAATAAGCAATTTGCAAACTTCTTTGGTTTCGATCCTAAGTGAGGTAGAAATGAACTTGTTGAGTAAAAGGGTGTATAAGAACATAAGAAAAACAATGTTGCTGTGCTTTATTCTGGTTACAGGCTTTTTCGGAAATACATTGAGCTGTCACGGAATGAACAATGGAGAGGGCTGCAGAATCGTAGTTGCGCTGGATGTAAGCGGTTCCATGGTCACTACGGACGAAGACCGCCTTTCCATTGAGATGATACAGATGATGATAGATTTAAGCGACGTACAGGATGAAATAGCAGTGGTGGCATACAATGATTTCATTGTGTATGAAAGCCCTCTTTTGTCCATGGATAAAAAGGAAAATAAGGAAAAGCTGAAAAATGATTTAGATCAAATCGTGTTCAGCGGTGAAACGGATAACGGTCTTGGAATGAAGACAGCAGTTGATATTTTAACTGAAAATACAAATGATTCTAAAAAATCTTATGTGCTCTTCATTTCAGACGGAAAGACGGACCTGGCAAACAGCCAGTCGGAAAGAACCGAACAGGAGTCCGAAAATGACTGGAATGACAGTGGTGAGGCTGCGCTGCAAAAGGGCATCAATATCAATACAATTTCTTTTGTGAATCAGTATTCCCAGGATACCAACCAGATGACTGTCATATCCACGAAAACAGGAGGAAGTTCCAGTGTTGTGGCAAATCCCCTGCAGTTTATGAAGGCGGTTACCCAGACATGGTTTTCTTATAAGGGAATGGATGAGCTTCTTATCAATACATCCAATACAAACAGCCGGCTTCAAAAGCTGGAGCTTGATATGAATCAGATAGAAACGGATCAGGCGCTTATTGTAACGGTTTCCACTGAAGTTTATAAGGATTTTGAGATGGTATATACGGACAATCAGCTGGAGCTGTTTAAAAACAGACATTATGCCATTGCTAAAATTGATAATCCGGTGAAGGAAACACTGTATGCCATGTATTCTGGTGAAGCGGACGGGGTTTTGTTATGGTGCCTTGCGGATGTGGGAGCAAAGCAGGAGGAAATACAGGAGCCCCCGGGGGAACCGGAAAAACAATTCTTTGCCCCTGTTGCAGAAAAAAGCATAAAGGAAGACTTATATATTTCCAAAGGCAAAAAGGTACTGGATGTAAGCGCTTTATTTTCTGACCGGGACGGGGATATTGTCAAATATGAAATCGATATGCAAAAGGGCGTGCAGATGTGTGCGGAGCTGAATGGAACCATGTTAGAGGTGGAACCGGCAAAGGATGAGCAGGTTACGATTGTTGTTACTGCAACGGATGCCTCCAACCAGAAGGCACAGACGGATATTGTATTTAACTGCATTCCCGGATGGAAGGAGCATTATACCCTGATTGTGGGAATTATAATTGCAGTTATTCTTGTGTTGACAGGCATTGCCTGTCTGGGATTATACCGTTTCCTTTTTCCAAAGGAAGAGGAGAAGAAGCAGCCCTTTTACGGATATCTTCATGCCACCTTTATCGATTTAAAAAGTAAAAATGATATTCCAAGGCTTGTATTTGATTTGCGGGATTATTCCAGCGAAGGGATAACTTTAAAGGAGTTAATGCTTGGAGAGCAGATTCAAGAGGATTTGCCGGACATAGAAAAAATCTTCTTTTCTCCTGCAACGAAGCATTCCATCTACCTGCGGCATTCCAGTCAGGGCGGTGTTTTTGTGGAGGATGAGCTGCTTCCGAAAAATAAGGAAATAGAAATAGAATCCGGCACTACCATATACATTTCATTTGCCGAGAATGCTTCAGAATATGAATTACGATATGAAGCAAAGGGGATAGCATAATGGAGCTGAATGTGAGTGATATGAATGTAAGCGACATTGCGCTTGCATCAAATACATTACTGCATAACCGATACCGGATAGATTCCATATACTATTGGGGTCATACGGGCATTGTATATTTAAGCACGGATACTTTGCAGAATAAGACGGTGGTAGTAAAGGAGTACTGCCCCTACTATCTGGCAAACAGGGATATGGATAACTTAACCGTAATCTGCAAAGGAAAAACCTATGAAAAAAGCTTTCAACAGGCAAAAAAAGCCTTTGCAAAGGAATGCCTGATTGTGCAGAAAATGAGTAATCTGGACAAGCCTTACGTGGGCTGCACTCTGCAATATATTGATTATTTTCAAGAAAATGAAACTATTTACCTGGTAACGGAGCTGGTGGAAGGAAAGAGTCTGGAAGAATACATTCTGGAGGGGGATGATTTTTCCATACGGAACATTATGTTAAGTCTTGTAAAGATTACAAGGCAGATACATAAAAGAGGAATTATCCACAGGGATATCAAGCCTTCCAACATTATACTCACGGAGGAAGGGAAGGTGGTGCTGATTGATTTTGGCTCCGCCTGTTACAGAAAAGAAGAAAACGCAGATGTGGTATTTGTCAGCAGAGGTTTTTCTGCTCCAGAGTTGTACCAGAATCAGAAATCCGATTATGGAACAGATATTTACAGCATAGGCGCCCTGCTATATTATTTGCTGACAGGCTATATGTTGTCGGCGGCAAACGAAATAGAAAATGACAAAGATGTCCCGCCTATATCCGAATTTATTTCCATATCGGGCTATTTACAGCATTTTGTTATGAAATGCATACGGTTAAAAAGGAAGAAACGATTGCATAATTTAATTATTTTGCAATGGGTCTTAACTATATAAAATAATAAAATGCAAAAGAAAGGAAGGAAAGAATGGAAATTATTACACAAACCAATCGAACAATGCTTTTTGAGGAGATTAATCCGGAAAAGCAGAATCTTTTATCAATTATGGGGGATGCAAAGGATTTGGACAGTCTGGACGACGCAACAGTGCAGGAAATTCATGAGCACCTGCTTGTGAAGAACTTTGATGAATTTCTGGATAAGTTCTCGCCGGTGGTCTATTCGTTTTTTAACGCCAATACCCAAAGCGTTTTATACACCCTTGAAAAGCCTACATCCATACCGGAGGAGTTTATTTCAGAAATTCCTTTAAATAAGCAGAACGATTTTCTGAACATGCTCTTTACGCTGATTGATACAAAAAGGGCGCAGGGGTTAATCAATGTTGATTTTAAGTTTGACAAAATTCTGGACATGATTTCTCCCAAAAAGGTTATGCGGGATATTAAGCAGGTTCGTAAGGAAATCCATTATTTATATGAAAAATACGACAAGTTAGAGGACGGAGACCCGAAGAAGCTGGATATTGGCGATAAGTTAAATTACAAGTTTGAAGAGGCAAGCCAGAACTACAATAACGTTATGGCAATGCTGCCCCTTGCTATTGAGGATATTAAAACAAGACTGCTTTTGACCCAGTCCGCAGGGCAGAAACAGGAGGAGAAACTGAAGCTGGGTATGCTGTCCATGGGAGAAAACGGGGAGCTGAAGGTTTTGGAGGCTCCGAAAAAGGATAAGAAAGAGCTGCTGGCATTAACCACTACAGATACCAACACTGGTTTAATAGCTGCCTTTGAGGATGATTACGATGCCATCAACGAAGAGCCTTCCGATTATGTGAGAAGCCTGGTTGTGCGTACTTTCTGTCCGTTAACAGCCGTTGTGGATGATGATGTGGATACGGAGTTAGAGGTAAATAACTATAATACATATCTGGAGTTTTATAAAAAGGCTAAGGATGATTTTGTAAAAACAGTGAAGCCGTTAGTGGAAAAGCTCATTGGCGTAAAGATGTTCTTTGACCAGTATCAGACAAAGCAGAGAGGAATGACCCCTACCCTGCTTGTAACAAATGTAAAACTGGATATGTTAGTGAGCACCATGAATATCGGCAGATTGAGAACTTATTTAAACACAGTCAATGCAAAAAATAATTATGACAATACGGTATGGCTTGGAATCGTGCCGGATATCGAGATGGATACGGCAAACGGAAGACAGGTAAAGCGCCAGCGTTTTAAAGGAAATGTAAAGGCGGATAAGGCGCAGGGCAACACCATGGAGTCCCTGACCACTCTGCTGGATACTACCAAGGATTACAGAATTCAGATTTTCTACAGCTTCCAGACAGGGGAAGACACTACCTTTAACTATGTGGCAACTTCAGGGGTGGAGCGGTTTATTGATAAGTCCATGGTGCTTACCAAAAAGGATTACAGCGAATTTGTCTCCTGCGCACTTCCAAACTTTACGGTTGTTCCAAAGGAAAAATCGGAAGTCATCATTGACAACCGCATGATGGTAACAGAGGAAGGCGGCGTGGTCCTTTCCAAGGAAAGGGAAGACATTCTCAAACTGTGGATAGAAGGAGTGTATGTGGGCGCCGCATATGTGGCGGCAGGTATTGTGGCAGCGTACCAGTGTCCGGATTATCTGAGAGAGTTTTACTCCAATGTAACGCCCAAGTATCCGGGAATCCGTTATGATATTGAAGCTTCCGACCATTCCCTTCGGACCATTACCACTATGGCAAAGGAAATTACCGGATTTACCAATACCATTAAAAATATTATCAATCAAAAGGGCTTTGGATTTGTTTTTGCTTCCGAAAACAGTCAGGTACAGGGAAGGGAAGTAAAGAACATCACCGTTTATAAAGCAAGGACCATGGCAATTGTGGACGAGAATTATGATTCTCTTTATAAGACCATGGTAAGCACATATATTGAAAGAATCCTGCGGTTTATGACAAATGACTTTAAGCAGGAAAACGTTACAAGGTTCTTCAGCAATCATCCACAGAGCCAGAAGTCCCTCTGGCAGGCGGATAAGGACTTTATCAATGCCATCACTCAGGAAGGGGACGAAATCGACAGCATTATTGATGAAAGGACAAATGACTGCAACATCAAGCTTGGATTCAACGGAAATGTTAAGAATCTTAAGGTTACGGTTACAAAAGGCACATCAGGGGCTGCAAACTGATTATAAGGTTATTAGGGGAAGATTCCTTAATAATAAATTGAATCAAGAATAAGGAGGAGAAAAATGGGATTCAAGGTAAAAATCGAAGCAAAGGAAACAATTCAATTGGGTCTTGAAACAGTTGAAGCAGTAACATTTGACACAGATACGCCAAATGACAGCAATGCGCGTTCCACGGATTTGGGAATGAGCGTGCTGATTACCGGTAAGATTCGCGCAAATGTTATGGGAGTAGCAGATGAGACTGTAAAATTACCCACATGGGCATTAGTGCCTGCAGAAGATGCAACCTGCTATGGAAAAATTACTATCGAGGTAATTTCCGGCGGCAAGGTTGTAAGACAGATCATCATGGATACCGCATATGTGATTTCCTATAAGGAATTCTTTGGCGATGAAAGTGGTGTAGGAACATTCGAGCTGTTAGTAAGACAGAAGAAAGACATGAATGGAACGGTTCAGTATCAGGGCGGTTTCGCATATTAAGTAGGAGGAGGAAAGAAGAATGGGATTCATTTTAAAAGTTGATGGTGGAATTGATTTGGGAGTTGAAACTGTCAAAACAGTGGATTTTTCTGTTGATACACCAAAGGATTCTAACGCAAAGACAACAGATATCGGCGTGACCTTAAAGGTAACGGGCAAGATTCTCACCATGCTGGATGACGGCACCGAAGGAACGGTGGATTTGGCTTTATGGTCTATGATTCCGGCTGAAAAAGCGGACTGCTACCGCAATGTGATGGTACAGGTTACGGCAGCAGGCCAGGTTGTAAGAGAATATACACTGCCAAACGCATTTGTCGTTGATTATAAGGAGTTATACGACGATACGGAAGGCGTTGGTACATTCGAGTTAATTGTAAAACAAAAGAAGGATAAAATCAAGACAACCGCAATTACCGGCGGATATGGTGCGTAAGAACGCATGAGCTGAGCCAGGCGGAAATCCGCCCCTCGCCGCAGGCGGCTTTAAACGGACGGATTCCCGCAGGGTTTTTCACTTACGGTGCATGGGGAGGTTCCATGCGCCGTATAAAAAAATGGCAATAGAGGGTAAATAAAGTGAACAGTACACGAATCAAACAAATAATACTGAAAATTGTAGAATATCTGGTATGGAGCGCCGGAGGGGCAAGCATGACGTACATATGCCTTTCGGATCAGAACACGGAAGATAAAGTGGTGGCACTGGGAATAATCGGGGTAATCATGGTTATCATGTTCCTTATTTTTGCGTTGAATGTGGATAATAAGGGAAATATCATCGACGATGGCAAAAGCAGCCCGAGACCCCAGAGACCGGCAACAAATCCTTCGGGAGGACAAATTTCAAGCGGAATGAAGACAAATGCCAGAATCAGCAGAAATACCAATACGGCAGCAGGCAATCCTTTGGACAGAAAGCCAATCAGCGTGGAACGGAAAGAGCAGCAGGCGCTGAACAATAAAAATGTAAAAAAGCTTGTTTTAATCAATGAAGAAGGAGACATTCTTTTAGAGTGGAGCTTGGAAGGAAAGACGGCAATCATTATCGGAAAGAGCACGGATAATGAAAAGGTGGATATCGATTTGGAATGCTCCGCCTTTGCCCAGTTGATTTCCAAGCAGCATGCCGTTTTGAATTATACAGATGGAGGCTGGTATGTTGATGACATAGATTCAAAAAACGGAACAAGAGTAAAAAAGCTCTATCAAAATTCAATTTTGGATGTGAAATTAGTGGGAGCAGTGGAGGTAGAGGCAGGGGATATCATCTACATAGCCAACACCATGCTGCAGCTTAAATAGCATAGATAATAAATATCAGAACAAAAGGAGATTATGAATTATGGGCTTAAATCGCTGTAAAAACGGTCATATGTATAGCGCAAGAAAATACGGGGATACCTGTCCCTACTGCAATACCAATCAGGAAAGAAACAATATGTATTCCAACAATAAGCGGCTGATGATTGACGACCCGGATAAGACCATGTCCATATCGGGAGCGCAGGAAAATGTGGACCCGGTTACCGGCTGGCTTGTGTGTATTGAAGGGGCCCAGTACGGAAAGGACTATAAGGTTCGTGCCGGAAAGAATTTTATCGGAAGGGCGGATAATATGCATATCCAGATTCTGGGGGACAATACCATTTCCAGAATCAATCATGCGGCTATTATTTATGACAGCAAGAACCGTTCCACTTATCTTCTTCCGGGGGATTCCAGCGGACTTGCTTATCATAACGGAGAGGCTGTTTATACGCCGGTGGAGTTAAGCGCCTTTTCCGTAATAGAAATCGGGCAGTGTAAATTTATCTTTATTCCTCTTTGCGGCGAGCATTTTGAGTGGAACGAGGGGAATGAGGAAGCAAACGAGATGGGAGATATGTAATGGCAGTGATTTTTACGGATATACGGATTATTGCTACAGTGATTATCTGTCTGACAGCAATTATTCTTTTTGCAGCAGTAGGCATGTATATAAAGGTGCGCAACCAGAACAGAGGCTACCGGCTGGCGGAAGGGCTGTATGTGGATATCGGAAATGCACAGATTATCGGTACAAGGGAAAAACAGGATGATTCTTTTGCCACATCTATTCAGGATTATGGCGTTATGGGAATCGTAGCCGATGGAATCGGAGGATACATAAACGGGAACCTTGCCAGCCAGATTGCAGTGGAAAGTTATCTGGATGAATTTGAAAAGCGGGATGTGACAGACAATCTGAATTACTTTTTTCAAAAAACAGCAGTTCTGGCAAATGAAAGAATCCGGGATGAATTCGGAGAAGCAAAGGGCGGCACCACGGTAGTGGCAGTGGTGCTGATTGAGGACAAAATGTACTGGACCTCTGTAGGGGACAGCAATATTGCCGTATTCCGTAACGGAAGGCTGATAGAAGTAAACCGGAAGGAAAATGTAAAGAACTGGCTGGAGGACCAGTACCGTGCCGGAGCCATCGGCAAGGAGGAGGCACTTGGCAATCCCATGGACAAGCGCCTTGTAAATTATGTGGGCTATGACGGTTTTAAAAAGGCGGACGAGTCCGACAGACCTATTTTCCTGAAGAAAAAGGATAAAGTCCTGATTTATTCGGACGGCGTTGAGGCTTTGAGCCAGATTGAGTTGGAGAGCATTCTCGGCAAAAAGAAAAATGCCCAGGACCTGGCGGATGAAATCATGCAGGCAATTGAAGATAAAAAAGTACGAAGCAAAGATAATTCCACCATTATTATCTTAAGCTTAAAGTAGAGGAAACTATGCGGAAAGAAAATTCAATCATCAATACAAAATTTATTTCAGAACCGGGCAGCTATCTTCACAATGCGGATTATTTTGCTTTTGTGGAGTTAAATGACTGTGCCTGCTATGCCATTGCGGACGGAATCGATACGGATGAAAGAAAGGAAAGCGCAAAGCTGGCGGTTACTGCTGTTATTACGGAATTTACGGAAAATCCGGGAGTCAGTGCGGGAAAGCTGAAGCGTTATCTGGCAGTGGCGCACCAGACCCTTTTAGAGGAAGCAAGCGATGCAAGGCTGGAATGCAGCATTGTGGTACTGGTTACCGATTATAAAAAGGCCATGTGGGCGTCTGCAGGAAATACCCGGCTGTATCTGCTCAGAAACGGAAACATCAAATACAAGACCAAGGACACTTCCCTGTCACAGCGCATGATTGATGCGGAGGAGCTTGCCCTTGACCAGTTGTCCTACCATGAAGAAAGACACAATCTTTACAGCTATCTAGGCCAGTCCGGGCGGTTCACGCCTTTAGTTTCAAAGAAAAAGAAACTGGAAGACGGGGATATTTTTGTCCTGATGACAAGGGGAGTCTGGGAAATCATAGGGGATGCAGAGCTTCTGGATGCCATCGAGGACGTATCCACGGCGGAAGTGGTCTGCACCGGAATAGAGGATGTTATCTTAAGCCAGCAGATGGAAATCGTGGAGAACTACACGATTGCATCTGTTTTTGTGGATAAGGTCTATAAAAATCCAAAGGCAGGAAAAATCAAACAGGTGGTAAAAGTCGTATCCGCTCTTGCTATGGTAGTCATTATGGCAGTAGGAATGATTTTCTTTACCAGGTACCGGAAAAACAAGTCCAACTACGAGCAGATGGTAAAGCTTAAGGAGCGGGGTGTGGAGTGTCTTGTGGAAAATAACTATGAAGGCGCCAGCGAACAGTTTACTCAGGCTCTTGAAAAGGCGGACCAGCTAAAGGTAAAGGAAGACAGCAAAAAGGGAAAAGATGTAAGGTGCGTGGAGCTTTACAATAAGATCGGCGGATATCTTCTGGGGGCAAAAGAGGCTCTTTTAGGAGAAGAGTATAAAAAGGCGGAAAATCAGTATGCCAGCGCGGTTTCCCTTGGAAAGGATATACAGGAATCTTATGGGGAAACGGCGGATTACATAAAAAATATGGAGGTTTACCAGGAATACAGCAAAAACATGAAAAACGGCGTGGAGGAAATGGGAAACGGGAATTATCAGGATGCCAAAAAGTCCTTTGAAGCCGCCGCCAATGGGGTAAACGACATAGATGATGTGGAAAAGCGTAACGTGGCGGACCAGTATATTTCCAATATTAATTCTGCCAAGGCAATTGCAGAGGGCGACCAGTATTCCAAGGAGGCGGAAGCTTTGGAGGCACAGGGCGTTTATTCCCAGGCGCTTGTGCAGTATCAAAGCGCAAGAAAGGCATATGAGCTGGCAAAGGAAAGCTATGGGAATACCGATGCGGAAAGCAAAATGGATTTAATGGACATTAAGATAGACAATGTACAGAATATGATAAACAAGCAGTCCAATCAGGATATGGAGCGGGAGGCGGATGCCTATGTGCTCATGGGAAACGACGCCATGCATAAAGGAAAGTATGACGAGGCTGCCGGCTATTATGAAAGCGCCAAGGAAATTTACCAGAAGACCGATAACAACGACCAGATTATGTCCATGAATGAAAAAATTGAATCCGCCAAGTATGGGCCGGGAGAAAATGAGGCAATCGACAAGATTTTAGAGGCAATAGGCTGTATGGCAAGAGGAGACTTGCCGGGGGCAAAGGGGTGCCTGCAGCAGGCGGTGAGCGCATATACGGAAATGGGGGATGCGGAAAGTGCGGCTAAGGTGCAGGCGGCTATGAGTCAGATTCCGTAAGGGAAATGGAAAAATGTAACTGCTGTGAGTAACAGGGAACGGGGGAAGCTATGGCAGGATATAAAGTGCCTGTTTTTGAAAAAGGAGCAAATAAATGAGCATACAAAGGAGTCCATTATTTCAGGAAGGAAGTATTCTTACACACGACATGCTCAATGTTTTAAAAGAATATTCTATTAATGGGGCAGAATCGGTATACGAAGGGTATTCGGACGGCGTCATAAAAGGATGTGAAGTATCTGCGGCAGAGGGAATACTCGTAATAGGAAAGGGAATTATAAGAATCCGGTCAAGAAATTACTATTTGTTTCAGGAAGTAACCATTGAGGTAGAAAAAACAAATCAGCCAAAGGTGCTTGCAGTCAGGGCAACAGAGGAAGAAAAAAGTACGGATTTTCTCATAAGAGAAGTACAAGTTCTGGTGGAAAATCTGGAGGATGTAATACCGGGCGATTTGGAGCTTTGTCGGTTCTGGCTGCAGGAAGGGGCGAAGCTCAGGACAAAATATACGGATTTTAATGATATGGACACCCTGTACGATACAGTAAACCTGATACATGCAGGATGGTCCGGATATGAAAGTCCTACACTGGCATATCCGGTGCTGCAGTTCTTCCGGGAGCAGGCATTAAAATATACTATTGCAAACATTGACGATAAATTGTTTTTAAGCCAGATTGCCCTTTTAAACGGCACTTCTATGAATGTTAAGGAAATTAATCAATATCTGGCATGGAGACTTAACCAGAAATACAGGGAGAGGACCATGAATGACATATATGAAGGATTAAAAGAGGCATTAAGCCTGATTCGTGCAGGCAAAGATACACAAAAAGCGCACAGGACAGCAGCCAGACAGCTGATTGTGGAATAAAGGTGTTGGAATTTGAAAAAAGAGGAATTAAACAGACAAATTGATTTTGTTAAGCTTCAGGAGCATATGGAAAAGATATATTTGCAGATAGGCAAATCCATAGATGCCCAATTAGATAAAAATAAAATCATATATGACGTATATTGCAGTATTGCGGAAAGGGATAAATATGATATAACCAATAACAGTTTTTTTCCCATGTGCAAGGAAGACTTAAAGGAAGAAACAATAGAATCCGGGGCAATAGTATGTGGGAAAGATGAGCCTGTCACCCTATTTACCGTTTTTGCATGGGATGGAAAACAGATTCTCACAGGGCTTCACCGGAAACAGGAGCAGTTTCACGGAACGGTTTTCATGGAAAACGAAGAATATCCGGTTATGGCTGAATTAAAACCTTGTGAAAAGTATAAAGCCTGTATCAGTGAATTGTATTTTATAACTGTTCAAAACGGGTTTTTGTGGAAACCGGTAAATGACAGCCTGTTAGATGGGTTTTATGAGGTAAGGCTTGTTTCGGGAGACTTACCCCGAAAAAAACAAATTCAGAAAATTCAGATAGATTTTGGCAGGTATTCGCCTGTTATCCGGTTTCATTGTTTTCCGGTATGGAATATAGAGCAGCTTACCATGCAGGGCAGGGTAAAAAAAGGAGCAGATGGGAAAGGTATTGTATATGAACATACGCTTTTTGAAAAAGGAATAAAAGAGGACAACTACCTGATTGCAGAAAAAAACCAGCTTTTTTATAACCATATCCACATAAATGGCACAATTATTTCTAATATGGACAAGAAAGGAAAAGGCTGGAGGCTATTGAAAATACATAAAAAGGTGAAAAAGCCAAAAGAGTTGCCGGTTGCGGGAAATCAGCATATGGGAAAGGGCGGCAAAAACAATTTTATAAGGCATAAATTGGAGACGCTGGACTTTTATAAGCACCAAAACAATATACAAAATAATCCGGATAAAGAAAAACAATTTATCTGGGAGTATGCACTGGAACAATTTAAATGGAACATCTGCTTTGAGCAGTTAAGGCACTGGAGCCCGTATTTTGAGGTACATGAGTTAATAGAAAGGGATGGAACAGATAAAACATATACCTGCAGGTATAATGCCATGTATCAATACGAAGAAATATTTCAAAAGCTATATGAAAACGGCACATATCCGGCTTCCGGGGATGAAAGGGTATTGGTTGATATAGTCACTCACTTTCTGGCAGAGCTGGATGCAAAAAGGAAATATTCTCTGGAAACATATGAAAAACAAAAATTTGAAAAGGATTTATGCAATGGGCTTTATGGAGAAAAATGCAAGGATATTTATTGTATGCTGCCCTTTCATAAGCAGCAGATAATTCTGCATTTTCTGGTGCTGCAAAATAAAGTGCACAAGCTTATTTATGAGCCGGCAGGAGATTTTGACTTTTATATCAAAACGGTAATCGGCTTATTGGAAACAGGCGCTGTTTATAAAAAAAAGCAGGAAGAAAACAGCTTTTACATTTATCTGGGCATACGGAAAAATGAATATGCCGGCGGGATTCTTTATCTGGCAAAGGTGCTTTTTCTTCCGGTGGGGTATAAGGTCAGGGTTTTCTGGCAAAATCATTTTCCAATATTAAATGAAAAGAAAACTTTAAAACTGGGGGAAATGCAGCTGATTTAAGACTGCTGAAAAAATATCCTGCGGACTTATACGAAATACCAGCATGTCAGTACATTGGATGACAAGGCATAAGGATGACCATGAAAGAATTTGAAGATTATATAAATAAGCGTCTTCTTGAAATAGAGGATTTGGATAAACGAAGAAAACTGCGTACAGTACTGGATGAAAAGTTTATGGAAATATGCAGGCAGGAAAACCATTATGAAAAAAGCATAAAAGAAAAAGCAGAGCAGAATCTTCAATCAAAAAATGCTGCGGTCTGGATATTGTGCGGCATGGCGGACAGAAATACATACAGCTATATATGTAGGCATATGTATCCGGTTTTTGAAGAAGATTTAAAGGAAGATATTTTTCAGACAGAGGATGTATTGGAAAATTTGAAAAATCACATTCCGGTCAGGACAGGAAGCTTTTTTCTGGAAGCAGATTATAAGGTGGTGGAAAGACTGAAAAACAGAGAACGTCCTTTTGAAGCCATCATACATACAAAAAATTTAAGTTACCATGCCAAGTTAAAAGTTCAGTGTGACAAAAAATACAGTGAAAAGATAAATCATCTTATACAGATTTTTAAGCAGAATGGGTATGAGTGGAGAACACCCTGCATTCCTTATTTTTACAGAATGTTTGAAATTTTTTTAATAGAAACGTCTCTTCCCTGGTATGAGGAAATCCTGTCTTTGGAAATTGATTTTGAAGAATATGCAAAATATATAAAAAAAGACTGGATTCCGGTATGGAATCTGGAAAAAGTAAATCTGGTAACCGATGTGAGACCCAAAAAGGCAGGAGAAGGCATGGTGCACCGGATTAACCCAAAGCGTCTGAAAAAGGGAAAGCAATATCTGGTGGCTGATATGGACCTTCCGGATCTGCGATGTGTAAGGGATGAGGGAATCCATATATATTGCAGCGAAAAAACTCCCAGAACCTGGAGCGGTCTTTTAGTCCATAAGGAAGGACAGCCGGATGAAACCTATGAAATGCTGTGGAACAGGGCAAGGGATACGGAGGTTTTTCCTTCAAGAACATTAGGGGGCATACGGAGAGTATTTTTATCATTGAATACGTTGGAACGTTTTCAATTTATGGATGTAAAAACGGAAAATAAAGGTGAAAAAACAAAAGTGGTTATTCGGGTAAAGAATTTAAAAAAGGATTTTATTCAGGATGATATTCGTTTTTATATACAGGCAGAAATGCAACGACAATATCCCGAATATGAGATAAATATAAAGCTTTATTGAGAAGGCAGCAGTTCAGAAAACAGTTTCCCTACAGGAATCGGAATGGAGATTTCTGAACGGTTACTTAAGAAGGAGGCACTATGGCAGATATTACATATGACCAGATTATAATTGCAGGCGTTCATTACTCCAGCCTGCTCAATCTTGAAATCACCTCGAAATTAAATACCCATGCGGAGGCAGTCATTACCTTTGAGGTAACGAAAGAGGAGTCGGAAGCAATAGAAGCAGGAGTAGGCGATGAAAGCTATGTAGTTGTATCTGCAGACAGTCCGGATGGATATGAGACTCTTTTTGTCGGTATAAAGTATTCTTATTCATGCACCAATCAGGCAGGCTACCGGGTGGGCACCCTGATACTAAAATCAACCAGTTATTTATTGGATAAAGAGAAAAAATCCCGTTCTTTTCAAAAGACGACCCAGTTTAAAAGCGCTCTTATAGAGGAAGTAGTGGCGGGAAGAGCTATTATCAACTATAACATTGCAGATGCTCCCACCCTTGGCATTCTGATTCAAAAAGACAAGACGGACTGGGAATTTCTGGTACGGGTTGCCGATGCCGCCGTTATTCCCAATTATACTACAGAAAAGCCGATTATTGACATTGGCAGGCCGTCAAATGGCAATGTAACAGGAGTTGGAGGTCTGATGGGCAACAGTCAGATTCCCAGTTATATTACTTCCACTTCCTCCGTATTTGATAACGGAGTACTAAAAACAACAAGCATCAGTCAGGGAGAAGAAGCTTTTCAAAAAGAAAAAATTCCGGATTCAGAATTGGCGGGCAGGATGCTTTCCGGAATCGTCCAGACGGTGGAAAAAGAAAAGGTTCAGGTATTCTTTGATGAAATTGATGAAGAATATGATTCCCAGGGAGATACCTGGTTTGAGTATGCGGCTGCCTATTCGGGACCGGGAGGTACTTACGGAAGCGGATTTTACTTTATGCCGGAGGTGGGAGACCGGGTCAGGGTGTTCTTTCCAAGCGGTAAGGAAAGTGAAGGATTTGCCTTTGCATCGGAAATGGGCTATGCCCTGGACGACCCTGCAAAAATAAGCTGGCGGGCTCCCGGAGGGCAGGAGCTGTTGTTTACGGAAAACGGAATCCGGATTACCGGTAAGCAGGGCAGTATCTATATTGATATGCAGGAAAATGACAGCGCAGAATTTGGCATTGAAATGTATTGTAATACAAATATCCGGTTTTCCACCCACAAAGGGGAAGAAATCCAGTCGGACCTTCCGGATATATATGTATACGGCAAAGAAGGAGTCAATATGACGGCGGATAACCAGATTTTGCTGGAAACGCCGGAAGCCACCCTTGAAGTGGACAGGGATAAAATCATTTTAAATGCCAATCAGGTGTATATCAATTAAAACGGGGAGAAAAAAATATGTATACAGATGAACAATTATTGAAATTAAAAAAACAAATGCAGGAAGGCTACAGGGAAAAAGAAAAAACAGCCAATCTGGAAGAAGAATGCGCCCAAAGCATTTATGATGAGAAAATACAGATTTTCGGAAAAGAGGTACATTTTGAAAGAAGGGAAGTTCCGGAATTTGATATCAGCCTTTATATGCCAAAGGATTTTAAGCGGTTGGATGAAGACCTGTGCAAAATCATGTATCCTGCTGCAAACGGCTCAAGACATGTTTTCAACTCAGATGAGGAATATATGAGCATTTCCTTTAAATTAAACAATAACATAGTGGAAAACCAGCATATGAAGGAATTTACGGAAATGTCCAAAAAGATTTTAGAGGTGGCGGGACCAAAGGTGAAAATCGTAAAAAGCTATATGGAGGAAATTGATGAAATGCAGGTTGGAATCATCCAGTATATTTCTAATGCCATAGATGCGGTGGCCTATACGGTAATGGGAATCGTACCTTTAAAAAAGGGAGTCCTTTTAGTGTGTATCGGCTTTAAGAACCGGAATAAGAAGCGGCTTTGTCCCATTGCGGATGAGGTGTTGAAATCCATTGAAACAATAAAAAGAGGTGAGGAAGCTTGAGTATAAATTTTAATCATTTGGTAATAGAGGGCGTCTCCTATCTTCATGTTTTAAAACTGGACATCCGTCAGGCGGTCAATGCCCATGCCAGGGCTGAGGTAATTTTTACTATTGACATACAGGCAGGAAAAAAATACATGGAAGAGGTACAGGAGATGGAAGCGGTATCCATCGGTATTCCGAAAGTAATCTTTATAGGCGTCATTGAAAATGCAAAAATTCAATATGAGGACACCTATGCCACCATTGCATTAAAGCTGATTTCAACTACCAGCCTGTGGGATGTCCAGAGAGTAAACAGAAGCTATCAGATAATCGGGGATTCTTACAGCACCATTATGAATAAGGCCATAAATGGAAACGGAATTATCGAATTTCAGGGGAAGGATAAGATATCGGAGACAATGATTGTCCAATATAAAGAGACAACCTGGGAATTTATATTAAGGCTTGCCGCAGAATGCGGGGAAGTGGTGTATGTGGACCCGGCCTCAAGGGTGCCCCACATTTTCATTGGAAGCTCCGGACAGTCAGGCTCCTATTCGGGAAATGTCGCAGGCACGGAAGCTTTTTCGGGGCGGGCAGAGCAGTATGTGCCCCTGACAGGGAAAGTAAACGGAAGGAATATCAGCAGCAGCTCCACTGTCATGGAAAACGGGCAACTGGTATCTTCCTATGAAAGCAAAGCATTATCCGGCCTGCTATCCACTCAAAAGCCCAAATTTGGCGGAAGGGTCATGGCAGGAACTGTAAAGGCAGTAAAAAAAGATCAGATACAGGTGCATATTACCGATTTGGATGGAGAGTTTGACGGAGGCAGCAATACATGGTTTCCCTATTCCACAGCATATTCTTCTGAAGCTAATCATTCCGGCATCTATTGTATGCCGGTGGAAGGAGACAGTGTAAGGGTCTTTTTTCCATCGGAGGATTTAAGTCAGGCTTTTGCCTCCAGCTCAAATACAATGAGAGGATTGTTAGAGGATCATGAGGAGAAATGCTTTCAGACCCCTCAGGGCATGAAGGTGCTTTTTATGAAAGACGGTCTTCATCTCATGTGTAACAATAAAATGATAGTCATCGAGCTGTTAAAGGATGGCAGGGTGAATTTTTATTCGGAAACTTCCATTGAGGTACATGCAGGGGGGAATGTGGAGTTTTCGGCAAGTGAAGGAAACATTCAGATTGAGTCCGGAGATTATATTCACATGGCAACGGGCAATTCGCTTATATCCATAGATAAAAGTGAAATTACAATGGTATCGGACCGGATTATGACACAATAAGGGGACTATATGAAATCAAAAAAATACATGGAGTTTAAAACAGAATATCTTCCGAAAATCCAGACCTGCTATTGGGAAAAAGCAATTCCTGAGCTGGTGGAAAATTATGAAAAATACGGTGAAATCCTGAAAGGGCAGATGGAGCATGTTTTAAAAAGTATTGTTTCCATTCAGGAGCAGGTGCCGGTTGAGGCGGGCTGTATACAGATTTCCGTCCTGATAAGCAGTATTTCTGCCGGAAAGCCTGAATTAATGTATGAAGTTTATGACGCAGGTATGGATTTTGGAAAGCTATTGCTGGCACAGACCGAGAATGCTTCCTGGCTGTTTCAGTATTGGGAAGAAATGAAACAGAGTATTGAAAAGCAGGTAATAGAGCTGAACTGGCAGAAATATCTTGGTATAGAAGAGCAGAAAGCCCTTTTATACGAGCTGGCGGAAGGAATCACGGTTACATTTACATATATTTTTAAGTATTTTTATGAAAGGTTCCCTGCCTTTTGCAATGCCATGAAGATTTTAAAAAGCGAGGATTTTTATGTTTCCCTGGGAGAATACAGAGGCTTTAAGAAGCTTGTTTATCAGGAGCCGGTGACAGTGGATATTTTCCAGACATTTACCCGGAAGGATTTTTCCTTTATGAGGTTTGAAGATTTGAAATATGAAAAAAAGCGTTTTGCTGGTCAAAAACTCCAAAATGCCCGTTTTCATCATTGTTATTTTATCCATACGGATTTTCGGGATGTGGATTTTCAGGATGGGGATTTTTCGGAATGTGTATTCAGAGAGTGTGTATTTAAGAACTGTATTTTGTCGGGCTGCAGGTTTACAGCCTGTGACATCCAAAGAGTGGAATGGACGGATAATGATTTTTCAAGAGGGATTCTTATGGAGGGTGCCATGGTTAAGGATTTCTGCAGAGAGACGGTATTTGAAAAATCCATACTCCACAAAAATGTCTTTAGCGGAAAGGTATCAGAAGAATGCCTGTTCATGGATTGTGACACAGAAGAAGTGGAGGAAGGGATATGAGATATTTCAGACTTTGTCAGGGCTCTGACGTGCGAAATGCAGTGGATATAAAATGGGCGGTTCCATGTCCCTATAAAAGTAATCCTACCGAGGAAGAGTTTCAAGATTACCCGGATGTGCTGGTAGGATATTATAAATATTCTGACATGGTGACCATGCCGGATGTGCTGGAAAGGTCTTATTTCTTTGTAAGCGATGAAGTAAAGCATGTTCTTCATATGTATGACGAGAGCATGCCCTTTAAAGCAATTCATGTTTATCCCTTTGGAATGGCGGAAGACATAGTTCCCCTGTATTGGACATTTTATCCGCCAAAGGCGCAATGTCTTCATTCATCCGTCAGGATATTTCCAAACGGCGAGCCGGAAGAGCTGATTTTGGATAAAAGGAAAATTCCCCAAAGGGATGTGTTTGGTATTTCTGATATTTGTGTAAACCGGACCATTGTTTCTCTGCCTGTTGCGGAAAGCCTGTTAAGGAGAAACATGTTCGGAATTTCATTAAAGGAGGTTTTGGTTAAATAAGATGGCAAACAGTAAAGGATATGTAACAAGACTGGTAACAGTGGAATGCAGCTATGGAACCACCTTCAATTACCTGAATGTGGAAACGGACCATGGAGTCATCTGGTACGGACTGGATGAAGAAGGGAATGTAAGCGAGGAAAGACCGCTGATGAATGCAAATGACCATAAGGGGGATGTGAACATACTTTGCTTTGGAAGATGTAAGTCTCCTTCCAATAAGGTTTTTGGCGGGGACAGGGATTTCCACATTGGTTCCCTGATGGATGCGCTTGGAAGTGCTATAGGCGCATGCGAAGGTTATAAGTGTACCCCTTACTGCTCTCGTTCCTGGGCACAGGTAGTAAATAATGTTTTGCTGGACGGGGCGCCTGCCATTACATCGGACAGCAATGTTACCTGCTACTATGGGGGAGAAATAAAAGTAAAAATCCAGACGGAGGAAGAGTCTGGGGAAAATCAGTAGGGAGAGGCTATGAAAAGGAAAAACAGCGGGATTATGATATATGTTTTATTGGCAGAATTGGGAATCAGTATTTTTCTGATGATTTTCTCACAAGTATGGGCATATTTCCATAATTATGAGTCAGGGGCTTATAAGCAATGCAGGAAATATGATGAAAGTGATGTGGAACAGTATATTTTAAAGGATAAGGAATCAGGTACTGCTTATCGTTTTTATGGCGGAAGCGTAAATCCAAGGCCCTATGGAATAGGAGGCTATCCCTCCGATACCGTTTCCCAGAAAATATCGTCCATTCAGGATTTGGAAACCTACAAAGATACGGCTATTTCCTTTGAAGTGGATGTAAAACAGTTAAAAGCAACCGGATGGTATGAAAATGTCCACAATTTTTCCAGGAGCTCCATGAGGGCAGCCAGACATATGTGGAATCGGGGAGTGGATACTTCGCCAACTGTTCCAGTCAATACAAACAGCAAATGGAAAGCTTTTTGTGCCGGGAAATACGCATTATATGCTCAGTATTATGTTTTAACTTTAGACAGCGGGGAAAAAATACTGATTTTATTAAATGATACCGCAATTTCCCTTCCTAAAAAAGGAACTGTAAAGCTGCCATTAAGCTTATGGTCAGGGGTAACTCTGGAAATGGGATATTCCCCCATGGACCTGGCATTAGAGTCCGGGGTGACAATAACGGACAAAGAACATGTAAACTATCTGGACGCAGCAAAGGGCTGGGCAAATGTAAATGCAGAATTGGATGCGGCATTTGATAAGCATACGGAAACGGAATCCCTGTTTTTAGTCATTGGAATGTGCGGAATTTTCCTGTTTATCATCATTCTGATGGCCTGGGCACTAGGGGGAGAAATCAATAAAAAAAAGGATTAGAAACAATAGAAACACTTTTCAGTTATTCATGAAGGGGAAAAATACATGAAGGACAAACCAATTGTAGCATTAGCAGAAGTAAAAATAAACGGCATAGAAAATTATACAAATCTTTTATCCATTGCAATCGATACGGAGAAAAATAATCATTCCTACATGACAATCCGGCTTCGGCTGGATGCAGAGGCTTATGGAAATAAAGAAAGGGACTGGAACGGACAGCAGATAGAAGCTGTGGTGGGAAATGGCAGAAGACTGTTTATCGGGGAGTGTATCAATTATGAATACGAGACACTGAGCCAGTATCAGGAGCTGTCCCTTTATGTTGTGTCAGAAAGCTACCAAAGCGACATATCGCCAAACAGCCGTACCCTGCAAAATCCGGGCAAAACCTTAAGCGATGTGGCACATAAGGTTTTTGATTCCTACGGCGCCGAGATTATTGTAGAAAAGGATATTGCAATAAAGGAAATTCTTGTTCAGGAAAAGGAAACGGACTGGAAATTCTTTATCCGCATTGCAAATCAATATGGCTATCAGGTATATACCGATGCCACCAGCGGAAAGCTGGTAGTGGGCATTGGTAAAACGGGCATGGATTTTGAGGGGTTGTGTCAGGACTCCCTCTGTATATCCGAGGAAAAGAATGTACAGGAATATCGTTTAAAAAACGTTAATTATGATCAGGAAACAGGTCTGTATCAGTATGAGTCCAAGGAAGCCCTGTCTAATAATCCCTATGGCATGGCAGGAGCCACCTCAGATGGAGCCATGATTACCAAGAGCCATTTAAGCTCGGAAAAAGGCGTGCTGAACAATAAAATTGCTTCTTCCAATAAAGCGGACGATACACCCAATATGAAAAACATGGAAGCTGACGGGCACTCCAGCCATGTTTTGTCCGGTACGGTAATTTCCGTAAACGGCAGCCTGATGAAGGTAAAATTCGACGTGGATGCGGAACAAAGCGAAGCGGAGGCAATGGAACTGCCTTATGAAAATACAATCTGCAACTCCTTCTATTTTATGCCGGAGCCCGGGGATAAGGTATTTGGATATATTGATAACAGGGGAAAGGCCATTATTTTAGGCTGCAAAAGAAAAAATACCGTTGACTCTTTTTTTACGGAGCCAAGGGAAAAAGCAATTACCGTCCTTGACAATATGATTCAATTTAAGGAAAAAAATTTTGAATTTCTGGCAAACAGAGAGGATTCCGATGGTAACAGGGAAAACAGCATTTCCGTAAATCTGGATAAAGAGACGGGCATTGATATACATGCAAAAGGGAAGATCACCCTGTATTCGGAAAAGACAGTGGGTTTATGGGCAGGCAGCCAAATACAGGATGTAGATAGTATCATAAGTAAATACGATGCCCAAAGCGGGGAAGGAAGGGCAAAGTATGATGCGGAATGTGTAGAGGCTCCGCTGCAAAAGGCCAGCTGGTTTGCGGAAAGCAGAAAGCAGATAGGTGACAGCTTTGTTGCTTTTTGGAAAGGAATATCCTTTAGCGAGGCCCGCAAGGACTTTATGAACTGGATAAATGGAGAGGAAATTGAAACTGAGTATGAGTCATTTGAAACAGGTAAGCTCTATTTCGGCGGAGAAGCTATTACGTTCAGGGTAGGTGAATCCTGTATCGTATTGGCAGGAGGAAATGATGAAAGCGGAGAATTTATAAGCTCCATATACATAAATTCCGAACTTTTTAACTGGTTAGGGTTTGTAAAAAAGTCCGGTTATGAAAGAGTGGAAAATGACACTTCCGATATGTGGGACTTTATTTTGGATGTAACATCCATTGTCCTTGATATTGCTGCCACAGTCCTAATGTGCGTATGTCCGTTGGCGGGTTTTATTGTAATGGGAGTAAACGTTGCAATGCAGGCTGCGCGGGGGGATTACTGCGGTGCGTTATTAAGCGCTATTCCATTTGCAACTGAGTTAGGTGCGGGGGCCAAACTTGCAGATAAGCTTCCTAAGATGAAAAAGGTTATAAATTTTATAGGCATTTCATGTAAAGTAATCGATAAGGCCACTGGAGTATTGATGATGGCAAATCAGGTATATACAACGGGAAAGGCAATTTTTACAGGAAACTTCACATGGAAAGACGCAACCATGATTGGACTGCAATTTTTATCTGCAATTGTTGGAAAGAAATGTGAAAATTATAAGAAGAATAATCCGGTTGATTTATATGGAAATCCTGTGAATAATGCGTCTGGAAATGGAGGAAGCACATCAAACCATTCAGGGGATGTAGACAGCCCTAACCGACCAGGGGATGTAGACAGCCCTAACCGGCCAGGGGATGGAGACGGTCCCAACCAGCCAGTAGCCGGAGACGACGGAAAGAAACCGGCAAATGGAGACGATGGCAAGAAACCGGCAGAAGGAGATGACGGCAAGAAGCCAACAGATGGAGGCGACGGAAAGAAACCGGCAGAAGGAGACGACGGCAAGAAACCGACAGATGGAGATGATGGAAAGAAACCAACAGACGGAGACGACGGAAAGAAGCCGACAGACGGAGACGATGGAAAGAAACCGGCAGACGGAGACGATGGAAAGAAACCGGCAGATGGAGACAATGGCAAAAAACCAACAGACGGCGATGACTCTAATAAAGCAAAAGACACCGATGCCGATACTCAAAAAGAAAACCAGACAGCAGCAGACCCTGTCAACGTAGTAACAGGCGCCCTGACAGACAATCGGACAGATTTCCGTTTAAAGGACGTGATGGATGATTTTAAGGTAGTAAGAACCTATAATTCAACACGAATCAACAAGGGCCGGATGCTTGGTGAACGCTGGCTGTTCCAGTTTGAAACAAGCTTTTTTCGTAAAGGGGACAGAGGCTCTCTGTATCTTCCGGATAATCATAAAGAACAGTTTGTAAAGGACAAAAATGGAACATGGAAAAACGCAGCAGAGGGCAGGAACCAATACCTGTTGGAAGAGGATAGTAAAGGCTATCTGGTAAAGGACTATACAACACAAAGGACTTATCGTTATGGCAACAGCGGTTTCGTGGAGTACATGGCGGACGGATACGGAAACAAGGTAAGGTTTTCTTATACCGGCATACTTTTAAGCAGAATTACATTAGAAAGCGGCATGTACATTGATTTCCTTTATAAAGGAGATAAATTAGTCCAGTTAAAGGACAATATGGGAAGAACATACCAATATCAGTATAAAGAAGATTTACTGGAAGCGGTTACCTATCCAAACGGGGGCACAATCCGCTATGAATATACGCCGGAAGGTTATCTGTCGCGGGTGTTCAATGAAAACGGAAAATGCTATGTTTCCAGCCATTATGACAGAAAGGGCCGGGTCATCCGTCAGGAAACAGCAGACGGGGAAGAATATATTTTCTTCTATAATCCTGCTGAAAAGGTAAATACAGTTACCACAACAAACTTGAATCGAACCGTTAAGCACTATTATAACCGGAACAATCTGGTGGAGCGTACGGAATTTGGAGATGGCACCATAGAAGAAAAGAAATACGATGCCAACGAAAAAGTCATTTGGGAAAAAGACCGTCTTGGCCGTGAAACAACAAGGGAATACAATATGCTTGGCCTTCTTCTAAAGGAAACAAAGCCAAACGGACTGACCACTGTTTATAAATATAATGAATCCGGAAAGTGTACTTATCAGGAAGACAGCTTTGGAAGGAAGCTTGCCTTTGAATATGATGAAGGGGGCATGCTTATTAGCTCTGCCTTTTTAGTGGAAGAGGGAAAATGGGCAAAAACCGTGTTTGAAAGAGATTCTCATGGACGTATTGTCTCCCAGACATATCCGGACGGAAGCCGGAAAATATGGAAATATGAAAAAGCCTTTTCCCATCCTACCGTGTATCAGGGGCCTGTGGGCGAAGAGTTTGGCTATGAGCTGGATGAATTCGGAAGAAAAATGATTTTCCACGGTGCAAGAGGTGATGTGCATTATGGTTATAATTCCAATCATTTTGTCACCTTAATCCGTGATGAGGAAAATAACTGCATACGTTACCAGTATGACCTTACCGGAAATAAAACCGGCATATTGCTGCCTGAGGATGTGGAAGCGGACGACGGAAAGAAAATATCCTATCAGTATGACCCTATGGACCACCTCATTGCAACGGAAGATGAAAGCGGCGTCATTCAGGCAAGAAAAGTAAACAGCGAAGGAAAGACAATCAAGGCATTTGACGGGGTTTCTTATGATAAACAGCAGAAGGATGGCATAGGGGTGGAGTATGCCTATGATGAAGACGGCAGAAATACGCATATTTATTATCAGGATGGAAGCGTACAAAGATACGTTTATGACCCATGCGGAAATATAATAAAAAGCATACTTCCCTGTGATTATGACCAGGCAAAGGATGAGGGTCCGGGCATTTCCTATGAATATGATGAAATGAACCGGTTAAGCAGGGTCATTGACAGAGAAGGCAGGATTGTCCGTAAGCTCTATTATGACCTTACGGGAAATCTGGTAAAGGAAGTGACGGATAAAACATTGCAGATTTCAGCAGAAAAAGAAATCGGCAGCCTGTATGCTTATAATCTGGCAGGCTGGCTTACAGAATCCAGAGTGCCGCTTTCTTTTAAGGATGGAGAAGTAAAATACCGTCTTTGTACTTACCAGTATGATATACGGGGAAACCTGACAGCGGAAAAACGTTTCTTGGAAGAACAAAGTGAGGACAGCGCAAGGGGAAGGGTACTTCTCATCAACAGAAGCTATGACCGCGCCTCCAGGCTGGTGAAAGTAACGGATTCCCTGGGCTCCTGTATAGAATACCAATACGACTATCACAACAAAATGCTGTCCGAACGGACTAAAATAAGGGATGGCGTATATCAGGAAAAGCTGTACAGCTATACCAAGTCCGGCAAGATAGAAAAGATAGCTGTCAGCGCCGACAAAAAGACAACGGGAAGGGCATTTGCCGTTACAAAATATGAGTATGACAAAAACGGCAACGTAACAAGAATCCTTACGCCTGCCGGAAACGAGCTGTGCTATACATATGACCGGGCAGGAAAAAAGAAAACGGCGGGACTAAAGCAAAAGGATGGAACCATACAGACCATTACGGAATACCGGTATGACAAAGGGGGAAGAATGATACAGGTATTTAAGGATGGCTCATGCGAACATGCCTACGGATATGACTGCAGGGGAAGGTTGAATTCCTTTACAAAGAAATCTGGTAAAACATCCGCCTATGTATATGATGCAGATGGGCATATGATAAAAGAAATCGGTGAACGTTCCTTTGACCGGGATGGATTTGACGGAAAAGGCACCACCTATGAGTATGAATCCAGCAGACTGATAACTGTCCGCCGGCCAGACGGAACGATTGAAAAGGAATACCGCTACAATGAATTTAACGAGCCGGAATACATCGGAGATGGAAAGGGCGGTGTCCGCATTCAATACGACCTTGCAGGAAGAAAGGTGGAAGCTGTCAGCCAAAACGGAGCAAGACAGCTTACAGAATATGACCCTTGGGACCATGTAAGCGCAGTTACCGATGGAAACGGCAATACCACCAGATTTTCTCTGGATGGCTGGGGCAAGATTACGGAAGTCCACAGGGCCGACGGCGCAAAGGAAATCTATGAATATGACAATGCAGGAAACATCTGTCAGGCAACAGACGGGCTGGGACATGCCATTCAGTTTATTTACAATAACCAGAATAAAATGGAAAAACGGATTGATCAGGCAGGCTGTGAGGAAATATGGAGCTATGATGCAGAGGGCAGACCATGCAGATACCGTAACCGGAACGGCAATGAAACAGGCTTTGCCTACAATATGTTCGGCAGCCTTACAAGAAAGTGGGTGGAAGGAAGCGAAAAGGACAGCCTGACCTTTGGCTATGAAAAAGATGGAAAGATTTCCTATGCAATCGGCGGCGGAATGCGTTATGATTATGAATATGATACCCTTGGAAGACTGAGCCGTAAAAAAGCCAGCGGCAGGACCCTGCTTGCCTATACCTATGATGAATATGACCGCCTGATTGGGCAGACAGATTTCACCGGAAAGCATACGGAATACCGGTATGACCATATGGACCGGCTGGAAGTGGTGTTGGATCAAGGAATCCAACAGGCAGCCTATGAGTACACTCCCCAGGGACAG
>CAJUEX010000038.1 GCA_910585715.1 uncultured Lachnospiraceae bacterium
TTTCATGACGTTTTGTGCCTTGAGCAGCGCGAAAGGAATGGATATAAAAATGAATTCAAAAGGTTCAACCAAAAAAGCAATGCGGTTTCTATCTCTGCTATTGGCAGCATTCCTTTTTCTAGAGGCACAGGGCTTTACTGTGTTTGCAGAAACTGTCAGCGGAAACGAAGCAGCAGCCACAGAAGGCGGGGAGCAGGAAATACCATTAGACAGCAATGTCAGCGAAAACAATGCCATTGTCGGAGCAGGAACACCGGCAAATCCTGTTCACCACTGCACAAACAAAAATGACGGCACAGATGATACAGACTTTAGCTACATATACTTTGGAAACTATCCTCAAAGCGAGGTCACGGATGAAGCTACTATACAGGCAATTGACAGCGCTATTAGTCAGGGGGTGGGACAGGCAGCAGGCACGGCAGAAAACAGCGAAGGCATTGATGTATTGGTAAACGGAATAAAGTATCGCAGGATTAGCAAAGATGATACCAATAACAGCTACGGTTTTGATAAAGTGCCAAATAACGGCTACCGCTATTTTAAATGGGAGAGAATAAAATGGCGGGTGCTGCAAAATGATGGAAGCACCCTGTTTGTAATAGCAGCTAAGGCAGTTGACTGTAAAGAATATAACGAAGAATTTGTAAACATTACATGGGAAAACAGCACCATAAGAAGTTGGCTGAATAACAGCTTTTATAACACGGCTTTCAGCAGTAGCGAGCAGGATGCTATTGTTATGCAGAATGTAGATAATCCAGAGGATGTTGTGGAAGGAGGAAACAACACAAACGATAATATTTATCTGCTTTCTATCAGTGAAGTGAGAAATGAGACATATGGATTTTGTAGTGATAGCAGTACTTATTCTATGAGCCGCAGAATGAAAACCAGCGATTATGCTAATGCAAGAGGTGCAAGTAGTGGTAACGAGGGAAAATGCTACTGGTGGCTGCGTTCCCGCATCCGTGATAGAGAGGATCCTGAAGTTGTAGATGCCGCAAATGTCGACAGTTCTGGGTACGCCGGTCGGAGTGGCTATAGTGTTTACTTTAACAATGGCGGCGTCTGCCCAGCTTTGCATATAAATCTTTCATCTGGTATCTGGTCCATGGCTGAGAGAGGAGAAATAATTAACCTGCAGGCAGTGAAACGCAGGAAGGTGTATGAACAGGGCGAAAAATTGAACTTGGATGATTTCACAGTAGCAGCCGTTTATGAAGATTCTGAGCAGATACTTGCGAAGGATTCCTATATCATAAATACCTCAGAGGTTAATATGAATACTCCGGGTAATTACAAGTTAGAGATATCCTATAAACAAATGGATGTAACTGCGAGGGCATCTGTTGCAATCACTATAAGAAAAAAGACAAAAGAAGGAACACCAACCAACCCTGTTCATTATTGCACAAACATGGGTTGGCGCACAGGCGACACGGATTATACGGACTTTAGTTATATATATTTTGGAAGTTATCCTCAGAGTGAGGTAACAGACGAGGTTGTCCAAAAGGCGATTGATAAGGCAATTGATGAGACGGTTACTATTTCGGATAATTCAGCGGATGTAGGAACGGATGTATGGGTAAATGGAACAAAGTATCGCAGGATTAGCAAGAATGATACCAATTACAAAGAATATTTTGACGAGGTGTCAAACAACGGCTACCGCTATTTTAAATGGGAGCAAATAAAGTGGAGGGTACTGCAAAATAACGGAAGCACCTTATTTGTAGTAGCAGATAAGGCAATTGACTGTAAGGATTATAATGAAGGAGATGCAAGCAACGTATGGGAGAAAAGCACATGGGAGAAAAGCACTATAAGGAGCTGGCTGAATACCAGCTTTTATAACACAGCTTTTAGCAGCAGCGAGCAAAGTGCTATTATAACACAAAACGTAGTGAATGATGGCAATCCGTTTTTGGGCACCGAAGGTGGAAATAATACAAACGATAATATTTATCTGCTTTCCATCAGTGAAGTGACTAATGAGACATATCAATTCTGTAGTGATGACGGTACTGATTCCATGAGCCGTAGAATGAAAACAAGTGATTATGCCAATGCAAGAGGCACATGGAAAGATGAAGAATGTAATTGTAATTGGTATTTACGCACACACAGTGGCGTTTTTTTTAAAGATGGTAAATATATTTATGCCTGTGGGGCTGTTTCTCCGGAGGAGACATATAGCAATGGCGGCATCTGCCCAGCCTTGCATATAAATCTTTCCTCTGATACATGGTCCGAGGCAACAAGCAATGAAGGAGAAAAAGAAAATAATCTAATCAGCCTGCAGGCATCAAAAACAAAGAAAATATATGAGCAGGGTGAAAAATTAGACTTGGATGATTTGACAGTAACAGCAGTCTATGAGGATTTTAAGCAGATACTTACCAAAGATTCCTATGTCGTAAATACATCAGGAATAGATATGAACACCCCAGGCAATTATGAGTTAGAAATATCTTATACCGAAAAAAATGTAACCAGAAAGACTGTTATTACAATTACAGTAAAGGAAAAGACCGGCGAAGATACCAGGCAGCCTGACAGCGGCAACCAAAACCAGCCCATAAAAGTTAGAAAGCTGACCATAACAGCCCCATCAAAAAAGCTGGTTGCAGATCAAAAGGTAAAGCTGACTTTAAAGGTAGAGCCGGAGAATGCTTCGGAGAAAAGTGTGGTATGGGAAACAAGCAATAAAAAATATGCTACCATAGACAAAAACGGAAAGCTTTCCCTGAAAAAGACAGGCATCGGAAAAACAGTTACCGTCACTGCTACCGCAAAAGACGGCAGCGGCAAAAAAGCTACCATAAAAATCAAGATTATGAAACATGCTGTAAAAAGCATAAAGCTGAAAGCCTCATCCAAAACTTTAAAGGCAGGCAGATCCATGACAGTCAAGGCAACTGTAAATACTACTGGAAAGAGCGTAAATAAGACCTTAAAATGGCAAAGCTCCAACACCAGATATGCCACCGTCAACAAAAAGGGCAAAGTAACAGCCAAAAAAGCCGGAAAAGGAAAGACTGTGACCATTACAGCGGCATCCACAGATGGAAGCAATAAAAAGGCAAAGGTGAAGATTAGAATTAAGTAATGTGAAAAGTAAAATAACCATAAAGTAAAAGTTATTTCAAAAAGCAGGGTTGCTGACATATTTCATGAATTCATCAGCCCTGTTTTTTTGATATCTGTTTTTTGACATCTGCTTTTTTACATTGTAAAATTCTTTAAAATATTATCTGTTAAGAAAATATATTTTATCGATTTTTTATAAATACATTCTTGAAATAAATACTCTCCATATGATAAAATACAAAAAAGCATTTATCTTCTAACTATTCAGCGAAAAGCCGGTCTGGCATCATTTCTGCAAAGTCAAAGAACATCAATGCTTTCTATTTACCCAATAACAGGAAATAAAAGCAGCTAAAGATATAGAAAAGGCAGTAAGGAAATCAGTAGATGAGTGCATAGCGGAAGGAATCCTGAAAGATTTTCTGATGAAACACAAAGCGGAGGCGGTACAGATGAGCATATTTGAGTATGATGAAGAATTGCATGAAAGAACCTTGCGGGAGGAAGGTTATGAAGAGGGTCTGGAACAGGGACTGGAGTATGGAAAAGCAATAGGACAGAGTTTATTTTATTAAAACTGCTGGAAAAATTAGCCCCTGTTCCTGAAGAGCTAAAGCAGAAAGTTCTGTCAGTTAAAGACAGCGAGATTTTGCAGAAGTGGTTTGAGCTTGCAGTCAAGGCAGAATCTTTGGAAGCCTTTTTACAGACCATGGATGACTAAATTTATTTTCCCAGCTTTCATCTTTGTCCAAATTAAAATCCCAATTTACCCGTTTTTCAAACATTTTCAAACTATCGCAGCCATTACATAAAACCACCTATTGAACTCCCCCCAAT
Organism: uncultured Lachnospiraceae bacterium; assembly: GCA_910585715.1. Classification (GTDB taxonomy): domain Bacteria; phylum Bacillota; class Clostridia; order Lachnospirales; family Lachnospiraceae; genus RGIG3040. The sequence continues at coordinate 3,934 of CAJUEX010000038.1, forward strand.
AAATACAGTATAATATCCCATGAGCACAAAATCTCTTTCATATTTCAACTTCACAGAGATTACATTATATGTATAGGAAAACCTTACACGGGAGGAAATAACATGAGCAAAATTACAATACCCCAGGGCTATGAATCCCCTTTGGATATTAAAGAAACAGAAGTAGCAATCAAGCGGGTAAAGGACTTTTTTGAAAGGGAGCTTGCCACCCAGCTGAACTTAAAACGTGTGTCAGCCCCTTTGTTCGTAAAGCCGGAATCCGGTTTAAACGACAACTTAAACGGAGTGGAAAGGCCTGTAAGCTTCGGTATCAAAGAGCAGCAGGACAAAGAAGTGGAAATCGTCCATTCCCTGGCAAAATGGAAGCGTCAGGCATTAAAGCGTTATGGCTTTTCCAAAGGAGAAGGCCTGTATACAGATATGAACGCCATCCGCAGGGACGAGGATACTGACAATATCCATTCCATATTTGTAGACCAGTGGGACTGGGAAAAAATTCTTGGAAAAGAAGAGCGGAATGTGGACTACTTACAGGAAACGGTAAAATCCGTTTACGAAGCCCTTCGAGTCACGGAAAAATACATGTCAAATAAATACAATTACATCAACTGCATTCTTCCGGAAGAAATTACTTTTGTAACGTCACAGGAATTAGAAGACAAATATCCGGACCTGACCCCAAAAGAAAGAGAAAACATCATTGCAAAAGAAAAAGGCGCCGTATTTATTATGGGAATCGGCGGAGCCCTTGTATCAGGGGAAAGGCATGACGGAAGAGCGCCGGATTATGATGACTGGGCATTAAACGGAGATATCATCGTATATTATCCTATACTGGACATGGCTCTTGAATTGTCCTCCATGGGTATCCGGGTAAATGAAGAGTCCTTAAGAAAGCAGCTTCAGATTGCCGGCTGTGAAGAAAGGGCGGAGCTTCCTTTCCAGGCTTCCCTGCTAAAAGGTGAGCTGCCCCTTACTATTGGCGGCGGCATCGGCCAGTCCAGAATCTGTATGTTTTACTTGAGAAAAGCCCATATAGGCGAAGTACAATCATCTATCTGGCCCGAAGAAATCTGCACACAGGCAGAAGAGGCAGGAATTCATCTGCTATAACTTACCAAATAAAAAAGGTAATGGTTCAGCCCATGGAGGAAAGGCTCAACTGTTGCCTTTTTAATTGAAAAAAATAGATTATAGTAATAGGAACAATTATTCCTTCATAAAATTTAGAAAGTGAATGTACAATTGCAGCATAACGATTTAGCCAACAGTTCCCTCTATAGGCTGAGCTGTTTTACTAAAAGACGGGGGCAATCAATGAACGTACTTGCAAACATTTCTAATATTATCATACCGCTTTTGATTTTTTATATCATTGCCTATGGCATTGCGGAAAAGGTAGAGGTTTATGAGGACTTTATAAAAGGGGCAAAGGATGGACTTGTTACTGTAGTAAATATCATGCCTACCATGATTGGACTTATGGTGGCGGTTGGCGTTTTGCGTGCTTCCGGATTTTTGGATTTTATAGGTAAATTGTTTGGAAGGCTGACGGAAAAAATAGGATTTCCGGGAGAGCTGGTTCCTTTAAGCTTTATTAAAATGTTTTCTTCTTCTGCAGCTACCGGGCTTGTGCTGGATATCTTCAAAGAATATGGAACAGACTCCAGAATGGGGCTTATTACGTCGTTGATGATGAGCTGTACGGAAACGATTTTTTATACGATGTCCGTATATTTTATGGCAGCAAAGGTCTCCAAAACAAGATTCACGTTGACGGGCGCCCTTCTTTCCACATTGGCGGGCACCATTGCCAGCGTCGTATTAGCGGGAATAATGTAAAAAAACAGAATATTATAAAGAATATATGAGGGAACAGTGGAAAATTCAGGCTGTTCCTTTTTGGCATTCTATGATAATATGTAATTATCAATGATAAGAAAAACAGAAGTTTTTTTGATGGAATATAGCGGGGAAAGGGGTGGATAAATATAGAGAATTATCAGCAGAAAATATTGGATATTTTATTTGCTAACCGGAAAAACATGTTTTTTTACTGGGACTGTGTACAGGCATCCTGGCAGGTGTTTGGAGAATGTATTCCAAAGATGAATTCCAAAGCAGCAAATCCTTTGAAGGCTCTTTTAGATAACCGGTTGATTTTGCCGGAGGACAGAAATATATTTCAAACCTACCTAACCCGGATTGAAAACGGAGTACAGGAAGGGATGCCGGAAGACAGTTTGGAAGTACAATGTCATGTAAAATCTAAAGAAGGATATCAATGGTACAAAATAAACTGCCATTTTAAAAAGGATAAACAAGGAAGGATTTTGGAGGCAGCAGGCATTTTAGAGCTTATGAGCGCTATTGAAATCATGCAGAAAAGCCAGCTTGCGCGCCTTACCATGGACCGGAACCCGCAAGTATTCGCAACGGCTATCAGAGAGCAGTTTGCCAAATATCCTCAGGATAAATTTGCCTTTATACAGTTTGACGTGGAAAAATTTAAAATGATCAATGAGCTCTACGGTGAGGAATTTGGAACGGAAGTGCTTGGAAATATTTTAAATACCTTAAAGGGAATCTGCAATAAGGAACAGCTGTTTGCCAGATTGAGCGCTGATTTATTCCTTGTAGTGACCAGATACGAAGAGGAGAAGGAGCTGATAGAATTTATTCACTATCTGGAGGAAAATCTGAATCATTATAAGGATGTTACCTATTCCTTTGCATTTGGAGTCTATCTGGTTACGGATAAAACCATGGAAACAAGACATATGGGGGATTCCGCTTCTTTGGCAAGAAAGAGCATAAAAGGAAATGCCCTCCAGAATATTGCTTTTTTTCAGGAAAGCCTGAAAAGTACTCTTTACAGCAGAAAATTTATTGAGGACAATATGAAAGCGGCTTTGGAGAACGGGGAGTTTGTCATGTACCTGCAGCCCAAGTACAGTATTTCCGAAAACTGTATAATCGGAGCAGAAGCTTTGGTACGCTGGATTCATCCGGAAATGGGAATGATAGCCCCTATGAACTTTATTCCGGTTCTGGAGGAAAACGGTTTTATTGTAAAGCTGGACGAATACATATGGGAGCAGGCATGCCGCACCATAAAAACCTGGATGGATGAAAACAGGACACCTGTTCCTATATCTGTAAATGTTTCCAGAGTTCATTTAATGAAGGAGCAGATTTTGCATACCTTAAAAACATTGCTGGAAAAATATCAGATTCCAAAAGAGCTTTTGGAACTGGAAATTACAGAAACAGTGCATAATATTAATATTGACGGGGCAATCCATTCGTTAAAAGAGGAAGGCTACACCCTGTTAATGGATGATTTTGGTTCAGGAGCTTCTTCCCTGAATACCCTGAAAAATACACCTTTTGATGTAATCAAGATTGACAGGGAATTTTTAAATCACTTTATAGAATCGGAAAGAGGACAGAAAATCATTGCCCATACTATTCATATGACAAAGGATATCGGGCTTGATTTGATTGCAGAAGGGGTAGAGACAAAGGAACAGGCAGTATTTTTACAGGATTGTGGATGTAATATGGCTCAGGGTTATTTTTATGCAAAGCCAATGCCCCTTGAGGAATTTGATAAATTTATTTCATAGATTCAATATCATATAGTTAGCGATAAGTAACCAAACAAAGGGACTCAGGGTATTTAAATGAGTCCCTTTGTTTTTAATAAAAACAGCCAAAAGGTCAGGGTGACGGAGCTTAAAAAGGTAGTAGTCACCACCGTGCTGGAGGTAAGCACTCCTTCATGTCCCAGATTTTTTGCCATAATAAAGCAGCTTGCGGTGGTGGGAGCGCCTAACATGACCAATATGGCAACCAGCTCTTCTCCCCGAAAGCCCAGATAAGAGGCCAGAGGAAGGAAAAGGGCAGGCTGTAATATAAGCCTTATAGAAGACGCAGCCAGGGTAGGTGCAATTTTGTTTAAAGCCTTTTTTCCTTCAAAAGCGGCTCCCAAGCCAATGAGTGCAAGAGGTGTTGCAAGATTTGAAAAATTTCCTGCAGTCTTTAAAAGGAACCGGGGAAGGGGAAGCTTTAATAAGGACGCAGCCATTCCCAGAATAATGCCGATAATAATGGGATTTTTGGCAATGCCCGTCAGGGTCTTTTTTAAGTGAGCTTTATTCAGGGAATGTGTGCCTTCTGCCATTTCCTTCGGATTGGTCAGGGATAATATAATGACAGCATAAATATTGTAAAGAGGCACGGTTCCGATTATCATTAAAGGAGTTACCCTGGAAGAACCATAAATATTCTGTATAAAGGCAAGCCCCAGCACGGCGGCGCTTCCCCGATAGGAGGCCTGAATGAATTCACCAAATATGGTTTTGTCCTTTAAAAAGAATATAGACAACGCTGTAATGAGCAGACAGCACATTAGGGTAACAAAAAAGCAGTACAGAACGTAACGGGTGTCCCATACCTGATAAAAATCTGCATGATAAATGTCTAAAAATAACAAAACAGGTAAAGTTATGTTATAATTGAATTTATTTAAGGTTGTTACAAAGGAGTCATCCATGTAATGGAATTGCCTTAACAGATAGCCGATGACCATTGTCAGGAAGATGGGGATGGTTGCGTTCAGGCTGAAAATTAGATTGTTCAAAATGATTACCTTCTTTCAAGTTATGGATTATACGGGATGTTGGGGGATTTGTAAAGAGGTGGGTGGGGGTGTTCGATGAGGGGGGACGCAGGAGACGGCATAGGTGTATGGGATTGGGGGGCAGGGGCATTGGATGGAAATCTCTTACTGGCACGCTCTCGCTCTATGAAAACGCAGCAGTACTAACGCACCAAAGTACGGTGCGTAAGGACTGGCGTTTTCATAAGGCCTGTAAGAGATTTCCATCCAATGCCCCTGCCCCCCAATCCCATACACCTATGCCGCCTCCTGCTGGGTATTGAAGCGCCTTTTGGATGGGGTGGTGAAGGTTTTGGGGCTGAGATAGAGTTTCTTGTGAGGCTGTGGTGTGAAGGACTTTTAAGGGAATGAATTAGGGGATATAGGAGAGTGGGGAGAGGGAGAGAAATATTTGAAAGCATATGACAGAAGCATATGGCAGAAACATATGGCAGAAGTATATGACAGAAGCACATGGCAGAAGCATATAGCAAAAGTATATGGCAAAGGTATATGTGAGTGGAATGTGAGAAAAGGTATGAATTTATAGGTATAGGAGGAGTTTAGGAGGTTTGGGATGGAGAATCAGGAAATGATGGCGGTTGTTTTGCTTATTTTGTTTGTGCTTGTATTTGCTGCGGTTTATCTGGCATGGAAGCATAAAAGGAATGCCCTGGCTGAAGTGGATGAAATGGAGGGACATGATTTTGAGGTTTATTGTAGCAGGCTGCTTAGGATGAGGGGATTTGATCAGGTGGAGGTTACGAGGGGCAGCGGGGATTTCGGGGCGGATATTCTGGCTGAAAAAGAAGGTGTCACTTATGCGATTCAGTGCAAGCGGTATGAAGGGCTTGTGGGGGTAAAAGCCGTTCAGGAGGCTTACGCAGGAAGGGGTTATTATGATAGAATGGTAGGAGCGGTGCTAACGAACCAGTATTTTACAAAGCCTGCCATGGAGGCAGCAGGAAAGCTGAAAATACTTCTTTGGGACAGGGAGTATTTAATGGCTATGATAGAGGAGGAAAATACGAATGCAGAAAGAAGATATTAGAATAAAACGAGTTATCGTACATATTATGGATTCCCTTGTGGGGTTGCCGGTATTATCGGATACGGAAGTGGAATTTGGCTCTGATTTTGCGGATTTTCTGCGGGAGCATATTTATAAAATCATGTCCAGCGATGATTGCAAGCAGTGTAAGTTTTATGAAAAGGAATCGGAAGTGTACCGGATGCTTATACAGTATAGTGAGGAAAATTTTATTCCCATGAGTCAGGATATGGCAAATTATCTGTATCAGATTATGAACAGCAATATTGACATTCCGGCGGCGGATTTGGTAATCGTGCGCTTTAAGGCAAATGACAGGGAGTATCTTGGAGTTTTGAAAATGAATTATAAGGAGTCCTATACCCATCGCACGAAAGCACTGGAGGAGGGGGAAGGAAATGAAAATGAAATTATTAAATACCGTTCTATTCTTCCGGGGGAAAGCCAGCGGCTTTCGGAGGCAGCTATTATTGACCTGGGGGATTTGTCTGTCAGGGCTATTGAGAAAAAATATGATGTGAACGGGGAAAAGACCAATTACTTTACCTATCTGTTTTTAAAATGCAGCAGCGAGCTGTCCCATAAGTCCAAGCTTTCTATTGTTTCCAAGGCTGTGGAAAGCGTACAAAATAATTATTATGATGAAAGCGCCCTTTATGAACAGACCATGCGGGCAAAAAATATTATACATGAGGCGTTGGAGGAAAACGGCGGCTTTGTGGTGGAGGAAATAGCGGAAAAAATTTTTGAGGAAAAGCCCGAATTAAAAGTGGAATTTCAGGATAAAATGGAAAAATACGATATGGTGAAGCAGGAAATCGCACCCCAGAGCGAACGCACCACTAAAAAATATGAAACTCAGTATTTAACCACCGATTCCGGAATTGAAATTAAAATTCCCATGGAGCAGTATAATGACCCGGGCAGCGTGGAATTTATTACTAATTCCGATGGAAGTGTTTCTGTGCTTATAAAGAACATAGGGCATATTAAGGCGAAGCTGTAGAATGTGACTGAGATTATAGAAATACGGCCTTCTGCTTTCCAGACAGGAATCGGGATGGGCTGCATGCGGAAAATGCCATTAAGAATTGATATAATTTTGAAAAAATATTGTCGGATTACAGAATATATGCTATGATATCTTATGAGAGTAACCGTGTTGCAGGGTGTGTTGACCTCATTCTAAAAAGAATGGGGGTGATGCCTATGAAAAATCATTTTGATTTTATGGAATTAATGACTTTTGGTCTGTTCCTAATGGCATTACTTACATTCGTATTTACGTTTTGTAAGTAGCTATACATAGAAAACCACCCTAATACTTTGACTGAGTTTGGGTGGCTTTTCTACACAATCATGGTCAACCCCTTGTGGGCGGTTGCTTTTTTTTATGTTTACACTATATCATATTCAACACCGTATTTCAAGCTGTTTACTCAGAAAATTTTTTTTCTGGTTTTTGTTTTTTTTATTTTCCGGTAACAGTTCAGATAACAGTTTTTGCCGCAGGCTGAATAGTTACTTTGAAGAAAAAATAATTCGACTTTCAAACTATTTCCATTGATTTAGGAGAAAAATAGTGATAATATATATGCGTAATCCATTATATTACAGATAAAATAATGCTGTAAGCCAGTATTTGGACATGCTGGTTTTTCCATAAGTCTGCAGGATATATTTTCATTGACAAGGCAGAGGAAGGCGGCAATTGCCCCATTGTTGATTGATGACAGTGCAGTTCAATGGAAAAATACACAAAGGATTACAATGCTGCAAATGAAAGAAAACGAATTATCTGACTGAGGAAAGTATCGTGAACATAAACAATGCACTGAATGAACTTTTAGTGGTACTATTTAAGGATATCAATGAAATAGAAGAAAAGGCAATCCGCACAGGACAGTACAAGAACATGACAGCAAATGACATGCATGTAATCGAGGCAATTGGTTTAAACGGTGCAAAGAACATGTCTGCCGTTGCCAAGGTTTTGAATGTGACTACCGGAACTCTTACCATTGCCATCAACTCACTTGTAAAAAAGAATTATGTGGAAAGAGTCCGCAGTGAGGAAGACCGCCGGGTTGTTTTAGTATCCCTGACTCCAAAGGGAAGGAAAGCATTTCACCACCATAAGAAATTTCATGATGATATGATTGACCAGATTGTGAAGCAGCTTGATGAACCGGAAAAACAAGTACTGGAAAAGACCTTGACAACTCTTGCAGAATTTTTTAAAAGCAAAAAATAAGAGCCATTTTGGACTGATGAGTCCAGAATGGCTTCTTTTATAAGAGGAAATGGAGATGGTCCAAGCTCTAGCAGCAATTGGTGAAATCTGGCGTCGCTGTAGGAATCTCCCCAGCTGGCTTTTGCCAATTCCCTGCATTCAAGTATTTCCATATAGCCCAAATAATATTTCAGATAATTTGCAGGTTCTGCACTGATATAAAAATAAATAGCGTCTATGGTTTCATTATCGGTAATGCCCAGATTATGCAGATAAGGCGCAATTTCTTCCGCTGACATGCCCTCGTAATGAATCATAATGTCCAAAAGGGAGTACAGGCAGAGCTGTATGCTCCTGTCTAAGGAAACGGCCTGATAAATGGTTTCAAGGCTTGAATCATCGGACAGGTTTTTTCCGCACCGGGTGGCATATTGGTAAGACAGCATTTCTGCATAGGTGGCATAGCCTTCTATGTAGCCTCCAAAATAAAGCAGGTTTCTTAAAGGCGGCAGCTTTTCTTTTTCACTGCAGGCATGGAAGGCCACGGACTGATATAAATGTCCGGGGAAGCCTTCATGGGCAAGAGTGGTATATAAATCAATTCCCTGACTGGTGGTGGAATGATTTATGTAGATGACGTTTTGGGAAATGGCATCTAAAGGAGGCGTAAAATAATATGCCGGACTTGTATAAGCCTCTAAGGAAGCATCCACATCCTTTACCGTATAGCTGTAGGATTCGTCCGGTTTAAAAGGAAACTGGGAGTCCATCTGTTTCTTGATATCTTCCAGGATTTCAACAGGACTGAGAGCTTCCAACGGGTCCTGAAAGCTTTCATATGCGCCGGAAGGCAGCGCAGCCACCGTGCTATGGAGCAAAAGGAAATCCTCCTGCAGCTTATCCGTTAAAAGTGCCTTGATTTCCGGTATGGATTTGTCAGTGCCTACTTTGGTCCTTACCAGATATTCATAATATTTTTTCCCGTTCTTATCATGGCATAATCCTGCCTGTTCCTTTCCCGTTCCTTTTAAAACAGTAAGGCAGTCTCCCAGGGACTGATAAGCAGGAAACAGAATAGTTGTCAATAATCTGTCGTTCTGGGAAATGTAATAATTTTTCTCAGAAGAGGAAATTTCTCCTTCTGCTAAAAGTGTATCAAGCTTTTTTTCAAAAGTAGTAATTAAAATATGATTTTCCGTAGATTTTGTAAAGTCGTCGCACCAGCTAATCACCTTGGCAGCTTCCTTATCGGACATAAACAGTCCTGCCCGGGATTTTTCCTGTTCATACTCCATAAGCCCTTTTAAATAAGAACCGGAGCATTCCAGTATTTTCAGATAATTTTCCACATCCTTTTTTGAGTCAAAGGCATATTCAGATAAAAGAAGGGGGAATTCCGTCTGTATTCCGGAAAAGGCGGAAAAAGGCTCATCTAAATAAGAAAAGCGGCAGCCTTTCAAGGTGTTTTCTAAATAGTATTCCAAAACATCATAGCTGTAGCGAAGCTCTTCAGCTAACGAATCCCGCCTGATTTTTTTCAGGCGCTTCTTGGCATTTTCTGCAGATACGGCAGAAGTGCGTTCGGATTCCCGGCTGTAGACGGGAAGGGTGATTTCTGAACCTGTTATCCCGTAGAGGGAAGGCTCCCGCAAGGTAAAATGCAGGCTCAGGGAATCTGAGGACAGCTCTGACACAAACAGCTCAGAACAAAGAGTGTCGAATTTGGCATTTTCGCTTATCTGCTCAAGGCCAAAAAAGTGACCGCTTTTTCCATAGTAAAAAATTAGAAAGATAATTGCTCCGCAAACAAGAAAAGCAAATATCTGCAAAAGATTTTTTTTATGGCTTTTCATAACCGGCTGCTTTCTTTCTGTTTTTTAAATTTTATGTGGGAAATTTACGGAAAATGTGGATATGAGTGAAAATTAAGCGAAGATATTTGCAAATTTATTGACATTAAGCAGATGACGGTATAATATTGAGCATATGCTTAATTTTTAGCGGGAGGTTAGATATGTATAAGGGTGATGAAAGAAAAAAACAATTCTTGCGGGTTGCACTGGATGTTTTTATAGAGAAAGGTTACTATGGTACAAGTACTCGCGAAATTGCGAGAAAAGCTGGCGTCAGTTCGGGCTTGCTATTTCACTACTTCAGCAATAAGGAGAGTATTTATCTCGAACTGATAAAGATTGGTGTTGAAGAAATGAAAATCAATACAAAAATGGCAATGCAGGCACCCTGCGAATATCTATTTCAAACTATAAAGAATACATTTGAACAGCTGGAGAACAATCCTTTTTTCGGTAAAATGTTTGTGTTTATGGATAATGTGCAGCACACGGCGGTCAATGAAAAAGAGATAGAATCGCTTTTAGATTCAGCAGATATTTGTAAGCAATGGATTCCTATTATTTTAGAGGGGCAACGGCGCGGCGAGTTTCGCGACGGAAATTCACACGCATTATGTGTTGTTATTTTTGGCGCCATTCAGGGCATTGCACAAGAAAAAGTCAGAATCCCTCACACACCGCTGCCAAAGACAGACTGGATTATGGATATGATAGTAAATCGTGCAAAATAGAAAAATATAAATTACAGCAAAGTGAAAGAAAATAGATGATGTGGAGGAATTATGCAAACAAAAAGATATAATGATTTATTTGATAAATTTAATCATAAAAAGCAAATTTATGAAAGTGTGGTTTTAATTGAAAATGGAGCAAGGGAGGTTATATTTTCAAAAACTTATGGAAATAAAGATATAGATAGCCCAATAATAGCGGCAAGCATAACTAAAATGTTTACTGCTGCCTGTGCTTTGATTCTCATTCAAAAAGGTTATATTTCGCTGAATGATAATCTATTGAAGTTTTATGAACCGGCTTTTTTGAATGGATTGCATTTTTATAAAGGTAAAGAATATTCTTATGATTTGAAAATATCAGATTTGCTTTATCAAACAAGCGGATTGGCGGATATATATGAGGAGGGAAAAAACAGCGTAAAAAAGCAAGCTATTATTTCAGATATATTTATTTCTTTTGATGAAAATATCGCTTTGACAAAAGAAATGAAAGCTCATTTTCCGCCCAACTGCAAAACCAAAGCTTATTATGCGGATATTAATTACAATATATTGGGAGATATTATTGAAAAAGTTACAAAATGCCCATTAGAGAAGGTATTTGAAAAATATATATTTACAAAGTTAAAAATGTCAAAAACGTATCTGCCTGTTTCTGAAAAGGATTATATACCTATTGTTTATTATGGGGATAAGCAGTTATATAGGCCGCAATTTATAATGTGCAGTAAAGCAAGCGGCGGTTGTATTACCACTACAGGAGATTTAATGATATTTATTCAGGCTTTTTTTCATGGTGAACTTTTTGACAAAAAAATTCTTGATGAATTGAAACAGTATAGAAAATTACAGCCGGCAATGTTTCCTATCCATTATGGAAGCGGTTACATGCGAATAAAAATGGGGGGATTTTCTACTTCTTTTTTGGGACAGGGTGATTTGACAGGTCATAGCGGCTCAACAGGTTCATTTGCATTTTTTTATCCGGACAAGGATTTGTTCTTTGTTGGAGATTTTAACCAGATGAAATATCCTGCATTGCCTATAAGATTTGTAATGCAGCTTGCCATGCTTTGATTTTCGGGCATTCTGCTGGACGATAGCAATATTCCGTGATACCATAAACTTATGAATGTATTTGCTGATAAGACTGGAAAGGCATGGTGATTTCTATGAACGAAAGACAGCAGATAATATATATGCAGGTAGGAATGATAAAGCGGGCTTCTGAAAAACAGGAAAAAGATGAAGAAATACGTTATCAAATGCGGAATGAAATTGAAGACATTATTAAAAAGTGTCATATTGATAGAAGTAAATTTCATGAAGTGGCAAAGAATTATTACGATAAGGTACTCTGCAAGTTATATTATACATTCTGTGACTATATAAAATATCCGTCCATTCAAATTACATATATGTGAACAAGATTCCGAAATGATTTAAAAAGCACAAATATTATCAGGGCAGATCGGAATACATGGGAAGAATATATTTGTAAGATGGATAATCTTATTCCAAAAAAGGATTTTATAACAACGTATTATTTTATTGTTGATGGTGGCTGGGTATATGAAGGGGAGTTGGATGAGATAAAAAAAGTTTTATTAGAATACCCGGTTACTATGGATGATTTTTACTTTTTTCCAAAAGATTATAGATGGCTTATATATCATTGTGAAGATGGTGATTGCATGTGTAGAGTGTGGAATTGATTGTATGGAGCTGTAGCTTGTTTTTAGTTATAGCAGAATTTGACATATCCTATGTAAAAATATAAGCACTTTAAATCATCTGTATTTAAAAATATATGTTTGTAGGGAAAAGAAAAATGATAAAACTGGTAAAAGGCGATATTACAAAAATTGATTGCGTAGAAGCAATCGTAAATGCAGCAAACAGCAGCCTGCTGGGCGGAGGCGGCGTGGATGGCGCAATCCACAGGGCAGCAGTTGATTTATTATTGAAAAATAAGGAATAAAAATCAGATATATACTTATAAAAATAAAAAGGTACAATGAAAGAATGGGATGAAAGGCAATGTTTGCAGATGATATCAATACACTGCATAAATTAGTAAAAAAGTTTAAGAGATTTCAAAAACGGTATTATCCACAGATTACAGAAGAAAATGATAATGGCGAATGGGAAATTGGATATAAATTATGGGATGAAATGAACAATGCATATCTGGCTATTATAGAAAAATACCAGGCAAAATGTATTAAGAAAAATCTGTTAAACGATATGTTATATGTAATTGCCAGAGACAGTGAGTGTTCCAATTTGTTAATTGAAACGCTGGAATATCCGGAGTGGTTTGAAATCTTGTGCAGGCATTGTATAAAAACAAATTATTATAATGCTAAATGGCAGTTTGCAGAGCAGCTTGGAAGCTATAAAAAGGAGAGTGATGTTATAGAGTTACTCTTTTGCTTCATAGAATCCGGTGATGAATACACAGAACGAATGGCTTTGAAGTCTCTATGTGAGCATTATCCCCGGCAGGCAGAAAAGTATGCTGTGAAGTTTTGGGAAAGAAATATTTACAGTGCGGATGAATATCAAAAAATGATGGCATTATACGCATTATATAAAATAAAATCTCCACTGCTAAAAAAATATATTACAAAATCTTATGAAACAGAATACTTTTATTTGAAAGAATGGGCGGATAGATATGCAAATGAGATGGGAGAAAATCAGTTCATGGAAAAATGGGATTTATACACAAAATACAGAGAAAAAACCGGAAAAGAATGCGTCAGAGGAGAAAAAATTCCAAATGACCTTTATCATCTGACAGTACATGTGTGGATACGCAACAGTAAAGGAGAGTATCTCATCTCTCAACGTTCTGCCAGCAGACCTACATTTCCCCTGATGTGGGAATGTGCAGGAGGCTCCGTGCTAAAGGGAGAAAGCAGCATAGAAGGAGCATTAAGAGAGGTAAAAGAAGAAGTAGGCCTGGATTTGCAAAAGGATGCGGGGAAACTGCTTTTTTCAAAAATACGCGGCGGTGATGTGGAGTATGAGGGTAAGGTACATAACGATATTATGGATGTCTGGCTGTTTCCCTATGATGGGGAGCTGCAGTTAGAAGCCGCTACCACGGATGAGGTGGCAGCCTGTAAATGGATGACTGTTTCTGAAATCAGAAAGCTGTATGAGGAGAAAAAGCTGGTGCAGAATATGGATTACTTTTTCTGCGTGATGGAGGAGCAGATATTCCAAAAAACAGGATTTTAGGGGATATTTCATTTCAGGAGCAGTTTTTTTACGGAAAATTGTATAAGTAAGATTGTCCTGAAAAATATTTATTGTTCAGATTTAACATTACTTTCCATATCCTGTCCGCTATAAACAATACGGATGATGGTTACGGTCATGGTAACGGAATTGACAAGATAGAAGATAATATAATTATCAACAGGTACCTTATGCATATGCATGCTTTTCCAAGGGTTCCAGTCAACGATGGCATATCGCATTGGCATAAAATCAAGTGAGCGGATTTCTTTTCGGATACGGTTTACTTGATTTAATGCGGTATCAGGTACCTGTAACTCATAGGCAATATAGGAATATATTTTTCTGATATCATCCAATGCCTCTGAAGAATAAACAATTTTGTAAACATCACTCATATATCAAACTCTTTAGCAAGTTCCGCATCCACTTCATCCGCAGTGTAAGTTTTGCCGGATTTTAAGGAATCAATGCCTTTCGTAAGTTCTGCATCTATTTCGACATGGCTCATGCCACCGATTGCTGTAGGTTTTGCAGATGGTAAATGAAGGTCAAGGGGGAGCCCTCTTGTTAAAACAATCTGACTATAAAGCATTTGGATAGCGCTGGATGGAGAAATACCCAACTGACTCAAAATATTTTCAGCATTTTCTTTTAATCCGGTATCTATTCTTGCATAAACAGCAGAAGTGTTTGCCATAAGTATCACATCCTTTTTTCTTTATTATACCCATAAATGCTTGCAAATGCAAGCAATGTCATTAAGGGTTTACAGTAAATGAGCAGTCTTGATTTAAATAGTATGGCAAGATAGGAATTTCGAGATTTTCCATACGCGTTTTACGTCATATATTTGCCACCAACAAAGTTTTTATAAAAGTTATTGACAGTAAATGAACAGAAGTGCTAATATGATAAAAAATTTAAAAGGAGCACATACAAAATGAATCAGAACTTACATTCAAGACTATACATGTACATGTATGATAGACGTATTTACTCATAACTGAGTACAGGATATGCACAGTTATGAGCCGATAGGTCTTATATGTCTGTGCATAAAGGAGAATGTAGGCTGCTTTTTTATATATTGCATCTTGTATTGAAATTATCGCATCAGGCATATAGTCGTCTGGTGCGTTTTTACGTAAAAAAGTTTTACTGTAGATTTTCTGTCTACAGAAAATTATTTACTGAAAGCCCATCGAGTAAACCAGGCTATTACAGGCTGTTTGCTGAAAAACAGTAGTAGGCGTTTGTGAAACGACTGAATAATATAATTATACCAAAGGAGAAATCAGCATGATTTTAACAGAATTTGATTCAGAAAAAAAAGCCTTTATCAATCCGGAGGATATCATAAAGCCCGTAGAAGGAATGCCAAGGGTTGCCATAGCCTGTTATTCCCATATTACATTTGAACGAATGCTTAAGGGGCTTAAGGCAGAAGAGATAGCTGCCACAAGTACGGCAAATGGTGTAAAGCCGGTCTACAAGGCAAAATACAAGGATATGGAAGTTGCGCTTTTTATGATTGATGTAGGCGCTCCCGCTAGCGTAGCAATGCTGGAGGATGTATTTATGATGGGAGCTGAGAAGGTGGTTATTTTTGGAACCTGCGGCGTGCTGGACAAAAGCATAGAGGACTGCTCCGTCATTATTCCAAATCGTGCAGTAAGGGATGAGGGCACAAGCTATCATTATGCACCTGCGGCGGATGAAATAGAGGTAAATGAAGCGTACCTGAATGTGTTTACAAAAATGCTGGATGAGCTTCATGTACACTATACCATAGGAAAAACATGGACTACAGACGCTATTTACCGTGAAACGCCGGAAAAGATAAAACGCAGAAAGAAGCAGGGCTGTATTTGTGTTGACATGGAATGCTCTGCAAATGCGGCTGCTGCCAGGTTCCGGGAAAAGGGACTCATACAATTTTTTTATGCGGCAGATAATCTGGACGCAGAAGAATGGGATATAAGGAGCCTGAGCAATGACGCAAAGCTGGAAGAAAAGGACGGCATTGCCATGATTGCACTGGAGCTTGCAGCCAGAATTTAATGTTCCATAAAATTTGACTATCCTTTCCCGCTGTGTTAGTCTAATTTTATTCCCATTTTTTAGAAAAATAGGGTATAATCATAATAAATACAATTACCATCATCTAAAATGATTACAAAAGGAGAACCAACATGACAAATAAAGGAAAGTATTATATAACAACAGCCATTGCCTATACATCCGGCAAGCCCCATATCGGCAACAGCTACGAAATTGTCCTTGCCGACAGCATTGCCAGATTTAAAAGAAAGGACGGCTACGACGTGTTCTTCCAGACAGGAACTGATGAACACGGACAGAAAATCGAATTAAAAGCGGAAGAAACAGGCGTCACCCCAAAGGAATACGTGGATAACGTGGCAGGCACCATAAAGGGTCTTTGGGATTTGATGGATACTTCTTATGACAACTTTATCCGTACAACGGATGATTTCCATGAAAAGCAGGTTCAGAAAATATTTAAACGTCTTTATGACCAGGGTGATATATATAAGGGGGCATATGAAGGCATGTATTGTACCCCCTGTGAATCCTTCTGGACGGAATCCCAGTTAGTGGACGGCAAATGTCCGGACTGCGGAAGGGAAGTAAAGCCTGCCAAGGAAGAAGCATATTTCTTTAAGATGAGCAAATATGCGGACAGGCTGATTGAACATATCAACACCCATCCGGAGTTTATCCAGCCTGTATCCAGAAAGAATGAGATGATGAACAACTTCCTGCTTCCGGGCCTGCAGGATTTGTGCGTATCCAGAACAAGCTTTAAGTGGGGCATTCCCGTTGATTTTGATGACAAGCATGTAGTCTATGTATGGCTGGATGCCCTGACTAACTATATTACCGGTATCGGCTATGATGCAGAGGGAAACAGCACAGACCAGTACAAAAAGCTGTGGCCGGCAGATTTACACCTGATTGGAAAGGATATTATCCGGTTCCATACCATTTACTGGCCTATTTTCCTGATGGCGCTGGGCGAGCCCCTTCCGAAGCAGGTATTCGGACATCCGTGGCTTTTGCAGGGCGATGGAAAGATGAGCAAGTCCAAAGGAAATGTGATTTATGCTGATGATTTGGTGGATTTCTTTGGAGTGGATGCAGTTCGTTACTTCGTCCTTCATGAAATGCCTTTTGAAAACGACGGAGTGATTTCCTGGGAGCTGTTAGTGGAGCGGTTGAACTCCGACCTAGCAAATACGCTGGGCAATCTGGTAAACCGCACCATATCCATGAGTAATAAATATTTTGACGGCATTGTAACGGATAAAGGCATTGCCGAAGAAGTGGACGAAGACTTAAAGGCAGTTGCAACAGGAACCTATGACAAAGTTGCTGCAAAAATGGAGGAGCTTCGGGTGGCAGATGCCATGACTGAGATTTTTGCCCTATTTAAGCGCTGCAACAAATATATTGATGAGACGGAACCATGGGTACTCGCAAAGGATGAGGCGAAAAAAGACAGACTTTCCACCGTTTTATACAATCTGGTGGAAGGAATCTTAATCGGCGCTTCCCTGCTGGAGCCATTTATGCCCAATACGGCAGGGGCAATTGCACAACAGTTGCATGCCGGATTAAGAAGCTTTGAAGAAACAAAGACCTTCGGCCTTTTTGAAAGCGGCACAAAGGTAACGGAGAAGCCGGAAATCCTCTTTGCAAGACTGGATGTAAAGGAAGTAGTGGAAAAGGCGGAAGCCATGTTTGAGGAGAGGAAAAAGGAAGCCGGAAATGGGGAGAAGGATGCTTTAGAAGAAGGGATCGATATAGAAAAGAAACCGGAAATCACCTTTGAGGATTTTGAAAAAATGCAGTTTCAGGTAGGAAAAATCATTGCCTGTGAGGAAGTGCCCAAAAGCAAAAAGCTTCTTTGCTCTAAAGTACAGATTGGCAGTGAGGTGAAACAAATCGTATCCGGTATCAAGGCATACTATTCTCCGGAAGAAATGGTAGGAAAGAAAGTGATGGTGCTGGTGAACTTAAAGCCTGCAAAGCTGGCGGGGGTTCTGTCAGAAGGAATGCTTTTGTGCGCAGAGGACGACAAGGGGAATCTGGCGCTCCTCACACCGGAAAAAGAAATGCCTGCAGGAGCGGAAATCTGTTAGTGTACTGATATAGCATAGGAAAGAACTGGAATAAAAAGTAAAAGGGGGCATAGTTATGATTAAAAGAGAAGAATTTACCTTTGACTCCAGAGACCAGAAAACAAAAATCCATGCCATGAAGTGGATTCCTGAAACGGAAAACATCGTCTGTGTGGTACAGCTGATTCACGGCATGGCGGAGTATATCGGGCGTTATGACGAATTTGCCAGATTTCTGGCTTCTCATGGAATGGTGGTAGTAGGGGATGACCATTTAGGACATGGGGAGACAGCAAGGGAAAGCGGCATGCCTTTAGGTTACTTCTGTGAGCAGGACCCGGCAACGGTGGTAGTCAGGGATGTGCATCGTCTGAAAAAGATTACCCAGGAACAATATTTAGGCGTTCCTTATATCATTATCGGTCACAGCATGGGTTCCTTCATTTTGAGAAATTACCTGATGCGTTACGGAAAAGGAATTGATGGAGCTGTTATTTTGGGAACCGGGAATCAGTCCAAGGCACTGGTTGCCCAGGCAAGATTTCTTACAAAGACGCTTACTTTATTCCAAGGGCAAAAGCATAAAAGCATGTTTGTAAATGCCCTTGCATTCGGTCCATATGAAAAACGGATTCCGAATAAAAGAACTACCATGGACTGGGTCAGCTCAGATTCGGATGTAGTGGATAAATATATGGAAGATTCTCTTTGCGGGTTTACATTTACATTAAATGGCTTTGCCACTCTTTTTGAACTAATACGCAGGACTCAGGATATGAAAAATCTGGAGAGCATACCTAAAAAGCTGCCTATCTTAATTGCTTCCGGTGATAAGGACCCGGTAGGGGACTACGGGGAAGGTCCGAGGAAACTATATGATACTTACCTGAATTTGGATTTGACCAGGGTGCAATTGAAATTATATAATGAGTGCAGACATGAATTGTTAAATGAGGGAATAAAAGAGCAGGTCTATAAGGACCTTCTCAATTGGATACTGTCAGTTGTGTAGAAAATAACAGGAGGACGAAAATTATGAAAAAATGTATTTCCATGCTGGGAATGATTTGCCTGCTTGTCTGCTTATTTGGTATGACAGCATTTGCAAGCGGTGATGACGGTAAGATTGTAAACATTGATACTTCAAAGCCTTTTATCGCTCTGGGGGCAGATTTGACAGAGGAACAAAAGGCAACCGTGTTAGAGCTTATGGGATTGTCCCTTGGGGATTTGAATAATTATAATGTGGTCTATGTTACCAATGAAGAGGAACATAAGTATCTGGATGCTTATGTAAGCCCTTCCGTTATAGGCACCAAGTCTTTATCCAGCGTTCTTGTAACACCGGCGGAAAAAGGACATGGAGTTGTTGTTTCTACCAAAAACATTGATTATTGTACCACCGGGATGTACCGGAATGCGCTTTTAACTGCAGGGGTAGAGGATGCGGATATTCTGGTAGTAGGTCCTACCAATCTGTCAGGAACGGCAGGTCTTATCGGTGCCCTGCGGGCTTATGAAGAGCTGACAGGAAAAGCAGTGGATGATACAGTATTGGACACCGCTTTAAATGAGCTGGTAGCTACAGGAGAAATTGCCAGCAAAAGCATGAGCAATGAAGACGTGGAGGCGCTGGTAGCTTTTATTAAAGAGAAAATCGCTGCAGGAGAGCTGGAAACAGAGGACGATATCAGAAAGGCAATTGCTGACGGGGAAGCCACCTTTGGGGTTACCCTTGGGGACAGCGATAAGGAGCAGATTGTTCAGGTCATGCTAAAGGTAAAGCAATTGAATCTGGACCCTAACATGCTTTTGGATCAGGCAGTGGGCCTGTATGACAAGTATGGGGATGATATTGTAAACCATCTTCAGGATGAAGGTTTCTTTGATTCCATAGGAAACTTTTTTCAGAATCTTGGGAAATCCATCAGCGATTTCTTCTCC
The DNA here is from genome assembly GCA_910585715.1 of uncultured Lachnospiraceae bacterium. Taxonomy (GTDB): domain Bacteria; phylum Bacillota; class Clostridia; order Lachnospirales; family Lachnospiraceae; genus RGIG3040. The sequence goes on from CAJUEX010000038.1 coordinate 23,806, forward strand.
GGACTTTTTAGTTAAAAATGAATAGTACTTGAAAAAGTGAATAAAATGTATATCATAAGAATGGAAAGAATATTAAAATAGAAAGGATTCTACGATTATGAAAATTGCATTTTATTCTACAAAGCCATACGACCGCATCTGGTTTGAGCCACTTGCAAAAGAGTATGGCTTTTCTTTACATTTCATGGAAGTGCCATGTAATGAGGAAACTATATTTATGGCAGCAGGCTATGATGCCATCTGTATTTTTGTCAATGACTATGTGAACAAACAAATGATAGAAAAGCTTTACGAAATGAAGGTAAAGGCTATTCTTTTGCGCAGCGCCGGTTACAATCATGTGGATATAAAGGCGGCAGAGGATAAAATAGCCGTGCTCAGGGTTCCAAGCTATTCACCGGAGGCGGTGGCAGAATATGCAGCGGCTCTTTTGCTTTCGGTAAACAGGTTCACCCACAAGGCATACGGCAGGACCAGAGACTTTAATATGAATATCAATGGTCTGATGGGGCGGGATTTGAACAATAAGACAGCAGGGGTGGTAGGCACCGGAAAAATAGGACAGGCCATGATAAGGATTTTAGAAGGCTTTGGCATGTCCGTACTTGCTTATGACCCTTATCCGGTAAAAGGCCTGGATGTGGAATATGTTTCCTTGGAGGAGCTTATGAAAAAGGCGGATGTAATCAGCTTACACTGTCCTTTGACCAAAGAGACGAAACACATTATCAACAAAAAAACTATTGCAAAAATGAAAGACAATGTATATCTGATCAATACCTCAAGAGGGGCTCTGATTGATACGGAAGCTCTTATTGAAGGGCTTTTAAGCAAGAAATTTGCAGGGGTGGGTCTTGATGTGTATGAAGAAGAGGAAGGGGTTTTTTATGAGGACCGCTCCAATGATATTATGGAAGACGAGCTTTTAGCAAGGCTGACCACCTTTCCAAATGTTATTATAACTTCCCATATGGGATTTTTTACAAGAGAGGCTATGCAGTCAATTGCCATAGAAACTCTGGAAAATGCTTATGCGCTGGAAAACGGACTGCCTCTTATAAATAAAGTTGTATAAAACAAAAGAGGGATAGTATGAAAATTGAAAGAGAAAAACTGCAAGTATATCCTGTAAGCAGGAAGGAATATGAAGAAGTCATGGGTCTTGTATGGAAAACCTTTTTGCGCTTTGAAGCAGGGGATTATTCAAAGGAAGGGATACAAAGCTTTCAGGATTTCATTACAGACCCTGTGCTTTATAAAATGTTTAAAAAAGGATATTATCAGATTTTCGGAGCCTTTTATAATAGTGAGCTTATAGGCATGATAAGCTTAAGAGACCGCACCCATATATCCCTTTTATTTGTAGATGAGCGTTATCATTATCAGGGTGTAGGAAGGACCCTTATGGAATACCTGAAAAATTATCTTATGACGGAAATGGGAGAGTATAAATTAACTGTCAATGCTTCTCCCTATGGTATCGGGTTCTACCATAAGCTGGGATTTCAAGATACGGATGTGGAACTGACAAAAGAAGGCGTCCGTTATACTCCCATGATTCTTTTTTTATAGCATGAAATCTGCAGGTGAAAACAGTTGCCGGAATTTTGTAATTTTTGTAAGATTCATTGAAAAACAGGCGGATTTTTGGTAGTATAAGATATAAGACGGGAGGTGGCAGGATTATGGATTTTATCAGCAGTAAGAATATTTTTCTTTTAACAAGGGATACTTTAAAATTAATTGATAAGCGCTTAATGAAGCATGGTTCCAGGACAGCCTACATGGTATTTAAAATGCTGGAATGTAAAGGCGGATACGAAAAGTTTGAGCTTGCAGAATTCGCCATGCTTGCCACTTTGCATGATATCGGAGCCTATAAAACGGATAATCTGGAGGATATGCTGAGGTTTGAAATGCGGGAGCCTGTTTCCCATTCCATTTACGGGTATCTATTTATGAATAATCTCTCTCCCCTGAAGGAAAAGGCAAAGATTCTCCTATATCATAATTCGGATTATTCTGTAACGAAGCATCTGGATTTCCCTTACAGGGACGTGGCTAATTACATAAATTTTGCGGAAAAGGTGGATATTTACCGGAATGCCCTGGGAGATAAATTTGATTATTCCATATTTGGCAAATATGAAGGAACGAAATATTCAGAAGAGTCCATCCGTCTTTTCAATGAGGCTGAAGAGACATATCATATTTTTGAAAAGATTCAGACCGATGCCTATGAAGCAGAGCTGGATGAATTGATGGATTATATCATGTTTACCAATGAAGAAAAAAAGCAGGCCATGGAAATGCTTATGTATTGCTTAAGCTTTCGGAGCAAGTACAAGGTTGTGGATGGCGTGACTTGTGTGTGCATCTGTGAAGAAATTGCAAAAATTATGGGATATAGCAGGGCAAATATTAATAAATTATATTATGGAGCCCTGATACATGATATCGGCATGCTTGCCATTTCAAAATCCATGATTGATTCCGATAAGATTTTCACCAGTGAGGAAAGGGAACTGATGCAGACTCATGTGGAGGTAGCAGAGAATATTTTAAGCAACCGGGTGGATAAGGATGTGGTTTCCATTGCAGTGGCACATCATGAGAGGCTCAACGGCACAGGTTATCCGAAAGGTTTAAAGTCGGTGGAGATGAACGATTCCCAAAAGATTCTTCAGATTGCCGATTCCCTGACGGCTATGATTAACACGCGCCTTTACAGACAGCCAATGAACAGGCAGGAGATTATAAACAGTCTGAAGGAGGAAGCTGATAAAAAGAAGCTGAGCAGGGAAATTGTAAATATCGTCATAGATAATTATGATTATATTGTGGGAAAAGCAAGGGAACAGTCAGAACATATGCTGAAACGCCACAAGCATCTAAATGAAAGATTTAATCAGGTATATTCCAACTTCAAGGGAAAAGGAAGAGGATAAATGAAAGATATATTCAGCATGGAAGGACCGCTAATATCCTTTTTAAATAAGGCAACGGATTTGGTTGTTTTAAATTTTATATACATTATCTGCAGCATTCCGCTGATTACTATCGGAGCATCTACCACAGCTCTTTATTATGTAACGCTGCGGATGGCAAAAAATGAAGAGGGATATATTATAAAAGATTTTTTTCGCTCCTTTAAAGAAAATTTCAGACAGGCAACCATTATCTGGTTTATTTTATTGTGCATAGGAGGCATTATCGGCGTAGAGTTTTTTGTAATCAATAATATGGAAGGAACTCTGGCTTTTGTCGCAGAATGTATCGTATTTTTAGGCATCTTGCTGTTTGCTTTTGAAATGCTGTATGTATTTCCTGTGCTTGCAAGATTTGAAAACACTGTTAAAAGTACAATGAAAAACGCATTGTTTATCAGTATACTGCAAATACCAAAGACATTAATAATGCTTGTTTTCTCCTGTATTCCAATAGTTCTGGTTTTGACTTCCTTAAGGTGGCTTCCTTTGTTTGCAGCCTTTGGATTTTCTGTAGCCAGCTATACCAATGCCTGTTGGATGGATAAGATTTTTAAAAGATTTGAACCGGAAGAGTCAGAGGAAGAAACGGCTTATTAAATATAGGTGAATGATTATGAAGAAGAAAAGAAAAGATTCAGAAACAAAAGGCATCTTGTTTCAATGGTTGTTTCCGGCCATTGTATTTTTTCTTGCAGTAACGGTTATGTTATATAATTATGGCATGACCCAGAATGAAAGCATTAACCGTAAGGCTGAAAACAGCATTGCTGCGGTTGCAAAAGGATATGCGGCAAAGGCTTCCGGTTATCTGCAGCGGATGAAGAGCGCCCAGGAGCCGGTTTCGGTTTTGCTGGATGAAATGGAGGAAGGACAGGATATTCTCGTAGAGAAATGTCTTAGCGCTCTTTTAAGCACTAATTTAATATATTCTTCTGCATTGGTGGATAAGAATGGAAAAGGAATCCGCAATACGGGAGAACGGGTAGAATTGAATTTAGAAGGTCTGAAGGAAGCTGATGCCGGTTCCGGAACCTTTTATATATGCATGAAAGATGAGATTATAGGAAATGCGTATACGATAGCGGCAGTCACTCCTTTAAGTCACTATAACGGCTATGTTATCTCTTATTTTAAGCCGGAACTGCTGAAAAAATATATTACAATTTCCGATTATGACGGGCGGACATGGTTTGCAATTTTGGATGCCCGCGGAAAACTGATTTATTCCAGCACACAGCTTTCTACAGAAGAAAATTTTTTTGAGTACTTAAAGGCAAACAACAAGAATGAAACCGCCATAGAGGCTATACAGGATAAAGTGCCTCTGACGAAAGAGACTAATCTTGTTGCTAAATTCGGGAAAGATGAAATATATTGTGCATTTACTCCTTTAGAAGTCAACGACTGGTATTTTGCAATGGGAGTCACAAACAGTTATGTAGACACCATGAAGAACAGTGAGCTGACAGCTACCAGAAATATTGTAGTTTATATGATAGGCGCTTTAGTGCTCTTTTTCACACTGGTTGTGACTGTTAATGTAATTAACAAGATACGCTATAATGACCGAAATAGGGCATTGGAGCGAAAGGCGGATACGGATTTGCTTACCGAACTGAATAATAAAATAGCAACAGAACGCAAGATTAGGGAATATATAAATGAAAACCGGGATTCCCAGGCGCTTATGTTTGTGTTTGATATTGATAACTTTAAAAAAATTAATGATACCAGAGGGCATGCATTTGGAGATGAAGTTCTTCGCAGCATCGGAATGCGGTTAAAGGCAGAGTTCAGAATGTCAGATGTTATAGGCCGGGTAGGAGGAGATGAATTTGTTCTTTTTTTAAAGAATATAAAGGATGAAAGCGTTTTAAAAAGGGAATCCGGCAGGGTGGAGGATTTGTTCAGGGACTTCAAGGTGGGGCAGTATTCCAAATATAAAGTGACTGCCAGCATCGGCTGCGCTGTATTTCCAAAGAATGCGGATACTTTCGAGGAATTGTATAAAGCAGCGGACAAGGCGCTTTATAAGGCAAAGCAGAGAGGCAAGAATCAGCTTGCTTTTTATGAGGATGAAGAAGAAACCGGAAGCATGGAAGAAAAGCAATGATGCAGAAGCCTGCTGATGGCAGATTATGCAAAATGTATAGGAAAATTCAAAATATTTGTGTAATACGAGTATAGGCAAAAACTCATAGTTATTATATACTTGCAATATGGTTTAACGGAACCGTGAGAAGAAAAGAAAATTTTAGGAGGAAATTTTAATGGCAAGTTTATCTTTAAAAAACGTTTGTAAAGTATATCCCAACGGATTTGAAGCAGTTAAAGATTTCAATCTTGAAATCGCAGACCAGGAATTTATCATTTTCGTAGGTCCTTCAGGATGTGGTAAATCTACTACGCTCCGTATGATTGCAGGCTTGGAAGACATCTCATCCGGCGAGCTTAGAATCGGTGACAAGCTGGTAAATGATGTAGAGCCAAAGGACAGAGATATCGCAATGGTATTCCAGAACTACGCTTTATATCCTCATATGTCTGTTTATGACAATATGGCTTTTGGTCTTAAATTGAGAAAAGTGCCGAAAGATGAAATTGACAAGATGGTAAAGGAAGCAGCTAAGATTCTTGACCTGACACCGCTTCTTGACCGTAAGCCAAAGGCTTTATCCGGTGGTCAGAGACAGCGTGTTGCCATGGGCCGTGCAATTGTTCGTAATCCTAAAGTATTCCTTATGGATGAGCCGCTTTCCAACCTGGATGCAAAGCTTCGTGTACAGATGCGTATCGAAATTGCAAAGCTGCACCAGAGACTGGGTACTACCATCATCTACGTAACCCACGACCAGACAGAGGCTATGACACTTGGTACAAGAATTGTAGTTATGAAAGATGGTATCGTACAGCAGGTTGACACACCTCAGAATCTGTACTCCAAGCCAAACAACTTATTTGTTGCAGGTTTCATGGGTTCACCGCAGATGAACTTCTTAGATGCAGTAGTAGAGGTTGTAGATGATACAGCAGTATTAAAGGTAGCCGGCCACTTCATTCCGCTTCCTCCTGCAAAATCCAAAAAACTTATTGAAGGCGGCTACAACGGAAGAACAGTTACTTTTGGTATTCGTCCGGAAGATGTATATGATTCTGAAATGATGATAGAAGCTTCTCCGCAGAGCACATTTGAATCTACCGTAAAAGTATACGAATTACTTGGTGCAGAAGTTTATTTGTACTTTGATTTGGAAGAGTTCCCAATGACGGCTAGAGTTGATTCCCGTACAACGGCAAGACCTGGCGACATTGTTAAATTTGCTATTGATGTAGAAAAAATCCACATCTTTGACAAAGAAACAGAAATGGTTATTACAAACTAAAATATAACCAAGGGGAGATACGCAGGTATCTCCCTTTTTATGATAATAGCAGGGTTTATTGTGTATTAGGAGGATATGGCGGTATATGTTATCAGCAGGAGTTATTCAGACCAGTATTGAGGATTTAAAGTCTATTACAAAGGTGGAACTTGTAGTAGTCAATGAATCAGGAAGCATTGTAGCAGATACATCCGGTAAAATTCAAATTGAAAAGGGAAGAATAGAGGAATTTATTACTTCGCCTGCGGACAGCCAGGCCATAGCGGGACATCTGTATTTAAAAATATATGATGAAGATGAAGTGGCATACGTGTTAGTATGTCAGGATAGCAATGAAGACTATACCATTGCCAAGATTGCGGTAAGCCAGCTTCAAAACCTGATTATAGCCTATAAGGAGCGGTTTGATAAAAATAACTTTTTTCAAAATCTGATTTTGGACAACCTTCTTTTGGTGGACATTTATAACCGGGCAAAAAAACTTCGCATAGACATTGAAGTACCGAGAGTAGTCTGTCTGGTGGAAACAAAATATGATAAGGATAACGGCGCTCTGGAAATGCTCAAAAGCCTGTTTTCTCCTCAGACAGGGGATTTTGTGACCGCTGTGGATGAGCGGAACATCATTATTATAAAGCAACTGGAAAGTGGCAGCCGTTCTCAAAGTGTGGAAGAAATATGCCGTACCATTGTGGATATGATTCGTGCAGAGGCAATGATAAAAGTAAAGGTTGCCTATGGAAATAAAGTAGATGAGTTAAAAGATGTATCAAAAAGCTATAAGGAAGCGAAAATGGCTTTGGAGGTAGGCAAGATTTTTTATGCGGATAAAGATGTAATATCTTACAGTACATTAGGAATCGGCCGCCTGATTTACCAGCTTCCGGTAAGCCTGTGCAAAATGTTCATTAAAGAAATATTCGGACAGGAAATACCGGATAACCTGGATGAAGAAACACTGATTACGGTTAATATGTTTATGGAAAATAATCTGAATGTATCAGAAACAGCAAGAAAGCTGTTTGTCCACAGGAATACTCTTCTGTACCGGCTGGAGAAGCTTCAAAAATCCACAGGGCTTGATATACGGGTATTTGAAGATGCCCTGACCCTGAAAATTGCCCTTATGGTAGTAAACTATTTGAAAAACCTGGAAGGTGAAGAATATTTGTAATAATTCAGCCGGCAGCTTTCCTCCGCAGAACCCGGAACCGGCTGGGGAAGAACATGATTTCTAAAGGAGTCCTTATAAAAACACCAGCGCTTAGCAAGGTTCTTTCGAGCTTAGCACTGCTGCGTTTTTATCAGAGCGAGAGCGTGGCGACGTAGAAACATTTTCTGCCCCAGCCGGTTCCGGGTTCTGTGGAGGAAAACTGCCGGCTGAACTATTACAAATATTCTGATGTGGAATAAGGTATATCCCCCTCTTTTTGTGCATACATATATTAGTAGTATGAGTGGACAAGGAGGGGTATTTTTGGATTTTTACAGGGACATTCGTTATCTGGATTATCAGGATGGTGAAAACAATACGGAAAATGTGGGAAGTGTTAAGCTTTTTTTCCGTGGAAGCACAGGAAAAGCGGATATTTATATAAAGAAAATACCATGCCTTTATCCAATAGAGTGCAGGCTGACAGTCAGCAGGAAAGAAAATGTTTTATATAGCAGGTGGCTGGAAATTGAAAAAACGGACTGGCAGAAGAGTTTTGAGTTTTCATGGGACCAGCCATATGACGATGTGGAAGTGGAGCTGTACATAGCGGAAGGAAGGAAAATATGCGAACGCAAAAGAAAACTGGATGCAAGGCAGGAGCTTATTGCCCTGTATGAAGAAAAGCATCCCATCAGAATGCAGCAGATAAGCCGTGATGAAATCGAATGTATTCCAATGAGCACTGAATATGAAAAAGAAAAGGAATCTTCAGAAAAAAACGTACAAAAGGATATGATGCCAGAAGAAAATAAAAAAAATTTCAGTAATTCCGGTTCATCCGGGCAGAAAGCAATGAAAATGGCAGGCAGGGAAAACGAATATTATATGTCCCGTCTTAGCGAGCTTGGAGAGCTGTCAAAGGATTTAGAGCCTTTGGAGCATAACAGCTTTTTGCTTCATGGATATTTCAATTACAGGCATTTGCTTATCCGCAAAGAAGGGGAGCGGTTTCTGGTAGGGGTGCCGGGAAATTATTATTACCGGGAGGAAATGGTAGCCGCCATGTTTGGTTTTCCTAACTTTGTTCCCGCAAAGGGAGACGGAGGGACGGAAGCAGAGCGGCAGGAATCCGGTGAAGAAGCGGGAAAGATGGTTGGAGAGTTTGGGTATTATTTTGAATAGAGAGAAAGTGGATGGATGAACAATTTAACAAGTCAAAACTTATCGAATAGTTTCGGCTATTGATTAATAAATCTCTCTATAAAATCAGATGGTGTCATAATTTCCGGAATTTCAATATCTACATCTAAAAAATCTTTGTCACCTGTAATAAAGATATCTATATTTTCGATAATGGCTGTATAGAGTACTGGATAAACATTTATATCTCTAATTTCAAATAAGTTTCCCCGCATGTTATGGGGAGTGTAAACAAATTCATATGCCAAGTCCGACAAAAATGCATCGACAGCATGCTTTTTGTCGGAAATTTGCGGGTAGCAATGGAAAATAATTCGTCTATCACAAAAGAGGATAGAACTAACTTGTGGTTTCTTGTAATATAATCCAATATCCGTTTAAATTGCTCACTTGGAAAGAACAGCATTGATATTAGAATGTTTGTATCTAACATTATTCGCATTTATACTGATCTCCTCTTTCTGCACGAATTTCTTTTACAAGTTTTATAACATCCTGTTCATTTTTATATCCATTCCTTTCGCGCTGCTCAAGGCACAAAACGTCATGA
>CAJUEX010000039.1 GCA_910585715.1 uncultured Lachnospiraceae bacterium
AAAATTATTGATGACATATCATTTTTCAGTGTCACGCGGTAATGTTTGCATAAGTGCAAAGAAAGATTTCGCTTTCCCGGTACTAAAATATTCATACCAATATTCCAGTGTGTCTGATTGGAAAACATCCAAATGCTCAATAATTTGTTTCGCCCACAACAAGGCTCCGGTGGAACTTGCAGTAATAAGGTTGCCATCTGTTACAGACGGCTTGTCTACATAAAAACTTTTCCCCTCATAGCCGGGAGAAACCATTTTAAGAAATCCCTGCCCATTGCTGGTATGCGGACGGTTATTTAATAGTCCGTAATTAGCAAGTGCAGCAGTAGCTCCGCAAATTGCCCCAACCGTAGCTCCTGAAGAGAGAAATTCGCTTGCTTTTTTAATAATTGAATTATGCCTGGGGTCATTCCATGTATCTGCACCCGGTAATAGCAATACGCTTGTTTCACTTACGGCAATATCATCAATCAAACAATCGGGTAAGGCTGTTAGCCCTCCCATTGTATGGATTGGTTCTTTTGAGTAACTGGCGGTTTTAATCGATACACGCTCGGCGCCCTTTTTGAAAAATCGCCCGGAATGCAGTTCCGAAGTAACATAACCTAATTCCCAGTCGGCTAAAGTATCAAGAACATAAACATAAATTGTAAACATAATTTTCCTCCGTTTCCATTGCTTCATTGATTTGTTTGCTTTTTTATTGTATCATGCAATTGCTGACAACATTATGGCAATAATATATAGGATATAAAATTTTTGAAAGGCGGCTCTCAGATGAAAATTGACAGGCTCGTTAGTATTATTATGGTGCTTCTTGATAAAGAGCGAATAGGGGCGCAGGAATTGGCGAATATGTTTGAAGTGTCTCCCCGCACGATTTACCGGGATATAGACACTATCAACATGGCGGGGATTCCTATCTGCGGGGTATCGGGAGTGGGCGGCGGCTTTGAAATTATGCAGAAATACAAAATTGATAAGAATGTTTTTTCAACTGCTGACCTTTCTACTATTTTAATGGGGCTTTCAAGTCTTTCGGACATGATACGGGGAAGTGAAGTGACAAATGCCATTGCAAAAGTCAAAAGTTTTATCCCTTCTGATAAAGCGAATGACATAGAATTAAAAGCAAACCAAATATGTATAGATTTAAGTTCTTGGATTGGCAACCGGAACACACAATCATATTTGGAGATTATAAAAACAGCTTTACAGGATTGCAGACTGGTTTCCTTTGAATACATAGCTCATCATGGAAAGAAAACGATACGAACAGCTGAACCGTATCAGCTTGTTTTAAAAAGCGGTCACTGGTATTTTCAAGGATATTGCCATATACGAAAAGACTTTCGTTTATTCAGATTATCCTGCATATCAAATTTACACATGACAGACGAAAATTTTACACCACGGGATTATCAAAAACCGATTTTAGATTTTGAGGAAATCCTGGAAACCATGCAAACATCAATAAAAATTCGTATTCATAAATCTATTATGGACAGGGTTCTTGATTATTGTACTTATGAACACTTTTCTCCCGATGGTGATGAATATTACATTGTTAATTTTCCATTCATAGAGAATGAATATTACTACGATATTCTTCTGGGGTTTGGTTATAAGTGTGAGTGCTTAGAGCCGCCATATATTCGTGCCGAAATGAAGCGTAGAATACATGATGCAGCTGCCGTATATGAAAATTAGAATATTCTTAATTTGCTTAACAAGGTATGAAAGGGAGAAATTCCGTAGTCGTCGGCATTTCCCCCTTTCATTGTCAAACCACCCAAAAAGGTGTAAGATACCAATGAAAATCAAAGAAAAAAATTTCCATGCAGGAAAAAAGAGGAGAGGTTTATGAAGAAATCATTTATTTCACTTTTTATGGCATTCATATGCATACTGGCATTGCTGACAGGATGCACTCAGGCGGAGACAGAACAGGAGACCGTAAAAGAGAACATAAAAACTACAGAAACAAACAGTACAGCAATAGAAAATACAGAAACAGAAAACATAGCGACAGGAAGTACAGATGCAGAGAATGCAAAAACAGAAATAACAGAAAGTACAGAAACAGCAACAGTAACAGTAGCTTCCCTAAAAGGCCCCACCTCCATGGGTCTTGCAGCATTGATGGATAAAGCGGAAAGAAAGGAAACTCAAATCCCCTACGAATTCATAATGGAAACCTCTGCAGACACCCTTCTTCCCATGGTTTTAAAAGGAGAAGCGGACATTGCGTTAGTACCCGCTAACGTTGCCGGCATCCTATATAATAAAACACTGGCAATGGATGTAGAAAGCGATATTGTAGTCATCGACATCAACACTTTAGGAGTTCTCTACCTGATAACAGGAAATGATAATATATTTAACATGAAGGATTTAGAGGGAAAAACCATCTATCTCACCGGCAAGGGCACCACGCCGGATTACGTGTTGCACTACCTTCTTACAGAAAATCAGGTGGAAAATGTAACATTGGAATATAAATCAGAAGCCACAGAGGTGGCGGCAATCCTGAAAGAGAATCCGGAAGCAATCGGGCTTCTCCCCCAGCCCTTTGCAACAGCTGCCTGCATGCAGAATGAAGCATTGGCAGAGGTGATAGATTTGAACAAAGAATGGGAGGCGCTTCAGGGGGAAGCCGGCAGCAGTCTGGTAACCGGAGTGACCATTGCAAGAAAGAGTTTTGTTCAGGAGCATAGCGAACTGGTGAAACAATTTATGCAAGAGCATAAGGAAAGCATTGAATATGTCAATGGAAATCCGAAAGAAGCAGCATCTCTTGTAGTAAAGGCAGGAATCGTGGAAAAGGAAGCCATTGCCGAAAAAGCAATTCCAAGCTGTAATCTCATATATATGGATGGAGAAGATATGAAGCAGGCATTATCCGGCTATCTGGAAGTGCTTTACAATCAGAATCCGGACTCGGTAGGAGGTGCGCTGCCCTTGGAAGAGTTCTATTACGAATAACGAATAGGAGTTTTTATGAAGCAGACTAAGGTCTTGAAAAAACGGAGCCTGTGGAAACGGATGGGAATTATCCTGTTCTGGCTCCTTATATGGCAGGGAATACAATTAGCAGTAGATAACCCTATTCTCGTGGCGGGTCCCCTGCAGGTGGCACAATATCTTGCCATCCATATTTTGGAAGCGGATTTCTGGCAGGTGGTATGCCTGTCTGTAATGAGGATTAGCACAGGCTTTCTGTTGGCTTTCTTTACGGGGATTCTTTTAGGAGCTTTCAGCTTTCGCTTTCCTTTTATAAAGGAACTGCTTTCTCCTATAATCAGTGTCTTTAAATCCATACCGGTTGCCTCCTTTGTGGTGCTGCTCTTAATCTGGTTTGGCTCCGGAAAGCTTTCTTATTTTTGCAGCTTTCTGGTTGCTTTTCCAAATGTTTATGAAAGCATTTTGACAGGTCTTGCCCATGTGGACGGAAAAAGGCAGGAAATGATGGAGGTATTTCAGGTATCTTTTCCAAAGAAAGTAATGTATTTGTATGTGCCGGCCGTTTTTCCCTATTTGCGAAACAGCTGTAAGACATGTCTTGGCATGAGCATGAAGTCAGGAGTGGCGGCGGAGGTTATCGGTACCCCGGAGCTTTCCATCGGGGAACGAATTTACATGGCAAAAATATATTTGGATACTCCGGGGGTTTTGGCATGGACAGCAGTAGTAATTGTCATAAGCTTCCTTTTGGAAAGGGGATTTTTGTACCTGCTTGAAAGGGCAGGCAGGGCAAAATGGTTTCTAAAGGGCAAAAGCAAAGCATATGATAGTAGCGGGCAGGAAGAGGATGTTCGGTTATCTGCAGAAGGTGTAAGCAAAAGCTATGGGAGCCATGTGGTGCTTACAGACTTTAACCTGCAGTGCAGACAGGGAGAAATCTATTGCCTTACAGGCTCCTCGGGAATTGGAAAGACCACGTTTCTGCATTTGCTGGCCGGAGTGGAGCATTTCCAGAAAGGAAGGATTTCTCTTAAGCCTTCCGGAAAAACAGGAATTTCCATGGTCTTTCAGGACTGCAGGCTGATTGACAATCTTTCAGCCATTGAAAATGTGATGCTGACTGCAGGAAAAAATAATTGTGTTGCAAAGGAGACGGCTGCCAAGGAGCTTGGCAGATTACTGCCAAAGGACTGCCTGAATAAGCCTGTCAGCCGGCTGAGCGGCGGCATGCGGCGGAGAGTGGAGCTGGTTCGGGCTGTTTTGGCAGGAGGAGGTCTTTTATTGCTGGACGAACCTTTTAGCGGGCTGGATAAAGAAAATAAGGAAAAGGCTATGGAGTATATTCAGGAAAACAGAGAAGGAAAAATAACCGTACTTACCACCCATTCCGGTGAGGAATGCCTTAAATTACATGGTGTTTTAGTGACATTGCAGGAATTTTCACCTATTATAGAATGAAAAAAGATTAAAAATCCATTAATTTTCCAGAAATTAGTGGAGAAATGGGACTTTCTACTTTTATTTTTAAAATGTTTGTGCTATAATCGTAAAATGACTGTGACTACGTAGAATGATATATCTCAGAGAGATGGATTATAATAAGGAGGAAACAAGTAAATGAGTTTACAAGTAGAAAAATTAGAGAAGAACATGGCAAAGCTTACGGTAGAAGTACCGGTAGAGGAAATGGAAAAGGCAGTGGAAAAAGCTTACCAGAAAAATAAAGGACAAATCAGTATTCCGGGCTTCCGTAAAGGAAAGGTTCCCCGTGCCATGGTGGAAAAAATGTATGGAAAAGGAATCTTTTTAGAGGAGGCGGCAAACTCCGTGATTCCTTCCGCTTATGAAAAGGCTTTGGATGAATGTGAAGAAGAAATCGTTTCTTCACCTGAAATTGAAGTGGTGGAGCTGGTTCCGGAGAAACCGTTTATTTTTACTGCATTGGTAGCATTAAAGCCGGAAATTGAGCTTGGAAAATATAAAGGCGTAACGGTGGAAAAGGAAGATACTGCTGTCAGCGAAGAAGAGGTTTTGGCAGAAATTGAAAAAGAAAGAGAAAGAAATGCCAGAACTATTTCAGTGGAAGACAGACCGGTCAAAGACGGAGACATGACTGTAATTGACTTTGAAGGCTCTGTAGACGGTCAGGCATTTGAAGGCGGAAAGGGTGAGAGCTATCCCCTTACCATTGGTTCCGGCGCATTTATTCCGGGCTTTGAAGAGCAGGTGGTAGGAGCAAAGCTGGAAGAGGAAATCGAAGTAAATGTTACCTTCCCGGAGGATTATCATGCAGAAGAGCTGGCAGGAAAAGCAGCTGTATTCAAAGTGACCGTAAAGGAAATCAAGGAAAAGGAGCTGCCGGAATTAGATGACGAGTTTGCAGCAGAGGTTTCCGAATTTGATACATTGGCGGAATACAAAGAAGATGTTTTGAAGAAATTAACAGAGAAAAAGGAAGAGGAAGCAAAAAATGCCAAAGAATCCAAAGTAATCGAGGCAATCGTAGAGGATTCCAATATGGAAATTCCGGATGCCATGGTATCCACTACCCAGAGACAGATGGTGGATGAATTTGCACAGCGGATTCAGATGCAGGGATTATCCCTTGAGCAGTACTTCCAGTTTACAGGCCTTACGCCTGAAAAGATGATGGAGCAGGTAAAGCCCCAGGCAGAAGCCAGAATTAAATCCCGTCTTGTATTGGAAGCAGTTGTAAAGGCAGAAAATATTCAGGTGACAGAAGAAGACTTTGACAAGGAAATAGAAAGAATGGCATCCATGTATCAGATGGAAGCTGACAAGGTAAGAGAGACAGTAGGAGAACACGGCAAAAAGGAAATCATGAAGGATTTGGCTGTTGCCAAGGCAGCAGAGTTTGTTGTGGAGAATGCAAAAGAAAAATAGTTAGAGAATGCTAACCTACGAAAATATGTCAGGAGGATTTGTATATGAGTTTAGTACCAGTAGTCGTTGAACAAACAAGCCGTGGAGAAAGATCCTACGACATTTATTCCAGACTTTTAAAGGAAAGAATCATTTTTCTTGGAGAAGAAGTAAACGAAGTGACGGCAAGCCTGATTGTGGCGCAGATGTTATATTTAGAGTCCGAGGATACCGGCAAGGACATCCAGTTCTATATTAACAGCCCGGGCGGTTCAGTCACTGCCGGAATGGCAATTTATGATACCATGCAGTATATCAAATGCGATGTTTCTACAATCTGTATCGGCATGGCAGCAAGCATGGGCGCATTTTTGCTGGCAGGAGGCACAAAAGGAAAGAGAATGGCGCTGCCGAATGCAGAAATCATGATTCACCAGCCCCTTGGAGGCGCTCAGGGACAAGCAACGGAAATTGAAATTGCAGCAAAGCATATTTTATATACCAAGGAAAAGTTGAATAAGATTCTGGCAGCCAACACCGGACAGGATTATGAGGTGATTGCCGCAGATACAGAAAGAGATAACTGGAAGTCTGCAGAAGAGGCAAAGGCATACGGACTGATTGATGTTGTTATTGAGAAGCGCGTGGACAAAGAAGAAAAATAATGTTTGTATATAAGAGGAGTGAAAAATGGCAGGAAAGAATGCAGATGATAAGATAAGATGTTCCTTCTGCAATAAGACACAGGATCAGGTCCGCAAGCTGATTGCAGGGCCGGTAGGCGTTTATATCTGTGATGAATGTGTGGAGTTATGTTCCGATATTATTGAAGAAGAGTACGATGATGATGAAATCTGTGACGAATTGGATATTAATCTTTTAAAGCCTGTAGAAATTAAGGAATTTTTAGATGACTATGTAATCGGACAGGAAGATGCCAAAAAGGTGTTGTCGGTGGCTGTATATAACCACTATAAAAGAGTGACTGCGCCGAAGGATCTGGATGTGGAGCTTCAGAAAAGCAATATTATCATGATTGGTCCTACCGGATGCGGAAAGACATTTCTGGCCCAGACACTGGCAAAGATTATCAATGTTCCCTTTGCCATTGCCGATGCTACCACTTTGACAGAAGCAGGGTATGTGGGAGAGGATGTGGAAAATATTCTCTTAAAGCTGATTCAGGCTGCAGAGTATGATATTGAGCGGGCAGAACATGGCATTATTTATATTGATGAAATTGATAAGATTACGAAAAAGGGTGAAAATGTATCCATAACCCGTGATGTATCAGGGGAAGGGGTACAGCAGGCGCTTTTGAAAATTATTGAAGGCACGGTGGCAAGCGTGCCTCCTCAGGGCGGAAGAAAGCATCCCCATCAGGAATTACTGCAGATTGACACTTCCAACATATTGTTTATCTGCAGCGGCGCCTTTGACGGTCTTGAGAAAATCATTGAGACAAGGCTGGATAAGAAGTCTATCGGATTTAATGCGGATGTTACGCAGAAGTCCAGCAGGGAACTGGGAGAAGTATTTAAGGAAGTGACTCCCCAGGATTTGGTAAAGTTTGGTTTGATTCCGGAGTTTGTAGGACGTGTGCCTATTAATGTTTCTCTGGACGGACTGGATGAAAAGGCTCTGATACGGATTCTTACAGAGCCTAAGAGTGCGCTGATAAAACAGTATCAAAAGCTTTTTGAGTTAGATGATGTAAAGCTGAGTTTTGAGCCCGATGCGGTAGAGCTAGTGGCGAAGCAGGCATTGGAAAGAAAGACAGGCGCCAGAGGGCTTCGCTCCATATTGGAAAATATTATGACAGACATTATGTATGAGATACCGTCTGACGAAACAATAGAGAGCTGTTTGATTACAAAGGAAACAGTGCTTGGTGAAAGTGAGCCTTTAATCGTTCACAGGGAACCGGTAAAGAAAGCAAGATAACAGCAGGAGATGAGGGTGTTGTGAATTCCACGACACCCTTTACCATTAGGAGAGTGAAAATATCATGGAAGAACTGAAAAGAATGCCGTCAGTAGCATTGAGAGGATTGACTATTTTTCCGGATATGATAATACATTTTGACTTAAGCAGAGATAAGTCGAAGTCTGCCATTGAGCAGGCCATGATAGATGACCAGATGGTTTTTCTGGTGACGCAGAAGGATCCGGAGGCACAGGAAAGCAGCTTTGAGACGGTCTACCATGTAGGATGCACGGCAAAAATTAAACAGGTAATGAAAATGCCGGGACAGATTGTGCGTGTATTGGTAGAAGGGATGGAAAGAGGCGGCTTAAAAGCTTTTTTTGAAAAAGGAGATTACCTTGAAGCAGAATTTGAGCCTCTCATGGAGGAAGATTATCCGGATTATGAAGTAAAGGAAGCAATGCTGCGCAGGATAAAGGAATTATTTGAAGAGTATTCTTCCTATTACAAGAAGAATGGAAAAAGTATTTTAGAGCATTTGGATTACATGAGGGATTTGGGCAGGACATTGGATCAGATTGCCATGAATGCCCCTTTTTCATATGATAAGAAACAGCAGATTTTAGAAGCTTTGTCCCTGATAAAGCGTTATGAAACTCTCGCAGCTTTATTAGAGCAGGAAATTGAAATTGCAAAAATCAAAACCCGGCTGGCAGCAGGAATACGGGAACAGGTAGAGAAAAATCAGAAGAATTATATTTTGAGAGAACAGTTGAATTATATTAAGGGCGAGCTTGGGGAAAAAGCGGATACTGATTCAGAAGCAGAACAATTCCGCAGTCAGTTGAAGAAGCTGAAGGCTTCTAAGGAAGTAAAAGAAAAGATTGAGAAGGAAATCAAGCGGTTTGAAAATGTGGCGGGAAGCAGCTCGGAAAGTGTAGTGGAAAGAAGCTACATAGAAACTTTGCTGGAAATGCCATGGGATAAGATGTCAAAAGACAGTCTGGATTTAGAGCAGGCAGAAAAGATATTGAATGAGGACCATTACGGGCTTGAAAAAGTAAAGGAACGGATTTTGGAATTTTTAGCAGTGCGTGCGCTGACGAAAAAAGGTGTGAGTCCTATTATCTGTCTGGCAGGCCCTCCGGGAACAGGAAAGACTTCCATTGCAAAAAGCATGGCAAGGGCGCTGAACAAGAAATATGTGCGCATCAGTCTGGGAGGCATTCATGATGAGGCGGAAATCAGAGGCCACAGAAAGACTTATGTGGGAGCCATGCCCGGCAGGATTGCCATGGGATTAAAGGAAGCAGGAGTGAAAAATCCTTTAATGCTGTTAGATGAAATTGATAAAATCAGCAGAGATTATAAGGGAGATACTTCAGCGGCGCTGTTAGAAGTACTGGACGGAGAGCAGAATAAAAAATTCCGTGACCATTATATAGAGCTTCCCATGGATTTATCGGAGGTTTTGTTTATTACTACTGCAAATGATTTGTCGGAGGTAAAAGGCCCTCTCAGGGACCGGATGGAAATTATTCAGGTTACCAGTTATACCTCCAATGAAAAATTTCACATAGCAAAAGAGCATCTTGTGAAAAAACAGAAAAAGAAAAATGGTATTCCGGAAAAGCAGTTAAATATTACGGATAAGGCTATTAAGGACATAATTGCGCTGTATACAAGAGAGGCAGGAGTCAGAGAGCTGGAAAGAAAGCTGGGAGCCATATGCAGAAAATCAGCAAGGGCAATCCTTAAGGATAGAAAAGCAGTTGTGAAGGTAACAAGCAGCAATCTGGAAACGTATCTGGGAAAGCCCGGATATTCAAAAGATAAAATCAATGGAAAAGATGAGGTGGGCATTGTAAGGGGCCTTGCATGGACAAGCGTGGGCGGTGATACATTGGAAATAGAAGTGAATGTCATGGCAGGAAAAGGTAAGCTTGAGCTTACGGGGCAGCTTGGGGACGTGATGAAGGAATCCGCTAAAGCCGGGCTTAGTTATATTCGCTCCGTCAGCGGAGAATACCGGATTCCGGATGATTTTTTTGATAACCATGATTTTCATATCCACATCCCGGAGGGAGCGGTGCCAAAGGATGGACCCAGTGCCGGCATTACAATGGCTTTGGCCATGCTGTCCGCCATAACCGGACGGAAAGTAAGAAGGGATGTGGCAATGACCGGTGAAATAACCTTGCGGGGAAGAGTGCTTCCGATTGGCGGGCTGAAGGAAAAAATTCTGGCGGCAAAGGAAGCAGGCATTAAAACTGTTTTTGTGCCTAAGCAAAATGAAAAGGACATAGAAGAAATTTCAAAGGAAATTAAGAGCGGGCTGGAAATTCTGTTCATAGAACATATGGAAGAGATGATAGAAACGGCATTTGCAGAATAGGAGAAAAAAATGATTATTAAAAGCGTAAATCTGGAAACCGTATGCGGCATTACAAGTACCATTCCCCAAAATACCAGACCGGAAATTGCATTTGCCGGAAAAAGCAATGTGGGAAAGTCCTCATTGATCAATGCTCTTATGAACCGGAAATCTTATGCGAGAACTTCTGCACAGCCGGGAAAGACCCAGACTATTAATTATTATAACATCAATGAGGAACTATATTTTGTAGACCTTCCCGGATACGGATATGCTAAAGTTTCTCAGGAGGTAAAGGCAAAATGGGGTAAAATGGTAGAAAATTATTTGAAACGTTCAAAGACGCTGCAGGCAGTATTTCTGCTGATTGATATTCGCCATGAGCCTTCTGCCAATGACAGACAAATGTATGAGTGGATATTGGGCAATGGCTTTCACCCTGTTATAATTGCCACAAAAGCAGATAAAATCAAACGCTCCCAGCTTCAAAAGCATATAAAGATGATAAGGACAGGGCTTGAAGTGGAAGCAGATACGGTTTTAATACCTTTTTCTGCCCAGTCAAAGCAGGGCAGGGAAGAAATTTATCAGTTAATTGAAGAGATGATTCGGCCTTAGAGGAAAGGGTGAATGGAATGAGAGATGGATTATGGCATTATGGAAAAATCACATTAAATTTTCTGATTGCGCTTTTTGGGACTCTGATTGTTGTTTTGATAGTGCCAAGAGTGCTGCTGTTTTTCACTCCTTTTGTAATCGGATGGATCATTGCGTGGGTTTCCAATCCGTTAGTGGGATTTTTAGAAAAGAAAATCAAGATTAGGAGAAAGGCAGTTTCCGTTGCGCTGATTGTAATCGTTATTGTTCTGGTTTCTACAGTGCTGTATGGAAGCATTTCCTTTCTTGTCCATGAAATATCAGGTTTTCTGACCACATTGCCCAGCACATGGGAAACGGTGGAGAAGACTTTTGTTGAAATGGGCGATAAGGCATCCAGGCTTTATGAAAATATGCCTTTGGAAATCAGACAGGGAATAGAAGAGTTTTTTAGCTCCATGAGCGCGGGAATAGGGAATATTATCAGCAGGCTTAGTGAGCCTACTGTGGATGCAGTGGGAAACTTTGCCAAAAATCTTCCTTCGGCAATTGTGAATATTATCATCTGCCTTTTGTCTGCATATTTTTTCATAGCGGAAAGGGAAGGGGTAATTGCTTTTATTAAAAAGGCTACACCGGTATTTATCCTGAAAAAATGGAACATTGTTTATGATAGTCTGGCAACTGCCGTGGGAGGATATGTAAAGGCACAGATAAAAATAGAGGCAAGAATTTATGTGATTTTGTTTATAGGGCTTTTGCTTATCAGAGTAAGATATTTTGCGTTGATAGCTTTGATAATAGCCTTAATCGATATTCTTCCTATTTTCGGAATGGGGGCAATCCTGATGCCCTGGGCAGTAATTGAACTGTTTCAGGGTCATTATTATACTGCTGTCGGACTTACTGTGCTATGGTGCATCGGAAATCTGGTAAGGCAGATCATACAGCCTAAGATTGTAGGAGACTCCATGGGACTTGCCACTATACCCACCCTGTTCCTGATTTATATAGGATGGCGTATTGGCGGCGTTATGGGAATGATTATTGCTGTGCCTTTAGGAATGTTGTTTGTCAATCTGGTAAATGCAGGCGTATTTGATACAGTTGTGGAAAGCTTTAAGATACTGGAAAAGGATATTACTGCTTTTCGCACATATACAAAAAAGGACAGAGAATATTATAAACGTTATCTGGCAGGAGACCGTGAGGCGGAAAGAAGGATAGAAAGCCAGCTGGAAGAGAAAGAGACCGCAGGAAGCAGCCGGAAAGAGGAATTGGAAACGAAATGGGACGAAAAGGAAAGCAGGAGGTGAGCGGGATGCAGGTAACTGTATTTAGCTGCAGGGATTTTGATGAAAAGGAACTGTTTTTAGAATATGGAAAGGAACTGGGACTGGATTTGGTGCTATGCAGGGAAGCTCCGTCTTTGGAAAATGTGGATTTGGTAAAGGGAAGTCAGTGTGTGGATATTCTTACCACAAAAATTGACAGAAGTCTTGCAAAAGCCTTTAAGGACAATGGAACAGAGTATTTAATTACCAGGACCATAGGATATGACCATATAGATGTAAAGGCATGCAGGGAATATGGGATAAGGGTAGGGAATGCCCCCTATGGCCCCAATGGGGTGGCAGATTATACGGTTATGTTAATTCTTATGAGCATCCGGAAGGCGAAACGAATTATAGAGCGCACAAATATTCAGGATTATACTCTTGCAGGAAATCTTGGAAGGGAGCTGAAGGATTTAACGGTGGGTATTATCGGAACCGGGCGGATTGGAAGAACGGTAATTCAAAATCTTTCCGGTTTTGGCTGCAAGCTGCTGGCATATGATTTGTATCAGACAGATTCCGTAAAGGAGAAAGCAGAGTATGTTTCTCTGGAGGAAATCTGGAAGGAAGCGGATGTGATTTCCCTTCATACCCCATTGACGGAAAGCAGCTTCCATATGATTAATCAGGAAACCATTTTGAAAATGAAGCCGGGAGTGGTTTTGATTAATACTGCCAGAGGAGCATTGATTGATTCGGAAGCTTTGATACGGGCAATCGAGGAGAAAAGAGTGGGGGCGGCAGGGCTTGATGTGGTAGAGGATGAATTCGGACTCTATTATTATGACCGAAAGTCAGACGTGCTGACCAATAGGGAGCTGGCCCTTCTTAGAAGCTTTCCAAACGTTACAGTTACCCATCACATGGCATTTTATACGGATAACTGTGTACGGACTGTTGTGGAGGATTCTTTAAGGAGCTGTAAATGTTTTATGGAGGGCAAGGAGAATCCCTGGGAGATAACATCTTGAAAAATTATAAAATGATTGTCCAATATGAGGGGACAAGATATAAAGGATGGCAGAGGCAGGATACTACAAGTCATACCATACAGGGAAAACTGGAGCAGATTTTTTCCAAACTGGAAGGACGTAGGGTGGAAGTGACGGGCTCCGGCAGAACAGATGCAGGCGTCCATGCTTTGGGCCAGGTAGCAAATGTACACTTAATGACTGACATGTCAGAAAAACAGCTGATGGATTATGTAAATCGGTATCTGCCGGAAGATATTGCAGTTACATCAATGACAGAAGTGTCAGAACGATTTCACAGCCGCTTGAATGCCAAAAGGAAGGTATATTTGTATCGTATAAGGAATACGGAAATACGGGATGTTTTTCAGAGAAGATATGTATATCCTTTCCCGGATAAGCTGAATCTATCGGCAATGAAAAGGGCGGCAAAATATCTGGAAGGAACTCACGATTTTCAGGCATTCAGTACAAAGAAGAAGATGAAAAAAAGTACAGTTAGAAAAATCTACCGTATAGAGATAACGGAAAAAGCCGGTGAAATCCGGTTTTTATATGAGGGGAACGGATTTTTATATCACATGGTCCGGATTATGACAGGCACGCTTTTGGAAATAGGAACAGGAAAAAGAGAGCCGGAAGACATTCTTGAGATTTTTGATATGGGAAAACGTGAAAATGCAGGAGAACTGGTGCCCGGATGTGGTCTGACACTGGTTCGTGTGGAATATGATGAAAAGTAACCAGAAGTAAGAAAGAAGTCATTGAGGTATACCATGAAAAGAAAGGTGTTAATTATTGGATTTATAGGTTATATCCTGCTGTTAGTCCGGTTGATTATTTTTAAATATCCCGTTCCCATACTTCGGGGAATTATGGACGAGTGGGATGTGGATATGGTAAGGAGGGGGGTATACACAGCTAATCTTGTGCCTTTTAAAACAATAAAGATGTACATAAGGTATTATCATGATATTAACGGGTTTGATAATCTCTTTGGAAATATTCTGGCATTTGCCCCCTTTGGCGTATTTCTTCCTGCCATTTTTCCGAAAATGGGAAAGAGCTGGTATGTGCTCTTACATGCTTTCTGGCTTTCGCTTTGCATTGAACTGTTTCAGCTGATATCCCATTTTGGGGAGTTTGATGTGGATGATGTATTGCTTAACTGTTTTGGCGCAGTGCTGGGCTATATTTTTTACCGGATATGCAGATGGCTGATTCCGGTCAGGAAGAACAGGAAATAAGTCTTATCAGCATAGAAACAGATAATGATTTTGTTCTCACTTTTTTCCGGCAGCCGGTTTCGAATGCTGTGTGGAAGGGTTATGGGGCGAATTGTTATACAACAGAGGAATTCACATAAAAAACACAATATGAACAACAATAAAACACAAATCACTTGTATATTATAAACATATAATATGTTTCATATTATTTTCCTTTTAATTTTGAGGCGGCGCCCTTCGGGGCGCTGTTCTCTGTTTGGGGCGGGAAATGGCGAAGAGGTTGTATGGCATAATCAAAATCCAATTTGGAGCATGAATTATTTTGGGCGAATAACAGGGGATAATTTTTACATTGAATTTCTGAAAGAAGCATTATTCCATGTATCAGAGGATATGCCGTATCGTGGACCTGCAATTTATGCAAAAGGCGATTATCATTATCACTGTAGAACAGAAGGGGAATTTATTTGGTATCAAGGTTATGAAGAGATATTTTGTGTAGATGAAAAAATATATGAGTGTTATTTTCATGGAGGAGCGATTAAATAGATGGAGATTATAGAAAAAATGATTGAAACAAAAGATTATTTGTCAAAATCAAAACTTCCTGCCAGTGACTATGTAATAAATCCATACGTTGGATGTCCTCATGCATGTAAATACTGTTATGCCAGTTTTATGAAAAGATTTACGGGTCATGAGGAAGAATGGGGAAGTTTTATCGACATAAAAAAATGTGAAAAGCCAATCAATGTAAAAAGAATAGAGGGAAAGTCAATATTTATATCATCTGTTACAGATTGTTATAATGTATTTGAAAAAAAGCACAAGGTTACGAGAAAGATATTGGAACAGATTGTAGATTCAGACTGTGAAGTAACAATTTCAACAAAATCGGTTCTTGTTTTAAGGGATATAGACTTATTAAGAAAGTTTAAAAATTTAAAAGTGGCAATTTCATTGAATACATTAGATGAAAGATTTCAAGAGAATATGGACAAAGCCAGTAAAATTCAAGAACGTCTAAGAGCACTTAAAATTTTGCATGATGAAGGAATTTATACGGTTTTGTTTATGTCTCCAATTTTCCCTTATATTACAGAATGTGAGAGACTGATAGATATATCAAAAGACAGTGTTTGTGAATATTGGTTTGAAAATCTGAATCTTCGAGGAACATATAAAAAAGCAATATTAAACTATATTAAACAAAACTATCCTCAATTATTAGAGAAGTATAAACAAATATATATATATAAGGATTTTACATACTGGAAAAAGCTATCATATGCGTTGGATACATATTGTTCTGAAAGGGGAATACGGTATATAAATTATTTTTATCATGATGAACTTGTGAAAGAAAAATTAGGAAAGGGTAATTAAAATATCAAATAAAACATAAGGGAAACTTAATAGAACAATAAATGGGGATTTACAGTATTCTATAAATTGAATTTGCATTTCTACCAATGGTTGCGTAAATGTAAAGAACACTATATAGAAGATGATAGAGGTGTTTGATATTATTCAGATATCAAAACAAGGAGGTAAAAATGTAATGAATTTTTCAGAAAAACTGTTAACATTACGGAAAGCAAAAAATCTAACACAAGAACAACTTGCTGAAAAACTTGATGTTTCAAGGCAGTCTATTTCAAAATGGGAAAGTGGACAGGCAACTCCGGAACTGGAAAAAATAACAGCATTAAGCGTGATTTTTGATGTTACAACTGATTACCTGCTTAAGACATCAGAAATTGATGATTTATCAGTGAAAACCGAAATGCTGGAAAAACAGCAGCAGATTATGCTTATTCGTGAACAAAAACAGCAACAAATCTTAGGATGTATCCTGTATTCCATTGCAATATATTTGGTATTTTTTGCACTATATTTCATTGGGCATTTTCATTTTTGGGAGTGGGTATCAAATCCGTCTGTTTTTTTTGCAGGATTTCTTATAGCTACTGCTATTATAATTTTTATATGTGCTAAAAAACTTAGCAAAAGGTCTTAATTAAATATGTTGAAGTGAAGGTTTTTGAAAAGATATCTGAAAAACGTGCCGGCACAGATATCTATAAAACTTTTGCATAGAGCTGGCATTATATATACTTCGATGAAGTGCATAGTGCCAGCTTTTATGCTTTTATCTTTCTGTATTTGTAATACGGCATATTTCACAAAATGTTTCTTTTATAAAATCAGCAAAAATCGATATATTATTTTATTTCTACAATTGTCTGCCTGACGGCGGGCGGTCTGCCCCGTATCCAAAGCTGATTACATAGCTTTGCCCGTATTCCTCATAGGCATTCAGATAATCCTCTTCCGAAATGGTTTCTTCCACTCCGTCCTTCAGCCGACGGTAAAAAACCTCATCATTCTCACTATATACAGCTTCATACTGTTCCTTCAGCAATAGCTCATGTTCGGAAGTATCTATTACATAAATTTCCAGACTGTGTTCCGAGGCAGTATAAATGCATTTGTCCCCGTAAGTAATTGGAAATGCGGTGCCCATGCTTTCGATTCTGCCAAGATTATATGCTTTTCCATCCATTGCATAATAAATATTGCAATAAAGCGCCGCATTATGTGCAAAACCGTCATCAAAAGTGGAATCTGTCGTAAATAGAACATCATTTTTTTCTCCGATATCCTCCAGCGCAAACTGTTCTTCATCACCAAGTCCGGCAATAATTTCCCCGTAATAATGACTGTTTTCTTCGCTTTTGCTTTGTCCGCACCCTGTAAACAGCAAAGAGAGCATGACTATGATAAATAATATTCTGTTCTGTTTCATGTCCCATATCCTCCTTTGTTTAGTCTTTTCTGCTTTTGACAAAATAGCAGATACATAAAATAGTCCCCGCAGCGCCTGCAAATAATGCAGGCAGCCGCAGTCTGAAATAATTAATCGGCGCCGCCGCATATTGCCCTGTGGCAATGTATCTGTAGAGGATATAGCCCATACTGGATGTGGTGCTTTCCAGTGCAGCCACGAAAGCGGCAATCATTATGCTGACTGCCAGAAAAAGTATGCCGCTTGTCAACAGCAGATTCATCCTCCGGTTGTGCAGATTAATCCGGGCCAGGTCCTCCAATGTAATTTGTATTTTTTGTTCCTTCACTTTTGCCTCCTCCTTATACAATAATTCGTCCAGAGAAATTTGAAACAGTGTAGAAATTTTCACCACACTTTCAATATCCGGCGTGCTGGTGCCGTTTTCCCATTTGGACAGCGCCTGTCTGGATACATTTAGCTTTTCCGCAAGCTGTTCCTGTGTCATGCCGGAAAGCTTTCTTAATTGTTTGATTTTCTTTCCTAATTGCATTTTTTATTCTCCTTTCGTGCCTTAATTATATGGCGGGACGGTTTAAAAAAGAAAGCAACAATGTGCTACATTTGCGCTACGACTGTTTACAAAGCCGAGGATTGGCAGGTTGGAAACGGATATTGCATTATTCCCAGCTTCCTTTGCATGTTACGCCTGATTCTCTGGCAAGAAATTCCAGGTTTTCTGTTTCAATGTTAGCCAGCTTTATGGAAAGACCTGCCTTTAAGGATTCTGCCTGTACCGGTTTTGTCAGGCCCACAATAGGAATCACCTGCTTGGAAGCAGCCCATGCAATTGAAATCTGAGAAACATCCGTGTTATATTTTTTTGCAAGGTCCTTTTCATAGTCAAGCAGCTTTTGTATTTTACGAAATTTTCTTTTTCCAAATAACAGACTGCGCATGGACAAGGCGGGAAAAGGATTGTCCGCATCGTATTTTCCCGACAGGGCACCCTGCTCCAGTACCATATATCCGAAAAACAAAAGATTTTCTTTTATGCAATATGCAAGAATTTCTTTCTGTCTGTCCATGGACAGCAGGCTGAAGTGGTTCTGTACCGCTGCAAGCTTCAGGCGGTTTTCCGCCAGGATTTTTTGAGCCCCTTTTATTTGGGCGATATTACAATTGGATAGTCCTATCTGTTTGATGGTTCCGGATTTTAAGAAAGGAATCATTTCCGAAATATTTTCCCGTAATGCATATGGTTTGTGCAGCCAGTACAAATCTATGGAATCTATTCCCAGCCGTTTCAGGCTTTCATTTATGGAAACAGTAACGGCTCCTTTTTTGTATTTTTTGGAAGGCAAATGTTTGGTGGAAATAAGGATGTCCCTGCTGTTGTGTCTGGCAATGCACTGGCCTAATATTTTTTCGGCATTCCCCATACCATAGACCTCTGCAGTGTCCCAAAAGGTAAAGCCTGCCTCATATGCGGCAGAAAAGGTTTCTGTTAATTGTTCCTGACTATAGGTTTTTCCAAAAATCATTTTTGAACCGTTGACTCCTTTGCCCCATGCCCATGTTCCTATCATACAGGCTGGAATTGTTTTTTCGTTTAATGTTTTATTCATGGTTATCTCCTTTCAATGCTCTTTTGATTCGGCTGAGGGTTTCCGGCGTGATTCCCAGATAGGTAGAAATGTACGTCTGTTTCACCCGATTTACCAATTCCGGATAATCCCGTTCAAATTGCAGATAGCGCTCTGTTGCATTGTTCATAAGAAAATCGTTTTCACGACGTATCTTATATCTTATTCCGGATTCCAATGTGGAAATATAAAGCTCCTTAAGGCGCTCATTTTCTTTTATCAGTTTTTTCAGCAGTCTGATATCAAAAAGTAAAACAGTGCTGTCTTCAATTGCTTCATAGGCGCAAATGCTTTTTTCATAGCCAATGAGGCCTTCATCCATAAAAAGAAAATATTCTTTGTGGAAATACCTGGTGATTTCATTTCCCGCTCTGTCAAGATAGTAGCTTCGTACCATGCCATTGTATACAAGTCCTATGGAGGAAAGAGGTACTGCCATGTCTGAAATAATACTTCCTTTTTGGTAACTGCGTATTTGGGAAATGGCGAGAAGGCTGTCAATATCATCTGCATTCAGCTTTACATCCAATAATTTACTGGCTGCGCTGTATAATTTTTGTCTGATAAATTCCTGTTGCATATTATACTCCTGTTTTTTTACGGTTATAAAATAAAAAATACCATATTTCTGTATTCTTTTCCTTGATAATTGTTAAGAAGCTGTAACAGTTCAGCCAGTAAATCTGTTGTCTAAACTGTTATAAAAAGCTCGTTTGAAAACATGGTTTTAATAGTAATTATAGCAGGACATGGCATAATGGGGTACTCTTAATGGAAATGCCTGAAAACAGGAATAAGATGAATGAATGCCTGAAAAATATCTTAAAAATCAATGAAAAATTTTTAAGCCATTTTTCATGAATTATACACAATTTGTACAAAAATATTTTGTAAGGTAATATGAAATGGGGAAATTCCGTAAGAGGTATGGAAAAAATTGGAATACAGGTACATTTCATGTATCGGGAAGGTGTAAAAAGCAATGGAAATCACAGACAATATGACCGAGGAAGAATACAGCAGCCTGATTATCCCTTATCAGGATGCCATGGCAAATTTAATGACAAGATTGGAAACATTAAATAATGATTACCGGTTAAAATATAAAAATTATCCGATTCACTATATCCACAAGAGAATTAAAAAGAAAAAAAGCATAGAAGATAAGCTCAGGAAGCGCCACATCAAGGTAAGTGCAGAGGAGGCAAGGGAATCCCTGACAGACATTGCGGGGGTACGGATTATCTGTTATTTTGTGGACGATATTTACGGGGTGCTTTCCTTAATCAAGCGGCAGTCGGATATATTAGTGCTAAAGGAAAAGGACTACATCAAGAATTCCAAGAAAAACGGATACCGGAGTTATCATCTGGTCATAGGCATTCCTGTTTATCATACGGACGGCATGGAGTATTATCCGGTGGAAATACAGTTAAGGACGCTGCAGATGGAGCTCTGGGCCAGCATGGAGCACAGAATCTGCTATAAGAGCGACAGGAACGTGGAGCGGGATGCGGAAATTTTCTTAGGCTTTGCCCGGCAATTGGAGGATATGGAAAACATCCTGCACAGGATGGAGAAAAATCTGGAGGTGGAGTAAGGGAATCAGTTTTGTGTCAGTGTGTCAGAATATAATAAAATAAATGAAAGCAGGCTCATAAACATACAGAGGCATTGTTTCATAGATGAATTGTCATTTATGAAACGGTGCCTTATTTTATGCTGGAAACTGCAATAGTTCAGCCGGCAGTTTTCTCATAGCCATGGGTTCTTCCACAGGCAGCAGGACGGGCATTTGTCAGAAAATGATTTCTTAAGGAATCCTTATAGAAATGCCGGCAATCAGCCAGGGATTTTCCAGCCTGGCATTGTTGCGGACTTATCAGAGCGGGAGCAGGACGACATAGAAACATGACAGTATTTTTTCGCATCTTACCACGTTTCCTTTGCAACATACCGGAACACCTGTTGAAAATATCCCTGTTTTTCCCTATCCTTTTCACATAATGAAGCAAGGGAGGAAGCTTTATGGAAAACATCATAGAAGTACACCATTTGAAAAAGAATTACGGACAAATAAAAGCGGTGGATGATATCAGCTTTTCTGTACAAAAAGGTGAGCTGTTCGGGTTTTTGGGAATTAACGGGGCAGGGAAATCCACTACAATCAACATGCTGTGCACCTTGTTGAAGCCTTCGGAAGGAGAAGCAAGGGTATGCGGCTGTTCCATTTTAAAAGAGCCGGAGGAAATCAGGAAGCGAATAGGAATCGTTTACCAGAACAACTGTCTGGATGACAGGCTTACCATAAAGGAGAATCTTATGGTAAGGGGAAGCCTTTATGGATTAAGCGGCAGAAAAATAAAGGAAAGAATACAGCAGGTAACAGAGGAGCTTTCCTTAAAGGAGCTTTTGGGCAGGCCATTTGGAAAATTATCGGGAGGGCAGAAGCGGAAATGCGAAATTGCAAGAGCCTTGTTGAATACACCTGAAATCCTGTTTCTGGATGAGCCCACCACGGGTCTGGATCCGGCAACCAGGAAAAGTGTATGGGAAACTATAGGGCGGCTGCAAACGGACAGGGACATGACAGTGTTTCTGACCACTCATTATATGGAGGAGGCGGCAAAGGCAGCTCATATTGCCATATTGGATAAAGGCAGGCTAAAGGAATATGGAACGCCCTTTTCCCTGAAAGAAGATTTTGCAAAGGACAGACTTATTCTAATGCCCAAGGCGGAAAAGGAAGAAAGCATATGCCGCTATCTGAAGGAAAACGGCAAAAGCTTTGAGAAAAAAGAAGAACGTTTTGTGATTCCTTTAAAAGAAACTCTGGAGGCGGTTAACCTGCTAAAAGAAGCAGCCGGATGGATAGAAGGTTTTGAAGTGGTTCAGGGCACTTTGGATGATGTGTTTTTAAATATAACAGACAGAGACAGAAAAGAAGTAATGGAGGTATCAGATGAAAACAATTAGACAATTGGTAAAGAGAAACAGCCTTTTATATGTAAGAGATAAATCAGCCGTATTTTTTTCCATGCTCTCCATGCTGGTAGTATTGGGGCTTATGGTAGTGTTTCTCGGGAATATGAACCGGGACAATGTGGTTTCCCTTTTAGCGGAATATGGAGGCAGCAGGGATACAGAGGCAGACCTTGAAAATGCGGAGCATTTAATTGAAATGTGGACCATAGCCGGAATTTTAGTAGTAAATGCTGTTATGGTAACCTTGACGGTAATCGGCATAAGGATTCAGGATGAAGAAAAGAAAAGGCTCCAAAGCTTTTATGGCTCACCGGTAAAGCCTGTGAAAATCGCCCTTGGATATATTTTTTCCGCCCTGCTTATCGGAACCGTTATGTGTATACTGACTTTGGCAGCAGCAGAGGCTTATATTGCCGCAAGGGGCGGGAGCCTTTTAAATCCGGAAGAGACCCTGCAGGTAGCAGGCCTGATTGTCCTGAATGTATTTTTATATTCCTGTACCCTGTTTTTTGTAAGCATGTTCGTGCACAGCAACAGCGCCTGGAGCGGTTTTGGTACGGTAATCGGCACACTGGCAGGCTTTGTGGGGGGAATCTATCTCCCTATGGGATTTTTGCCGGAAAAAGTGCAGATGGTGCTGAAGGCTCTTCCGGTGCTCCATGGAAGCGCCATGCTGAGGGAAATTTTTACGAAAAAAGCCATGGAAGTAACCTTTCGGGGGATGCCTGAGAAAGTGGCGGAGGAATATAAGGCTTATATGGGCATTACGGTGGAAGCAGGGGGAAAAGTTCTCGGCGGTGAAATACAGATGGCTTTTTTGCTGGGATTTGCTATAATAATGATAATTGCTTCCGTAATTGCATGGAAAGCTTTTGATGGAAGAAGAAAAAGGATATGAAAATAGTATGAAAATAACCATAGAAGATATAGGACCGGGAGAAGAGGATGAAATCATTATCCGCTGCAGGAATCTGGACAGTCATTTCCTGGAGCTTATTTATGGACTGAAAATGAAAACAAGGAAAATAAGCGGAAGCAGAAACGGAAATATTTCCATGATTTCCCCTAAGGATATTTATTACTTTGAAGCAGTGGACAACAAGGTATTTTTGTATTGCAGCAAGGAAGTGTATGAAACAAGGATGAAGCTGTATGAAATAGAAAAGGAATTTGAAGGAACGGATTTTTTCCGTGCCTCCAAATCGGTGATTTTAAACAGCTCTAAAATAAAGAGCCTGACGTCCGCTTTTAACGGGCGCTTTGAGGCGACTCTGCTTAACGGGGAAAAGGTAATGATTTCCAGACAATACGTAAGCGTTTTAAAAACCAGGCTGGGATTATAAAAAGGAGAACGGAATGAAGAGGATAAAACAGATTTTACTTACATTTTCATTTGTTACCACGGGAATTTTGGTGGTGACTGCCATATATATGGGCATTTTCTGGCCGGGGGCAAGTGTTACCCAGGAGCTGTTATGGCAGATTTTAGGCTTATCTGTCCTTTGCTGCCTCGGCAATTTTATCTGGCCGGAAAAAGAAGTGTCAAAGAGAGGATTTCTTGTTAGAATGCTTCTTCACTATATCTATATCAACATCTGCGTGCTGGGATGGGGAATAAGATTCCAGTGGTTTTCATGGCGCAGTCTGAATCAGCTGCTTGTTATGTGTGCTGCGATTTTTCTTGTTTTTCTGGCAGTGTCCACTGCAGTGTTTGCCACGGACAAGAAGCTTGAGAAGGAGATGAATGAAAGGCTTTTGCAGCTTCGCAGCGGCGAGCCGGATGAAAATGAGCCTGAGGGCTTTATGTAGTGAAATAATATATGGTAGTTCTCGTTTTTTATGCTGATATTAACGGAAGGAAGATGGTGATATGGATATTACAGATTCACCGATTCAGTTGAACCATATGTATAACAGGAAGAGTAACAGGAAGAGTAATACATATGCGGAGCATAAGATATTCCCATATGTTATAATAAAAAATTTGCGTATGGATTTAATGGATAAGGTAAGAAATCTTGCAAAGAGTAAAAATCCGGAACATCCCTGGCTGAAAATGTCTGATGAGGAAATATTGAAATGTGCAGGAATATAGGAAAGAGTCTTGATGAGACAAAGATATCGAATAAAATAAAATTTGAAATTTATGGAAATCAAAAATATACTTTGTTATGATATAAATTGAGTAGACGCTGTCTGCCGGATTTATATCCGTAGGAAAAATAGTCGAATTTTGAATCTTTTATCAAGGAGGCTGTAGGGGAGTGGCGAAAAGGAGTTGAGTGATTATGGAGAATAGGTTGATAGATGTTGGTCAGAATAACATTATGAACAATTTTGTTAAAACGGACTATATTTTAAAAGATATGTGTGGTATCATTAAATCATCACAGAAAGCTGCGTATCAGGCAGTTAATACAACTCTTGTTCAGCGAAACTGGCTTCTTGGATATCGAATTGCCAGTGAAAAGATGCAAGGAGAAGGACGAGCTAAGTATGGAGCATAAATCATAAAAAAACTCTCTAAAGAACTGTCGTCAGAATATGGAAAAGGCTTTACAAAATCTAATTTATACAGTTTTTACTCATTCTATAAGACTTATCCTGAGATTTTCCAGACAGTGTCTGGAAAATCTCAGAGGTTATTATCGTGGTCACATTATGCAGTATTATTACAGGTAAATGACGAAAAAGCTCGTGCATGGTATGAGAAAGAAGCTGTCGAACAAACTTGGAGAAAAGTATTCTTTCCAATTTGCAGAAATTCTTAATGGAACTTGGAAAAGGTTATGCTTTTGTGGCAAGACAGCAGCATATTCATACAGAGAAGCAGGATTATTTTATTGATCTTGTGTTTTATAATTATATTCTCAAATGCTTTGTACTGATAGACTTGAAAATACAGAAAATCACACATCAGGATGTTGGGCAGATGGATATGTATATCCGTATGTATGATGAATTAAAGCGCAGCGATGGGGATAATCCCACAATTGGTATTGTACTTTGTTCTGACACGGATGAGGATATTGCAAAGTATTCTGTGCTTCACGGTAATGAGCAGTTGTTTGCTTCTAAATATAAACTTTATTTGCCGACGGAAGAAGAATTGAGAGCAGAAATTGAGACACAGAAAGCGATATTTTACTTGCAGCAAAATGAGGGAAAAGGTACGGAGATATAAAATATTTCCAGCTAAGATGAAGCAAATTAGGAGGTACGAATGATGCCATTTTTTGAATTGATTAATGAAAAATTTTTTAACCCGTTTTGCTGCCGCAACAGAGAAGTATATATTGCATGCATTGATCAGCTGATTGAAAAATCGAAAGAGATACCCGTTCTTTATGAGACAGATGCCAGGAATACATTGATTTTGTATCTGAAAAACTGTGAGTATACCATTGAAACGGAGAATATCGGGGAAGAGGTTGGCGGTGGAAAAAGTCCTCAGGAGAATGCATCTGCGATTCTGCGGTATTTTCGTATATGTGGTTGGATTACACCCCAGGAAATCGGGCGCAGCGGAGATAATATTGCATCAGTGTCAGCTTATTGCAGGAAATTGCTTGATGCGATTCATAAAATATTTGACAGGGACGCCAACGGTGCAATTACGAATCACATTTTTTCCATGTATGAGATTTTAAAATCTTCCTTTGTGAAGGACAGTGTTCGGGCGGTACGCCCTTACCTGAACATCTTAGTTCCGCTGGTGGAAAATGAGTGTGATTTAAAGAATGACCTGTTGATTCTGAAGGACAGCATTCGGGAGATTATGCGGACTGTATTAAAGATGGCGGATGCTAACAGCTTCGGGCAGTTTTTGATTAAGGATGAATTGCTGAACCGGTTTTTTAACGACTATTTTTTTATAAAAAGGAGCGGGATGATACCGTCTTACATAGCGGATATTGATCGAATGCTGCGAAAGCTGCGCTGCTCGGAACTTTATGACCGCATGGTTGAGGACTGTCAGCGAATCGAAAATTCGGAAGAGACGCAGGCAAAGGAAAAAATCGATCGCCAGTTTGCGGAGCTGGATAGCTTTATTAATTTGGAATATGAGCAGGAAATGGGTTACATTGACCGGAAAATTAACACATATTACAATCTGTATTCTACTAGAATGATGATGGTGCTCAGCAATAACATAAATTTGGAGCATGAATTAAACCGGCTTCTGATTTTTATGAAGAACCTGGATGATGAGGACAGAGAAACGGTACTGCATCATCTATCGGAGGCGCACTGCCTGATGAGTGTGGGTTATATTGGAAAAAAGTCATTTGAGCGGCGGAAAAAGCCCAATCCGAACCGGAAAACGGCAGGTTTGTCTGTGAGCAGCCTGTCGGAAGAGGAACGGCAGCGTTTGACAGATGAACTGCTGTCCGAGACGCCGGATAGATATAGTGTGGAGAAGGTACAGAAGCATTTTGACCGACTGATGGGAGACAGGAAGAGAATCCGGGTTGAGGAGAGCGGAATTTGTACCAGAGATGATGCGATTATGTTTGTTGCCAGTATGATATATTCGGGAACAGAAGGATTTCACTATGAGGTGGAACTCGGTGATGGAATGGTAGAGACAGAGGTTGCAAGAATTCGTAAAGTAACTGTGAAGAGGAGAGAATAATGAGTGATATTCGTTTGCAGATTTCTGTAAAGGAAGAGAGTATGAATTTGTTTAAACGGAGCATACGAAAGCTTCTGGAATCGACTTTCATTCTTCAAAGCAAGGATGAAAAATTGTATCAGTTTGTCTCCAGAGAATCGAACCGGCAGGATATTTCCGAGTATCTTCGAATGATAGGATTTGATGTGATTGTCGATGAGAAGACCGGCGTGTGTATGCTTATAGCCAGCGAGGAGGATGCAGAAACAGTGGGGCTGAAACGCGCCAATGTGGTAACATTTACGACATTACAATACCATCTTTTGCTGGTGCTCTGGAAGGTCTATCTGGAAAATCTCGGTTATAATGAAGGGAATTTTGTGACGAAAGGAGACTTGATTGATAAAATCAAATCCTATGGTCTGCCATTAGTGCGTACAGAGCTGAATGCAGCCTTTCGTCTGTTCAAAAAATACAGTTTAATTAATTTCAATGAAGATGAAGAAGGGGAGGATATGAAGATTGAACTGTACCCCTCCCTGCAGTTTGGATGGGACATTCCGCAGTTTCAGATGGTTGTGAAAGAATATCTGAAGGAAACACCGGAGGATGAAGAAGTGCAAAGGGATGAGGATTTTGCAGCCCAGGTAAACCCGGAGGACTTCGAGGAGGAAGAGGGATGATAGCACTTAAAAAAGTCCGATTAATTGGTACGGTTTTTCAAATGTGACGGCGCCGATTGGTTTTTTTACTCTGATTGCTGGAAGAAATGGAAACGGAAAATCAGCCATGTTGGATGCCGTCAAGTATATGGCCTACGGAGACACGGTATTTAATAAATCATCGGAAAGCAAGGGGAGCCGGACGTTATCTTCTTATACAAGGGGACTACTGGACGCTACGGCAGGCACTTATATGCGTCCGGCAGATCGAGTACCGAATGTATACAGCCATATTGTACTGGAGTATTTTGATGATGTGGAGGAGAAATCCTTTGTACTGGGAGCGGTGATTGAGACAAATGCGGCGAATAATTGCCAGACATATCGGTATGTGGCGGATCGGTTTTCGCTGGATCAGATGGAACACACTTATAAAGAAGAAGGACTTGATATTCCTTTTAGTGCATCAATGCTTCAGAAGAAATACAGGCTGACGCTTTTGAACCGGGAGCAGGGACTTCCCCGTTTTATGCAGATTACAGGCCTGAAGCTGAATCTGGGACAGATGCCGACGTATCTACGGAAATTGCGGGGAATCATGTCTTATGATCCGAATGCCAAAATTGACCAGTTTATCCGTGAAAGTGTTTTGGAAGAGCGGAATGTGGATTTTAAGAAACTGATTGAAGCGAAAGAGAATATTGAGCAGCTGAATGATAATTTTAATATGATTCAGGAGGAAATCAGCGAACTGGATTGCGTATTGGGAGAATACGATGCGTGGGAAAATAAGAGTAATCGTCTGTTGGCCGATGATATTCGTATTGTGTATAGGAACATGAAAGCTCTGAAAGAGGAAATTGAAAAACAGAATACAGAGCGGGAGCGGGCACAGAGAACCATAGAAGACGCTGCAGAAAATCTGAAGATTCTGGAGATTCGAAAACGAGATGTGGAAAAAAGACTGATTAAGGCAAATATAAATCTGGAAAGTCTGGACAGTATGCGTATGATTACCCAGGAAAAGGAAAGGTTAGAAAAGCTGGAGGAAGATAGGGGAGCCTTGCTTGAAAAATGCAGGGATTTGGAACAGTTTCAAACGGTTGTCAGTGAAATCATGAACCGGTTTTTCGAGAAGGCGGAGCAAATTGCGGACAGGGATATTCTGGCTTCTTTGTGCGGATACGAATATACTGCCTCGCAGAAAGCATTGGCTGTTGCAGTAATGAAGCAGAAGACAGATTTGGCTTATGATGAAATTGTGAAACAGATTTTCAGCGTGGAAAGTGATATCAAGGAACTGGAGAGAGGACTGGATACGCAGAACCGGATTTTGGAGGAGTGTAAAAGGCATCAAAATACGTATAGACAAATTCCGGAGTATGTGGGGTTAAAAGATCAGATTAACCGGGAACTGGAGAGGAGAAAAATATCTGCACGGGCGCAGTTTGCCTGCGAGTATGTGATTGGTCTTGAGGATGAGGCATGGAGGAATGCGATTGAAGCGTTTTTAGGCTCCCGTCGCTATACGATTTTGGTGGATCCGGAGTATTATGATATTGCGGATGATGTGCTTAATGGGTCCGAATATCGGTATGCCCACTTGTTTAATACAAAGCTTTTAATGAACCGTGATGTAAAGGTGGAGGAGGACTCTGTGGTGTCCATGCTGCAGATTAAGAATCCGGTGGCGAAGCGTTATTTTGAATTTCAGCTTGGCAGGATGCACGCCGTACCTCTGGAAAAAGTGCGCATGTATGAAAATGCAATTTCCAAAGAAGGACGTGTGACAGTCGCCATGGACGGCTATTTTCTGCGGTTTGACAGGATTCGTTCGTATTATCTGGGTCAGAAGACCTTTGAGCTGAACCGGATTCAGGCGCAGAAGGAAATTTTGCGCCTTCAGGAGGAAAAAAAGGAGAAACTGTCCACTAAGAACGAATTGTTGGGACAAAAGAGCATTTTGACACAGAACAAAGAATTTTTTCGGGAATATGATTATGACGCCCATTCAAAATATCAGAGATTGTCCGGAGAGGTCAAAGAATCTAAGGTACAGCTGGAACGTCTACAGAAGGCGCAGGCAGACAATCAGGAGTATATTGAACTGAATGAGACCGTAGGACGCCTTGTAGAGGAACAGAAAGCAATCGGCGAAGAATATGCAAAAAATGTCCAAATAGATAGCGAACATAAGACAGTAATTGTGCGCTGTGAAGATAGGATAAAAGATAAGACGGGAAAATTGGAGGAGCAGGAAAAACAGTATAAGGAATATCAGATTGAACATTATACGGTTGTACAGAAAACCGTGGAGGCCTATGAGAAATATCTGGAAAATGGAAGAAAAGGACCGGGCGGACTGTTGGCCGATGAGACCAGAGGGCGTATCCGAAGGAGTATAGAGCAGCATAAAAGCAGTCTGATGCAGCTGCAGGCTGATTATAATGCAAAACATTCCGGCAATATGCTGCCCAGAGGGACGGAAGGGCGCAGTCAGTATGCAACCAGACGGGAGCGTATCTGGATGGATAATCTTCAGGAGATTCGGCAGAAGCTGGAGGAGCAGACCCGCCGCTATGAAGATATATTCAAAAATGAATTTGTGTTGACGATTCTGAATTCCTGTGAAAGGGCCAGAGATGATCTGAAACAAATTAACAGAGAACTGGCTAACCTAAATTTTACTGCAAAATATGAGTTTGATGTTCACTATGTGCGGGACGGTTCAGAATATGCAAAGATTATCGAATATGCCCGGTTTCTGGACGAGCGGGAGCAGCTTGGAGGCAGTGCAGAGGGACAAATGACCTTTGGAATGCTGACGACAGTGTCCGACGAAGAAGGGAAGCAGCTGGAGAAAGAGATGAAACGGATTGTGAATCGAATCATCAAAAAAAACAGCGAGGAGGTCATATCTCGGTTTGCGGATTATCGGAATTACATGACATATGAGATTCTGATCACAAATCAGGTTCTGAATCGGGCGAAGCTGTCCCGGCAGACAGGTTTTAACTCCGGCGCGGAGGTGCAGATTCCCTATCTTTTGATTTTGGCCTCGGCTCTTCTTCTGATATATAATCAGCGGACCAATTCAACGCGCCTTGTCTTTATTGATGAGCCGTTCGCTAAGATGGATCCGGGTAATGTAAAACTGATGTTGGATTTTTTGCGTTCGCAGCGGCTTCAGGTAATTTTCTGTTCGCCGGATAAGACGGATTCCATCGGAAATGAGTGCGAGGTGATTCTTCCAGCGCTTCGTGTGGCAGCGGACAGAATGGAACTTGGTATCGTGCAGTTTCATGAGGAGAAAGCATATGGAAACTTATGAAAAAAAGTTGCTTGTAGCATTGGTGGAGAAATATCGGAAAAGTAAAAAGGACAGCGGAATAAATGTGATTACCAGGCGCACCCGGATAACACCAGACAAGCTGTATAAAGCATACAAACAAAATGACGCTGATTTGGAAAAGATCGAAGCAGTAAACCAGGCGGTCTATCGATGCAGGGAGAGAGGCTTTCTGACCTTTGAGCAGGAAGGATTCAGCAATGAAATCCGCACAATCTATCTGGTAGATGAGAAGATTGAGGAGATTGAGCGGTATTTGGAGGAAACGTATCAGTTTGAGTCTAGGTATGCAATGAAACGGCGTTTTGAGGAACTGATTGCTGCATATGAAAACGGCTCCTCTGCTGCTGGTTACGAGTGTGGGAAGCTGAGGCAGCTGCTGGAGAAGAATCAGATTCCGCAGAACTACCTGCAACTGCAAGATATGCTGAAGGCGCTTGTATTTATTGAAAAGAATGAAAGAGAATTGTTTCTTCGGGAAGCATCCATGCTGATATATGGGGATTCTAAATATCTGGAAGAAAATGCGTTATATCTGGTGTGCCGAGCACTTCGGGAATATTTGGAACGGCCCTGTCAGGAAGATGAACTGGAAGATGAGATTTTGGAGGAGTATCATATTGTGCGGGAAAGACAGAAACTTTGTCTGAAGGGCAATATGACCATTCGAATAGCAGGAAGAGAACTGGATCTTGGAGCATTTGCAGACGGCGTGGAATTTTTTGCAGACGAATTGAAGCGGTTGGAATGGATTAATATCCGTACACGTCGTTTTATGACGGTTGAAAACCGGACGTCCTGGCTTCGGCTGAAAATCCCGGATGTAGCACTGCTTTATCTCGGTGGATATTGCGTACGCTCTCAAAGGGATTTCCTTAAAAAGGTTTGTTGTGACAATCCAGAACTCACTTTTTGGCATTTCGGGGACATGGATGCAGGCGGCTTTTATATCCATGAGCACTTGTGCCGGATAACGGGGATTCCGTTTCGATTGTATCGAATGTCACGAAAGGAACTGGAAAATCCGCATTTCCAATCTAGCCTGCGCCCATTGACACAGCAGGATCAAATTAGATTAAAGTCACTGGAGAGACAGGAAACATACCGGGAACTGGTCACATATATGTTGGAACAGAATGTGAAGCTGGAGCAGGAAATTGTGAGTTTTTATGGGACAGAGAATGAGAATATGGAAGAATATTTTGTTTGCTAAGTTACTTGAAGAGGTTAGAAGAAAAGTGATATGATTCCTTTGCAGGAAATATCAGATTGGCTGCATACAATAATGCTATTGAAGGTTATTTACTACACCATTTGCCCATAAATTTGCGTAGATTTATAAAGAAATGCGTGAGTTTGGAGCAAAACACAAAAAATGAAAAAGTGCCTAAAGGCTTGAAATATCAAGGTTTGAAATATCAAGGTTTGAAGGCTTATGAAAGGATATAAGAGATATGATTAAAATATTATTTGTCTGCCACGGCAGCACGTCGGGTAGCTGGGAATTAGCGGCACTTGTGGGCAGAACGGGGCAAATCGCGGCAGTTAGGAAAGTGGGTTACTACGGTTTTACTACGAGTGAGGAAACGAAAAAAGAGCCCTTATTTTAAGCCCTTTTTTCGCGATTATGCACTTGGTTTTATTTTCTTAGGATGCCTGCTGTGGCTCTGCAAACAGGCTTTTTCCAAAAGCATCTCTTTGCAGTCAGAATAGCCGAGTAAGTAGGCGAGCATCCCATACCGGGAGCCGAGCGCATTCTGCTCGCTGACGTAGCTGTCTATCAGCAGCCGGGCTTCCTTCGACAGATCCATTTTATCCAGCTTGTCGGAGTATTCGTCCGATTTCCGGATGCTCGCCTGATATTCCCCGTCACGGTTTGTGATGCCATTCATGACACTGTTCATGCGGAGGCCCATCAACTGGTACAATGCAGGTTCCATTCCCATCCAATCCCTCCTTCCTTGGTGTCGTATCTTACCTCTGAAACGGGGGATTAGCAAGTGGAAAAAGAAAAAAGCCGGAAATCGCTGGTAGCGTCCAGCTTTTCTGACTAATTGTTTTTCTTTTCAATAAATTTATCATGCATCTGTTCGAGTAATGTAAAATCAACCGTGCTTTTCAGATAGCCGATGACAGGATTGTTTTCCTTTTTCTGTTTATACAGAATTTTTGCATTCTGGATGATCTTGTTTTTGTTTTTACGGATAAAAAGCATTTCCTTATGTATGAGAGCCTTA
>CAJUEX010000040.1 GCA_910585715.1 uncultured Lachnospiraceae bacterium
TTTTAGAATCAAAAAATGCCGTATTTATGTGATTTGTGCGTTTGGCAAACGCCTATTCAAATATGTTTTATGAGGAGCAATAAAAATAAACGAATGCCTGAAAACAGGCGGATAGGAGTAAGTTATGACTAAAAAAAAGAATGGATTTTTAACATTTGTATTTTCACTGATACCCGGTGCGGGGGAAATGTTCATGGGGTTTTTTAAACAGGGAATCAGCATTATGTGCCTGTTTTGTGGGATTCTTACCATTTCTTCCTACTTTATGATGGGGCCCCTGAACTTTTTGCTGCCCATCATATGGTTTTACAGTTTTTTTCATGTACAGAATCTGGCTTCTCTTTCAGATGAAGAATTTTATGCAGTGGAAGATAAGTTTTTGTTTGACTTTGACGAGGGCATTTTCCAAAAACAAATCGGAAAGGAAAAAACCCGTAAGATTCTAGCGGTTATTCTGATTGTTCTGGGAAGTTATGCAATTTGGGAAATGTTCATGGAATATATGCGGAATTTCGTTATTGAATATATGCGGGGCTTTACATGGTTATATCATTTACTGATGGATATGCCGAGATTTGTATTTTCTGTTGTGATTATTTTCGTGGGAGTTTATTTAATCAAGGGAAAAAAGAAAGAGTTAGACCAGCTTGAGGAAATTGGAGAAAATATTCCAGAAAATGCTTCAGGAAACACTTCGGAAAACTGAGAGGTAAAGTCAAATGCTTGCACGCAAT
Source organism: uncultured Lachnospiraceae bacterium (assembly GCA_910585715.1). GTDB lineage: Bacteria > Bacillota > Clostridia > Lachnospirales > Lachnospiraceae > RGIG3040. The sequence continues at coordinate 735 of CAJUEX010000040.1, forward strand.
TAATTGGATCGTTGCTCGCGGGAATAAATGGAGGGACAGGCGGAAAATCAATAGAAAAACCGCCGGAAAGGAAAAAAGATGGAGCAGGAATTAAGATTAGGAGAAAAAGAACAGATAAATCCAGCAAGCCAAAAGAAAAGCAATAGAAGCCACAGGGTAGGAACTGTCACATTAGGAATCGGACTGGTGGGAGTAGGGGCTTTATTTCTGGCACATATGTTTTTGCCGGATATGTCCTATGAATTCATATATAAAGTGTGGCCGGTAATCTTCATTTTGCTTGGAATAGAAATTCTGCTGGCAAATGGAAGAAAGAATGCAGAATTTGTCTATGATAAAACGGCAATCGGCCTGACAGCAGTTCTAATTGTTTTTTCCATGTTTATGGCAGTGATTGGTTTTGCGGTAGAGACCAGCACAAAATATTATGAGTGGGAATATGAAAGACAGATTCACAATAGCTACAATGAAAGTACCTATGATGAAAGCCTCAGATAAGGCAGGATAAAATACTTTGGATTCATATAATAAGCTTCTTTCCCGACATCCGGCTAAAATGACAGGCGGCTGTGGGCTGGAAAGAAGCTTATTAACTGTTTAAAGAAATATTTTATACACTTTGCATGTCGAAACTAAGATATGGGAGTATGTATCAGGCTTGTGTATCAAACCTGTCAATATAAATAGTGAGCGTATCCAGCTTATCTTCATAAATAATGGAAAGAAGCCTGTCCAGGCTGTAAAGGGATTTCTTTACCTGTTCTATGGTAATGATCTCTTTATTAAGCGCATCTGCAATTTCATCAATATCCACAACCTTTACAAAACCGTCAGGATAAACAATCACATCAGCTAACAGGTCTGTTACAATAATTGAATTCTCCTCAGGACGCATTTCAGAGTCAATAATATCACAATAATAATAAAGCAGCTTATGCTCCCTGTCATAAAACTTGCTTATCTTGTAACCTTCCTGAAAAAAGTAGCAGGAAAAGCCATGGTCTAAATCCTTTTTGGGCTTTAAAGTATTCCATTGAGTTACTAAAATATGGTCCTCATAAAATAAAATTTCATCATCTTTTAAGAGAATGCATTCGTCAGGAATAATTCGTTTTCTGTATAAAACCGGATAGTTCATAATACCTCCTTCTTGTTTACAGCGGGAAATTTGATTTAGTTACTCAAAATAGTAACTGGGAGAAGGGAAAAAGTCAAGGATGAACCATAAACAAAATAAAAAATAATAAAAAATAATTACAATTAAATCATGTATTCCGCTAGACATAATTGTCAAAAATATGTATAATGAACAAGTGGGATTTTTTTGACGATTTGTCACATTTTACCAGTCAGAAAGTGATGTTATGAAGTATAGAAAAAATGTATACCAGTCATTAGTCATGATAACACAGTTTGGAGTTAATATGCTGGTTCCGATTTTCTTTTGTTCCTTTGTGGGGCTCTATCTGGATAAGTGGCTTGGAACCGGATTTTTTATGGTGATTTTCTTCTTCATGGGCGCTCTTGGGGGCTTTCGGAATATTTACGTCCTTTCCAGGAGGATTTATGAGAAGAAAGAAAAGAGAGATGTGCATGTTGAAAAGGATAAAACAGTTAAATAGCGCATTGCCCGGGTTGTTTTTAGGCATCTGCCTGTCAGGCATTCTTTTTGGAATGATTTTTATCTGGTTTGCAGAGGAGAAATGGCAGTTCAGCCTTGGACTGTTTCTGGGAGTTGTGATGGCTCTTGTAATGGCATGGCATATGGCATATACGCTGGATGCAGCTATGAACTTGGGAGAAGAAGGCGCCGTAAAGGTCATGCAGAAGCACTATTTTTTAAGATACGGCATAGTTGTGCTTTTATGCGGAATTGTGATGGTTACAGAGGTTGCCAATCCCCTTGCGGTATTTTTAGGGATAATGACATTGAAGGTAGCGGCTTACCTTGAGCCGTTTACTCATAAATTTTTTATTAAGTAAGTCCCCGATAAAATCGGGAAGAGATTAGGAGGTGAATGTATGGGGCAAGGAATTTTGTTATCTGCAGGCGCTGATGTGGATTTTATGATTCATGGAGTGTTTTCCTATGAATTATTCGGTCAGACTGTCTGGATAACGACTACTCACGTTTGCTTGTTGATTGTAGTGCTTCTGCTTATGGGATTTTCCTGTGTGGCAGGACGGGTCATAAAGCGAGCGAAGGATGTGCCGGGAACATTCCAGAATATCGTGGAATTGATAGTAGAGATGCTGCAGAACATGGTAGGCAGTACCATGGGAAAGAGTGCCGGAAAATTTGTAAACTATATTGGCACCATCTTTATTTTCATATTAATCTGTAATATTTCCGGATTGTTCGGTTTGAGGCCGCCTACGGCAGATTACGGAGTAACGCTTCCGCTGGGTGTTATGACTTTTTGCATTATTCATTTCAATAAGTTCAAACACCAGAAGGTCAGCGGCGTGTTGAAGGGATTGTGTGATCCATGGCCCATTTGGGCGCCTATCAATATTATCGGCGATGTGGCAGTGCCCATTTCTTTATCCCTGCGTTTGTTTGCAAACGTGCTTTCAGGAACGGTTATGATGGCGCTTGTGTATGGACTGCTGTCCAAGATTGCCATTGCCTGGCCGGGAGTACTTCATGTGTACTTTGATTTATTTTCCGGGGCAATCCAGACCTATGTATTCTGTATGCTGACCATGACTTATGTATCAGACGCAATCGGAAGCGATGCCTGATAAAGCATACAGGAAAGGCTACATTAGTGAACGGCATACTGCCGCAAAGAAAAGACATATTTAGAAAATAATAACAATATGAAAGAAAGGATTCCCATGACAATGGGGAAAAGGAGGAAACAAATATGGAATTCAATGAAAGCTTTATCTTAGGATGTTCAGCAATCGGTGCAGGTCTTGCAGTTATTGCAGGTATCGGACCTGGTGTAGGACAGGGTATTGCAGCAGGACACGCAGCAGCAGCAGTAGGAAGAAACCCGGGCGCAAAGTCTGACATTACTTCCACTATGTTACTTGGTCAGGCAGTTGCCGAGACAACAGGTCTTTACGGTTTGTTGATTGCAATGCTCTTATTATTTGTAAAACCTTTAGTATAGGAGGTTTAGACACATATGGCACGTCTATTTGACTTAGACCTTCAGCTTCTTCATGATGCTGTGCTAACGGCCATAGCAGTATTTGCGCTATTTTTAGTCGCTTCCTACAAACTCTTCAATCCGGTAAAGAAGTTCTTGGAGAACAGAAAAAACAGGATTGCTGAGGACTTGAGTTACGCAGCGGCTGAAAAGGAGCAGGCTGAGGATTTAAAAGCCCAGTATGAGGATAAGCTGAAGAATATTGAAAAAGAAGCAGAAGAAATATTAAGCGAAGCCCGTAAAAAGGCATTGGCAAATGAAAACAGAATCATTGCGGATGCGAAAGAGGAGGCCGCCAGAATCATCCAGCGGGCAAATGCAGAGGCAGAGCTTGAAAAACAAAAGGCTGCGGATGACATGAAGAAGGAAATGGTTTCTTTAGCCTCCATTATGGCAGGCAAGGTAGTTTCGGCAGCAATCGATACAACAGTATCCGACAGATTAATTGACGAGACATTGAAAGAAATGGGTGAGAGCACATGGCTAAGCTAATTTCAAAAACCTATGGAGAAGCTTTATTTGAACTGGCAGTAGAAGAGCAAAAGATTCCCGTCTTTGTGGAAGAAATACAGGCCATTTTAAAGATATTGGAGGAGAATCAGGAATTCCTTTCCCTTATGAACCACCCCAAAATCCTGAAGGAAGAAAAAATCAAGGTGATGGAAAATGTTTTTAAAGGAAGAATACAGGAAGAACTGACAGGTTTTTTCCGGCTGATTATCACAAAGGACCGGTACGGGGAAATCCAGGATATTCTCCGTTACTTCCTGGATGAGGTAAAAAGGCTGCAGGGAATCGGAGTTGCTTATGTGACTACAGCTACTGCGCTTACGATTATTCAGAAGCAGAGAGTGGAAAAAAAGATTCTTGAGACTACTTCCTACAAGAAGCTGGAAATGCACTACAGGGAAGACAAAGAGCTGATTGGCGGAATGGTAATCCGCATTGGAGACAGAGTGGTGGACAGCAGTGTAAAGACCAGATTAAATGAGCTTACCAGACAGCTGCTAAAGGTGCAGCTGGTTCAGTAGTTAAGAGAAAGGTTCCCGATATCATCGGGAAAAGTAAGTATAAAGAAAGGTGCGTAAGGATCCATGAATTTAAAACCAGAAGAAATAAGTTCAGTGATTAAGGATCAGATCAAGAGATATGCCGCAGAGCTGGAAGTATCCGATGTGGGTACGGTTATCCAGGTAGCTGACGGTATCGCAAGAGTGCACGGGCTTGACAATGCAATGCAGGGCGAATTGCTGGAATTCCCTGGTGAAGTATATGGCATGGTGCTGAACCTGGAAGAAGATAATGTAGGTGTAGTACTATTAGGAAGCCAGAAGAATATCAACGAGGGAGATACCGTTAAGACTACCGGCAGGGTAGTGGAGGTTCCGGTAGGCGATGCAATGATTGGACGTGTAGTAAATGCCCTTGGTCAGCCTATTGATGGAAAAGGTCCTATTCAGACAAGCAAATACAGACAGATAGAAAGAGTTGCTTCAGGCGTTATTACGAGAAAATCCGTAGATACGCCGCTGCAGACAGGAATTAAGGCAATCGACTCCATGGTGCCTATCGGAAGAGGACAACGTGAGTTGATTATCGGCGACAGACAGACCGGTAAGACCGCAATTGCAATTGATACGATTATCAATCAGAAGGGGCAAAACGTAAAGTGTATTTATGTTGCCATCGGTCAGAAGGCATCTACCGTTGCCAATATTGTAAAAACTTTGGAGGAATTTGGCGCAATGGCATATACCACAGTAGTGGCATCAACCGCCAGCGAGCTTGCACCCCTTCAGTATATCGCTCCCTATTCAGGATGCGCCATTGGAGAGGAATGGATGGAAAACGGAGAGGATGTGCTTGTTATTTATGATGACTTAAGCAAGCATGCTACTGCATACCGTACCCTTTCCCTGCTTCTGAGAAGACCGCCTGGACGTGAAGCATATCCGGGTGATGTTTTCTATCTGCATTCAAGACTGTTAGAAAGAGCAGCAAGGATGAGCGATGAATACGGCGGAGGCTCCTTAACGGCCCTTCCCATTATCGAAACTCAGGCAGGAGACGTTTCTGCATACATTCCTACCAATGTAATTTCCATTACAGACGGTCAGATTTATCTGGAAACGGAAATGTTCAATTCTGGTTTCCGTCCTGCAGTAAATGCAGGTCTTTCCGTATCCCGTGTAGGCGGTGCGGCACAGATTAAGGCTATGAAGAAGATTGCAGCTCCTATTCGTGTGGAGTTGGCACAATACAGGGAGCTGGCAGCATTTGCACAGTTTGGTTCCGAGCTGGATGCGGATACGAAAGAAAAGCTGGCGCAGGGTGAGCGTATCAAAGAGATTTTGAAGCAGCCCCAGTATAAGCCTATGCCAGTACAGTATCAGGTTCTTATCATTTATGCGGCAACTAACAAGTACCTGTTAGATATTCCTGTTGATAAGATTACAAAGTTTGAAGAGGAATTCTTTGAATTTATCGATACTAAATATCCGGAGATTCCGGCTTCCATTGCTGAGACAAAGGTAATTTCCGAGGAGATGGAAGAAAAGCTGAAAGGTGCAATTGAAGAGTTTAAGAATAGCTTTAAGTAGGCGGAAAGAAAAAGGTGATCACACATGGCGTCCATGAGAAATATTAAAAGACGTAAGGTAAGTATCCAAAGCACTCAGCAGATTACCAAGGCCATGAAGCTGGTATCTACCGTAAAGCTGCAGAGGGCAAAAACCAGAGCGGAGCATTCCAAAGCATACTTCAACTGCATGTATGAAACAGTAACTTCCCTGTTGGCAAAGACAGGAGACATAAAGCATCCTTACCTGACGCCTAACGGCTCTGAAAAAAAGGCAGTAATTTTTATAACTTCAAACAGAGGGCTGGCAGGAGGCTACAACTCTAACGTAGTTAAGCTCATAACAAAGGGTGAAATGAAAAAAGAGGACGTAGTGTTTTATGCAATTGGTAAAAAAGGACGGGATGCCCTTCTTAGAAATGGCTATGAAATGAAAGCGGATTATTCGGAGGTAATCGAAGAACCGGCTTATGTAGATGCCATGGCAATCTGCCATGAGGTATTAGAAGCATATGCAAAGGGGGAAATCGGTGAAATCTATCTGGCATATACGGCTTTCAAAAATACCGTAAGCCATATCCCCACCCTGATGAAGCTGCTTCCTGTAGAAGCAGGGGAACAGGAAAATCAGCAGAAGGAGAAAAAGGCAGAGGCTTTGATGAATTTTGAAACGGATGAAGAAGAAGCCCTGAACATGATTATTCCCAAGTATGTGACAAGTCTGATTTACGGCGGTATGGTAGAATCGGTTGCCAGTGAGAACGGCGCAAGAATGCAGGCAATGGATTCCGCAACAAGCAATGCAGAGGATATGATTAGCAAGTTGTCCTTACAATACAATAGGGCCCGTCAGGGAACTATTACACAGGAATTAACCGAAATTATAGCTGGTGCGGAAGCAATCAGCTAGAAAAGGAGTGAAAGAGAAAAAATGGCAGAGAAAGCAATAGGAAAAATCACTCAGATTATCGGTGCGGTACTGGATATTAAATTTACAGGCGGCAGCCTTCCGGAGATTAATGAAGCAATTCATATTCAGACAAAGGACGGCGGCAGACTGGTGGTGGAAGTAGCGCAGCATCTGGGAGATGATACAGTTAGATGTATTGCCATGGGACCTACGGACGGACTGGTAAGGGGCATGAAGGCAGAGGCAACAGGCGCCCCTATTACTGTTCCTGTAGGTGAAAATACCCTGGGACGTATTTTTAACGTGTTAGGGGAGCCCATTGATAATAAACCGGCTCCAGAAAAAGTAAGCTATGAGCCGATTCACAGGCCGGCTCCGGAATTTTCCGAGCAGTCTACGGAAACAGAATTACTGGAAACAGGTATCAAAGTAGTAGACCTGCTGTGTCCCTATCAGAAAGGTGGTAAAATCGGACTTTTCGGTGGTGCAGGCGTAGGTAAGACCGTACTGATTCAGGAGCTGATTCGTAACATTGCCACAGAGCATGGCGGATATTCTGTATTTACAGGAGTAGGAGAAAGAACAAGGGAAGGAAACGACCTGTACCATGAAATGACAGAGTCAGGAGTTATTGACAAGACCACCATGGTATTCGGTCAGATGAACGAGCCCCCGGGAGCCAGAATGAGAGTTGGTCTTACAGGTCTTACAATGGCGGAATATTTTCGTGATAAGGGCGGTAAGGATGTATTGTTATTCATTGATAATATTTTCCGTTTTACCCAGGCAGGCTCAGAGGTGTCCGCTTTGCTTGGACGTATGCCTTCCGCAGTAGGTTATCAGCCTACCCTGCAGACAGAAATGGGTGCCCTGCAGGAGCGTATCACTTCCACAAAGAGCGGCTCCATTACATCTGTTCAGGCAGTTTATGTGCCGGCTGACGACTTGACAGACCCGGCTCCGGCAACGACCTTTGCCCATCTGGATGCAACAACGGTACTGTCCCGTTCCATAGCAGAGCTTGGTATCTATCCGGCTGTAGACCCGTTAGAGTCCACATCCAGAATCCTTGACCCCAGAATACTTGGCGACGAGCATTATCAGGTAGCCAGAGGAGTGCAGGAAATACTTCAGAAATATAAAGAGCTGCAGGATATTATCGCTATTTTAGGTATGGATGAGCTTTCAGAAGAAGATAAGCTGGTAGTAAACAGAGCAAGAAAGGTACAAAGATTCTTATCCCAGCCTTTCTTCGTAGCAACCCAGTTTACCGGACTGGAAGGTAAATACGTACCTATTACAGAGACGATTCGCGGCTTTAAGGAAATCTTAGAAGGTAAGCATGATGATATTCCGGAAGGTCATTTCTTAAATGCCGGAACCATAGATGAAGTACTTGCCCGTGTGAAGTAAGGGGTGAGCATATGGCAGAAGGAAAGAATTTTGAATTAAGAATTATTACTCCGGACCGGATTTTCTATGAGGGAGAGGCATCCATGGTGGAATTCAATACTACTGAGGGTGAAATCGGCGTATTAAAAGGCCATATCCCCATGACAGTCATTGTAAAGCCGGGTGTATTGACCATTTACGGCGAAGAGACGAAGGAAGCGGCACTTCATGCAGGCTTTGTTGAAATTCTTCAGGATAAGGTAACCATTATGGCGGAAATCATTGAATGGCCAAATGAGATTGACCTTGGAAGAGCTGAGGAAGCAAAGGAAAGGGCAAGGCAGAGGATTAGCGAAAAATCTTCCGAAACGGATATTCTTCGTGCGGAGACCGCTTTGCAGAGAGCTATTGCCCGGATTGAGGTATTGAAGTAAGCGTTTTGATTTTATATTTGCAACGGAGTTTATATTAGGAAAGAGCGTCCTTTTTAAAGGGATGCTCTTTTTTACCTTTATGTTAACAATTCTATATTGTCTTTTCCCCATTCTATGCTAAAATAATTCTATAAACTATCAGAACAGGAGCCTCCTCAAATGAATTTAAGCCAACTGGAACCATTTAAAAATATAACAATACAGTGCCACGACAATCCGGATGCTGACGCCTTAGCCTCCGGATTTGCCTTATACAGCTATTTTAAGGAAAAAGGAAAGCAGGTAAGGTTTTTTTACAGCGGCAGATTCCAAATACAGAAAAGCAATCTGGTGCTTATGAAAGAAGCATTCAGCATTCCCATAGAATATGTGGAAAATCCCGAAGGTTTTCCTGTGCCGGAGCTGCTTGTTATGGTGGACTGCCAATACGGTACAGGAAACGTCACAAAATTTCCGGGAAAGCAGATTGCAGTCATAGACCATCATCAGAGAGAGATGGCCGCAGGAAATGAGACCCAAAATGGAATTACGAGTCACAGGGCGGAAACGTCAGAAGGGATAGAGGGGCCCTCCCCTGTCATCCGGGAAGATTTTATAGATATCCGCAGCAATTACGGAAGCTGTTCCACAATCGTCTGGCAGCTTCTTTCAGAGGCAGGCTTTGAGGTAAATGAAAGGCCTCTGTTAGCAACTGCTTTGTATTATGGACTTTATATGGACACCGGACAGCTTGGGGATGTGTATTATCCTGTGGACAAGGATATGCGGGATGAGCTGTTTGTGGACAAAGGCATGATGAACAGGCTGAAAAACTCCAATATTTCCAAGGAGGAGTTAAAGATTGCAGGGGAAGCCCTGGTACATCATCACTTTAAGCATGAACTGAATTTTTCCATAGTGAAGGTAAAACCCTGCGACCCCAACATATTAGGAATTATTAGTGACTTCGTGCTTCAGACGGATGTGGTGGATACATGCGTAATCTACTGCCCTGTAGGGGATGGCTATAAACTTTCTTTCAGAAGCTGCGATAAGGAAATCAAGGCAAGCGACATGGCGGCATTTTTTACAAAGGGAATTGGTTCCGGCGGAGGGCATGGGCAAAAAGCCGGAGGCTTTATTAATGGCAGGCTTTACAAAGAGCAGCATAAAGAGCTGGAACCGGAGCAGTTCTTTTATGGAAAAATGAAGGAATATGTGAACAGCTATCAGGTCATCTATGCAAAGGATTATCAAATAGAAACGGACCACATGGTACGGTATAAAAAGAAAAAGCTTCCTTTGGGTTATGTGATGCTAACGGACGTATATCCGGCGGGAACTCCCATTGTGGTCCGTACACTGGAAGGAGACCTGGAAATACAGGTGCAGGAAGACACTTATCTGATGATTGGGATTCAGGGAGAAGTATATCCTATTAAAAAAGAAAAGTTTTTAAAATCCTATCAGGTAACCGGATGCCCCTATAACGTGGAAACAGAGTATATTCCAAGCGTGCACAATCTGATAAAAGGAACATCAGAAAAAGTGGTGAAATATGCAAAAAGCTGTATTCCAACCGGCGAGACGATTATATTTGCCAAACCTCTTTCGTCCCAGGTGAAAATATTTACCGCATGGGACAATACCAATTATATGCTTGGCAATGCAGGGGATTATATAGCGGTCAGATGTGATGATTTGCATGATATTTATGTGATAGAGCAAAATATATTTTCAAAAACCTATGAGGAATATGTATGAACCGGAAAGAATTTAAATATGATGCCTTTATCAGCTACCGCCATGCAGAGCTTGACAGCTTTGTAGCGGAACTGCTTCATAAGCAGCTGGAAAGCTTCAAGGTGCCCAGACTTGCGGATAAGGAAATAAGAGAATCGGGAAAACAGGGAATAAAAAGGGTCTTTCGGGACAGGGACGAGCTTCCGCTGGCGGGAAACCTGTCGGCGCCCATTACAGAAGCATTAAAGGAATCGGAATTTCTCATCGTCATCTGTTCTCCAAGAACAATAGAATCCCTCTGGGTGCAAAGGGAAATAGAAACCTTTTTGGAATACCGGGATGCTTCCCATATACTGGCGGTTTTAATTGAGGGGGAGCCTTCGGAGGCATTTCCGCCCCAGCTTTGCAAAATGAAACAGAAGGTTGTGGCAGAGGATGGCACGATTACCTATGAAGAAAAAACAGTGGAACCCTTGGCTGCAGATGTAAGGGGAAGCTCCAGAAAAGAAATCAAAGCAAAGATGAAAGAAGAGCTTCTCCGTATGGCTGCCCCTATGCTGGGCTGTGAATACGACGATTTAAAGCAGCGGCACCGGGAAAGGAAAATCAAGCGGCTGTTGGTTACCTTTGCTGTGGCAGGAAGCATCTGTCTGGCTTTTGGCGCATTCAGCACCTATCAGGCATTGCGGATTCAGAGGCAGTCCAGACAGATTCAGGCTCAGGCGGAGGATTTAAAAGCTCTTCAATCAAAATCCCTGAGCAATTCCGCCATTGGCGTATATGAGGATGGGGATAAAATAGGAGGTCTGCTGATAGCCCTTGCAGGTATTCCAGAGAACCTGGAAGAGCCGGAAAGGCCCATTGTAGCAGAATCCACGGCAGCGCTGGCAAAGATATTGCAGGTGTATGAAAATGAGTCAAACTATGCGCCTCACCTTATGCTTGCCCATGATACCATAACAGAAACCTCAGCCCTGAACGTGGACGGGACCATTCTTGTTTCCAGGGACCAGTTGGGACAGCTTTACAGCTGGGACGTGGACAATGGGGAAATGCTGGCAAAGACGGAAGACCCGGCAGAGATTGACTGGAAGGAAAATCTGGCCTTTGTAGATGAGACTACTATAATATGCGGAGGGGAAAAAGGACTTGTCTGTATGGATGCAAGGGACTTTACCATTAAATGGTCCGTTGGCGATGTATCTGTTTCCAGGCTGGTGCTGTCTCAGGACAGAACTATGATCGCCTCTGCGGAAGGCACAGCCATTTCCATATATAATACCGCAACCGGAAAAGTAATGGAAACCTACACAAATGCAAGATATGCCGCCATGGGGAACTGCATGAGATTTTCGCCGGATGGAAATTATTTTGCGGCTTCCCTGACATCCTTTTTTGAAGAGGGAAAGGGGAAAGGCATTTTGTTTAGAACTTCTGACTGGAAAACCATCTGGACCTGCGAAACAGAATTTACCAGTCTGGATGAAATCTTTCCAACCAATGAAGGGGAATGCTATGTGCTTTCCTATGACAGAAGCACGCTGAGCGACTTTGGCATGACCATGAATCAGAGTCTGACCCGCTTTCAGCCGGATGGAACGGTAGGCTTTACAATAGAAGGAATGATGGCAATTTCCTCCATTCAGTCAATGGGAGAAAACATCGTTTACGCTGACGGCAGCAGCATATGTATCGTGTCAGGAAAAGATGGCAGCATCCTGCGGGAGATGCATTATAATAGCAGTATTTGCAGCCTGGAAGTAATGGAGAATAACAATACGGTTGTTGTGGGCCTTTCGGATGGCTCTGTGATTGCCAGTATTGTAAAGGATAAGGATGTGCTAAACAGGCAGTATATGGAAGGCGGGGATTACAGGATGAGCCATATACACCACTATAAGCACAAAATCATAGAAGAGCCTGTGAGCTCCAATAAGATTTTTATCTATAAAAATGCCTTGGGAAGTAAGGCACAGCCGATAGTAAAGGCAGACGCCAGTGTTTATGATGTGGAATCCACTGCAGATAACGAATTGCTTTTAGTTTATACCAACGATTTATTGACGGCATATCAGTCTGACGGGCAAAAGGAATTATATCATTTTAAGCCTGAGGACATCATTGAGGAAATCATTCTGCTGGAAGAAGAAAACAGGTTCCTGCTTATAGAACGCAATGGAATAGAGGCATATCAGCTGTCAGACGGCAGACCGTTAGAACGGGCCAAAATGTACAGCAGCTTTTATTATCAGCATGAAAATAAGCTGTTTACTGTGAACAAAGAGGGCAAGTTAGCTGCCTATAACATGAAAGATTTAGAGCAGGTGACTGTTTATGATACGGATGCTGTGATTCAGGGCTATCTTTCCGGCGACGAAAAGACATTAATCGGGATTTCCCAGGATAAAACAGGTTTCTCTTATGATATAGAAACAAAGACCAGAAGCGAATTGGGCTGGAGCGGAGAGCTGCTGGTAACCAATGAACAGGGAACAAAATATCTGGTTGCAGATGTTTCAGCCAATCAGGTCAGCATTTATCCATTTGATGGAACTAAACCGGAAGCATCTATAGAAATCAAGGCGAATTTTATTAAAGCTGCCGGATTTTCGCCTGATGGAAAAATGCTGTTTGTCAGCCTGAGGGATGGCTGCACCAAAATATATAAAACTGACGGACTGGCACTGATAAAGACTGTTGAAAATACGCCGAACGTCGACAAATGGGATAAGGTGTCTGCAGATAATATGGAACTGCTTTATAATAAGGCAGGCAATATAGGATATTTATTCAATGAGAATATGGAGCTGCTTTACCGGATACCCGGGTTTAAGAAAATGTCGGAAGACGGAACTAAAATCTACAGCTCTTCAATCTCTACGGTGCTTTCTTTCCCGGTATATAATCTGCAGATGCTGGTGGAGGAAGCAAGGGAAATGCTGAATGGCCGTGAGCTGACGGAGGATGAAAAGAGACAGTATTATGTGAATTAGAATCGATATTATTCAGAAATGAATCAAAACCGATAAAAAAGGTGCACGCAAACAAGCGTGCACTTTTTTTATAAAAATATATGAAATTATACGGGAAACAGATTGCACTTATGGTTAATTTTGGTATACTTGAGATAACAAAAGCTAACCATTGGCACTGGAAAGGTTGTATGAAAGGATACGGTAAAAAAGTTGGAGAAATGAATATTGAGATAATTAATATCGCCATATGCGATGATGAAAATTTACATAGGAAAAAACTGATTGAAGTAATTCAGAAATATTGCAAGCAGCATGGAAAGCTGGCAGTTATTTCTGAATATTCTTCAGGAGAAGAATGCCTGGCTGATTTAGGAGACGTGGAAATACTATTTCTGGATATTGATATGGAAGGTATCGACGGAATCGAAGTAAAGGACAGACTGGAAAGTACTCATGAAAATGTGCATATTATATTTACTACCAATTATGGGAATCGGATGAGTGAAGCATTTGGAATGCAGGTTGTTTCCTTTATTCAAAAGCCGGTTAAGCTGGAAGAGTTAGCAAGTGCCATGGATAAAGTTTCTAAATGGGATGCCGAGAGGGATTTCATAGAATTGGGAGGGAACGGAGGAAAGAAAAATGTCTTTCCTACTGAACAGGTCTGTTATATTATTGCCAATAATCAATATAGCAAGATTGTATTAAAGAAGGAAGAGATTCTCATAAGAAAAAGTTTAAAGGCCTGGGAAGAAGAGTTGTCTGATAAGGGATTTTGCAGAATCCATCAAAGTGTCATTATAAACTTTTTCCATGCAAAGGAAGTAGATCAAAAGGCTATTATGGATAATGATGCCACATTTCCGGTTTCAATCAGAAGGCGGAAAGCGGTGAACCAGGCTTACAGCGAATACATAAAGAACAGGCTGCTGCAATAAGGGGTGTTGATTATGTTGTTGGACTTGCTGGGTGAATATATTTATATGGCATATTGTATGCTGGCTATGAAGTATTTGTGGCAGAAGGAGATTACGAAGAAGTATTGGCGGTTTTTGGTTGTTGCAGTGGTGATGGCGGCGGTTCCTTTTGTAGAGAGTAAGCTGAATATGAAAGATTTGCTTATGTATCCGGTTGAATTTTTTGGTATTTTATATTTGGTTAACGGGAAAAAAGTTATAAGTTTTTTCCAATTTTTTGTTACGGATATTGTATTGGAGCTTTTAGGAAGAATTATTGTCTATATCATGATTGCAATAGATATGACTAATTATATGCAAGTTCTGCAAGGAGGGGCAGAAAAAGTTTTTATACGTCTTTTTTCAATGATATGTCTGATTTTATTTAGAGAAAAGCTTAAAAAGTATTCGGATTACTTAAAAAAGATTTCGTGGTATCATCTTGTGCTTTGTGTTGCTATGGGATTATGCTTAGTATTTTTTGTGGCGCAAGCAGAAGTAGGCATGTTTTTTAATGGCAAAACAATTGCAAACAGCATAACAATGGGTTTACTGCTTTTGGCATGTATAGTTATTATTATAGTAATTGTTACCTTTATAATAGTTGATGTAAACCGAAAATATTATCAGATGGAAAATGAATCAAAGGATGAATATTTAGAAATTCAGGAAAAGTATTATAAAATGCTGGATTATAAGGATAAGGAAACAAGAAAGATAAACCATGACTTAAAAGCACATTTGGGCTGCATAGAAGCCTTTCTTACAGATGAAAATTATGAAGAGGCAAAAAGATACATAAAGCAGTTAAAGAACAATACGATTAAAAGAATTGATATGCCTTTTCAAAGCGGAAATGATATTATTAATGCGGTATTGAATGATGTGGCGAAGGAAGCGGAAAAGCATGGAACCAAAATTGTATTAACAGGAACCCTGCCAAAAGATTTAAAAATCAAATCCCCGGAGCTTTGTTCATTGTTTTATAACCTGTTGTCAAACAGCGAGGAGGCAATGAAAAATTATCAGGGTAATCTGCCAAGGGAAATCTATGTAGATATTTCTTTTTATAAAAGAAGTATTGGAATCGCAGTGAGGAATCCGGTTGAAAAACCGGTGGAAATTGAAAAGCTGGATAAGAGGTATACCAGCAAAAAGGATAAAAAGCTCCATGGATATGGCATGGAAAATATAAAGGGCATTGTAGAAAAATATAAGGGATTTTTGGAGCTTGAAAATAAGGATGGATATTTTATTTCCCAAATAATCTTTCCTAATGTGATAGATTTATAGACAAATTACCACAGTGGATTCTAAATAATGACAACTTTTAAGTGTAAATTCTCCAAAGAATAAGCGCTTACAACAAAATTCCGGCGAATACAACAGAATGCTTGCATATTACAGTGAAGTTGCAGTAGAATACTGTTGAAAGGAGGAGAGAGATGCTTCAATTAAGTTTTTATGATTGGATACAATGGCTTATCTGGCCTTAGTGGGAAAAAGGTCAAAGCCGGGATAAGATGTGTCGGGAATATTTGCATAAAGAGTTTAAATATAAAGAAATGAAAAAACATAAATGAATTAAGCAGAAGACGGGAAACTTCTGCGATATAAATATTTTCTGACACAATATCCAAAAAAGGAATTTGTGTAATGAGGCAGAAAGATTCCGGATATACCGGAGCGGGGAATAAGAATTTATATGAGGGACAACAAGAAAGAATTATTGCAATAGCAAGATTGGTGAAAGAAGTCATTGAGGGAATGACTTGGAACGTGACGAGTATATTTTTTTAGAGGGAGATGCTATTGCAGAAAATGTGGAAAACGGGCTGTCAGACTATCGGGAAAAGGCTGGCAGCCTGTTTTTTGTTAATTAGATATTTCATAATCAATTTTCATAGATAACCATTGACAAAAATGATTTTCGTTTGTTATAGTTATAGAAACAATAAGAAGGACTACATTATTTTGCACAGGGAAAGAACAAAGGATAATCATGAACAAAGAAAATCAAAAGATAACTAAAATGAAAGTTGAAAAAGGGATTCGGAAAACGATTTCCATCATACTTATTGCAGCCATACTGGCGGGACTGATACCGGAAACAGTTTATGCTCCCGGAAGGAGCCAGACCACAGGAAAAAAACTGGTCAGACAGGAAAAGCCGGCGGCAGGGCCGGAAGACGGAGAGGCTCTGGAAAATGCCGGTTCAGATGAAGCCCTTGTTGGGAAACGGCAGAGTTCCCGGGATGTGAAGGAGCCTGTGTCCCATGAAAAGGCGGCAGTGGATAATTATGCGGGGGCAGATGGTGATGACAGCCATGGCGGGTCACCCTTTTCCCATATTACAGAAACCGTAAAGGCAGAGGCAGCAGTGCCAGGCCATATGGAACCGGGAGCCGTAAAGCCTGAAAATACGGAGCCGGGAGATATGGAGACGAAAGAAACAGAACCGGGAGATGCGGAGCCGGAAGAGGATACAGACCCGGAAGGGAAAGAACCGGATGGAAAGGGCACAGACCCGGAAGGGAAAGAACCGGATGGAAAGGGCACAGAACCGGAAGAGAAAGACCCGGATGGAAAGGGTACAGACCCGGAAGAAAAGGACCCGGAAGAAAAGGACAAGGAGCAGGAAAAAGAAGATAAGCCGCCGGTAGCCCGAATAAAGTGCGAAAAAAGCTACTATAGGGAAAAAAGCGGTATCTGCACCATTTCCCTTGAGGACTGCTCCTATTCACCGGACGGAAATCCGATTGAAAGTGAGCTCCGGGTAACCTGTGACAGCGGACGGAATGGCAGATATGAAGAAATCTGCCCGGATGTGAGCCATTCTGACAATACATACAGCATCCGGACGGACATGCCCGGCAGTTATAAGGCAAGGCTCACCGTAAAAGAACAGACAGAAAATGCACTGGATGACGAAAAAGAGATTTTTTTTGAGGTCTTAAACAAAGCGCCCACTGTCAGCGGCAGCGTTCTTCCGGAGAAGAAGGTTACCATCATGAGCATTACGGACAAAGCCTCCGGGAATGCTCCGGATATGGAGGAAACAGTAAAAAAGCTGACAGAAGAAGGATATGATGTTACCTTCAGAAGCTTTTTCTATAAAAACAAACAGGCAGCAGCCCTTGGCGAAAGGAATTATGCAGGCAAAGAGGCTGATTCCGGACATGCCACGGAAGGAGAAGGAAACACAGGGGATGCTTCCGTTTCCTCCAATGGTCTTACGCTGTCTTCCTGGGTGGCAGAAGGAGAAGACGAAACGGTTTCCCTGAGCTGGAAAAGCAGCGGGGGTATCCGCAGCCTGGCCGGCTACCGCCTGTTCCGGAAGCTGGGGGAAGAAGCCTATACCAGCATTTCCACCTGGGACGGGGAAAGCCACATAAAGATACTGAATGTATACCCTTACCGGCAGCAGCTGTATTTATGGATGAACAAGCCCCTGAAGGACTCAAAAGACAGTGCAGGAAAAGGCCTGCTGGATATCGATTCCGTAAGCTTTGACAGGTTTAACGAGGAGCCGGAACGGTATCTGCTGGATGATGATAATAAATACAAATACGACGTGATTATGTTTGGTTCTGCTGATTGTAACGGCGGCAAAGACCTGAATGAACTTTCCTACAACACCACCCTGAAATTCATCCAGTCAGGAAGAGGGGTTCTGTTCGGACATGATTCGGTAGTGCAAAATGCAGCCCAGAGACATCCGTGGCTTGCCAGATTTGGCGAACTGCTGGGACTGAGCTTTAATTCCCATGGTACGCTGGATGGCAGCGGGACCAAAGTGGATATTGTAAAGGAGGGAACCCTTACCAGCTATCCATGGAAGCTGAGAGGAACCCTGAACGTGCCCTATTCCCACTCATCCAGCCAGTATGTGGATAAAGAGTTCGGAAAAAATACCACCATATGGATGCGGTATCAGGGAGAACCAAAAGCCGGAAATTATTACCTTTTAAGCAAAAACTCCGTTGCAATGATACAGACCGGCCATTCCGGCAATTCCAACGACGATGAGAAAAAAATCCTTGCAAACACCCTGTGCTACCTGAAACAGTACACCATTGACGACCATGCAAAAGACCCCACTGCATATGACATGGAAGCGCCGGAGGTTACAGGTGCGGACGCCTATTTCACCAGCACG
Organism: uncultured Lachnospiraceae bacterium; assembly: GCA_910585715.1. Taxonomy (GTDB): domain Bacteria; phylum Bacillota; class Clostridia; order Lachnospirales; family Lachnospiraceae; genus RGIG3040. Next base: position 19,022 of record CAJUEX010000040.1, read on the forward strand.
GACTTTGACAAAATGGCGCTGCACATAGAGGGAAGGGACAAAGGGACCATCTACAGATACTTCGTCCAGACCGTGCCCAAAGAAGAATACAGCCGGATAATAACCTCCAATGAAGTAAAAGAGGAAATGAAAACCGGAATAAAAGGATTTGCGGTTCTGGTAAATGACGATTCCTCCCCGGTTCCGGAACTCTATGAAAAAAGCCTTCTGACAGGCGAAATAAAGAACTTTGTAAAGGCAGTGGATGACCAGGCATACACAGACATCCCTTCCCGGTACATCGGAAAAGAATGCTATGCCCACATCTGTGCCGTGGATAACTCCGACAACGTAAGCGGACAGATTACAATAAAGCTGGACACCACATCAAATATATATGACATACAGCAGTTCCTTCAGGAAGAAGCGGACTACATTGTCTTAGACCTTGACAGGAAAGAATGGGACCTGTCCGAATGGGCAAATATAGAAAAGGCCCTTGTGGAGACAGGAGCGGAAGTTCTCCCGGCATCCGGGCAGATAACCGATCAAATCCTTGCCGGAGAAAAAACAAAACAGTCAGCAGGGCACAACCACGTATTCCCAGGACAGAAGCTTTCCATTGAAACCTGTTACTCTGATGCGGAAAGCGACCCATGCCATCAACAGGAAATCACCGTTTCAAATGGAGACAGCACTGAAAAAATCATGATTTCCCGGGAGAAAGCGGCAGAGGGAAAAGCCCGGAGCACATATACCGTTTCAGAAAACGGCACCTACCACATTTCCGTAAAAGCCCAGGATGACCCTGCTTCCGGAAATGAAAGACTTTCGGATTACAGGGCATGGTCCGAGTCCCATACACTGACAGATGGGCTTGTATGCTCCGAAAGACCCGTATTAAAAGACCTTGCCATAAGAGAATCACAAGAGGCGGAAGGAACGTTTAGGATAACATATGACGCATACGTTCCCGGCAAAGAAGCTTTGGAAAACAAAGGTATTTCCAGGGTTTCCCTGTGGTGGAGAAAAGTAGGCGACAGCAGCTGGAATCAGGGGGAACTGCCCAAAAAACCGGATATCGGCTGTGTTTATCTGTTAAAAGCCGTTGCAACAGACCAGTACGGCATGGATTCCCTTCCAAAAGCGGCACTGCTGGATGCCCAGGCATGGGCCATGACAGAAGCAGACAGCAGCTTAAAGGTTCAGAATTCCGTAGAAATACTTACCTTTGCAGGCACGGAGGAGACCTGTAAGGAGGAACTGGAAAAAGTCAAAAAGAGCTGTGCTGCAGAAGAATGCCCTGTTTCCATAAGGAAAGCCACTGCCGACAGCATAGATTTTCAGGAGCCGGAATCCATCAGATTTGTCCTCCTTCCGGACAAAGCATATGAAAAGAACCTTCTGGATAATCCTGCTATGGAAAAAGCCCTTATCCAGTCAAATGCTGTCGTAGTTTACGCAGATGACACAGAGCTCCCTGCCGAAACAATGAAAAAGAACATCCATCTGCTGAAAAGAGATGTATATACAGGCATGTTCTGTGGAATGGGCGTGGATTATGCCGGAAAATATGTGGAATTTTCAGAAAATACCAGCTACTCCGCAAGGCTTGTTGTGGAATATGAAAATGCCCTTACAGGACAACCCCAGACCAGCACCTATGAACAGCCGTTTACCCCCGAAAGGCCCGGAACCTATCACATATATTTCCAGACTGCACCCAGATATAAAAACGGAGCCACCGGAAGATATCAGGGAGAATACCCCATTGTGTCCGGTTTCCATGTATACAAAAGGCCGGTCTGCAAAACTACTACCTTCCTTTCCTATGACAGAAGAAACGTCAGCAGGATAAATGCGGTGACACATCTGGAAAAGAAAGCCTTTGGAAGGGCAAACTACATAAATGAAGTAACCTGCCAGTGGAAGCAGGCAGGCGGACAATGGAAAAACGGGGAGCTGCCCTCCGTCCTCACAAGAGGGGAAACCTATCTGCTGAAAACAACCGTCACGGATGCAGACGGTATTTCCTCCTGCCCGTATGTGGAAATCATCCGTACCGATGACGTTCCCGTACCGGACGTGACGGCACCGAAGGTTACCATTGAGTCCCCCTCTCACGGAGCCAGAATAGCAGGTCCCGTGGATATCGTGGGCAGCATCCATGATGACACCCGGTTAGCGGAATATTCCATTTCCTATGATAATGGTTCCGGCAAAAAAGGAACCATGACATATACCGATACAGAAAACAAGAGCTCGCAAAAGCTTGGGGCAATTGACTTTTCTGACCTTCCAAACGGAGTCTATACCATCATGGTAACTGCAACAGATGAGTGGGATAACAAGGCAAGCGCCAGCGTGCGTATTGTAAACGAATATCCGCTTGTGAAGCTGACAAATATCGATGCAGATGAAGAATACGTATATATCCATGGAAAAATAAACCAGATCAATGAGGTGACAGAGACAGCATATGCCTATAAGAATCCCGGGGAGGATAATGAAATCCCCATAACCGGAGAGGAAGAGGCGCAGGAAAAAGGAAAATACATTGGAATTACAAAGGTTCTGGAGATTCCGGAACCAAAAGACAACGGCTATTTTGACGGGAATATCATGTCAGAGGAAGAAATCCTGTTCCGGATTCCCTTGGACCGGATGGAAAGCGGTGTTTATACCTTCCATGCCAGGGCAAAGGATAAAAATGGAATTTCCACAGCCGCTGCCATAAAAGCAGAGCTTATAAAGAAGAGCACAGAGGAGGATGAAACTGTTACAGAACAGACATCTTCTGTTGTGCTGCAGTTCAACAGCGTGGAGCTGGTGGATGCAGATGAAGGAAGTATGGCTGGAGAGCAGCCTGAGGAGGCAGTAAAACAGGGTGCGGCTGGAGAGCAGTCCGGGGCAGCAAACCAGGATGCAGCAGTGAACCAAAGTACGGCAGGAAAACAGGCTGGGACAGCAAATCAAAAAGCCACAGAAAAGCAGTCTGAGGCAGCAAACCAAAGTACGGCAGGAGAACAGGCTGCGGCAGTGAATCAAAGTACGGCAGGAAAACAGCCTGTGACAGCAAACCAGAATACAGCAGGAGAACAGTTAGCTGCAGCAAACCAGCCGGAGCCCCGGAGTGCTGGGACTGTATCAGACAATAGCACCGGGTATCCGGAAGCCCCGGCAACAGAGGAATCTGACGGGGAAATCCCGGCAGTACAAAAGGAACCCTGTGTCCGCATACAGGGAACTTACGAATCAACAGATGAAATCACAGAAAAAACTTTTGAACTGAAAAATACAAACACAAATGCGCCCATTCCCTTTGAGCTCCGGATGGAGAACGGCAGGGTGACCCTCACTGCAAAGACATCCCTTATGGGACAGGGGGACTTTACAGCCACAGGCCGCCTGAAAAACAGCCATGGCTGTGAAGCATATGCAGCCACGTCCTTCCAGCTTTCCGGAGAGGAGGGAAACAAAGACATCACCCTGGAAGAAACTCCCGGCCAGAACCAGGGGACGCCTCCTTCCATTTCCGCCATCCTCTTCAACGAAGACAGGACCCTTGTCCAAATCCACGGTGACAGGGCAGGCCATGAACACACCACCCTTACCTGTGAAAATATCTCAACCGGAAAGAAAATAAACGTAAAAGAATGCGACGACAACGGAACCATAGGAACCATGTATTCCTCCGACTTTGAAAACGGCCAGTACAGGGTCACCCTTACCGCATATGATTCCAAAGGGACAGTCCTTGGCATGGCAGCCATGCTGTTCACCTATACAAAAGGCGGACAGGGCGGCTCAGTCTCTGACAATACCGTTTCCGATAATACCGTCTCAGGCAACCAGACGGACAAGACTGCGCCTGTTATCGAGCTGGACATAGAGGATGACGACTACATCCTTACGGAAGCTTCAAACCTCACAGGAAGCATCCACGACGAGACCGCCCTGAAAGAATACAGGGTGACCATCATCCCCGAAGGGGAGGAAAGCGGAAAAGTCATAAAGACCGGAACCGAAGAAATAAAAGACGCCGCCATTGCGTCCATCGACCCAGCCACCCTTGCCAACGGCAGATACAGGGTAATGGTGGAGGCAGAAGACAAAGCCGGCAACCGGAAGACCGCAGCCCTCGCCTTTACCGTGGATTCCCGGCTGAAAGTCGGAAACATGAACATCGGCTTCACCGACCTGGTGGCAAAGCTGCCCTCCGGCTCCCTGAACCTGCAGAGATTCTACAACTCCAACAACAAGACCTGCGGCGACTTCGGCTACGGCTGGACCATGGGCCTTACCGGCATGACCCTGAAGGAAAACAGCGACATATCCAGAGGCTACAGACAGGAAGTGTCCGGCATGGGCCTGTCCACCAGCTACCATATCCGCCAGACGGCAAACCATGACGTGACCGTCCACTACGGGGACGGCACCAGCGACAGGTTCAGACTGACCCTCTCCCCGGACACCAGCGGCCTTGTGCCCATCCGCCTTGTGAAAGTAGGCTTCACCTGCCAGACCAGCCAGGGAGTGACCCTGGAGTTAGCCGGTGACAACTCCGCAGGCCTGGAAGGGGACAGCCTGCTCTGGGAAGACGAAAGCAAATATGACGGACTGGTATACATACTCACCATGAAGGACAAAACCAGAGCATACCTGACCCCGGACAAAGGAGTCTTCAAAATCGAAGACTCCCTGGGCAACACCATCACCGTGGATGAAAACGGCTATCACGGCGAAGGAAACAAAGGCATCACCCTGACCCGCAACGAAGAAGGCCTCATCACCAGCGCCACCGACGGAAACGGCAGGACCGTAAGCTACGGCTATGACGAAAACAAAAACCTGACAAGCTTCACCAACCAGGCAGGCCACACCGTCTCCTTCACCTATGACGGAGAACACAACCTTGCCTCCATCACCGACCCCATGGGAGTGGCGGCGGCACGGAACGAATACGACGAAACCGGAAGGCTCACCGCCACCATAGACGCAGAAGGAAACCGGATGGAATACACCTACGACGTTGAAGGAAGAACCCAGGCCATACAGGACCGGCGCGGTTACACCACCGTCCACACCTATGACGAAAATGGCAACATCCTGAAGACCGTGGACCCCATGGGCACCGCCACCTACAATACCTACGACACCTACGGCAACCTGCTGACGGAAACAGACGGCAACGGCAATACCACATCCTATGCCTATGATGAAAACGGGAACATAACCGAAATAACAGCGGCAGACGGAACAAAAATACAAAACACCTACAGACAGGACAACTGCGTTACATCCATCCGGATGATGGACAAGACCATCATCGCCATGGACTATGACGACAGGGGAAGGATAACGGGAGTCACCGACGGCAACCGGAACAGGACAGCCTATGAATACACCAGGGACGGCAGGCTCTCCTCCATCACAGACCGGATAGGACAGTACCAGAAAGCCACCTATGACGCAGAAGGAAACGTCCTGACCACCACCAACGGGGCAGGAGAGACCACATCCTATACCTATGACGGGGACGGGAACTGCAGCAGCATGACCATAAGCAGGGAGGAAGACGGGGAAAGGAAGACCTTCACCACCCGTTACGCCTACGACAAATCCGGAAACATCACCCAGAGCACCGACAGCCAGGGAAACGTGACCGCCTACGAATACGACGCAAACGGCAACCAGACCGCAGCCACAGACGCAAAAGGACGGAGAATCGCCTATGCCTATGATTCCATGGGAAACATGGAAAAAGTCACATACCCAGACGGCACCAGCGAAACCTTTGAACATGATGCCAACGGCAATGCCATAAAAGCCACCGACCGAAGCGGCAGGACCGTGCACATGGATTACGACAAACTGAACCGCCTTGTCAGGAAGACCTATGCAGACGGCACCAGTGAAAGCTACGCATACGACAGGGCAGGCAACCTGACCAGCCGGACCGGCGCCGGCGGTGGCGAGACAAGATACACCTACAATGCCCGCAACTTAAACACCGCCATCACCGACCCATACGGCGCAGTGACCACCTTTACCTATGACGAAGCGGCACGCCTTATAAAAACCGTGGACAATGAAGGCAATGAACTTTCCCATACCTATGACGGAAACGGCAACATCCTGAAAACCACCTATGCGGACGGAAGCAGCGTCACGGCGGAATACGATGCAAGGAACCGGACCACCTCACAGACAGATGCCAGCGGCAACAGGACAGAGTACGAATACGACGGCGCGGACCGCCTCACAAAAGTAACGGATGCCTGCGGCAACAGCTACAGCTATGACTACGACGAAAACGGCAACCTGTCAGCCGTGACGGATCCCAACGGCCATGCCACAAAATATACCTATGACGGGGCAGGGCGCGTCTTATCCGTGACCAGCCCACAGGGAAGAAAGATGGAATACCGGTATGACACCACAGGAAACCTGATTTCCCATAAAGACTATGCAGGAAACCTGACCGCCTATACCTACGACACCATGGACAGGCCCGTGGAGAAACAGACAGGCGGGAAAACCACCGCCTACTCCTATGAAGATGACAGCCTCAGCAAAGTAACCGATGAAAACGGGGAAACCTGTTTTGAATACGACCAGTACGGCAGACTGACGAAAAAAACAGATGCACAGGGCGGCTACATAACCTATACTTATGACAGGGCAGGACGCACCGCATCCTTGGAAACCCCGGCAGGAAAGACCTCCTACGAATACGACCTGCTTGACAGGGTGACCCGTGTCATCGACCACAACGGAAACGCAACGGTCTACGAATACGATTCCCTCGGCAACCGCAGCGCGGTCCGCTACCCCAACGGGACCATACTGACCTACGCCTATGACCCATGCCAGAGGCTGAAAGAGGAATGCCTCACAGACAAAAACGGCAGACAGCTGGCAAAATACACCTACAGGCTCGGAAAAGCAGGCGAAAGGACAGGAATAACAGAAGTCACGGAAGACGGCACAGCCACAGAGATATCCTACCGGTACGACAGACTGAACCGCCTTACAAAAGAGACCATAGAATGCGGCGGCAGCACCCTCACCAATGAATACACCTATGACAGGGCAGGCAGCCGTACATCAAAAGAGACCACCATAAAAGGCGACATCACAAAAATAGCGGATGTAAACAAAAAGCTGTCCGCAGCAGACAGCCTGCAGGCAGGAGCGCCGGCATATGACAGAAGCACCGCTTCCACAGGGGATGCCTGTGAAGTGGAGCTTACGGAAGGAAAGACCACCTACACATACAATGAGCTGAACCAGCTCACCGGCGAGACATCCCCGGAGGGCACCACCAGCTATGAATACGATGCCAACGGAAACCTCATAAGGCAGTCCGGAAAGAAAGACACCGCCTATGAATACGACGGGGAAAACCGCCTCATCAAAGCCACTGTCCAAAAGGACGGCAGGACAACAACGGAATCCTACACCTACGACTATGCCGGAAACCGCATTTCCAGACAGGCGGAAGGCAGGGGCAGGACTTATTACATCCTTGATGAGAGCTCAGGACTTGCACAGATAACGGCGGAAACAGACGGAAACGGGAACGTGACAGCCTCCTATGTCCTGAACGGAAACGAACGAATCAGCATGGAAAGGGGCGGAAAGACCAGCTATTATCTCCATGACGGGCACGGAAGCGTAAGGGGGCTTTACGATAAAGACGGCAGGAGAACAGACAGCTACTCCTACGACGCATACGGAAACCTCCTGACCGCAGAAGGGGAAACGGAAAACGACTTCCTATACACAGGGGAGCAATATAATGCAAACACAGGGCTGTACTACCTCCGAGCCAGATACATGAACCCCTCCACGGGAACCTTCATCAGCATGGACAGCTACCAGGGGAACCTGTATGACCCGGTGAGCCTGCATAAGTACCTGTATGTGGCAGCCAACCCGGTCATGTATACGGACCCCACAGGATATGACAGGAACCTTATCTCCATGATAGTGTCCATGGATATCATGGGAGTGCTGAACAGCATGATGTCCTCGCCGCTGGTGAATGCAGGCATGTCCATGCTGTTCCGGTTAAGGGCGCTGTCAGTGGTGGAGACAGTCTCTGCCATCTCGGCAGGCGTCATTATCGGCATGGTGGTAGATGATGCCATAAACGGAGCAGACAGCCTGGTGGGACAGATGACAGCTAAGATACTGGACAATGCGTTTCCTTTGATATGCTATGTTGTGGTGACTTCGGAAATGAAGGCTGTGCAAAAGGCAGTAGAAGAAATAGGGGTGAAAAAATACTCTGGATATTCGGTATATTTATTAAGAGATAGTACACAGAAAAACAAGGTCATGTATGTTGGTATAACCAATGACCCTGCACGAAGAGAAAAAGAGCATAAGAATCGGAATAGTGAGGCAAATAAAAGACATCCCAAAAGAACAGGTGATGAAGATTGGTATATGCAGGTAGTCTATTCCGGACTGACAGAAACAGAAGCACGTACAATGGAACAATCTCTGATTTGTATTTATACGATACAAGCATTGTCCAATGCAAGGTATGAAATAGCAAAGAAGAACATTGATGGTTTCAGGAAGGAAATTGAGAGGGCAGCCACGTTATTGGACGTGCCATATGAAAATTTATATAATCTTGTAAGCAGGAAAGGATGGAAGGGAGAATAACATGGGAGCATGGTCAACAAAAATATTTGATAACGATTTTACTATGGATATAATAACAGAATACAAAATCCTTCTGGGGTATGGTATTTCCCCTGAGGAAACCTATGAAAAGATATATGGATATTTTGCAAAGGATTTCATAGGAAAGGATAATGAAGATGATTTCTGGCTGGGTATTGCCCTGTACCAGTGGAAGAACGGAATCTTAATTGATGAAGTCAGGGAAAATGCCCTTCGCTGCATGGATGACGGGCAATATCTGGAAAGATGGAAGGAAAGTGGGGAAAAGGTATATCAGAAGCGAAAAAAAGTTTTGGAAGAGTTCAAGGATAAACTGCTCCACGAAGTGAATCCAAGGAAGAAGAAATTTCCAAAGTGTCCTGCGTACTACAGGGAGAAAACAGACTGGAAGGTAGGGGATCTGATTGCATATAAGATGACGCAAAAGCCATATGAAGGTAAGTATAATGATGATGATGCAAACAAAGTTTCCATGACAAAGCGCAAGCTGCGGAATGAATATTTTTTGTTAAGGGTTATTGATATTGAAAAAAGACCTGTCTCCCACATATGTCCTGACTTAGACTTTGCCTCAGAAGCACTTGTAATGTTATATGACTGGCATGGAAAGGATGTACCTTCACCAGATCTTGTTGGAAGTTTGGATTTTATTCCCTTTGTCATGGGAGTTGAGGAGAAAATTTTAGACAAATCTGGTAAGTTCTTGGAAGTCCCTTTCTGTGTCCAGAAATTAGGAAGTGCGGTAATGCTGTCTAAAGAGCAGGGAGGGGCAGAAGTATGTGAAACAATTGTTTTGGAGAATGATATAAAATTTATTCATTCATTTCCTCGGTTATGGTTAGAGCATCCATATTATAGGCGTCACTGCCCTTCACAACTAAATTACACATTAGCACAGACATATACTGGTTTTGACTATAAAAAAGAGTTTTATTTTTTTACAGACAGACAGTAGTATTAAAAGTTTAACATACCAGATTAACAAAAAAGCCGTGCGTACAATGGAACAATCTCTGATTTGTATTTATACAATACAAGCATTGTCCAATGCAAGGTATGAAATGGCAAAGAAGAACATTGATGGTTTCAATAAGGAAATCATCAGGGCAGCCACACTATTGGACGTGCCATATGAAAATTTAGACAATCTTGTAAGAAGGAAAGGATGGAAGGGAGAATAACATGGGAGCATGGTCAACAAGAATATTTGATGATGATGGAGCTGCTGATATTTTAGCAGAATATAAAATTTTATTAGGATATGGCATACCGCCAGAAGAAGCATACCAAATGGTACATAATTATTTTGCAAAGGATTATCTTGGTAGTGATGATGAGGATGTGTTTTGGCTGGGAATTGCTCTATACCAATGGAAAAATGGAATATTGCTGGATGAAGTGAAGGAAAATGCCCTGAAATGTATAGATGATGGAGAATACTTGGAACGTTGGAGAGAAAGCGGAGAAAGGATATACCATAAACGTAAAGAAACTTTAAACGTATTTAAAAATAAACTGTTGAATGAAGTTAATGAGAAGAAAAAGAAGTTTCCTAAGTGTCCGGCATATTACAGGAAAAAAACAAATTTAAAAATTGGGGATTTATTGGCGTATATTATTCATGAGCCCGGAGAGGCGACTCAATCGAATGATCCTTTTTATAGCATGTTGTATAAGAAAGTAAAGGAATTAGATAAGAAGGTAGTATTACTAAGGGTTGTAAATGTGTCAAAGCGTCCTGTTACAGAGCTGGTTCCGGAATTGGACTATGAATCTTGGGCAGAAATGATGTTATATGATTGGTGTGGGGAAGAAATTCCAGATAAATCAATTGTAGCCTCTTTGAATTTTTTGCCTATTGTTATGGAATGTGACGAGAGGTATCGGAAAATAGTTACTAATATATCTTTATACGATGTAGAAGATATAAATCAATTTGCAGAAATTATTGTTCTTGGAAATGATAATTCTTTTGGAACTTGTATTCCCGGTTTATATCTTGAAAATCCGGATTCACCTTCTTTACATTGTTCGAGTTTTAATAATTACTTAGCTATGACATTTCTAAAATTATAGGGTAAGGATATTTGGTATTATGCAAAAGATTAGGTGACAGCCTCAGCAAAGTAACCGATGAAAACGGGGAAACCTGTTTTGAATACGACCAATATTGACAATATCAGGCGGAAAGACCAGCTTCTACCTCCATGACGGACACGGAAGCGTAAGGGGACTTTACGATGAAGACGGCAGGAGAACAGACACCTACTCCTACGACGCCTACGGCAACCTCCTGACCGCAGAAGGGGAAACCGAAAACGACTTCCTCTACACAGGGGAGCAGTATAATGCAAACACAGGGCTGTACTACCTCCGCGCCAGATACATGGACCCCTCCACGGGAACCTTCATCAGCATGGACAGTTACCAGGGGAACCTGTATGACCCGGTGAGCCTGCATAAGTACCTGTATGCCAATGCAAACCCGGTCATGAACACAGACCCGACGGGCTGCTTCTCCATAGGTGAAGCGCTGACCCAGTTTGCGGGAAGCGCAACAATATCAGGAGCGGAAATCAGGCATAATGCCATGGTGATAGCCATTGGACTGGGTATTCTTTATAAGCTCAGACACGTAGTGGCTATAGAAAATGCAGTCATCCGGTATCATCAGGCAATGGCGAAAATCCTGATAGATGGGAAGGTATTTGAAAATATTGACCAGGTTGTTGAGTATGTAAACGAGCTGGTTAAGGAAGAGAATAAGAGTGAGAAGCAGCTTTATGTTGTTTATACTCTAGAAGATGATGACGAGGAGGTTCGGTATGTTGGCAGGACTAAGGATTATGAGACACGAATGAAACAGCATAAGCGTCCAGGAGGTAAAATTTACGAATATAATTTAAATCCCGGAAAGATTGTGTTAAAAAACTTAACAAAAGAACAAGCGCGTGGTTTGGAACAAATGTTGCTGGTACTATATCATACAGGAAATTTTTTGAAAGATGCCAGTATTCCGTATTATAATTTTATAAATGGAGTTGGTATAAAAAATGAAAATAAGACGGCTTATTACGAGGCAGCGAAGAAGTACATGAAAGATTATCCTTCACTATTTGAAAATTTTCTGGAGGAAGAAAGAAACGCAATAAGAGAAGATATGGGTGCATGGTGGTAAGAGAAATTTAAAGAAAGGAAAAGTATATTGAAAATATATGCAGGAAGAGAAAATATGGGAACATGGGACACAGGAATATATCAAAATGATGTAAGCGCAGATGTAAGGGATGATTATATCGCAAAACTAAAAGCGGGAAAAAGTGATGAAGAAGCCCTGAAGGAAATCTTTTGCGAATACGAAGGAGAAAGCAAGGATGATGACGATAAGTACAATTTTTATCTCGCATTAGCGGATACGTTATGGAAAAAGGGAAGGCTGACGGAGGAAATAAAATGTAAGGCTCTTGAAATCCTTGAAGAAGATAAAGTTTCAGAGAGATGGGAAGGTGAAAAAATCAGAAAGGAGAGGATTAAAGTTCTTGATAAGTTAAAAGAAAAGCTGTTAAGTCCAATGCCGGAAAGAAAAAAGGTGCCAGTCCATAAACCTTATAAATTAGGATGGGAAGAGGGAGAAGTATATTGTTTTCAGATAAAAGGAAGTGTTCAAAAGCACATGACTGGCTATGAGGAATACATAGGTTGGTATGCTATGTTCTATGTAGATAAAATATTTACAGATGACTGGTATGTTAGAGGAGTGCAAGATGAAATGGCGGACTTGTTTTTTTTCTTACAAAAAGAAAGACCACATAGTGCAGAAAATATTTTAACAGCTAAAAAGGTGCTATTTAGCAGAGGATATAAGACTTATTTGTGTGAAACTTCTAAAAAAGAAAGACCTAAGGATTTAACATGCTTAGGAAAATGCTATACATTTGAATATCCTAGTGAAAAAATGTACCTAAAGTCCCATTTTTCATGGGATGGTTATGTTTATGAAAGAGACATTTTGAAGGGATATGTAAAAGAATGGAATCGTATAGCAGAAAATAAATAATGTGTTAGTACTTTATTCATAATTGTATTTTTGATAGAAACTAATACAACTGGTTAATATTAAAAAATTAAAAAAGAGAATCATCCGTATGATTATGCAGGAAACCTGACTGCTTATATCTATGATGTCATGGGCAGGACAATGAAGAGCAGACAATCGGGAGGACCCCTTATTGTTGTTTTGCACATTAGATGATGCTCCTCTGGTCAGATTAAATGCTGGTGT
>CAJUEX010000041.1 GCA_910585715.1 uncultured Lachnospiraceae bacterium
ATTGCAGGAATAATCCGGTAAGGTATGTGGACCCTAGCGGGCATGGGACGGAGTCGCCGGCGGATAAGGATGGTGGAGGTTCTGAAAAGGTATTTACAGATAATCCTTTTGATGAAAATGGAAATTTAAAACCAAATGTACAATATCAAACGGGTGAGTTTAATTATAACTATGAAACGGATAGTAATGGAAGAATATCTAACTGGAATACGGACAACTTACAATTAACGCAACGTGATGAACGATTAAGCCATAATCCAAATACATCAGGTAAACTTGATGGTGATCATGCAGGACACTTGGCAGGAGATAGATTTGGTGGTTCACCAGAATTAGATGATCTTGTTTCACAATCACAAAATGTTAATTTGAGTCAATACAAAAAAATTGAAAATCAGTGGGCAAAAGCTTTAAAAGAAGGAAAAAAGGTTACTGTAAATGTTGATATTATTTATGATGGAAACAGCAACCGCCCTATGGAATTTATAGTACAATATACTATTGATGGAGACTTCTATAGTGCAGATATATTAAATTAATGGAGGAAATTTAATGGAAAAAGTATTTGAAGATTATTTTACAGAGTTGCAAGCCGATATGGTGTCTATTTGTTTAGAGTATGTGGAGAAAAGAGCTGATGTAATTTATATTTATTGCTCTTTTGAAAGTAATATTGTTTTTAGTGGATTTTTTTATAAAGTTAATGAAAAAGTAGTAAAAAAACACAAATTAAATGATGTTATTGCAACTGATGAGAAGGAATATGATGTTTCTATAGCTAGGCAAAAGGGGGCAATTACTGTCATTAACGAAGATATAAAAGCATTAAAAAATTTATGTGAGAAGTATCATAGAGAGATGCCGACACAAATTAAATTGATATATGATATTAAGAACAATAAGTTAAGTGCGGATTGCGGTTATGACTTGTATTATAGCAATCATAAAACTAAAACGGCAGATGATATTTTAGAAGAATGGTTTCAATTAGAAAAGAATAAAGAAGAATAAAATTTGCCTATACTTATGATGAATATGACCGCCTGATTGGACATACAGATTTCACCGGAAAGCATACAGAATACCAGTATGACCATATGGACCGGCTGGAAGCGGTATTGGATTAGGGAATCCGGCAGGCAACCTATGAGTACACCCCGCAGGGACAGCTTAAGGCTGCCAGAAGCGCAGTTATGAGTATGATGTGGAAGGCAATACAAAGGCAATCAGGACCCTTCTGGACCAGGAGCTTTTGGTGGATAACCACTATAGCTATGATGCAAATGGCAACTGCGTTCAAAAGGAAACCCTGTCAGGGATTACCCGCTATGCTTATGACTGCATGAACCGGTTAAGTGAGGCTTCCTATCCCTGGGGCAGGGAGCAGTTTACCTATGACCAGGTGGAGATAGTTCCTATTATTCTTTAAGATACCGAATCTTAATAATACCGGACATAAATTTGTTCCAAAAGGAGATATTTAGCATGACCAGAGATAAAACAGATTATACAACTTTAATAAAACAGATTCACAATTTATTTATAATTGAGTTTAAAGAAAACATAGTTTTAATTGAAAAACAAGAAGCAATAGAGCATATGGGATATTTTAAGATTCAATATAAATATCTTCCTTTGTTATACACCATAGTTTTTGAAAGTGAACGTAATATTTTTACAATTGATATATATGATTCCGAAGGTGCCAAAAATACACTTTACAGAATAGAAAAGTATAACAATGAAACAGAAATAAATAATATTAAAACCGCAATTCAATTGTTAAAAGCAATATTAGAAAAGAATAATTTGGATTTTTATATAACACAAAATAAAAAATTATATAGAAAAAAAGGGCAACAATATAAAAGAATCAGGGACATAACTGAAATAATATAAACAAACAAGGAGCAAAAAAAATGAAAAGCTGTATCCTCCCCAAACTTCAAACCAAAGCATACCAGAAAGACAAAGGCTTAGGAAACCTGCTGAAAAAAGCCGGAAGCAATAAAAAAACAATATTTATCAACCTGCTTATGCGGGCAGCTATCTCCGCCTTTTTTGCCCTTGCCCTGCTGGGAGCAGCCAAAGGACTAAAAGAGGTCAATCAGGGCGGAAAGCTGGCGGTAGACGGATTCCTCCTGCTCTACGGGCTGTCTCCCCTGCGCCATCTTGTAGATAAGGTCTGCTTTTATGAATATGGAGTGGTTTATAAAAGCCTGTTTGGAAAAAGGAAATTCCTGTTTGCAACCTGGAACCCTCATCATCAGTCAAGGGAATTTATTATTTTATTTGGCATGAGATATTCTTTGGAAGGAGAAAAATTTCTGTTTTCCACACTGAACTATACATACATTGAAGATTTCTGGGACAGCTTTCAAAGCCTGTATATGAAGTATATAAAAATAGGAAGTGATAATAAAAACCACACATTCCCTGCAGCCGCTTCCGGAAGGGATGCCATGAGATACATACTGCAGTCCGTTTTCGGGGATGATGAAACGCTGGATATTGTCTATGCCTATGAATACAGGAGCACCAGATATTCTTCCATTTACTCATACTATGCCATAGGAATAGGAAAAGATTATCTGTATGTAGTCCCGTTTGCGGCAGGAACATCCGGCATTGGCTATGAGGAAGGTTATTATTATAAAAAGAACAACCTGGGATATATAAAAAGAAATGGGGAAAATTACAAATGGCAGTTTTATGAATTGCAGAACCGGGAGAAAAAAACACATTTTCAGTTTCGTGTAGAGGCAGATAATAAAAGGTTTTGGGGCAGCCCCTTTGCAATCTGTCAGGAAAAGGAAGCAGAGGCTTTTTATTGCTCAATGGAACAGTGGATGTTGGAAATAAATAATAAATAACATGATAAGCGCAAAACAAAAAAACAGGCTAATAGAAAAATAATATGATAAACACCATAGGAGGAAAATCAAAATGAATGAAAACAAAAAGGAAATCTGGAAAAACCAAGTATCAACAGGAGTAAAGATATGGTATTACATATCCATTGTATTTAGCGTCCTCTTTACGTTTTTTATAATGGTAGCAGGCTTGGCTGGCAACATACTATTTCTGATTCCGGGCATCGGCATGATTGTCTGCATTGCCATTACCATAATGAAAAAAAATCTGGTGGCATCCATTATGATTCTGGTATTTTATGGTTTGGCGCAGGTAATTTCCATTATATTATCTGCTATGCACAATAGCGGAGGAAGCTTCAGCAGCGGCGCCATATACATTGCATGCCTTGCAATGGGAGGAACGGTTAAGGCAGCCGTAGATTATAGAAAAGCCCTGAAAGCACAGGAGGAACAAGCATAAGATGAAATCCTATTCATTATACTTAGACAACAGCCCGGTAAAAAAATTCAACAACACCTACAAAAAAAACGAGCTGGAAAACATGACCACCCACCAGCTCCGCGACATCTGCACAAAGGAAATGATTATCAAGGGAATCACCAACCCCTTAAACCGTTACGAGCTCATCGAAACCATCTTAAGATACCGGGGAGAAAAGGAAGCCCTTTTCATCCGCAAGGTGAAAGAGGGCGGACTGGAGCGCCTTGAGGACATCCTGAAACGAAAAAAAGGCACCCTCTTAAAAGATGAAGGAACCATCCACAATCCCGCAAAGCTGATTCTCTATAAAGACCTGAACCTGACCTTATTTGACAAATATCAGGTTGGCATTGACCGCAGCAAGAAAAACGACATCAGCAAGACAGTCATCAACCACATTGTGGAATCCAACGTGCTTTTAGTAGGGGCGGACGGAGAAATCTGCACGATTCTGAATCTGGTCAGCGACGGACAGGAGGATGAAAGGTTCTATCTGGAAAGAGAAGGGGAGCAGCCCATCAACTTAGGGGAGCGCAAGTTTTACTACCTTCTGTTTTTTGAAAAAAGAGACTCCGACTACCTGTACAACGCCTACTACAATATTGACCAAAAGCCCTATGCGGCACTGAATTACTACAAAATCCCCCTTGTGGATTTGGAGGTAAGGGACGTGGAGGATACGGAGGCAATCCTTTCCATCGACTTTGGAACCTCCAATACTACCGCAGGCACCTACTTAGATTACGGATATATCAACCGGCACGACAGCAACGACTTATTAAACGGGGGAATCAAGCTGGATGCCATCAATGAAGTGCAGTTTCTGGACAACTCCAAATCCCGGAAAAAATGGGTGCCCATGCTGCCTACCGTCGTGTGTGTGGCGGACTGTAAGGATCCGGAAAATGTAAAATACCACTTTGGCTATGAGGCGCAAAAGGACACCCAGATTAAATATTACGATGAATCCTTTAGTATCTTTTATGAAATCAAGCGGTGGGTCAACAGCTACCACGTGAAGCAGGAAGTCATGGACAAGGAAGGGAATACGGCAATGGTGGTGCGGGGCGAAATCATCCGCCAATACCTGCTCTATGTGATTGCCTGCGCCCAGCAGCGGTTTAAATGTAAATTCAAGCATCTCCATCTCACCAGCCCGGTAAAGCTGAAGCAGCAGTACAACCAGATGTTTGCGGAGCTTCTGCCCGAATATGACATTGACACAAAGCACATGCTGGATGAAGGAACCGCCGTTATCTACAACACCATACATAACCTGATTGAAAAGAAACGGTACTATGAGGGAGAAGAAATTTCCGCGCTGATTATCGACTGCGGCGGCGGCACCACAGACCTGTCCTCCTGTAACTTCGTCATAGAAAACGACAGCATATCCTACAAGGTGGAAATTGAGACCACCTATGAAAACGGCGATACCAATTTCGGAGGAAACAATATTACCTACCGCATCATGCAGTACATCAAGATCATGTTTGCCAAGCACTACAGCCAGGGTGGGCAGGTGCGCATTGATGAATTGATTACCGTGGCAAGCGAGGATATTTTCCGTTTTGTGGACGAGTTTGGAAGAGAGGAAGTCTATAAGGATTTGGAAAGGGCATATGACGAAGCGGAAGCCGTCATCCCCACCAAATTCAAAAACTATGAAAACCACACAAGAGACGAATATTTCATGGTAAAAAACAACTTCTACTTCCTGTTTGACATTGCGGACCGGATGAAAAAGCAGTTTTACATGCGGGAAGGCATTTTAAGAAACAGCTTCCAGAACAACTACGAAAAGGAAAACGACGACCTGAAGGTCACCCAGATTGACAGATGGAATCTGGTAGTCAGGGAAGAGGGAAGGCTCATTTATAAGCATTCCTTCCCGGAGGTAGTGTTCAACATCAAGGAAATCGAGCTTCTGCTGAAAGCGGATATTTATGAAATCGTCAATAAATTCCTTCATGAATTTTACGAAGACCACTCCCTTTCCGGCTTCTCCATCATCAAGCTTACCGGGCAGTCCTGCCGGATTGATATTTTCAGGGAAGCCTTAAAGGAATTTGTTCCCGGAAAAAGCATTGAGTTCAAGCAGCAGACAAAGGAAAAGCAGAGCATTATGGAATTGAAGCTGACCTGCGTCCGGGGCGCCATTCAATATGTAAATGCAAGGAAAATGGGCTTTACCGACGTGGTACTTAACTACCGGATGCCGGCAATTCCCTATTCCATCAGCGGCTATACCCATGAAAATAAGGAAGTCATGCTGATTTACAGCCTGGACCGGAAGCAGACCCACGGCCATCTGTCCAGAAACAGCGCCATCAGACAGCTGGAGCTTTTCTTAAAGGATGGAAGCGGCAATCTGAAATACCGTTATATTTACGATAATAAACCGGAAGATTATGTGGAGACCACCTACGAAAAAATTCAGGATAAGTACATAGCATATAAGGAATGCATCCGACAGGACGACACCGACGATATTGTGGAATCCGAAGTGAAATTTTTCATTTTTGCGGCAAAGGATCAGTGGGGCTTTTTCCTGGTACCTGTCACAAGAAAAAATTCCATTTTGTACATGGGAAGGGAAGCCTTTTATGCATTTGAAAATGACTGCTGGGAAATGGACTTCTTTGATGGAATGAAATAAGGATGGAAAAGGATAGGGGATACGATATGGAACAGACAAACAGAACTATTTTATTTGAAGAGGTTAATCCGGATAAGATGAATTTACTTGACCTGGTGGATAACAGTCAGCAAAAGGCAAGCCTGACGGATTATGAGATACAGGAAATCCATCAGGAACTGGTAGCAGAATCTTTTGAAGACTTCACCCGGAATTTTATTCCGGACCTTTATATAAACATGGATTATGAAAGGAAAAGCTTTTTGGCCGCTTTTGGACAGGCGGGAGCTTACAGGGAAGGAAATGGACAGGCTGTGAAATATTCCCTGAAAGCAAAAGACAGCCTGTTGCAAATGTTTTTACAGATGCTTCGTCAAAAAGACCAGAAGGAGTTTACCAGTTTTCAATTTCAGCATTTTCTTGAATATATGATAGGAAATGATAACCATAAAAGGCTGATGGAGCTAAGGACAGAAATAACAAATCAAATTAATGCAGGTAAAGAGGAAGGGCTGAACACATTATTCCAATCTGTTTCGGAAAACAGTAAAAACAGCCTTCAGCTTCTGAAGCTGTTCATTGAGGATACAGGCAGGATTTTGTTTAAGGACAGGCAGACAGAAGATATAAAGCCTATTGTACTGAAAAATAATGCTAAAATGCAGGTTCAGCTTATAAGTGTTTCAGACAAATTTATACAGACAGAAGCCTTGCTGACAGAAGAAAAAGCATTGGATTATCAGAAAAAGCTGCAGGAATATCTGGAAAATAATCCAATCCGCCATAAAAAGCTTTTGTACTATTTTCTGTTATTGCCATATATAAAAATACTGGATTTAGAGGAAGAGTTCGTTACAGAATATAAAGATGCCATGGAGTTTTATGAAAAGGCAATCCGGATTTTGTGGTATCAATACAAGCCTCTTTTGGAAACCACTATGGGAGTCTATAGCTTTTTCCGGCAATACGGCAATATAAAAGGTGAGATGCCCCCCAGCCTGTTAATAGCAAACTGCAGTGCAGATGCCATTTTGGACAGTAAAAATCAGGAAAAGCTGAGAGTTTATTTAGAGACAGTAAATAACAAGAATTTTTTAAGCGAGACTATCTGGTACTGTATTCTCCCAAAAGTATCGGCAGGAAAGCTTACAAGACCAAGAGTACAAAGAACCCGTTTTCTGTCCACCAGTGAGACTATTCTGGAAAAGGGAAATGAGGCAGAAGAAATACAGGTTTTGACAGATATATTGTCCGAATACCAGATACAGACGTTTTTAAGTGTACAGGGCGGAGATGCAAGCTCTTTTAAGGGAATAAAAAAAGACGGATTAGATGAAATGAATTCAATATTTGAGTCGCTTAAAAAAACGGAGACAGCAGAATATATGATTCCGTGTTATCCCAATTTTACAGTGCTGCCAAAGGAATTTGCGTTCGTCTCTCCGTGTTATCCCATATTATATGATGAAATGGGGGATATCAGACAGGCCCAGACTGCTAAAAAGAAGGTATGGCTGACACAGATTGTTATAGAAGCCTCTTATGTGGCTGCCGGCTATTATGCCGCCTGTCAGGAGCCTGCATATCTGGAAAAGCACTATCCGGAAAAAGTGATAAAGGATATGCCGGGCGTGGCTTTTCAGGTTTTAAGGGAACAATACAGCCAGGCTGTCCCTACTACTATGGCAAGCGAAATATTTTCCTGTTCCGGGGAATTTATGGAAGAGGTGCAGCGAAAAAGCTATGGAATATTTTTTGCTCCCTATAAAAATAAAATTTATATCCATACAGACAGGACCCTGGCGGTCTTATACGGAAAAAAGGATACCGTTGGCAATATACAGACATTGACATATATGGACAGGGTTATCAGAAAAACCACGCAGGATTACAAAATGCACCTGATTGAACAGTTTTTTCAGAACAGGCCCAACAGCATCCGCGCCAAATGGGAGCAGAATCAAAAATGTGTAAATGCCATTATCAAAGAGGGTGAAACATTATCCTATACAATGGATAAGGAAAATGATATTTGTACCTTCCATGTAGCATTTCGCAGTGAAGAAAAAGATAAAATTGTAAGATTAAGTAAATAATTGGAGGAAAAGATATGATTGAACAAAAAATCCCATTGTTTTCAAGCGGTAATTTGCTGACACAGGATATGCTGGAAAGCATGAAGGAGCATACGATTCAGGCAGGTATATTAAACTATTGCGGGTATTCCGACGGCATATTGTGCGGCTGTGAGATTACCACGTCAAATGAAATGATTACGGTAGGAAAAGGAATATTGCTTCTGGAAGGAGAACCGTTTTTTGTTACCCGCCCGGTGTCTGTAAGATATAGCCAGACAAATCAATATATGATTTTAAGGGCAGTAATCGGAGACAGAGAAGCATCGGATAACTTTGCTGTACGCCAGCTCACTGTAGATCTGGTCACGGAGGAAAAGCTTCGGGAAAAGGATATAGAATTGTGCCGTTTCAAGCTGCAAAGCGGCGCAGTCCTCAGAACAAAATACAGGGATTTTGAAGATATGGAAACGGAATATGATACAGTGCATTTTACATATGCAAAATGGTCTTCCATGGAAAAAAGTTCTGTTTCTCCCGTAATCTTTCAAATGTTTTTAAAGGAAGCCATGAAATATCAGATGGAAGAAGAAATAGACCAGTCCTTTTGTCTGCAGCTTATGAATTTAAACGGACGTTCCATGAACAGGCGGGCATTGGAATTTTACATAGCAAAACGTTTGGAACAGGAATATAAGGAGCTTACAAACAAGGAAATTTATCAGGGTCTTAAAAATGTACTGGTGAGAATAAAGAAGGGACGCCCGGAAAAAACGGGAAATGCAAGAAAAGCCCAAAGGATTCTTGTAGACTGATAAAACGTAGGTAAAAACAGGGAGGTATCGTAAGAAATTGGAAAGCTTAGAGAAAAAATCCATATTTGAATCGGATTTTGATATGGAAAAATATATTGATAAAAGGCTGTTGGAAATTGAAAATTTAGAAGAGCGGGTTGCCGCCCGGGCATTGCTGACGGGAGTATTCGGTGAATTATATGAACATATGCGCAGGGAATATGGAAAGCTGGAATCTAATATGCAGCAGGAAGAGGAAAATACCACCTTTCATATTTTCATGGGAATCATAAAAAAGGGTCTGTATGATTTGACGGATGAAGCCATGTTCCCCATGATTGCAGAGGAACTGGAGCCTACCGGAATCAGCAGTGAGAACATAAGGGAGGCAATGGAAAAGCAGGAACCGGTTCAGTTGTATTCTGTTTTTGTAAAGGCTGATTATCAGACTGTTTGTAAAATCTGTGAAGCCGGCAGGCAGTTTCCAGCCACTGTCTATACTTCGGAAGGGGAATTTCCGGGGGTGGTTTCCCTGAAAAAAGCAGACAGATATGAAAAGCTTTTAAAGGAGCTGTACTATTATTTTCAGTTGAACGGAATGTGCTGGAATACAGTATGCACTGCCTATATCAGCAAAATGCTGGACGTTTTTTTAGAAGAAGCCCAATATCCCAAAGAAGCGGATGTGCTGGAGGTAAAGGTTGACTTTAAGGAATACGAATCCTGTATCTGTTATGATTATATACCTTTATGGAATATTAAAAACACCACATTTATAACAGACATGAGGCCGGTGCCATGCGTTGATAAGGTGCATTTTGAGCACTATATTAACGGATTCAGATTGAATAAGGACTGCCAGTACCTGATTGCAGAGCCGGACAGACATATTCTCCGGGTCCGGCGGCAGGAAGACCTGGTGATTACGTGCCTGGAACAGGAGAACGTAAAGTGGAATGTATATCAGATTGCCAGCGTGATAAAAAGAAAATATGAAGAAAAAGTTTTTGAAAGTAAAATCTGTCCCGATGCCAAAAAGCTGATTCGTACAAAGGCGGCAATTGAACATTATGTGAGCTCCCTTGGTTTTGATCACATAGCGGCTTTGGAAAAAATAGAGATTCTGGAGGCGGACGCTATAAAAAGTGAGTCTTTTAAAACCTATAATATGAATTCCTTTATTGATGATGAATTCCGTTCCGCCTGCCAAAAGCAGATTCTTAAATTATATTTTAAACCAAAAGAACAGGATTACTATTTAAACACGGATATAATGAGTTATCTGGTTTCTCAGTTACAAAGAGAATTAGAGGAATTTCATTGTATTGGCATGTTAGTGCCGTAGGGGGAGCAGCTATGAATTATTTGTGGGAAAATTTCTTAGATACCAATCAAAAGAATCAGTATGTGAGACAGGCGGAGATTTTCAGTCCTTATTTTGAAATTATGGAGGAAAGCATTTCGGATGAAGACAGTACAAAGCAGGGAGGAATTTTAGAATATAACGGAATGTATCGTTTTGGGAAAATTTTTGCCCCTTTGTATGAAAATAAAAATCCGGGAAGCAGTCAGCCAATAGATTTGTGCTTTGATGTAATTTCCCATTTTCTGGCGGAAATGGATTTGCTCAAAGGCATGACAAAGGAAGAATATAAACTGCGAAGCCTTATGGAAGAAATCATAAGCGGGGGCTATGGCAGGGAAAACGGAGAAATATTCCGGCAGCTGGATGTTTTTAAGCAGTATAAAATATGCCATTATATGAAACTTATAGAAAATGCCGGCGCATCCCCTGCCATATTTGCCAGATGTGTCACGGACCTGTTGGAAAAGGGAACCGTCTATGCCAATAAAATCCAGTCCCGGACAATCATGGTATATGTGGGCTGCAGCTGTAATAAAGAGGATGACAGACTGCTGGAGCTGTTACAGCACTTGTTCCTGCCCCTGTCCTTTCAGGTACAGATTTTTTGGGAGCATCATTTTGGGCTGGTGGATAAAAATGAAACACTCCAATATGAGAACATACAAATTATTTAGGGGGGAATAAACATTGGGTGGTACGATAACAAATGAAGATATTAAAATAGAAGGAATTACATACCAGCATATTATTTCTGTAGAAATAAATCAATTCATAGGACAGCATGGAGAAGCAGATTTAAAACTGGAAGTAGAGCCTTCTGTGGGAACCGCCCTGGCAAGCGGTGTGGAGGTTCATCGGTATGTGAGTATTATAGCAGAGAATCATGGGCAGCCTCAGGTGATTTTCTGCGGTGTAATTGCAAATGCGGGCATGAGTGCAGAATATGATTACCCTGTTCTTTGTGTAAAATTACTATCTACCAGTTATCTGCTGGATAAGGAAAAGCGGAGCCGCTCCTATCAGATTAAATCATGGACCCATGAGCAGGTAATGAATATGGCGGTGGAAAATAAGGCTGTCATATATTTTAAAGCCACGGACAGCCCTATAGGGGGATGGATTCTTCAAAATAACGAGACGAACTGGGAATTTATAAAAAGAATGGCATCCAGATGCAAGGCAGTGGTAACAGTGGATGTAACCCAGAAGCAGCCTACGCTTACTATTGGAATCCCCAATATGCTGCTGACAGGAGGCATTGGAAAGTCCCGGGACGGAAATCTTGTGAAAAATTCAAAAACAGTTTTGAGACGCGGAGAGCTGGTTACTACCCCTTCTTATGGAAAAGCAAAGGATTTTACCAATACACCTTATCATAATCCCCTGTCAGAAGGACTGATGCTTACCGGGGTCGTACAGGATGTACAAAAAGAAAAAGTAAAGGTATTTTTTGACTCCATAGATTCAGAATATGATTCCGGTACAGACAACTGGTTTGAATATGCCACACCCTTTGCCACAAACGGAGGAGAGTATGGCAGCGGCTTTTACTGGATGCCGGAAAAAGGTGACCGGGTAAGGGTATTTCTGCCTACGGCGGAAGAAGCGGCAGCTTTTGCCTTTGGCTCCGTAAGCGTATCGCCTCTTGACAATCCGGCAGAGGCAAAATGGCGCGTGCCCAATGGGCAGGAAATCCTGTTTACCGAAGACGGAATCCGCATTACCTGTCAGGAAAGCTCCATTTATATAGACTTAAACATTAACTCCCCTATTGGAATATCCGTATTCAGCGACCAGAATATCAATATTGAAGAAGCGGAAACGATTCGGATAGAGGGAGATGAAGGGGTCACGTTATTTGCGGATAACAAGGTATCCCTTTACAGCAGTGAGACAAACGTAGAGTTTGATAAGGATATGATTGTATTTAAGGCGGAGAAATTCCATATCAACTAAAAGGAGGTGAAATGGCATGAGTTATCAGGATGAAGAAAGAATAAAGGCAAAAAAGCAGTTGGAGGAAATGGAAGAGCAGGCGAGAAAGGAGGCGGAATCAAAGGAAGAAGCAAAGCAGTCCATATATGATGAATATGTATGCTTTGAGGAAAAACAGTTTACCTTTGAAAGAAGGCTGGTAGGGGAGCTTCCGGTGAGCATTTATATGCCAAAGGATTTTCGGCTTATGACTCCGGAGGAAAAGGATATTGTCTTTGCAAGGACCAAACCCCCTAAATATGCTTATTTCGGCGATGGCATTCCCTTTAGCATGGCGGTTAATGTGACGGAAAGCCCTCTAAAGAATGAGCAGGTGAAAACATTCTTAAATTATAGCTCCAAAATCATTGAAAATATGGTCCCGAAAGCAAAGGTACTAAGAACCTATATGGCAGGGGAAGAGGAATTTCTTGTAGGAAATGCAGAATTTCTTTCCATGGGCTTTGACGGGATGATTTATAACCTTATGCTGTTTGCAAGCGTGGAGGAAAAGCTTTTGGTAATTGACATAAGCTTTGAAAACAAGGAAAAGAAAAAATTGTTGCCCCTGATGAAAGAAATAGCAGGGTCATTAAAAGCAGAGGTGATAGAAGATGAGTCAGATTACGTATGAAACATTAAAAACAGAAGGCCTGCCTGTTTCACATATTACCGGGCTGGAAATCCATCAGCAAATCAATGAACACGGAAGAGCGGTAATTTATGGAGAGGCTCCCCCGGAAACAGCCAGAAAATTTATGGGACAGGCTACGGAGAAAATGGCAATTCGTATTAAGCACCTTGACAAGACTCTTTTTTGCGGAATACTGGAGGATTTGTCTGTTCAATATCAAAACGATTATGCCGTACTGTGCGCAAAGCTGGTTTCCACCACCCGGGCGTTGGACTGTAATATACAAAGCCATAGCTACCAATGCACACAGGCAACCTATAAAAGCATTATGGAAAAATCCACCTGCGGCGGGGGAGATATAGTTTTTCACATACAGGATAAGCCTGTGGGGAAAATGATCATGCAATATAGGGAAACCGCATGGGCATTTATAAAAAGAATGGCGGCGGAATGCGGTACATTTATTGTTGCCGATATTACAGCCCAAAAGCCCTCTATAACTGTGGGAGACAGGGGAGAGGCTGCATTTCAGGATGTGCCCAGGCAAAAGGGAAACGGTTTTGAATCAGGGGAAACGGATGATTTTATCTTTGCGGGGTCAAAGAAAAACGGTCAGGTGATTATCAGCGTGTATTCCGTATTAAAGGCGGGGGTATTAAAAACCACCTATGAGACGAGAGAAACAGAAAGAGTAAAGGCAGCGGTTATAAGCATGAGCCAGTCTAATCAGCCGTCTTTTGCCGGAAAGATTTTTCCCGCCACGGTAAAGAATGTAAAAAAAGACCTTATACAGGCGCACCTGATTACTGTCGACCGGGAATTTGATGGAGGAGGAGACTGGTGGTTTCCATATTCCACCCTTTATTCATCCAGCCAGAATGAAGCAGGTATCTATTGCATGCCAAAGGAAGGAGACCCGGTACGGATATTTTTCCCTACCAACGAAGCAAAAGATAGTTTTGCGGCAAGTTCTAAAACCGTGCGGGGAAACCGCAGCGACAAAGAGGAAAAATGTTTCCGGACCCAGTCGGGAATGGAAGTCCTTTTCGCAAAAAAGGGTCTGTTTATAAGCTGCAAAGGAAAAAAAGTATATATCAATCTGGATAAAGAAAAAGGAATAGAGCTTAAGGCAAATACATCCATCACCATGTATACGGCAAAAAATTTCGGAATCATGGCATATGAGAATTTAAAAGTCACATCAAAAAGCAATATATTTATCGGAACGCCGGGTTCCTATATGTCTATTGAAGAAGACGGGGTAACCACAATGGCGCCTAAAATATTTGTAAAATAGAGGATGCAGTATGAACGAAAACATAAGACAGGAATATGTGGAAAAATTTAAAAACGGTCCCTTTGAGGAAATTTCCGGGGAGTTTCGGAATACATGGGCAAAAAGCATGGCGAAAAACCGGGAAATGCTGCTTGTGCAGATAAAAAGGCAGTTAAGGGCTATGCTGCGGGAGCTTTTAAAAATACAGACGGTGGAAGCGCTGGTGGCAGGCTGTGTGGAAATATCGCTCCTTAGAAGCTCCTTTTACTTAAAAGAACCCCGGCTTTCCATCGAAATCTATGACCAGAAACAAAGTCTGGGCAATTGTATTCTGGAATCCGGACTGGCGCTCCCATTTCTTTATGAGCTGTGGCAGGATTATTATGAAAAACTGAAAAAGGAAAGCACGTCCCTTGAGTGGGCAAGATTCATTACTGATGAAGTGATTTATACACTTATGCAGGAGTCTTTGGACCATATGGCTATGGGTATGGCATTTTTGATGAAATATAATCTGGAAGAATGCCATGAATGGAAGGAGCTTAAAGAGCTGGAAAAAACAGAGCTGTTTTTTATTTCAGCAGGAGATTACAGGAACTGGCAGAAAATTGTCTTTGCCGTAAGGGAGCCCTTTGACATATTTATTCAGGATGAAGAGATGTCCCGGCGGTACGGCAGGTTTAAAAATCAGGTTTATTATCGTAAGGAAATAGAGGCAATGGATTTAAAAGGCTCTTGTTTTTTGGAATGCCGGTTCCGGTATTGCGCATTGGAGGATATTTATTTCAATGACTGTACTTTTGTGCAATGCGAATTTGTCAATACTTCCTTTAAGCAGATTCATATGCCGGGTACCGTGTTTGCCGGATGCAGCTTTACCAACTGCACCTTTGAACATATGGAATGGCAGGCAGCCTATGATTTTACAGCAGAAGAAATAGAAGACTGCTACCGGATAACAACCTTTCAGGAATGCAAATTTCTTGACTGCGGCATGGAAGAAAGGGATTTGGAAGGCTGTCATATAGTGAATACCCGCTTTGAAAAAAATGGAGAAAACATAGAAAAATCGCAGATAAAGGAAGGGTAAAGGAAAGAATTTATGGAATATTTTCGTTTGATAACAAATAATAGTATGAAAGAACCCATTAAGGCAGGGGGACTTGATACCGGGTATTATAAGCCCAATATTACCATAGAGGAATTTGCCCGTATTCCGAAAGCGATGGTTTCCTATTATGACTATAAGGAAGAGCTGGAATTTCCGGACTATGTGGCTTTGCCGGTTCCGTTGTTTTCCACAAAGCTTAGAGACACCCTGCAGATATATGATGAAGAAATACAATATAAGCCGGTTTGCTATTTTGCAAAACAGCTGGAAATAAAAAAGTCCCTGCTGTACTGGTTCCTTTATTTGAAGCAATTGGATTGTCTTCATGAAACCTGTGTAAAAAACCCAAACGGAAGCATTGGAAAGCTTGTTTTAGACAGGCATAAAATCATGGGACAGGATATTTTCCGTATACAGGGAATTCTGGAAAATAAGATAATAATTTCCCTGCCGGTTGCAGAAAGCATTTTGCGCAGAAGGTTGTACGGCATTGGATTTGAGAAAGTGGAGGTAATATAAATGAGTGAAAAAAGCTATGTAACAAGATTGAGAAAAGCCAAATGCAGCATGGGAACTATGGAAAACTATCTGAACGTAAAAAAGGACCATGGAATCATATGGGAAAAAGGCTGTGAACCGGGAGATGCCTGCAATGACAAACAACCTTTTATGAATGCCAATGATATTGTTCCCGATGAAAATATCGTTCATTTTGGGAGATGCAATTCTAATGAAAATCCCGGGAACAAATTTGATTTGGAGGAAATTGTAATGGGAAGCCTGATTCCGGGAAGCATTTTCTTGAAAGAGCTGATAGGATGCGGCGGCTGCAAATGCAGGCCAATGACCTTTAAATGCTGGGTAAACGGGGATAAAAATCATATGATTGAAGGCGCTCCCAGCCTGACGGATGATAGCGTGCTGATGTGCAGATATGGAGGATGTATTACTATATGTGAAGAGGAACAGGAAGGGGAGCAATAAGAGATGTATTATATAGCAACACGAATGGAATTTATAATTTCCTTTCTGCTTGCAGCATTAGCCACATGGCTTATAGTGTTTGTGCCGCCGTATGAAAAGTGGGTGTATGAAAAGACTCCGGCGGTGTCGCAGGAGGATATTATGAGTAGTTCTCGAGGGAGTACAGGATATAAAGCAGGTGAGGGCATACCAGTGGCAAAGACTTATGATGAAATGTCAACAGAAGAAAGCTGGATATATTTTACTATGGAAATTAATAGTAATCAACTGTTGCCAACGGGAATTTATAAAAGGGTAGAAGGTAGTATTAGTAAATATGAGACCAATAAAAGAAAAGTGGCATTATGCAGAAATAGATATATTTATGCACAATTTTATATTCTTACTTTAGAAGATGGGAAAAAAATACCTATCTTAATAGATGATAAAGAAATGAAAAAAGATATTATAATAAAACTTCCTATTTGTAGCCTTGATTCAGGTTATGGTTTAGCTGAGTATTATTATGAAAGAGGTTGTGACAAAAGTATAGTAGAAAAATTATATGAGGTAGATGCCTATGGACCTTTTATAAATGCTATAAATGCCTATGCAAATGGAGAAGAAATGAAAAAATTCCGCTCGAATCAGACCACAGCGGCAATTATTGTATTTTTAGTTGTTCTATTTGGAAGTGTCACGTTACTTTTTCTTATAAGTAAAGCAATGGGAAAAAACAATAAATGAGAAATGAAAACCATTAAAAAATAATATAGAAATTTAATAATATACATAAGATGGAAAGTTATTAATAAGTAAAATGCATTTAAGTGAGAAAACTTCATTTTTAGATAAGCAAACAATTCAACATATTATCATAAAAAGAATGTTAGCAAAAAAAAATAAGAAGAAAGGGGATATTCAATCATATTTTAAAAAAATATGTTGGATAAAAAAAGTATGTATTATATATTAACAAGAATGGAATTTGTAATTTCTTTTCTGCTTGCAGCATTAGCCACATGGCTCATAGTGTTTGTGCCGCCTTATGAGAAGTGGGTATATGAAAAGACTCCGGCAGTGTCGCAGGAGGATATAGAAAATGAAAGACATAGATTCCCTATTGGATATAAAGCTGGTGAGGGCATACCAGTAGCGAGGACTTATGATGAAATGCGGACAGATGAGCAAGGTTTAATATATTTTACAATGGAAATTAGCAGTAATCAATTGATACCCACAGGAATTTATACAAAAGTAGAAGAAGATGGCATTGGCGAATATGAGACCAATAAAAGAAAAGTGGCGTTATACAGAAATAGATATATTTATGCACAATTTTATATCCTTACTTTAGAGGATGGAAAAAAAATACCTATTTTATTAAATGACAATGAAATGGAATTAAAAAAGGATACCGTATTAAAACTTCCTATTTGTCAACTTGATGCAAGATATGGTCTAGATGGATATTATTATTATGAAAGAGATTGTGACAGAAGTATAGTAGAAAATTTATACGGTCTAGACAATTATAGAAGGTTTATAAATGCTATAAAAGACTATGCGAATGGGGAGGAAATGAAAAAATTCCGCTCAAATCAGACCACGGCAGCAATTATTGTATTTTTAGTTGTTTTATTTGGAGGTGTCACATTACTTTTTCTTATAAGTAAAGCAATGGGGAAAAACAATAAATGAGAAATGAAAGGGAGGGTCTCCTATGGGAAATACAAGAGAAATAGCATTAGCAGAAGTACAATTAGAGTGTTCATTATCCTATATTACGGTACAAAATCTGCAAATACATACAGAGATAAATCAGCACAGCACCATGAGTATTCAAATTATGGTAGAGGAACAGGTTACAAAAAGCCAGACGGAAAGTCTTGAAAATCAGCCGGTCTGTGTTAAGCTCACAGATGGAACAATTTTATTTGGCGGTATATGCACAATGTGCAGGTTGAACAGCGCAGCAAAGTATCAGGAGGTTACCATACAGGCATCTTCTTATACCTATCTTGCGGACCAGGAAAAAAAGGACAAGACCTTTCAAAATCCAGCCAAGACATTAAATCAGGTTGCCAGTGAATTGATAAAACCATATGGAGGTTCCGTAGAGATCAGCCAGGATATAGCCATACCCTATACCATCAGCCAAAAGCAGGAAACAGATTGGGAATTTCTTGTGCGGATTTCCAATCAAAACGGATATGCCGTATTTGTGGATAGCAGGGACCGGAGCATTCGGATTCAGGTGGGAAACCGACCCTTTAGCACCCGGGAATTGGGAGAAGGAACTGTTTTAAAACAGGAAAGTAAAAATTTTGGGGACTTTTTGAAAACAGAAGCAAATACAAAAGATGATGTAGCAAGTTTTCAGTTTGAGCAAAAAGGATTCCATACAAGAAATGTTTCCATAGTTGCCGGTGATATGGTGGACAATTGCCTTACTGCCTCTACAGATTTGATTTCTGCCAAAGGCGTTTTATCCAACTGTGTATCTTTGCAAAATGATACAAAGGTTGTGCTTCCCTATGATATACAAACAGAAGAGGCATTTTCAAGCCGTATTTTAACAGGAACCGTTATCGATGTGACCAGTGAAATCATTCGGGTGCAGTTTGATGTGGATGGGGGACAGAATGTTGCAGAAGCGGTAGAAATACCATACGAAAGCGTCTTAAGCAATTCCTTTTTCACAATGCCGGATATGAATGATAAGGTGTTCGTATATTGCGACAATCAGGGAGAGGTCATTTGTCTTGGAAGCAAGCGGAGCGATACGGAAGATGAACATTTTCAAAAGCCTGAGGAAAAGGCATTTGGCGGATTGGATAATTTAATTCATTTTAAGGAAAATGATTTAAACCTTACTGCTACAAGAGAGGAATATTCAAAGGAAAATACGGAAAATCAAATAGCGATTTTGTTGGAAAAGGAAAATGGGGTTACTGTCAGGGCGAAAAATCAAATTGTTATTTCATCGAAACAAGAAGTCGTTTTAGCTGCTTCAAGGCTTGCATTGAACGAAATTAACAATATTAAACAGGAGCTAATTGAAGATTATGGTCAATACTATGATGCTGGTAAGGAAAATTATAAAAAACTAGGCGGCTACACAGAATCCGACCTGAAACAAAAAACCAAAGACGCCCGTTGGAACAATTTCAAATCAGACGTAGCAAACAGTTTTATCGAAGGCGGTAAGAGCTTGATTTTTTACAACTGGTGGCACAAAGAGAAGCCTCTTGAAGTTGCAGATGAAATGGGTCAGTATGAAACCGGTACGTTGTCCCTTTACGGCTACACTATGGAATTAAGGGTGGGAAACAGCTTTGTAAAACTAGGAAATGATATTCCGGGAGAGCTTTACATTTATACAAAGGTCTTTGGCTGGCTTGGCTCAGATCCCATTAAGGGATATCCCCAAAAGGCGGACGAGCTGAGGGATGCATGGGAAATTGGCATGGACATTCTGGCGGCAGGACTGGCAATTGCGGGGACCGTCTGCCTGATTGTAGGTACGGGAGGGGCAGCAGCAGTAGCGCTTATGGCGGTAGGCGGAGCTATTGCCTTGTCACGGGGGGACTATTTTGGAGCTGTAACATCAACAATAGGAGCTATTTGCGGCGCCGTAAAATATTTAGGAGCCTTTAGTAAGACAATAGAAGCGATAAAAGGCTTGTCTGTAGTACAAAAGATACTGATGTTCATGGAAGAAAGTAAGAAGATTATAGCAGTCTGCGTATTAGTCTATAAGTCTGTTCAATATGCTTATAACGTATCAACCAGTTGGCAGCAGATGATGAAAAGAATAGAACAGCATGATTCCATTTCAGGGAAGGTGGCGGAAGCATTTCTATTTATCCTGACAACAACAGATTCAACTATTTCATTGGGCAGTGATGCAAGGGATGGTTATAAGACAATATCCGGAAAAGACGGAGGCGGTTCTTCGCCTCATGGCGGAGGCGATTCTGATGGGGGGAACTCTTCCAATCATGGCGGGGGCGATTCTGACGGCGGAAATTCTTCCCGTCACGGAGGTGGTGATTCCGACGGAACCAATACAAATGAGCATACCCGCACCACAGGGGTAGGCGACCCGGTTGATATTGTAACAGGCGCCCTGCAGATTATTCATTCGGATTTGGTGGTTAAGGATATTCATTCCGATTTTGCCATTACAAGGACATACCGCTCTGTTTATACCAATGAAAACAGGCTGCTTGGAAGTAAATGGATGCTGAATATAGAATCTGCGCTGGAATTTAGCCAGCAGGGAATTTCCGTAATCCTGCCTGACTGCCACATGGAACGTTTCGTGAAGAAAGAAGGAAAATGGCAGAACCGCAAAGAAGGAAAACAGAAATTCTGCCTGACGGAAGATAAGGAAGGTTACCGGCTCTATGATGCCGTTTCCAGAAGAACATACACGTATAATCAAACAGGCAGGATTACTGCTATTACAGACGAAAAATATAGCAGTGTGCAATTTTGTTATGCGGATAACGTCCTGGCGCAGATACTTTTGGAAAGCGGCGTAACCCTGACTTTTTCCTATCAGGATGGCAGGCTGCATACCGTACAGGACAATATAGGAAGAACAGTTAAGTATCAGTACAAGGGAGACCTTCTCACCTCTGTTACATATGCAAATGACGGCGTGGTAACCTATGGCTATACAGAGGAAGGATATTTAGAGAAGATTACGGACCAGAACGGGAAATGCTATGTAACCAGCAGCTATGACCGCAAAGGCCGTGTAGTAAGGCAACTTATGGCGGACGGTGAGGAGTATATTTACCTGTACAATGAGGCGGAAAAGGTAAATACCTTTGTTACAATGTCCAAGGAAAGCAGTGTGAAATACTATTATAACAGGGATAAGCTGGTAACAAAGGTTCTTTATGAGGATGATACTTATGAAGAAAAGAAATACGATGTAAATGAAAACCTGATTTATGAAAGGGACAGGAACGGCAATTGTATTTTCAGAACCTTTTCTCCGGAAGGCTTACTGCTATCAGAAGAAGAACCCACCGGATTAAAGGTTACTTATAAACAGGATGAAAGAGGAAATCTCATAGAACAGGAGGATAATGCGGGCAGAAAACTGACCTTTGCTTATGATGCCCACAATAATCTCATTAGAAAGGAATTAACCGTAGATTCCAAAACAAAGGCAGCCACATGCTATGAATACGATTCCAAAGGAAGACTTCTTTCCGTGGAAGACGCAAACCATCATTGCAGAAAATATTCTTATGATACCTCCTTTGGCATGCCGTCCCATATAATGGGCGCTGAAGGCGAACAGGTATTTTATGAATATGACAAAGCAGGACGTAAAATGTCCCAAAATGACGGAGCCGGAGTTACCAGATACGCATATAATCATTTTGATTATATCACATCGGAAACAGATGCCCTGGGAAATACAACCCGCTATAGCTATGACCGGCTGTGTAACCTTACCAACATGATTCGCCCTATTGGCTATCAGGAAAAAACCAATGAGGGAATCCATTACGAATACGATGATATGAACCACCTTGTGCGCACTGTTGACGAGTTGGGGAATGTTGTGGCAGTGGAGGTGGACTGCAGCGGCAATATCACAAAGGAAATCAATCCAAACAGCTATCAGGAAAGCACCGGGACAGGAGAAGGAATCTGCTATCAATATGACAAGGATGACAGAAGGATAAAAATTATTTATCCGGACGGCGGCATAGAACGTATTTTTTATGATGCAAATGGAAACATCATCAAAAAAGTACAGCCCATGTCCTATGAGGAAGAAAAAGACGATGGCCCCGGATACTGCTATACCTATGATGGGGGCAACAGGCTGGTGGAAATCACCAATCCCAAAGGAATCGTGGAAAAGCGGTATGTTTATGACCTGTGCGGAAATATTGTCAAAATAATCGACAGCAAGGGTTATCTGACCGGGGACAATGACGAAGAAAGAATTGGGACGATTTATACCTATAACCTTGCGGGGGCAGTCACCTCAAAAAGAGTGCCGGTCAGACAAAACCAGGACGGAAGCTATGCCTATGCCCTGACCACCTATGAATATGACAAGACAGGAAACCTGGTGGAAGAAAAAAGGTATCTGGATTACCAGACCTTGGAAAGCATGTGCGGAAGAATCCACAGGATTACAAGGAGCTATGACAAATCAAACCGTCTTTGCAAGGTAAGCGACAGTACCGGAGCCGCCAGAATGTACCAATACAACCAACAGGGCTACCTGATTCGGGAAAAGACCAGAATTAATGAGGACACTTACCATGTAAAAAATTACCGCTACTTAAAGAACGGAAACTTAGAGTCCGTTTTGGAGAGCGCAGATAAAAAAGGAAGCGGAAAGACCCTTGCACAGACAAGGTTCCTTTATGATGCTAACGGAAATCTGATACGCATCACCACTCCCTTGGGAAATGAAATCAGAAGGGAATATGATGCCGCAAACCGCATGATAAAGGAAATCCATCAGGAAAAACAGGGAGAAATTCATAATACATTCATTTATACCTATGACAAGGCAGGAAATCTTTCCGGTTACAGCGAAACGGACGGAAGGACAGTTACCTACCAATATGACCTGTTGAACCGCCAGCTGACCCAGACGGACGAAAGGGGAGCAATCCACTATAAAGAGTATGACAGAAATGGCCGCCTTTATAAGATAATTACGCCAAACGAATATGCAAAAGACGGCAGAGAGGCCTTTGGAGTCCAGTATCTTTATGACGAGTTGGACCGCGTCACAAATATTTTCAACAGGAGCCGCCAAAATGAAACCCGGATGGTGTATAATGATGCAGGGGAAGTTATCTGCCAGCATTATGCCGCAGGCAGCCGGATTTCCTTCCAGTACGATTTTGCAGGGAGGAGGCAGCTGGTCTGTACAGCCGGAAACAGCAGCCAGAGCTATGAATATGACGCCATGGGCAACATCGTGGGCATTCTGGACGGCAACCGGAACAAGACGGAATATGAGCTGGACGAATGGGGACGAATCCTTTCTGTCAGCAAGCCGGACCATACCCGGGAGCAGTATGCCTATGACTATGCGGGGAACGTGATAAGAACCGTGGACGGCAATGGAAACGAAACAAACTGCCAGTACAATGCCATAAACCGCCTGGAGAGCCGAACGGATGCCCAGGGCTTTCAGGAAAGCTGGCTGTATGATATTGAAGGGAGGATGTGCTCTTACACGGACCGGAACGGCAGCCGGATTCTGTATCAATACAATATGTACGGCGACCTGAAACAGAGGATGGACAGCAACAGGACGGTGCAGGAGTCCTATGGTTACCGGCAGAACGGAAGGCTTGCCTATGCAATCGGCGGGGGAATGCGCTATGAGTATGCCTACCTGCCGGACGGTTTCCTGAAGGAGAAGAAAGCAAGCGGCAGGACCCTGATTTCCTATACCTATGACTTAAACGGCAATAAGACCAGCCAGACAGACCTTACCGGGAAAAAGACGGAATATGTCTACAATGACCAGGACATGCTCCGTGAAGTATGGGACAACGGCAAACTGCTTGCATCCTATGCCTATGAAGCGGACGGCATGGTGTCCTCCATGAGGATTGGAAAGGACCTTGCCACTACCTATGCCTATGACACAGACCGGAACCTGACCGGGCAGAAAACCGTCATGGGCAGCCAGGTGCTGGCGGACTTCCATTACTCCTATGACGGGAACGGGAACATGGTGTCAAAGCAGGGGCTCCATGGGACTGAGACCTATCGTTACGACGTCCTGAACCAGATTGTGGAAGCGGACTATCCTACCTGCCGGGAGCAGCTTTTCTATGACAATGCAGGAAACCGGACCAGGCGTGTGACGGAAGCGGCGGAACAGCTGTATGCCTATGACAGCAACAACCGCCTGACAGAGCTGAAGGAGATTGCCGTAGGGCATGAAAAGGAAGCCGGAAGCGAAGGACAGCCGGAGGTAACGGTACAGAAGTTCACTTATGACAGACAGGGAAATCTGCTGCAGGACGGCAATGCCCGCTACCAGTACGATGCTTTCGGAAGGATGGAACAGGCAGAGACCGTTACAGGCAGGATACAGAAGAACCGTTACGATGCAGAAGGCATGCGCCATGAGATGGAGGAGAACGGAAAATTGATTCAATTCCTGTACTCCGGCGAAGAAGTGGCAGCAGCCACCAAAGAAGGAGAAGGAATGACCCGCTACATCCGGGGTTACGGCCTGATTTCCTCCGACAGCGAGCAGGCAAGAACCTATTACCACTATGTCAGCGACGAAAAGGGCAGCATCACCCACCTGATATCCTCAGAAGAGGAAGGGGTGTTGAATGAATACAGCTATGACGTATTCGGCAACCGGACCGTCCTGAAGGAAACCGTGGACAACCTGTTTGGCTATACAGGCCAGCAGTACGACGGCATCACCGGACAGTATTACCTGCGGGCGCGCTACTATAATCCGGTTATCGGGCGGTTTATTCAGGAAGACACGTATTATGGGGACGGGCTGAACCTGTATGCGTACTGTTGTAATAATCCGGTGATGTATTATGACCCTACGGGGTATGAGCATGAGGTAAACCATAATCGTGGTGGAGGGGATGGAGCAGATGGTCCGGATAATAACCGGACATGGGGCGACCCGGATTTCGCAGACCGCTACAGGGACCACCGTTATGAGTATGATTATTATGCCAAGCAGGAAGCGAAAAAGCAGCAGGGAAAAGATGGAACGGATGGAGGCTCCAATAATGGGAATAAGTCCAATTCCGGAAAGACAGGCGGAGAGTCTGGCAATGGAGATAATAAGCCGAAAGTTTCTAATGATGGAACAGATTCGACTAATAATAAGCCGAAGGCAGATGTGCCGGATGATAGGCCTAGTCAGGGTGCTAGAAGAAGTAAATTGCAAGAAGTATTTGATGTGGCAGATAATTATAACTTAAGCGATGATACTTTTAATAATCATATACTTAAAAGGCATGGACCTAATTCTACATACCGAAATAAATCGCATTTTAATGCAAATTTTGACATTAAAGCTGGCATTGATAGTACATTAAAGGGAAATAATTCCATCGTGCTTCCTAATACTGCTGGAAGGGGAGGGTATATTTTTGAGCAAACATTTACCAGTCCGATAGGAACTAATAGCAAAGGAAAGCCATTGTATACGTTAAAGGTAGTTATAGATGAATCTGGAAACGTAATTACTGCATTTCCCAAAAAATAGGAGGAGTCATAATGAATTTTTATATAGGAAATTCGATAAATGAGATTGATATAAATGATGATAATATAGAATTTAGTGATGAGTTAATTGGTTTTATTTACAAATTGAGCTTACAAACTTCATATCAAATGAATGAATTATATAAAATTAATCCATATGATGATATTGAAATTTCTAATATGGATTTGCCTAGAATAATAGAAATTTCAAATTATATTTTAAGTGAAGCATTGCTTGAAAGTTACGATAAACCAGATGAAGGTAACAGGATGTTGATGGATTTAATTAATATAGCTCAAAAAGCATTGAAAAAAAATTTAGGACTGATTTCTATTGGAGATTAGCAACAGAGCACTAACAATTAAATAATAAACCGAATAATATATTAGCAAAAGAAGTTTAATGAATACAGTTATGACGTACTTTGTAACCGGACCGTCTTAAAGGAAACCGTGGACAACCTGTTTGGCTATACGGGCTAGCAGCACGACGGCATCATCGGACAGTAGATTATGGCAATTTAGATTTTGCAGAGCGTTACAGCAATCACAGGGCAACAGAAGATTACCTTGCCAAGAAGGAAGCGCAAAAGCAGCAGGGAAAAGGCGGAACGGATGGGGGCTTCAATAATGGGAATAAGTCCAATTCCGGAAAGACAGGAGGAGAGTCTGGCAATGGAGATAATAAGCCGAAAGTCTCTAATGATGAAACAGATTCGACTAATAATAAGCCAAAGACGGATATGCCGGATAATAAGCCTAGTCAGAAGGGTAAAGTTACCAAAGGAACTTTGACTGGTAAGTTAGATGGTTTAACATCAGATGAAAGAAAAATGGTTGATGAGTTACTAAATGCTGGATATAACGTAGAAATAATTCCTCGTGACCCTAATAAAAAGACCCCAGATTTTTTAATTAATGGAGTGAAGACAGAGTTAAAGACATTAAATGGAACAAGTTTAAATACACCAGTTACAAGAATACAAGAGGCATTTAAACAAGGTGCAGAAGTTGTTATTATTGACGGAAGAAAGAGTGGATTAACTCTAGAACAAGCAAATACTGTAATAGAGCGAATTTTGGGAAAATATGGTGGAGAATTACCTGGAGAAGTTCAAATATGGACAACTGAAGGAATTATAAGGAGATAATATTATGGCAAGAATGACATGTACATGTGGAGCTCAATTGAGCAATCATGAAGCTCCGAACGATATTCAACTAAGAGTATATACGGACAGAGAATGGGACGAAATATGCAATTGTGATAATATACAGCCATGGATGATACCAGCACCAAAATATGATATTTGGAGATGTCCGGTATGTAAAAGTATATACGTATATGAAGAAGGAAATGAGTTACCACTAATGATTTACCGATTACAAAAGTAGAATTTATATATAATTTTTATACCAATAATGCAGTGGATGAATATAAGAAAGTTTGTGGAAGAGAATGAAATTTTATGTACACTAATGGTAATCCGATTACATGTCGAGAATGGGATATAAACAATAAGCAGCCAGGAGCACATAAAGATGGTGAAAGATTTGTTACGGGTATAGATGATTCTATCTATTATACAGATAGTCATTATGGTGATGAAAATAGCCTTTCGGGGTTGTTGCCATTTGTAAAAATTTAATAGAGGTTAATATTATGACAAATAAGATTACTTATGTTTCAGTTGATAAAATGAAAGAAATAAAATTAGAATTACAAAATAATGTATTAGTCGTTGAAATTGAAGGAAAAAAATGTTCTAATTTAACTGATTACTTATGCTTAATGTCAAATTTGTTTTGTTTTCCAACAAAATCAAGCGGGTTAGACAGTTATAATGACTGGATGACGGATTTATCATGGCTAAATAGTAATGAAATAGTCATAATTGTATACGACCATTCCGAGTTTTTAAATCAAGATTTATATTCAAAAAAATGTATTATTGAAAATTTTGAAGAAGTAATTTTACCTTGGTGGGAATCAGAAGTAGTTAATTATGTGGTTGAAGGAAAAACTAAAAAAGTTATGGTCTATCTAGTCGATTAATATGTTGGCATGTTACATAAACGATTAAAAAATTAGTCTTATTAGGGAAATAATATAGTTATAAGAAGAAAGTTTTTTTGCAGAATGGTAAAGCTCGATATTGCCACATCTGGGGTTGCAGTCTGTTATCCTCCGACAGCGAGCAGGCAAGAACCTATTACCACTATGTCAGCGACGAAAAGGGCAGCATCACCCACCTGATATCCTCAGAAGAGGAAGGGGTGTTGAATGAATACAGCTATGACGTATTCGGCAACCGGACCGTCCTGAAGGAAACCGTGGACAACCTGTTTGGCTATACAGGCCAGCAGTACGACGGCATCACCGGACAGTATTACCTGCGGGCGCGCTACTATAATCCGGTTATCGGGCGGTTTATTCAGGAAGACACGTATTATGGGGACGGGCTGAACCTGTATGCGTACTGCTGCAATAATCCGGTGATGTATTATGACCCTACGGGGCATGATCATGAGGTGAATCATAATCCTAATGGGCATGAGGGGCATCATAACCCTGATGGATTAGACGTGGCAGATAGTCCGGATGCAGGTTCTAATAATGGGAAGAAGACTAATTCCAGAAAGGCAGACGGAGGTTCCGGCAATGGAAGTGATAAGCCGGATGCAAATGAAAGTAAGCCGAAAGTTTCTAATGATGGAACGGATTCGTCTAACAGGAAGCCGGAAGCAGATATGCCGGATAATAAGCCTAGCCAGGGTGGCAGTTCATCAAAAACCTATATGACAGGCAAAGATGGAGAAAAAGAATTAGCAAATATGTATGGTGGGCGATCACAAGCATATTTCATGACTACTAAGGGAAAACGTTTTATAGATCAACTGGCAAATGGTATAGCGCATGAATCTAAGGTAGGATATACAACATTAACAGAAAGAGTCAAAACACAAATATTGAAGGATGCAGAATTAATAAAAACTGGTCAAATAAAAGGTGCACATTGGCATTTCTTTACCAGTGGAGTAACTGGAAAAGGTGGTGCATCGCAGCCATTATTAGACTTTTTAAGTCAGAATGGAATTAAATATACTATACATTAGTAGGAGGATATGGGATAAATGGAGTATGAATTAATGATTCCACCATTTAAACATCAAGGATTTGCAGAATTAAATGGTAAGCAAGCGAAAGAGTATTTTCAATGGTACATAAGACAAATCGATCATCGCATAGAAGTATTAAATAAATATTTATTAAATCAGGGCGAGAAAATAGATTTTGATTATTCACCAGAGTCTCTAATTCCATTATGGGAATGGTATGAAAGAAATATTATACTTGAAAACAAGACGGAAGAAGAATTAATTAGTGAATTTAACAAATATCCTGAGTGGATGAAGGATGAAATATCAACTACAAAAATATCTATTCACACATTAAAGTTTGGTATGGATATAGCAATTTATTTTGCCCAAGTTATAATTAAAAATAGTTCAGGTAAAATTGATTGGGGATATTTTACCAAGCCTAAGAAAATGATGTCGGTGAATCAGCCAGTGCTTTTAGGATTTAAGGCGAATATGGACTTAAATCCTAGATTGATTGTAATAAATTGTACTAGACATTCCAGTGAAGAAAAAGACAACATGCGATTATATCAGATGTATAAAACATGGATGGAATATGTAGATTGAGCTGCTATAACGGTATAAGAGATTAGAGGGATGATATAATTTGTTTTTAGTTGGGAAAATCAGATTACAAAATATAAATAGTTAAATAAATCAAGAAGTTAATTAAAGAAAATACCTCAAACTACAGGACGGCAATGCCCGCTACCAAAGGGGGAAAAGGGACAACCCACCACATCCGGGGTTACGGACTGACTTCCTCCGACAGCGAGCAGGCAAAAATCTACTACCACTATGTCAGCGACGAAAAGGGCAGCATCACCCACCTGATATCCTCAGAAGAGGAAGGGGTGTTGAATGAATACAGCTATGACGTATTCGGCAACCGGACCGTCCTGAAGGAAACCGTGGACAACCTGTTTGGCTATACAGGCCAGCAGTACGACGGCATCACCGGACAGTATTACCTGCGGGCGCGCTACTATAATCCGGTTATCGGGCGGTTTATTCAGGAAGACACGTATTAT
Source organism: uncultured Lachnospiraceae bacterium (assembly GCA_910585715.1). Lineage (GTDB taxonomy): Bacteria > Bacillota > Clostridia > Lachnospirales > Lachnospiraceae > RGIG3040. The sequence continues at coordinate 29,625 of CAJUEX010000041.1, forward strand.
GGGGACGGACTGAACCTGTATGCGTACTGCTGTAATAACCCGGTGATGTATTATGACCCTACGGGGCATGAGCATGAGGCGCATCATAATCCTAATGGAGGGAATGGAGCAGATGGTCCAGATGGAGGTTCGAATCCCAGAAGGACAAGTGGAGGAGCTGATAGTGGAAGTGATAAGCCAGAGGCAAATGGAAATAAGCCGAAAGCCTCTAATGATGGAACAGATCCGTCCAATAATAAGCCAAAGTCAGAAACACCAGACAATAACCCAAGCCAAAATGGAACAAGTGACCCAAAAAATAATTCTAAAAGACAAACACCAGATCAACAAGCATTAAGAGAATTAGCTAAAGAAGCTGCAAACAGAGCAAAGCAAGGTAATCCAATTTCGGAAGAGGAAGCAAGGATATTAGATGAGTGGGCTCAAGAATATAATGTGCCACAACATCATCAAGCATATAAGGGCAGTGGAGAGCATTTTCCAGGTGGAAATTATTCGGATCATACTCATATATATAATATTCATGTTCCATATAAATCGGAGAATAATTGATATGATAAATTTTAAGGTAAATGGATATGTTGTACAAAAAGACCAAAAAGAGTATTATAGGGGAATTGATGGAGATAACTGGTATTTAAATTATTGTAGTAATAATTTATACTATGCAAGTTATCATGCGGATTATATTGACAAGGCATGGCAGGATGAGTTATATGTGGATTGTTGCTATGAAGATAAATATATTAAATCTTACATTCAAGAATCAGAAAAGTTAGGCATTAAATATAGGGTTTTATTATGTTTAACGGATAAAGAAGAACCACAAGTATCTGAGAAAATGGTAAAACAAGGTGTTTTTTTAGGTTATGATTATGCATACTCTGGTGGAAGTTACTATTCAAGTATTCGAAGTGATATTGTTTCCAGGAGAATTGAAGAATTTATTCATTTTAACTTAAATCATAATGGGCTATTTGATACACTTGAAGAAACGAAGGAATTTATCTTATTTAGGTCAGAGCTGAATAAGGTGAGTTCAAAGTATACTTTGGAGGATGGAGATTTTGTCATTTACAAATTATATGAACTAGACCCATCAATTTTTTAATGGGTTTGTAGTAAAAATAATTTTGGATAAGTAAAAGCCCGTTGCTGAACGATAGAAATTTTTGCTACCAGTACGACGCTTTTGGAAGGATGGAGCAGGCAGAGATTCTTACGGGCAGGGTACAGAAGAACCGTTACGATGTAGAAGGCCTGCGCCATGAGATGGAGGATGAAATGGCAAAAGAAATAAATTTTTTTATGACAAGAGCTGATTTGTTATGCGTGTTACAAAAAGTAGAAGAGGTTATTGAACTTAAATATATTGAGAACAAAGCTTATTATTCAAAAAAATATAGTTATTTATGATTCGTTCAATGGTATGGAAAGCCTTGGATTGAATAAAACTGAAAATCATCAAAGTGAAAGTTTTTTAGTGTTAGATAAGTTAGATGAACTGCATTGGGAAGAACGTTAACAATATGATGGTAAAATGAGATATCTGGCGGATCAGAGTAATAATACAGATTCAGTTATTTTTTGGCCTGGAGGTATATATAAAAATAATTTTTTAATATGTGGGCATGTAGGGACAATTAGTACTAGTGTACCGACCTATTGATAATTAGCATAATCCCTTGGCTATTTTTTCATTGGTCTGCGTTGTCGTCAGTTGACAATGGGTTCACATTGCCGCCTTCCTCCGCCTTGCCAATGAAAAAATATCCTGCGGCCTTATGCTAAATATCAATAGGTCAGCACACTAGTGAAAAATCTATAAAAATATTAAAGATATTTCAGAAATCTATAAAAAATTAATGCAAATATAAATCAGGGAGATATTATTTTAGTGATAGGTAATTGCGAAACTCGTTAAGCACGTTCGTAATCTTGATGAAAAACAAG
>CAJUEX010000042.1 GCA_910585715.1 uncultured Lachnospiraceae bacterium
TTTCGCCCTCAATTTATTATGGGGATTGTTACGCAGTAGAGGTTATTTTGTCCTTGATTTATGCAGCTTTGCGGGCGTTAAAATGACGGGGTAAGGGTTTTATATGTCTGCCCTCAAAAATAGCGTTCCATTGCGTAACAAAAAATATTTTATAAAATTAACTCTTCTAATTGATTATATGAGCCCCAAATGGTATGATTTTAAACATAAAAGGAGATTTTATGAATGGACTGGAATATATTTTGGAGTGCGTTTGGAGCCATTGGAACCACAGTAGGTTCTTTAATAACAGCCGGTGCTGTAGTCATTGCTGTCAAACAATATAAGCAACCATTAAAAAAGGTTATAAAAGTTGAATTTACATCAGCTGTATCAATAGATGAAATATCTGGTAGGTCATTATGTTTCTATTGTGTTTCCATAAAAAACAAAGGCATTAGGACAGTGCAAATCAATTCTATTAATGTTAAAGGCAACAAGAAAAAATTGTGGATAAACAATGCGCAATTTAACTCTAATGCCAAAGTTAATCTTCCTATTAAGATTGAGCCAGAGGAAAATATGAATTTTTTATTTGAGATAGAAAATTTTAAAAATGCACTTAAAAAAGCTGTCTCTGATAAAGTTTTGAGGAAAAATCAACGATTGATTATTTTTGCAGAGGATTCACTCGGAGATAATTATTATTGCAAGACCAAAATATTAATACGCCGAATAGTAAAATAAATTTGATTTAAGACAACTAAATTATGAAATGGAGAAGTTTTCAATGAAATGTAAAAATTGTGGAAAAGAAGGACATCATTTTCATCAACTCTACAATGCTGGATATGTGTGCGATGATTGCATTGGAAAATATTTTATATGTCCCGTATGTGGAATATTATATGATATGGACGATTATGAACATGGAGATTCTGGAATAGGAAAATGCGTTTCCTGTGCTAAAAATGAATAGTGGCTGAAAACTTCTATGGTTACTTTGTGATTACTAAAAAAGACGTGCAAAAAGCAATTACTTCTCGCACGTCTTTTTCTGCACTCTGTTTGTCAGCGTTAGTGATAAGTAAGTTTCTATACTTCCTTATCACTATAAACATCAATGCTTACAGGACTTTTCAAGCTCCCCGAGTAGGGCTCGAACCTACAACCCCACGGTTAACAGCCGTGTGCTCTACCATTGAGCTATCGAGGAATACATTATTATTATATTCATGATGATTTCCAAAGTCAACCAGATTTATTCATTTGGGGCAAATTTGGGGCGAATTTGGTATTAAAAACATAACAGTTCAGCCCTCAGCTTTCCCCACGCAGGAATTAAAACCAGCAGCAATCTGAATTTCTACATAAAAGACCCGCAGGCTTCCTGTTCTCAGGAAAACTGCGGGTTGGTTTACATAATTTAATTATGCCACCTTGCTCTTGGCAAGCTCTGCCAAAGCCTTAAAGCCTTCTGCATCGTTCACTGCCATCTCTGCTAACATCTTTCTGTTAATATCAATTTCAGCCAACTTTAAGCCATGCATAAACTGGCTGTAGCTGATGCCATTCATTCTTGCTGCTGCATTGATACGTGCAATCCATAATTGTCTGAACTGGCGCTTTCTTTCCTTACGTCCTGCATAAGAAGAAGCCAGTGCTCTCATAACAGACTGTTTTGCTACTCTGTATTGTTTGGATCTTGCTCCTCTGTAACCTTTTGCAAGCTTTAATACCCGATTATGTTTTTTCTTTGCGTTCATTCCGCCTTTGATTCTAGCCATTTCTTAATTCCTCCTTACGATTTATAAATATGGTGTAATCTTCTTCATATTCTTGACGTTGCTGGCATCCGTCATGGTAGCTTTTCTAAGATTTCTCTTAGTCTTAGCAGACTTCTTAGTTAAGATATGGCGTTTATAAGCTTTATTTCTTTTTAATTTCCCTGTTCCCGTTACTTTGAAACGTTTTGCTGCTGATCTGTTTGTTTTAATTTTTGGCATGTTAATTCCCTCCTATATCCTTGTCCACTTCTGTGACTTTCGCCACATCTATTCTAACTGGTAAAAATATCAGTTAAAAACAAATCCCTCAGGGCTATTTCTTCTCGGCAAGAAACATGGTCATGCTCCTGCCCTCTACCTTGGGCTCTTTTTCCACAGTTGCAATATCTGACAGATTTTCTGCAAAATCATCTAAAATATGCTTGCTGTTTGCCATATGAGCCATTTCACGGCCCCGAAAACGCAGTGTTACCTTTACCCTGTCTCCTTTGCCCAAAAACTTTCTTGCCGCATTCATTTTTGTATTCAAATCATTGGTATCAATGTTTGGTGACAAACGGATTTCTTTGATTTCAATGGTCTTTTGTTTCTTTTTGGCTTCTTTTTCTTTTCTGGTCTGTTCATATTTGAACTTTCCATAATCAACGATTTTACAAACAGGCGGTTTAGCCGTAGGGGCTATCTTAACCAAATCAAGTCCTGCTTCTTCCGCAAGTCTCATGGCTTCTCTGGACGACATGATGCCTAACTGCTCCCCGTCTTCTCCAATAAGCCGAACCTCTTTGTCTCTAATTTGTTCATTAATCATTAAATCGCTAATAGTAGTGCACCTCCATAAAATATTCAACGTTTGATACATAAAAAAAGTGGATAGCCAGACTATCCACACATAAATTCACAGTTGCTCCTGCTTATATATTTGATATATACTGTTACGGTATACCAACATCCGATATATAGAAGAGCTTCTATAAATATAAACGCCTATAAGCCTGACTGCCATAGGGTGAGAGCGGATACTCTGCTTTGTTTTCCTGCAAAACACGATTTGTATCTTGCGTACTTTCATAAGTTATCATATTGTTTTGCTGTTGTCAACTGTTATTTTCAGTTTTTCTTATCATTTAAACAAATTTAAACAAATTAAATCCGATAATTCTCTTCCTGCCTTTCACTTTCTTCCTTTAGAACATTGGTTTTATTAATCATAAAGCAAATGCACCTACAGCCATATTCAACCGCTTTGGGCTTAAAATAATCTGCGACCCATTTGGTATCTTCCGTTATATTTTCAAATCCCGTCCGCATATCAGCAACATAGTTGCATTTGTATCGGCCAATAATGTCCAGGGCATGTTTCAAAGGTGTTTTGGAAGCATCCTTGTGAGAATAAAGGCATATGCCACAGTTATCACAAACAGCACCAGTTGAAAGAGAATGCGTTTTTCTATTGTTAATCCTGTTTCATTTGCAAAAGCGCTTGTTATATTAATTGCAGAGTGGGTAATTATACAGGGCAGCAGGCTCCCGCCCCGATAAAACAAAACCACAAACAAGAAACCTATGGCAATTGCTCCCGTCACTTGAAACAGGTTTTCTGCAAGTGCTGCGCCGCTGCCATTAACCAGATTCAGCAAATGCCCCAGACCAAATGTAACGCTGGAAACAATAATCGCCATTTTCACGTTATCTTTTGCCATGGCTTTGAAAAGAAACCCTCTGAAAATCACTTCCTCTACAAATCCAACACAAAGCATACAGGCTATGTAACAGACAGTACCCGCAAGATTCAGATTAACCGCAGCTCCATTCCAGAAATTTCTTGTAATTAAAATCAAAAGCGGCACATAATAGAGAAACCGACGGGCAGGTACCAGAGATTTGCAAAGCCCGTACCGTTCCCGTAAATTGTTCTTCTGAATAAAGCCTAAAAGGATAACAGCCTGTAAGATACAAAAAATAGCACTTGCAGAATATTCAATCCCAATTATTTCATTTAACGGATTTGCTAAGGATTGCAGAACGCAATAAACCACAATGCAGATAATTGCAAAATTCAATTCATTTTTCTCATATAAAATTTTCATTTTGTTTTTTTCCATGTCATTACTCCTTTATTTTTTTAAGCTGTTCATTCATATCTTGTGCCACTCTGCCATCGCGGAGCCAGCCTGCCAGCAAAGTTACCAGATAAACTGCCAGAACAGCTACTGCTAATGCCAATGCCCTGTCCACGCTTTTTAATGCCCCCTGTACATAAAGCAGAGACAGCATAGTCAGCTCCACCAGCAGAAAATTAATCAGCTCCCTTATAAGCATCTGCTTCATGGTCAGTTCTTTGGCTGAATATCCCACAATACCGGGAAGTGTACAGAAAAACGCATATATCAGCGGAGCAAAAAAGGCTTTACATCCAAATCTGGCTTCCGGTTCATAGATACTGCCGAGCACTCCCATTGCCAGCCCTACTCCCGCCTGTATCATCAACATATTGCTCAATTGTCTTTCCAAAAATTCTTTTATACTCATATTGCTTCTCCTAACAGCTTCTGCTTTACTGCCTTTGCATATTGCCTTGAAATAATAATATCTTCCCCGTTTTTCATTCTTGCATAAAACCTGCCGTTTAATGCCGGACGGAAGGATTCCACCTGCATAAGATTTATCACCATGGACTTTGACGCTCTTACAAATTTCTGTCCGCTGTATTCCTGCTCCACCTCATACAGCCGCTTTTTTATGTGATATACCTCTTCTTCCATGTAAGCAAAAACATGCTCGGAAACCGCCTCAAAATATAATACATCTCCAAGGAGTATCTGATATGCCTTTCCATCCAAATAAGCAGTCAGCTGATTTCCCTTCATCAGAGCATATTCCCTGATATCTTCAAACTCCTTCGTCATGGAAACACATTCCAGCAAAACCTGCTCCTGCTCCTTTTTCTCAACCTTTCGTATGGATACCTTCATCGTTTTCCTATTTTCTCCTTCTTTGCTCCGCTTATTTCCTTCTATACAGACTAATCATAAGCAATTGCAAGACAAAATTGTGACCACAGGGTATTTCGCAATTACCCAAGACTGTATTATTTCACATATCTTTCTAAAAAATCAAGAGAAATCTCATTGATTTCCTTCAGGCACTGGTGCGGAGCCTTCTCTGGAGCCTTTCCATCTATGAGCCTTACCAGCATGGGAGAAAACAGGGATAAATCCGTTAAGCCCAAATGCCTTGTGCCCTCTATATAAATGCTTTCCACTTCCGAATCCGGATCCTTCTCCATTCTTACATTCTGCTCATACGTAACCGAATCCCAAAATGCCTCCTCATCCCCTCTCACAGTATCCGAGTAAATATGAAGTACCGGAACAGGATAGGCTTCTTCATTCCATAAAAAATGCTCTCCTTTTATACCTGTTATGTCCCCGGCATAAGGAGCCTCCAGAGAAATAACCGCCCGGATATCCTTTCTCTGCCTTCCTAGCGCAAGGGCTGCCGCACCGCCCATGGAATGTCCTGCCGCTACAATCGTATTTCCATCCACTTTTTCATACACCGGCTCTTTTTCTCCGGCGGCTGCTTTTCTTAATATAGTTTCAATGACTAAATCCATGTCTTTTGTTCTGATATCCATCCATTCCTTAAAATATTTTTGTATAAGCTCCAGGCTTTCACTTTCATTTGCCTCCTTATACTGGGATAAATATACATTGCTCACAAGCTTGATTCCATCATCTCCCTTTGTAAAAAACGCATGGTACGGATGATCGATAGAGCATACCACATATCCATGGCTTGCCAGCTCCCGAAACAATGTTTCATTGGAAAGCTTGATTCCATATAGTCCATGGGAAAAAATAACCAGCGGATAAGTTTCCTTTCCATCCCGGGGATACCAGAACTCTACATTCACCTTACGATTTTCATCCTCATGACCGTATATGTCCTTCCGTCCTTCATCCTCATAGGTAAATAAAACGGTTGCTACCTGATATGTTCCGGTTTCCTCTACAGGAGCATATTGGGGAAATAAAACAGCCGGAAACAATACTGCTGCATAAAGCAGGCTCTTTGCCGCAAATGCCATAATACCCATTGCGCCGGAAAATCTTCTGTCCGGAACATTATTTTGGGATTTATCCAGGCTCATATTGTGCACATCTTCTTTTCTCTCTTTTTTTAGTATGCTTCCGGCTAACAGTAACACACTAAAAACTGCCTGTACCAATAAAACAACAAAAATTCCATAATATGTAAAATCCAGTTTCACCTTCCCCGTTGCACAAAGCAGTCCAAACAGCAAAAGAAAAATAACCTTCCCCGCCGCCCTTTCCTTTTTATGCTTTCTTCTCTTTGCTATATCCCAAATCAAAAAAATAAGCTCCACTGCAATCAGGATACAAAGAATGCTGCTTCCCATAACTGTTCCTCCTGTTTTCTTTTCTGTTCACAGCAATCTTATCAATTCTGTTTTTCCCTTTCAACCGGTTTTGGATGAACTGCATTTTATCCCGATAAGTTGCAGTTAGTCATTGCTTACCTTGGGATTTCAGCCTTCCTTTTCCATATTTCTTTTCCACATTTCTTTTTCGTATTCTATCCACATTCCTCGTCATGATTTTCCTTCCAAAATAGGTATAAAGAAAACGATTTATCCAATGAAAGTGCTGTCCATACTGCCGGAAAAATTCATCCGGGCTGTAAAAAATGCCATAATCACAAACAATGGCTTCTTTTTGTACAAAGGTGTCCTCTCCCTTCCATTCTACGGAAAGCTCTTTAAAATTTTTGGTGGCCACTGCGTATTTCCTAAATGCTCCGGTAACGTCACTGCATCTTTTCTTAAGTGCGGACAAATATGCCCGGTCGGTAATAACTCCTTCCAGCACAATCCATTTTTCCTGATAATACACTTCCACCCATGTATGTACGAAAGTCTTTGGTGCAAGAAGTGATATCAGTTCTGACGTGACTCCTCTTTGAAAATCCTTTGAGACTTCAAAACCATGAAGCCTGCATGGCACTCCTGCACCGCGCAGAAGCGCCATAAGCAGGGTTGCCTTTGTATTACACTGACCGTAACCGTCCGCTAATACCTGTACCGCATTTAATGTGTCACAGCGATTATAGCCAAACAGAATTTCATTTTGTACGAACTGATAAATCTCTTTTATTTTATGAAATTCATCAAGCTCCTTCCATTTGCGCAAATGAATTAACTGTTGTATTTCCTTCTCATTATAATTCAGCATAGCTGTCTCTTCTAAATATTTTTCCATAAAAAAATAAAGCCTCCTTTTCTGTTCTGGCTTTATTTTAAAACATTTCTATATTTTATACTTTCAAAAAACGGCTGTCTTTCAAAGACAGGCTTGCCGGCATGCCCATCATTCTTTTTACGGTTGCCGCAAAGTGGGAAGGAGAATCAAAGCCTGCTTCCATGGCTGCCCGGGTAATGGAAGCTCCCTTTAGCAGTTCCATAAATGCCTTTTCCATCTGATGCAGCAGAATATAGCTTTTTAATGACACACCGGTCTGTTCTCTGAATAGATGGGACAGCCGGCTGGGGGACAGTGCTGTCTGTTCTGCAAAAACAGAAATCCTGTGGTCATCACAGTTGCAGGAAGCTAACAGTAAAAAAAGCTGCTGAATCCTTTCATCATACTCCTTTGGAGATGGGCTCAAATTCATATACTGATACAGTTCTTCCATAAATTTATAATAACAGGAAGCGCTCTCATCCTCTGCCATTTCCGTTGCCTGTTTTTGAAGCTCATCCATTCCGTAATTCTCGAGGAGCAGATACTCTTTTCCCTCCATTTTCCTGTAAAGCTGCTCCGCCAGACCAGAAGCCGGCTCAATTAAAACAGACAAGTGTAGTTTTTTCTTTGCATAAAAGGCATGGGGAACATTGCCGCTTACAATAATTCCCCTGCAGGAAATCCTGCTTCCCGATACCTTGATTTCCATGCTTCCTTCCAAGCTAAAAAAAAGCTGCAGCATAAGATGTCTGTGGTTTTTGGCAGCCAGATGGTCTGTAAGCATTGTTATTTTGTCTTTGCCCCAATAAATTTTATTCATGAAACATCACCATTCCATCTGCATTTCTGTCCTGTCCTGTTCTATTCTTTTCTTTCCATCACATATTTGGTTAACAATATCTTTCCCCATATGCCTTCATTGCCTTCTCTGTATTTTCCTCAATAAAATCTGTTTTAGCCTCTGTATAGCCGTCCCTGTCATGCTCATATTTTTTCCATAATTCCAGCTTCAGAGCTTCATACTTTTTTGCCTGTGCAGGATTTTCCATCAGATAATCCCTAAAGTATAATTCCCGGTTATCACCTGCATATCTCAAATGCAGATGATATACTTTTTCTGCAAACCCATGCTCTGCATAACCCTTTCGAAAAGACATTCTGTTTTCGCTTTGATTCATACAGCCCCAGCCGTTTTGACACAATACTTCCTTTATGCCTTCCATAGCATATTCCTTTTTTATTTCTACCAGAATGTCCACAATGGGCTTTGCCCAGATTGTTTCAACGGCAGTGCTTCCCACATGGCTTATTCTTATCACTTTTTCCAATGGGAGAATGTGTCGGAGAAGCTTTGACTCCTCCTCATACCAATCCTTCCAGTATTTTTGATGTTCTGTGAGAAATATGGGAAACAGCTTCCATAATTCTTCAAGGCTCATTTCTGAAAGGCTTTTGCCTGTAAGAAGAAGCTCCGACAGCTTATCCACTGATTCTGCTATATAAGTTGCTCCGGCGGCAGTGAACTCCCTGCGGCTTCCATAGCCAAACAAAACCCCTATGGAATCCAGTCCAACCTTATTAGCACCCATAATATCATGCTCTCGGTCTCCTACCATAACGATTCCGGAATCAGGGGAGAGACCGCAGGATTCCAGAGCATATGTGATTACCTCATCCTTCCTTGTTCTTGTTCCGTCCATGTTGGCACCGGCAATATAGGTAAAGTACTCTTTTAATCCAAAATGCTCTACTATCTGCTTAGCAAATACTTCCGGCTTTGAAGTGGCAACAATAAGCCTCTTTTCCCGGTCCTTTAAATCACTTAACAGCTCCGGAATCCCTTCATAAACAATATTTTCAAACATTCCCTTCTCTTTAAAGTATTCCCGATAATATTCCACTGCCATTTTTGCCTCTTCCTTTGAAAATCCATAATACTTCTCAAAGGATTCGTGAAGGGGAGGTCCTATGAACCGGTACAGCTTTTTCCTGTCATCAACCTGAATATGATATTTTTCCAGTGCATATGCTACAGAATTTGTAATTCCCACTCCCGGGTCTGTCAGGGTTCCATCCAAATCAAATAGTATGGTATCATAGCTTTTCATTCTTTTTCTCCGCCGTCTTTAACGGTTTTCTTTTTCCGGTAAAGTCTTTCGAAACAATTTTATAAACACATACAGAATCCGCCTGCTCTTTGGTAAATTCCACTTCTATATGAGCCTGCTGCTTCATCAGCAGGGAAAGGGCATGACATTTTTCCTGCACGTCCTGAATAAAAACAACTTTTCCAAAGCCGTGTACACTGGAAAAATAATAACCGGAATTGCAAGGGGTTTCTGTTGCAAATACAGGCTCTCCCTCCCGGCACATTTCAAAGCAGACCTGATTATTTTTATGTAAAATATCCATTTTACGGCCTTCCTTAGCGCTGTGAAAATATAAGTTCAATACACCTTCCTTTATCTCATAACCAAAGGAAAGGGGCACCACATAGGGCATGTCCCCGTCAATCATGGCAACGTGGCAGGTTTTGCACTGCTGTATCATATCTTCTATTTCCTGTATGTTCGTTACTTCTCTGTCTTTTCTTCTCATGTTTCCCTTCCTGCTTACTCTCCCATTTCTTCCTTAACAATTTCGTCCACAACAGCCTTCCAATACTCCGTATCCAGCTTCTGTTTTAACTCTTCCTTATTTTTTATCCGTAATTCTTTTTTATTGTCCTTTAGAATCTGAGACACCCAAATCACATATTCCGAATCATAGTCTTCTCCAAACTGCTCGTCCATGGCGGCGCTTGTATATTCCACGCCTCCAAACGTACCGCCCAGACAGCTATGCTTTGTGCCATCCTTCATAACAATCTGAAAAACAAGCATTCCATGTATATCTGCTTTCAGTGTGTAATACTCTGCATCTTTCCAGCCATATTTCTGTACATGACAAAAATAATGGCTTTCCACTCCATCCAATGTAAATTTCTCATACCAGAACATGCTGATTAGGATTCCTGCTACAGTCAGGCATATAGCTGCTGCCGCTATCAGCTTCTTCTTTTCACCCAAACAGCCCGGCCTGATTTCACCTCCTTTTTTTGCGCCCGCCACATAAACCCCATCAGCGCTAAATAACCGCAATAATACCCCCATAAGAATCAGGCATAACCAAATTGGTATTATGGTAGCATTCCCGGTAATCAGATAAACCGCATCCTCCTCACAGGAATTTTGATAATACAAATCAATAAAGCCGGGAACAACAATCAGAGTCATCAGTAATGAAATAAGGAGAAATACAATTTTTCCTATTACATTTTTTATATACCGTTTCATAACAGCTATCCTCTTATATATACATGAATGTTCTTATGCAAATAATACGTTTATTAACTCTCTATGATACATTATAACAAAGCCGTTTCCATATTGCCACTTAATTTAAAACAAAGTTTATTTCCCATTCTATTCCGCTCTGTTTTGTACAGAACAATACCCTCCTGCATCTATAAGCAAACTGCAGAGGGTATTTCCTATATCTTTATCACATTCCATCCCTAAAGATAACCTGACCGTCGTCTCTGATTATTCCATCACCCAATTCTGGCTCTGGGTCTGAAGCTTCACCATACGGGCATAAATACCGTTCTTTTTCAGAAGCATATCAGAATTTCCCTGCTCTGCCACTGCGCCGTCAGACAGGACAACGATTTTGTCCGCCCCAGCAACGGTGCGCATACGGTGGGCAATGATCATGACCGTCTTATTTTCAATCAGCCTTGACAGAGATTCCTGAATCAACGTTTCATTTTCCACATCAAGGCTTGCCGTCGCTTCATCCAGCAGGATGATAGGGGCATTCTTCAGGAATGCCCTTGCAATCGAAATACGCTGGCGTTCCCCGCCAGACAGCTCGCAGCCGTTCTCCCCGATCAGGGTGTTCCACTTATCAGGGAGTTTTTCTGCAAATTCGTCCACGTTGGCAAGTCTTGCCGCTGCAAGCACCTCCGCATCGGATGCGTCCTTGCGCCCCAGGCGGATATTCTCCATGACCGTATTGTTAAACAGCGTCACATCCTGAAATACGATGGAATACAGGGACATCAGCGATTCCGGATCGATTTCCGAAATATCCATTCCGCCTACCGTGATCCTTCCCTTCTGGATATCCCAGAACCTTGAGGCCAGTCGGGAAACTGTCGTCTTTCCGCCTCCGGAAGGTCCTACCAAAGCAGTGACCTGTCCCTGTTTTGCGGTAAAGGACACATCTCTTAATACGCTTTCTCCGCCGTTATAGGAAAAACCCACATGGTCAAAGGTAATGTCATAGCCCTTGTTTGTCAGCTCCGACCTGCCTTCCTGTTCCGGATAGCTTAAGATTTCATCCATCCGCCTGCACTGGATATTAAGCATCATCATCACTGCCATCAGGTTATCCAAAGCGCCGATCAGCGGGTCATACACACGGGAAACCAGTATTAAAAAAGCGAACAGGGTCAGCAGGGTAATCTGCCCGTCCACAAGCAGCATACCGCCTGCAAGCACCGTGGTTGCAATGCCAAGCTTCAGAACCATTCTTGCGGAGGTGTTGCATATTGCATGGGTCAGTTCACTGAACACAGTCTGCCTCTCAACTGTTTTTATCTTGGCGTCCAACCCCTTTAAGTATTCATTTTCCGCATTGTTGGCTTTCAAATCCCTCACGGACTCCAGACACTCCTGAATCCCGTCTGTGCAGACCATTTGCGCCTGATTCACCCTTCGCTCCGACCTCCTCATAATCCCTGATGCCAGAAGCAGGATTCCAAAGGAAACAGGAAGCACTCACAGGGCAGCCAGCGCCATTTTCCAGTTGAAAATAAAAACGCCCACCGCAATCAGCAGCGTTGAAATCACAGAGCCGATTAGTTCCGGAACCCAGTGGGATAACCCGCTCTCCATGGATGCACAATCCGACATAATGACATTCGTCAAATCGGATAAATCTTTTTTTCCGAAAAACGAAAGGGGGATTTTACGCAGCTTCTCCGCAAGTGACAGCCTGCGAACGCCGCTCTCCACATAGGTGGCAAAAAATGCCTTAACCATATCCTTTGCGCCCCGGTCAGACAGCGCAAACGTGTGCTTTAATTTTTCATGCATTTGAAACACCTACCTTCCATTTTGCAGCTTCGTTATACTGCCTCCACATTTCTGCATACAGACCGTCTTTATTCTTAAGCTGGTGGTGTGTGCCTACATCTTCTATCTTCCCGTCTTTGATTACCACAATTCTGTCCGCACTGGTAATGGTGGAGAGCCTATGGGCAATCATCAGCACGGTCTTTCCCTTTGCGAGCACATTAAATGCTGCCTGCACCTTTGCCTCATTGTCCGGGTCTGCAAAAGCAGTCGCCTCATCCAGTATCAGAACCGGCGCGTTTTTCAGCATCGCTCTTGCAATGGAAATACGCTGCTGTTCCCCGCCCGAAAGATACACTCCCTTTGCACCCACGACTGTATCCACGCCTTCCGGCAGCTTTTCAAGGATATCATCGCACTGTGCGTCATGGAGGGCTTTCAGGATTTCCCCGCGGGAAGCATCCGGCTTCGCCATACGCACATTTTCCAGAATAGAGGTTTTCAAAAGCCGGGAATCCTGAAAAACAAATGATACCGTGTCCATCAGCTCTTTCTTTGAAATGTCCTTTACATCGACGCCGCCAATCTTCACGCTGCCGCTGCTTACGTCCCAGAACCTCACCACAATGCTGGCAAGGGTGGTCTTCCCTCCGCCTGACGGCCCCACGAAAGCAACGTGTTCCCCCTGCCTGATTGTGAGGGAGATATTTTCAAGCGCATTTCTCTCTGCGCCCTTGTAGCGAAAGGAAACCCCGGAGAACTCCACGGAGTAGTCTTTGGGATGCTTGGGATTTTTTGTTTCCGGCAGCGGCTTCATATCCAGAATGCTGTCAATTCGGGACATGGCATCTGCCACAATCAGCTTGTTCTCGCTGGCATACGTAATCTTTGTCAGCGTCAGCGTAATAATTGGTGTTATGATGATATAATACATCAGATTTAGCAGGAATTCCTTTGTCACTCCGCCCGATGTCATCACCAGCGCTGCAGCAATCAGGACGGCAAAAATACCGTTTACCAGCGTAGTGTAGCACATCATCGGGAAACGCAGGTCTTTTGTATAGGCGATTACCCACTTCTCATAATTGTCGATAGCTTCCTTGAACCGCTTGAAAGAGAACACTGACTGACCGAATGTTTTGACCACTGATATCCCCCTTACATATTCCACGGCCTCGTTAGACATCTGTCCCAGGGCATTGTTATATTCTTCCATTTTCTTTGCCATGCGCTTTCCCGTCATGACACTCATGATGATAAACGCTGCCGCCACCGGCAGAAGGCTTAAAAGCCCCAGCCGCCAGTCAAAGACAAGCAGAAGTATGAAAAGCCCCACAGGTGTTGTAAGGGCATTTGCCTTGTCCGGAAGCTGGTGGGCAAGATAGGTTTCCGTTGCCCCGCTGGATTCATAAACGATTTTTCTGATTTTACCGCTGCCGATGCCGTCCATGAAGCCCGTCGGCAGGGTAACAATATGGTGCATTGCCGCCCTGCGTATATTTGCCTGCACCCGGAAAGCTGCCAGATGGGAACACATCAGGGCTGCAACATAAATCAGGATTGCAGCCACCGCAAAAATCACTGCCATCCAGCCATTATGGGACAGGTTCTGTACGTTTTCGTAATTCGGGGACACATCCAAAACCTCTTTCATAACCTTCCAGATGTACACGAACGGCAGCAGCGTTGCCAAAGCGCTGAGTGCGCTTAATATCCATGATGCTATGGTAAAGTATCTGTAGCCCCCGGCATAATCCAGAAGCCGCTTTAAATTAGATTCTTTTTTCAAAGATAAGACCTCCTATCTTGTATGTATTTTACGTTTATCGGATCCACAGGGGCCGGCCTGTCTTTTTCCCGTTTCGCTTCAAAACCGCTTTACTGCTGCCTCTCCCGAAACTCCGCATGAATCATAAAGCTCATATGGAGCGTCCTCATCACCCATGCAAAAATCCTGGTAACAATGCTTTTTCTCCAGCCGCCTTTCAGATATCCGTCTATGTAATCCCGTTCCGCTACATTCACAATATGCTTCGACCAGCCCTCCATCTCTTCCTTTGGTTTTTCCAATGAAAAGAAGGATTTCGTCTTATTTCCCGCCATTTTCACTTCCGCATTCACACCCTTAAGCCCCACGGCATTGACCGCATCAAAAGTGATCATGCCACCGGGAAAACGCTCCGCCATAGCGCACAGAAGGCGACGCACCTGCTCCTTTTCAAAATAATAAAACAGCCCGCCCGCCGTAAACACAATCCCGTCCCCCTGCCGGAATTCAATCTCATCAAACCATGAGAAATCATTCAGATCACATGCCACGTTCCGTTCCAGCTTTCCAGACGGAATGTGCTTTTCACGCAGCGGTATCACATTTTCCATATCCAGGCAGTACCACGGATTTGTTTCATTCTTCATCTGCCGTCTGAGACAGCTAAGTCCTGCGCCCAGCTCCACCACTGTGGCACGGGGATGTTTTTTCAAATAATGCCTGACCTCCCACGCCATGTTATACTGGCGAATCAGGCAGCACATCCACATATACTGGAACCGGTACAGCTTCTTGTCTGACCAGTCCACGCCCATCTCTTTCACAATCCTGCCCGCATCATTGTCAGGAAACAGCTTCGGATAATGTTTCGCCGCTATCGCCCGTCCCCACAGAGGCATACATAAAGTCTGCTGCACCGTATTTTCTTTCAGTTCTGACATCATTTTCCCTCCTTGCTTTCGTTAAAATATCAGCACAATCATCCCTGCTGAAACCGCAACACCTAAAATTCATTTACATTTTCTTCCGCTTCTTTTTATATCCGCAGTCACAGTACGAGCCGCCGGAGGCAAGCATATACTCCCGAACAAAGTCCGCTGCGCCGCCCGCTTCGCTCATCGTGTAATCCAGCCGGCACATGGCAGGAACAAGGTCGTAAAGCCCAAGCTCCCCCCATCAGGGTACAGATGCCGCAGGCGGTAAAACGGGCTTCATAGCCGCTGCCGTCCGGATAAGGATAAAACTCCATGTTCCACGAATAGGGATTCCTGTTGGCAGCTTTCAGCCGCTCCGCGGCTTTCATTGAGAAAATGTCCCTGTCAGAGAACTTGGATTTTCCACTCTTACGACAAAACCACTTCATGGCAGGAGTCATCATGGATTTAGCATAATATGCTGTTAGGCGTTTTACATCAGGGCGCTCCGGCATATTCAGCACAAAAGCGGACAGCAGAGCGCAATTGACGATATTCATTTTGAACCGGTCTTCTTTCTCAAATTCCGGCAGTCCCACTATGATCTCCTTATACCGGCGTTTTGCTTTTGCCGCAGTCGCTCCTGCTGCGTTCCGGTCCAGCCCTAACTCCGTGATTAAATTCCGTTCAAAGGATTTTCCAAACAGCACCCACATACCCATGGGCATTCCTGTGTATTTCATATACAGCCTCTCTTTCCCTCCGACACGTTATATGCCATTGTATACAGCGAAACGTTATGCTTTAATTTTTTCTCGCAGCAAAGCTTCATACCGCAGCAAATATATTTTTTTACTTTCAGCGGCGTATCGGTATCAAGGATGCAGGGCAGGGTAAATTGCAGACTTTGTTTTTTTCTCCCAATAGGCAAGATAACCCTCGCCTGTTTCAGATGTGGAATACAGCACCCGTGCCCGGTAAAAATAGTCGCTCATTATCTCAAATGCCTTGACAGTCTGCTCATCCGTAAGCAATTTCCTCTTTGAACCAACAGACCGACAAAGGAACCGCCCAGCGAACAGCCGTAAGCGGCATGAATTTTTCCGCCAAAGTGTTCTTTTACATAAAGTTTCTATCTTCTCCGTTTCCGCCAGCATATCGGGAAAGATTGTTTTTTCTGTTTCATCAAAGCCGTCATACGACACACAGACCACATGGAAATCCTCTGCCAGAAGCGGAATAACTTCCCTGAAATTCGCCTTCCGCTATGGTCTGTATCCGCTCCAGTTTCATTCCCTCACTCCCTGTTATCCTTCAGGCTCTCGATCATATCCACCTTTTTTACCTTACGGCGCAGAAGCCACAGGGAACCGAAATAGCATGCCATCGTCAGAAAAATGGAAATAACATAGCTTTTTGGGGAAACATAAACATCCATCAGCATGACGCCATAGTCTACCATCATCAAAAAGAATGCGTGCGCCGCCCCATAGGTAAACGGTATGGAAAGCAGGATGCCTATGGGAAGCAGGATATGGTGGGAACGAAGGACAATCCGGTTAATCCGCCTGTCATCATAGCCCAGCACCTTCAGCATGGAAATGTTTCCGCGGCTCTCTGCCACAAGCATATTTATCGCTACATATACAGCGGCAATGCAGATGATGACACCCAGGGCAATGATAATCTTAAGCAGGAAATCCATCTGTCCCGTCATGGTCTTCACCTGGTCGGTAATGTCTGATTTGCGTATCTCCTGGGCGACTTTCGATTCAGGAACCGGCAGCACCGTGTCGCAAATGATACAATTAAAACTGTTTTCGTCAAGTCCCGTAAGCTGTGCCGCCGACTTTTCGGATGTGATAATGCTTTTCTGCACGTTGTTCTGAATCACACCGGCTATTTTTATTTCACTCTCCTCCATGGAAAGCGGATTATAAACTGTTACTATATCTCCGCTCTTCCATCCCAGCGCAAGCTCAGCAAGGCTGGTAATATAATAGCCATCGCCTATGAAAACAGCATTGCCGTCCTTATCTTTCAAATTCAGATACCGATTATCTGCTGCCGTCCCGATTACCGATACGAAATTCCCATCCCCGTCTTCCATGCTGGAAACCAACAGTGGTTCTCCACCATACGGATTTTCGGCGAGCAGTTCATTCAGAACATACTGGCGCTCATAGCTTCCCAGGGCATCCGCTGCCACACCGCCCATATAGTTGATGGAATCAAAGAACCCCTGTCCCAGCAGCATAATGAAACAGCCCAAGAACACGCCCAGCAGCACCACAAAGCTCCTTGCCGGATTTCCCAAAAGAGAACGCACTGCAATTTTTTTGCTGAAATGTATTTTTTTATCCGCCAGAAGCCGCCTGCCCCTTTTCCTGCTGCCATCCGCATTGCCATTCAGCAAAAGGACCGTGTCCTTTTTTAAAAGTCTTCTGACAGACAGCAGTGCGGCAATTACATACAGCGCAGTGGGAAGAAGGATACCTAATACCGTGTCAAGCGGATTCAGCTTACAGGTAATGCGCATCGGCTCATAGTCAGCAAGAGCCATTTCCCCCAGAGGCTGAGCGGCGGCGGCGGAGACTACTGCCGTCAGGATTCCCCCAAACAGTCCGGGAATAGCTCCAAATCCCGCATAATGCCGCATGAGCTGACTTTTCTTATACCCCAGAGCAGAAAGTGTGCCGATCATGCGTTGCTCCGACTTCACCTTGCGGCTGATGATGATACTGATGAGTGCCACCGCAACCAGAGGAAGAATGCAGAGCAGCACGTAGGACATTACCAGAAACATTTCCGCCTGCTGGTCCACCATCAGGATGCGGTTGTTTTCCGAGGCGACGCTGTAGGAACGCATGTACCAGTTTTCGTGAACCTCTTTACGGAAAGCCGCTACATCTGTATTTTCACCGTACCGCACAAGATACTGGCAGCCTGCCGCATCCAGTTTTTCAAAAGCGTCCTCAGTCATATAGCACAGAAAAAAAGTGGAAATATTTTTGTAGGAATCGTCCTCATTTTCCAGCATGTACAAGTAATCCGGCCGCTGCATAAAGCCCACAACAGTATACTCTTTTTCACCGATTTTCATGCTGCTGCCAAGACCCACGCCGTTTGCATCCGCATACCCTTCAGAAATCACAATCTCGTTCTCCCGGTCTACGTCCCGCCCCTGAGTAACTTCATACAAATCCACTTTTTCTGTATGTTCAAAAACACGGGCAGTCACATTGTCCGTTTCTATATTGATATATCGCTGCGCCTCCAGCACAAGACCATATTTCTCCTCCAGTTCCGGCAGTTCCTCATGGGGAATTGGCATATAAGTGGAAAAATGTGCGTCCTCCAGCCTGTTGCGGGCAAAAAATTCCTCTCCGAAATCCAGAATGGCGTTGCCTGCAATATTGAAAAGGAAATACAAAAGCAGTGTAACCACGGTAAGCACTGTAGCAGCAATGTAAAATGAAAGGTTTTCCCGGATATTGCGGGTATAACGTTTATTTAATTTCATCATATCCGGCCTCCTTACAGTGACAGCTCTTTGGCAGAAATCTTTCCGCTGTTTTCCATGTTTTCCACTACCTTTCCGTCCTTTAACCGAACAATCCGGTCCGCCATGCCTGCAATCGCCTCATTGTGGGTGATAATGATAATGGTCGTTCCAAACTGCCGGTTCATTTTTTCCACAAATTTCAACACTTGCTTTGAGGATTTTGTATCCAGTGCGCCGGTCAGTTCATCGCAGAGAAGAAGTCTTGGATTTTTGACCATCGCCCTTGCGATTGCCACCCTTTGCTGCTGCCCGCCGGACAGCTCTTTCGGAAAACGTCGGCGGTATTTTTCTATATCCAGTGCCGAAAGCACTTCGTTTATATCCAGCGGTTTCCCGGAAATATCCGCAACCACTTCAATATTTTCTTCCACCGTCAAATCAGGAATCAGGTTATAGAACTGAAAAACAAACCCCACGTCCTCTTTCCTATACAAAGTTCTCTGCTCGCCCGACAAACCTGTCAGTTTCCGTTCTGCCACCGTCAGTTCCCCGCCGTCCAAGCTGTCAAGACCGCCAAGCATATTGAGCAGCGTACTTTTTCCCGATCCGGACGGACCGAGTATCACGCAGATTTTCCCCTCTTCAAGCTCCAGGCTGGCATGGTCGAGGGCGTAAACCATTGCTTCCCCGTCTCCATATTTTTTTACTGCATCTTTTATGCGAATAAACATCTTAAATTTCCTCCTCCTGATCCATATCGTATCTTCCCACGCTGTCCGAGCAGAGTTTCTTCCACTTTTTCATGCCGTTTCCTGCTTTTGTTTTCTCCAACTGTTCCGATCAGACTTTTATTGATCATTGTAGTATCTCCGGCTCCGCCGCCAAAGCACAGACGGCTGCAATGACCGCAGTCGGATAAATCGCTCCTATTGTTTATTTCAGTTCCTCAGATTTCACGCTTTCATCTGCGCCAATCTGTTCCTTGTTTTCCGAACCGTCCATGTCACCTGACCATCAAAGTCGTCTATAGACGTTGTCCCATAGGAATACCCGACAGCAACGTCAATAATTTTGATTTAATTATTTTCATCTTACACGGTCCTTTCCGAAAATTATGTCAGCGCTTTTCCAAGCGCCCTGCAGTCATCCAGCGCCTCTTCATCCGGCGCTCCGTTGCAGGTAACACTGTCGCACACAAGGACTGCGCCCGCCGTCCGGCAGGTTTCCTCCCAGTTTCGCATCCACTCTCCGTCGCCCCATCCGTAAGAGCCGAACAAACCGATTTTTTTACCGCCCAGCTTTCCTTCCACAGTGTCGAACATCGGCTGGAATTCACCTTCTTCCAGCACTTCCGCACCCATAGCCGGGCACCCGAAAGCAACCGCATCACAGGAACTCATTGCTGAAGCATCGAATTCTGAAGCCGTAAGCAAAACTGCCTCCGCTCCGCCTGCCTTTGCGCCTTCCAGAACCGCCTCTGCCATTGCCTGTGTATTTCCGGTTCCGCTCCAATAAACTATTGCTATTTTACTCATAACATATATCCTGCCTTTCTATTTGAATATTTTATATATCAAACGGCTGCAGCCAGCCGTTCAATAGACTTTTCCTGTGCAAACTGTGCGCAATAAGCTTCTGTGCATTTCCTGTATTTTGCAAATGTCTCCCTTGCCCTATCCGCATCACCGTAGACCTTCCATTCCCCCACGCATTTATATCCTTCCGCCCTGTTTTCAATAAAGCCGCACACGTCTTCCGGCGGATAGCCAAGAAACAATCCGATTTCATGGGGGAATTCCCCATCATCCGCCAGCCTCTGCACGAGTTGGACAATGCAGCGTTCCGGCGCTCCGAACGTGTACCCGCGTTCTTTTAGCAGCCTGCAGGCGCCAGACTGCTGCAAGTCCTGCATCAACCTCGACGGACGGTAAGCATAAATAAGCGCACGCCCGTCACGGTACCGGAGAGGCAAAACCCTGATTCCTTTTTTCACAAGAATCCTGTTCAGCCTGCGGACGCTTTCCTTCATTCTCTTTTCATCCGCAAAAGGGCAGGAAAATAAATTTGCCGTCTTTATCCCTGCCAGCGTAGGGGCGCAGTGACGGACAAAAACTTCCTCAGACATAAGCATTCCCTCCCATTAGTTAGCAATAGCTAACCAATTGTTAAAAATAAGAGCCTTTTGCAAGGCACAGTAAAATTATAACATCCTTTTTCCGCCTTTCCGCTCCATCAAAACAGAAAAATGCTCCAAAACATCACTCTTGGCAAAGTGCTGCTTTGGAGCAGTCATCTGTTGTTATTTTAAACCACCGTGCACTTTCCGGTATTCGCCCGGAGTTTCTCCCATAATTTTATGGAAAGCTGAGGCAAATTTTCCGGCATTGCTGTATCCGAATTCGGAGGCTATCTCCAATATGGCAGTATCCGTATGAATCAGCCGCAGGGCGGCAGACTGCATTTTCAAAATCCGGATATAGGAGCTTACAGGAACGCCATACACACCTTTGAATGCGTTCTGAAGATGGGTCTGCGATACATGGAACCTGTCGGAGAGTTCAGCCACGGTAGTCTGCCTGTCTAAATTTTCCGAAAGCCAGGTTGAGGCTACCTTTGCAAGATCCGCCTGCATTTTTGACAGTGAAAGGGCAGAGGCGCTGTTCTTTTCCGGACTGACGCTCCCAAGCACTAAAAGCAGCTCCAGAATCTTTACCTTAAAATAACCTTTTTTACAGTTTTCCGGCGCCGAATACAGTTCGGAAAAAATATGCTCAATATAAGCCTGCGAACGGATAATAAAACAGTTTTCTTTCCCGCATAACCGTTCTGCCAGTTCCCTGGGACGGACGTTTACATCCTCCAGAAAGCAGGAAAGGCACTCGGGCGCAACATCCGTATCAATGCAAATGGAAATGCCATGGTAATGGCAGAGTGGGAAACTGTATTCACCGTAACGCTGTCTTTTTACCGTAACGGACAAATCACCCGGCATAATATAAGCGCTCCCGTTCTCCCGCCCTTGCTCCATGCGCCCTTCACGGCAGTGGTGTATTTCCATAAAGTTACCCTGTCCTTCTGTTCCGAAGAAAAAACTGTCCATATGAACAGAATAGACATTTAGTTCAATCCCCGGAAACACTTTGTAGGAAGCAACATCGGCATCGCCTCTGTCATTTCGGAAGCTATGTATCTCCGGCTCGTATTCCGGGAAATTTTTTGATTCGCCGCACAAGGCACAGCAGATATTCTTTTCATCCTTTTTTCTTTGTTCCATCACAAACCTCTTTTTATGGGACTGTTATACATTTCCTTATTCTGCCCGGACATCTCCTCATGTTTCCCCCTTTTGACAATCCTTCCTTCATCCACCATAAGTACCCGGTCAGTTCCTCTCCCGCCTTCTGAGACAGTCCTCGTTCTGCGGGTCCACATTAGCAGTTATTTCCCTGAAACAGGTGTGTCAACGTTATCTCCATGCCGTCCACCTGCTCCGCAATGAAAAATAATATATTTTGCCGATTCTCCATGAACATTATAACAAAGCCGTTTCCTTATTGCCACTATTTTAAAACAAAGTCAACTGCTCATATCTTTCAGGCAGCTCATACAAATAGTGAAAACAGGCATCCCTGTCGCATACAATGCCATTATCGCCGCATTTTTCATAAAAAAGCTTCATCAGCTCCCCGTTTTTCTCACTTGGTATTTCATAAGCATGCCCATATGCGCTTTTATATTTTTCTTTTATCCCCGGGAAATGCTTATCCAATGCGCTATAAAAATATTCCCTGCTGCCCTCCCTGAGAGTGGTGCCCATTCCAAAACAGATAATCCCGTATACCTTTGCCTGAATACATGCCTCTAAAATCCCTTCCATGTTTTCCCGCGTGTCATTAATAAAAGGCAGAATGGGCGACAGCCAGACTATGGTTGGAATACCGTTATCATGAAAGACCTTTAAAGCTTCCACTCTTTCCTTGGTCGTGCATACATTGGGCTCCAATATTTTGCATAATGCTTCATCATAAGTAGTCAGCGTCATCTGCACCACGCATTTTGCCTTTTTGTGAATACTTTTCAACAGGTCCAAATCCCTTAAAATCCTGTTTGACTTTGTCTGGACTGCCACGCCAAATTCATAACGCTCTATGATTTCCAGACACCTTCTTGTGAGCTGCAGCTTTTCTTCACAATGCATGTACGGGTCGCACATGGCTCCGGTTCCTATCATGCATTTTTTTCTTTTGGAGCGCAAAGCGGCCTCTAACAATTCCGGCCCGTTCTGCTTTACTTCAATATTCTCAAATTCATGGGAAAATCCATAACATTTACTTCTACTGTCGCAATAAATGCAGCCGTGGGTACAGCCTCTGTATAGATTCATTCCATTTCTGGCAGATAAAATTCCTTTGGCATTTACAAAGTGCATTCTGACTCCTTTCCGGATAGCAAACTAATGTGTTTTCATATTTTTTTCTTATGCCCGGTAATAATGGTGTAGCTATGGGCATTTACCGTCAAAATACAATTTTCTGCATCAATATACCAGTTTTTCCCCTGCCTTATAATATGTGCATTGGAAGATTTAATTTGATCTTTACACCATTGTACAATATCGTCAATATCATCCGTATCCAAAGACAAATTCCTTTTTATCCTGACAGCGCCTAATTCCGTTGTATGCAGCTTGTCCAAGTTATTCCGTAGCTCATTGTTTTCATTCATTTTTCCGTCACTCACTTTCCATCTGCAAATCCCCACCCCTTAGGGGCGTTTCAAATTGATGCCCCGCTGCTTGCGGCGTGGTCTTTGACTGATACTTTTCCAGCATATTATGAAGCTTTTCTTTTATTTCTTCCCGAAGCTCCATTGGTTCAAGCACCTGACAGCCGTCCCCAAAGCTCAATAGTTGATTTATAAGCCAGTCTGTTTTCTGAAAGCATGCCTCTGCTATTACACTGCCGTCCTCCTGAAGGCTGCAATGCTCAAAGTCATCATAGGCACGATATGCCGCTTCCTTTTCAAAACGAATCCTTACTTTCATCAGCTCCGTTTTTTCCGGTTCTTCTCTTTTTGGAATAAAAACCTTCTTTGGTATTTTTCTTAAAAACCTTTCGTCCAATACTATCATGCCTTCCATTCTTTTCAGCTTAAAAAAACGAAAATCTTCACGCATCCGGCAAAATCCATATAAATACCATGCAGTTCCTTTAAATACAAGCTTCAAAGGCTCTACTTCCCTGATAAGGGTTTCTCCGCTTCCGCTGTTATACAGGAAACGAATCACTTGTTTTTGCAAAATACACTGCTTTGCTGTCTGAAATAACCGGGCTTCTTTTTCCCCGTCCGACCACAGCCCGAAATCCACCTCTATCCAGTCCGCCTCCGGACCGCCAAAAAGACTTGCCAGCTTCCCGAATGCTGTATTTCTGTCACTTTCTTCATCACTTAAGTCCACTTTCCCTAAGGCGCTTAATGAAGATAAAATAGCAGTCCTTTCCTGTTGTGTGATAACAGCCTTATTCAGCACAAATTCCGGCATAAGCCTGATACCGCCGCCTTTTCCCTTATTGGCATAAATGGGGATTCCCGCTTCTGACAAAGTCTCTACATCCCGGTAAATCGTTCGGGTGGAAACCTCAAAATGTTCTGCCAGTTCCCCTGCAGTAACGTTCTTTTTTTCTAAAAGGATATAGACGATTTCAAACAGGCGTTGAATCTGCATGACAGCCTCCGTTATTTTAAAGTATATGGCTATTATATACCTTTTAATATGACAATGGTATGTCATATTATTAAATTTTTGCAATTATTATGGAAATTCAAAATATAGAATTGTTTTGTTCCTTATATCGTGTTATTATGTGAAACAAGGAACAATCGTGTTACAGGGTGGGATGGCCTCTATTCTATTGGGAACGGGGGTGATGCTATGAAAAATCAGAATCATTTTGATTTTAAGGATTTGCTGAATTTCGGTATATTCCTTCTGGCATTGCTTACTTTCGTTTTTACGTTTTGTAAGTAGCCTTACATAGAAAAACCACCCTAAACTTTGACAGGCAACGGGTGGATTTTCCATTCAAACACAGGTCAACCCACCTTGTGGGCGGTTGTTCCTTTTTCTGTACCCAATATAACACACTGTATCTGCAATTTCAAGCATGAAATTAGAAAAAACGGCAGTAAAAAGCCTGTTTGTAACCGTTCAGGCATTACCTGTCCATGCCCCTGCCTTCCTCCAGCCTCTTCCTATAAATCTCCGGTTCCTTTTTCATGCAGGCCATAGCGGCAAAGGTATCTAACACCAATGCTTCCTTATTACAGTCAGCCGTATTTTTTCCCATATCCTGCACCAGATTATACTGCTTCATCTGCCATACATACATATCCGTCAAAGAATAGCCCTCACAAACCACCTCATCTAACAAGGCATGATGGTCCAGATAATACATCCATTCCTTCATCATATCATCATCCAAAACCAATGCTTCCCAAAGCTTTGAAAGAAATTCCTCACTTTTTCCTGCATAGCAGCCCAGCTTCTTCATTCCTTCATAAGCCTTGATCCGCCTTGCGTCATATATAACTCCATTCACGGCAATTCCTTCTTTCTGTAATTCACTCTTTTTCCATGTCTTTCATACTCCATACTTTAGCGATCCCCATAACATCCAGGTCATTCACGACCCATGCGCTAAAAATCGTATCATCATCGTTATCGAGGGTTATATCCAAATAGCGGGGCTCATCCCCCTCATCGGAAAGCTCATAGACATAAGTGCCGCCTGTAAATCCTCCTGAAACATTTGGCTCTCCAAATTCCTTTACAAATTCTGAGTAACTGTATGAGGTTTGAAAGAACTCTTCTACCTGTGCCTGTGAAAGCCCACGGTCAATGGGTGTAAATTTTTCCGGATATCCTCCAATGAATCGAACCTCACAATCTATGGAACATTCTGTTAAAACCAAAAGAGCGCTCTCATCACTGTCATCTCCACCCTTATCCATCATCCCTGCTCTGCTCTCTGCAGCATATGCATACCTTGCCTGGCACTCATACTCCATGGTTGCAAGCCGAACTTCTTTTATGCCAATTTCATCCTTATCCCAATCATTTTTATACATCAATGCAAAATCGCACCAATAATATTTACCATTTGACACTACTGGAAATCCCGAATCTACTTCTGCACTTCCTTTTCCATGGTCGTTATCATAAGAACCATGCACCATGCCGCCATCACGCTTGCAGATATCGGTAGGCCCACTATAACATTCCAGCAGCCTGTCAATATTCTCATCAAGTGCCTTGTCTTTTTTCCTGACAGATGGTGCAAACATATCCTTCAGCGCTTCTTTATCCCGCTCATCAAGGGCCTGAAAAAAGTCATCCACTGTCTGATTATAAATGTCCTCCTCTGAACCGATTGATAAGTACTTATTAGAGCTACATCCGGTATGCAGGCAACAAAGTGCTGCCAGTAAGACTATCGCAAAAGCATTTGCCGTTTTCTTTCGCATTTGTATTCCTCCACTTCCTTACTCATCCAACGAAATCAGCTCATAGTTTCTCGTACCCATGCCGATTTCTTCCGCATACTCCACCGTGCGGATTCCATGTCTGGATTCCATCCGCTCAATCAATGCCTTTCCATCCGGTGCGGCATATACCTGATCCACACATGCCTGATCCAATGCTACCGGGTCTAAAGAAGCAAAAATTCCGATATCCGCCATTTCCGGTTTTGCCGGATGGGAGTCACAGTCACAATCTACAGAAAGATTATTCATCACATTGATATAGATAATATTTCCATTTACATACTCAACAATGGACTTTGACGCTTCTGCCATGGATTCCAGAAAGTCATCCTGAGGCGTATCCAGCCCAAAGCCTGTTTTTTCTTTTCCTGCACTGTGAATCCAGCTTTTGCCCATGGCAGAAGCAATACCAATGGACATATTCTTCAACACTCCGCCAAAACCACCCATGGCATGACCCTTAAAATGAGCAAGGTTTACAATAAAATCATAGTTGGCAAGATGGGAGCCTACATAATTTTCCTGCAGATGGATTCCTCCTTCTACCTTTAAGGCCATATCTCCCTCTTCATCCATAATGTCAACCGGTGCTATGGCAGCAAAGCCATGCTCCTCCATAACCTTCTTGTGGGATTCCGTGTCCCTGCGCCTTCCTTCATATGCCGTATTACATTCCACGATTGTACCTTCCACTTCCTTTACAAGCGGTGCAATTAACTGTGGAGATAAAAAATGATGTCCGCCCGGTTCGCCGCTGGAAATCTTAACCGCAACTTTTCCGGATGCTTTCTTTCCCAATGCTTCGTAAACTTTCATAAGCCCCTCTGCATTGATATTGTTTGTCATATATACCTTTGCTGTTTCCCCGTTGCTGCTATGTGTCTTTGCCAATACTTTTTTCATGTTTAATCCCTTTCCTTTCTTCTCTTACTTTTTAATACCTGTATTTAATTGTTGTATTCCTGATTTTTTCTATACAATTTCTGTCAGATAATTTTTACCACACGACTTTTCGTTTTTTCTTGTGCTTTCTCCATGCGGCATTTTCATTTGTCTTTTAGGTGTTCGCTTTTCTTATCATTTTTTTAACTTTTGTACTTTTTATACTCACTTCTGTCGTTTAGCGATAATGGCAGCTCCAGTCCATTGTCCCATAAAAGTTTTTCATCCATAAGTATATCCCTGGTATTTCCATCACAAATAATGCGCCCGCCGGCAATCAGAAGCGTTCTCTGGCAGGTATCCAGAACTAAATCCAGGTCATGGGTGGCAATAAGCTTCACCCCCTTCATTTCTTTTAAAATATGTATAAGCTGCCTTCGGTTCCTTGGGTCTAAGGCGATGGACGGTTCATCAAACAAAAGAATTTCCGGTTCCATGGAAAGAATTGTGGCAATGGAGACCAGTTTTTTCTGCCCGCCGGAAAGACGGTAAATCTGTCTGTCCTTATACGCTTCCATATGTACCTGCTTAAGCGCCCGCATGACCCTTTTCTCCACTTCCTCTTTAGAATATCCATAGTTGCGGGGACCAAATGCCACATCCTCATATACTGTAGATAGAAACAGCTGACTATCAGAATCCTGAAATACATATCCGATTTTTCTCCTGACTGTTTCCAGACTTTTTTTATTTACCTCTAATCCGTCTGCCAAAATGCTTCCCTGATGCCCTGATAATAAGCCTACAAGAAGCTTTAAAAGAGTTGATTTTCCTGTACCATTGGCTCCAATCAGCCCTACCGTCTCTCCTTCTCCAATCCGAAAGCTCATATCGGAAAGCACATTCCTATTTCCATCATAAGAAAATGTAAGATGGCTCACTTCTATTTCCGCCATGCCTGCCCTCCATTTCTTTCTTATTTTTCTTTTATCCCAACAAGCTTCCTGCTATTTGAAAAACCGGAAAAACTCTTAAAGTTATCAATACCAGAGTCCAGGCGGCTGCATAAATGCCGCTTAGTCCCATGCTTATCTGTCTGTTTCCGGCTTCCTGCCAAAAGCATTCTCCACAATAGCCTCTAAGAAGCATACTGTCATATACGTCTCTTCCCCGTTCCATAGTCCGCAATAGCAGCAATCCTACAAAAGAGCCCCATGTCCGTACATGAATTCCTTTCTGCCCCGGCGCCCTCAGCGCATATGCCTGTAACAAACGCTGCACTTCTTTTAACAAAAGAATAAGATAACGATACGTCAGCAAAACCACCGTCACGCCGCCTTTTGGTATGCCAAAACTGCCAAGGGCGGCGCAAATCCCTTCTATTCCGGTTTCCATCAGCAAAAAATATGCCCCATATACGGTAAACATTCCTTTTATGAATAATGTGGTCATGGATATCATGCCGCCTGTTATGTTCATGCTTCCAAGACGAAGGATAACATTTCTGTCAAAAAACAGGTTCGCCATTCCCAAAAGCGCTATCAGCAATAAAATGTACCGGATTCTTTTCAAGCCCTTAAAGAAGGAAAGCTCTTCCCATATTCCGGTTATAAGCAGATACAGCCCCATGCCAAGCAGTCCCATCATATTATATTTATGGAAAGAAACGGTAAGCAGGATAAACAAAACGCACACAAACAGCCTGGCGGCAGGATGTATCCGGCTTCTGGCGCTGGATTTTCCCGCTTCACTGTCCACTTCATGAAGCATGGCAATTGCCTGTTGAAGCTTATTCATGCCCTTTTTTTCCTTTTTCCTGTTTTATATCCGCTGCTTTTCTTTTTCCAAACAGCTTTAACGTATAACAGCCCAAAATGCAAACAGCCGTGACTACTGCCGCCCCCAGAATACCGGAAACAGAAGTTCCTGCTGCTGATTCTTTTCCCCGGAATTGATAATCCGGCAACAATGCCACAGCTTCCTGCACCCCTGCTGCCCTGTCGTAAATCTTTCCTGTTGTTTCAAGCTCTGTGGTTCCCGCCACCTTTTCCATAGACCATTCCAATCCATCCGGATGAGCAGAGGCCGCCAAAGACACTGCGCCGCCAATTATCAAAGCTGAAAGGGCAAGCACCGCTGCCGTTTTTTTTCTGGACATTTTTCCTGCCCCACTGTCATTCATACCACATCCCCACAGCATTTCCGGTCTTGCCTCATAAATAAATACAAGGACTGCTGCCGTTATTACCCCTTCCACCAGACCGATTGCAAGATGAATTGGCTGCATTGCTGCCAGAAACACCCAAAACGGCAGTTGGGTAATTCCTGAAAAAAACGTCTCCAGAGTAACGGAAAATGCCCCAAGCTGCAAGGTCAGCACACATCCCATTATGGATGCTGCCGCAATTTTTTTCCTGGACATCCCTTTTTTCATGAGCCATTTCCAGATAAGCCCGCCGCCCAAAAAGCACCCGTAAAATGCCATATTCCATACATTGGCTCCAAGAGCCAGCACACCTCCGTCAGCAAAAAGAAGAGACTGTATGAGCAGCACCCCTATCATCGTTAAAAATCCCGCTTCCGGCCCTAAAATCGCAGACAAAAGCATTCCCCCGCACAGGTGTCCGGAAGAGCCCGTGCCCGGTATGGTAAAATTTATCATCTGGGAAGCAAATACAAAGGCGCCCATCACACCCATAACCGGTATCTGTTCCGGTTCAGCCAGTTGCCTTACCTTTTTTACGGAATATCCTGCTGCTGCACCGGAGCAAAGGTACATAGTTCCTGCCACAGCCGGGGCGATTAACGCATCTGCCATATGCATATTCTTTTCCTCCTTTTTCTAACGTTCCCTGCAACATGCAACAATCATTTGATAAGCTTCCTGAAAGGACAATCCGCTTTGCTTACAGATTTCCTTCACACTGTTATATTCAGGATAAAGTCTTGTCTGCTGTCCAATCCGGCATTTTTTTACTGCCGCCTGGCCGTAAGGGGTTTGGACCGTTTCCATCTCTCTTGTCAATACGGTTCTTTCCATCTCCATCCTTCTGATACCGATTGTAGTGGTTTCCTGAAAAATTATCTGTTCCAGCTTCTGTATATCTTCTTTCCCGCAGATTACATTTAACTGCCATGCCGGCCTGTTCTTTTTCATAAATACAGGCGTATAATGTACATCCCTTGCCCCTGCTTCAAATAATCGCTCCATCACATAGCCAAGAGCTTCTCCGGTGCAATCATCCACATTGCTTTCCAGCTTATAAATACTATCTTTTTCCTTAAAATCCTCTTCAATCAACATAGCCCTTAAAATGCTTGGGCGTTCATAATTTCGCTTCCCGGCGCCCATTCCGATTTCTTTTATGGAAAATTCCCTTGGAAGCTGA
This sequence comes from uncultured Lachnospiraceae bacterium, assembly GCA_910585715.1. Lineage (GTDB taxonomy): Bacteria > Bacillota > Clostridia > Lachnospirales > Lachnospiraceae > RGIG3040. The sequence continues at coordinate 30,154 of CAJUEX010000042.1, forward strand.
TCTCCGGTTCTGATTGCAGCAACGATTGCCGCTCCTGTAGGGGTGACAAATTCTCCCTGTATGTTCATGATTTCCACTTTCAGGGCATGCGTCTTTAGTATATTGGCAACTGCCGGAACCGGCACAGGCAATATTCCATGCTGACATCTTACCGTACCGGTTCCCTCGCATAACTTAGGCACGATTACCCGGTCTATTTCCAGATTGTCAAGGCACACTGCCACAGCCACAATATCCACAATGGAATCAATCGCCCCCACTTCATGGAAATGCACCTGTTCTATTGGTACATTATGGGCTTTTGCCTCCGCTTCCGCCAAAATCCGAAAAATCCTTTCTGCAAGATTTCCTGCATTTTTTGTCATACTGCATTGCGCAAGGATTTGTTTGATTTCCTGAATGCCCCTATGCGCATGTGGTCCCTGGGCATGGGTATGGTCGTGCATATGCGCATGAAAATGCTGAGCAGCACTGCAACTATTTTCTCCCTGCACTTCTTCATGATTGTGACAGTTTACCTGCACTTCTTCCCTGTGTTGATGTTCTTTCTGCAGTTCTTCACCATCATGATGGTGCTCCTCACAATGTCCATGCAGATATTCCATGTCATGGTCATGATTCTCATGCTGCCCATCCAGAAGCACACGGAAATCGCAGCAGTCTATTCCTGCCTTTTTTACCCTGCCGATTTCCACGGAAAATCCCTTTGCAGGAATGCTGTTTAACGCCTTCATAAGCACATCCCGGTCAGCCCCTAAGTCTAACAGGGCCGCCACCGTCATATCCCCGCTGATTCCTGCAGTACATTCCAAATATAATGTATTTCCCATAGGTTCTCCTCGTATTATAAAGTAGTAGTTAGGCGTTTGCCAAACGCACAAATCACATAAATACGGCATTTTTTGATTCTAAAA
>CAJUEX010000043.1 GCA_910585715.1 uncultured Lachnospiraceae bacterium
TCTATTATACCAGATACCGAAACTATCAACAACTTAATTTATGATATACTAGTTTCCATATTACAAATGCAAGCTTTCCTATCCTTTTATCCTGAATTGCCCTGTAAGCTAATTGAACCGGCTTGGCATATCGATGAATAAAATTAATACCTAAAAACACATTCTTTTTTTCCGCTTCATTTACAAGCTTTTCTGCTAAATTCAACTCATATGTCAACGGCTTCTCTGTAATAATCGGTACACCCTCGCTGATTAGTTCCATTAACGTATCATAACACTTCATTCCCGGAAGAGACACACTGACCAGATCAGGCTTTATTTGTTTCATCATCGTTTTAACATCTGTAAAATACGGTACATTAAATTGTTCTGCTCGTTCTTTTGCTTTTACTTCAGTCCGCCCCACAATACAAGATAACTCTGTAACAGTACTTCGTGAATAGACCTTTGCATGATTCAATCCCCAATTTCCTGTTCCCACAACTGCAACCTTCTGTTTTTTATCCATCCCTTATCACACTTTCTGTTTCTTAATTAAACATTTATTTTCAAAATCCTCTTTGTTCACATTTTCGGCCCCTAAATAACTGCAAAACTGTTCAAAAGCCTGTTTTAATGCGACTACCATATTTTCTGTTATTATGACATCTTCTTCCCACCACCATTCCTTAATATGTAATTCCTTTTCTCCGCGATACATCTCCGGCTCAAATCTCGCAACAAATCTATTATTATATAGAACCGGCAATACATAATATCCATACTTTCTTTTTTTCACCGGTATGTAAACTTCCCAGCTATAATCAAAGTCAAAAATACTTTTAATCATATTTCTATCCCATAATAAATTATCCAATGGGGCTATGAATTTCATTTCACAATTATCAGAATCTGCAGCCTTATTCAAAAGATTTACGTCTTCCTTTCTAATATAGAAAGGATATTTGATATTTTCTACATAAAATTCTTCAATTTCTCCTTTTTCCAATAAAGCTTTTATGGCCTTATTGCGAATCTTGCTATTTGATATAAACTGTCCTAACCATGCACTCCCATTGCGTGACCATAGCATACCAATAGAACCAATTCTTCTTTTCACATACCATTCATAGAACAGCTCATCCGATTCAAAAGGGTCCTCCTGATTTAAAATTTCTGACGGCAGCAAATTTTCAATGACATCATATACCTTTTGCGTATTTATTTTTTTATAGATACCTAATTCGCCTATTGTATACAAATAGTCAAGAGCTGCACTCGATAACTTTCTGTGCCCCCAACTTCCGGGATTATTACTTCCAATATCTATCTTATTAGCTTGTAACGGCCCATCCTCAACAACTATACTTTTTACCTGCTCTAAATATTCAAGTGCCTTACTGGCATTCCTATGTTCAAAAACAAGTTTGAGTTCTTCTCCATTTGCCCTCCTTACACGCTTAAAACAGGGCCAGTCCTCTTGAAGATAAATTGCCATCATTTTATCCCAGCCGTCAACCAAGCATCGCTTTTCATACAATAAATCATATAAAATAGAAGAATTATAGTTTTTTATCCTTGACTGCAACACTAAATCAGCATTTCTTCCCACAATATTCAATGGGTCAAATTGAATACATCCGACTTTGGCAAAATACTTTAAAACCAAATTTTCTTCTCGATTGCTGACGCTATCATTTAATCCTTGATATGCAATAAGAAATATTCTTGCTTCATTTACAGAAAGCCTGTTACTCTCTAAGTCCTTCATGATGATTCCTACCTTATTCTTAATAAATTTAACCTTTCTTCAAAAAAACCTGTTCACTAATCCATTACTCAGTATTTTCTCTTTTATACCATTCTGCCTGTGCTAAATACATATTTGAATAAAAGCCATTTTGCTTTAATAATTCTTCATGGGAACCATCTTCAACGATTTCCCCATCATTTATTACGATAATTCTATCAGCTGTCTTTACCGAACCCAGCCGATGTGTAACAACCAGAACCGTTTTATCTTTTGATATCTCTTCAAAGCGCTTATATACATTTGCCTCTTCTATCGGGTCTATTGCAGCCGTTGGTTCATCCAGCACAATAAAGTCACTTATTCGATATATTCCTCTTGCAATAGCTAATCGCTGCCACTCTCCTCCAGACAAATCTATACCATTAAACTCCCTTCCAAGCATAACATCCAATTCCCCTGCTATACTCTCCTTTTGATAATCAAATCCCGCTTCATCCATTTTATGTAATATGTAGTCATCATCAGCTTTTAAATTCACGTCGCTTAACATGATATTTTCCTTTAATGATAAATTATATTTTCCATAATTTTGAAAGACTGCAGAAATTTTACTAATATAACTCCTGATGTTCCATGTGGATACATCTTCCTGGTTCATATAAACCTTTCCCTGACTGGGTTGAAGTAAACCCATTAAAATTTTAACAAGAGTCGTCTTACCCGAACCATTCAGTCCAACTATCGCCACATGGCTTCCCTTTTCTATCTCCAACGAAACATTATTAAGCGCATTTTTATCCGTATAAGGATATCGAAAACATACATTCTCTAATCTTATAGACTGAATCAAATCAATCTTTTTATCTATCCCCTCCTCTTCAGGCAATTCAAGAAAATCGTATAATTTCCCAGCAAGACTGGCATTCTCATATACGGTTCCAAACAACTCTACCATTTCTCTCATAGTATCCATTAATTTAGATAACGAATAATAAATTGCTGCAAAATGACCGACTGAAAGACTTCCATTTAAAAGATAATAAGTCAACAGGACAAAAGCTGCAATATACCCTAAATAGGTAAATGATGTTAACACGCAGCTCATAACCGATGTTTTTAGAACAACCTTCCATCTTTCATTATTTGCTTCTCCTATTTTATCCCGATAGCATTTAATAAAATAATCCGATGCACCAAGTGTCTTCGTTTCCTTGAAATAAGTTTTATCTACCAGGCATTTCCTATAATAGTCACTCTGCCTTTCATATGGAACAATTCTTTCTTGTAATTTGTGCATCTTCGAGCCTTTTATATAATTTGATAATAATTGAGGTAAAAAAATAAGCATTCCCAACACAAGGAGCACAGGCTTAATTGTATAGAAGTAAACGGCTATGCAAAGAAAAAATATGGCATAATAAATAACTCCATTAATTAAATCAATAGAAGACCTTATTGCATAATTAACACCTCCAATTGCCATATTTATCTTGTCGTATAACTTTAACGATTCAAATTCCAATAATCTTAGTCTTCCGGCTTTTGCATTCATATCTTTCAAAATCCTGCTCATAAAAGTCATAAAATAAAGCTTGTTAAAATATTCTTTTACTCCGCTCATAATTCTAAATATTACTAGAATAATACCTAAAGCCAGAACCATGATGGCTGCCTGATTCCATCCACCATTTGAAACTGCTTCAGATACAGTATCAAACAAGTTTTGCAAAACCTTAATAGATAAAAAATTAAACATCACCAAAACTATGCATATCACTATATATAGCCAAAAGTATGCCGCAAGCTTTTGATAACCATAGTGAATCGTTCGATAAATTACTTTATGAAAAGGTAACGACTTATCTTTCATCATACCACTCCTTCTGAATGTTGAACATTTCTCTGTACACTCCCCCATTTTGCATTAATTCTTTATGATTTCCCTGCTCAATAAGTTTTCCATGGTCTAATACAAATATTTTATCTGCCAATTTGGTTGAACCCAGGCGATGGGAAATGAATACGGTTGTACTATTTTTTGATATCTCCGCATATTTTTTATATAATCTGCTTTCCTCCATAGGATCTAATGCTGATGTAGGTTCATCGAGTATTCTAACAGTATCCTCTTTCATTAAAGAACGGGCTAATGCAATCCTTTGCCATTGCCCACCTGATATATCAACACCCTCATCCAAAACTTTCCCAAGAGGTGTATCCATTCCCCTCGGAAGCCGGTCAATGACATCTTTGACTCCTGCCAGCTCTGCCGCTTCACTGACTTTTTTAAGATTGTGTAATGACTCCATATTGCCAATTCCGATATTATCCCTTGCGGATATGGAATACTGTACATAATCTTGATATACGATGGAAAATAGAGAATGTATTTCACCATTTGTATAAGCATTAATATTTCTTCCATTAATCAGTATTTCACCCTGATCCACTTTATATAATCCCAATAATAACTTTGTGAGAGTACTCTTTCCAGAACCATTTCTTCCAACTATAGCATAATGCATACCCTTTTCTAATTTGAAAGAGACTCCTTTTAAAATCATGTTTTCCGTTCCTGGATATTTAAAATATACATTTTTAAATTCAATTGTTTGTATACTCTCTCTTATATTTTCTTTTGTTTGACTTGTATCCTCTTCCTCTAACTCCATGAATTTTGTAAAGTCTTTTGTATATTCACCATCTTCAGATAATACACTGACCAGATCCGGTATTTGTGTTGTCAGCACCGTCTCCAATTGAAAGACTGCTGTTATAATTGCAATAAACATGCCTAATGTAATGTTGTTCTCTCTTAATTGTCCTAGCATCATAAATGTAACAAAAATACAAACAGCTATTATAAGCACAGTTAATAATTTATTAATAATCAGCCACTTTTTCCGTATATTTGTTTCCAGCTTAACAGCTCTCATAAAATAACTTTCAAATTTATCATTGAAATATCTGGTATAGCCAAATAATGTCCTTTCTGCTGCCAGATTTCTTCCCCGTAACATATCAAATTCAATATAATTTGATTTTCTAGCCAGTTCACTGTTCCAGCGAACATTATTATATACATCCTTGCTCATAAAATATGATGTGATTAACAGTGGAAGGGCACTCATAAGTAACAATGGAATAACCCACCATGATATATGCCAAACCATAAGGATTAGTCCCATAAAATATGTAATAAGTGATATACCGCTAAACATATGCTGAAATATATTTTGAACAGCTGTTAATCCTGGATAGTTTAAAATACGGTTCATCAAATCACTGGATTCACTATTTTCTATGTATTTATATTTTAATCGTATGCTTCTTTCAATTACAAGGTAATTAAATCTACTTTTCAGCCCGATGTTCACGCGTTCATTCATCATCTGAATAATAATAGTATAAAAATGCATATATGCCAACGTACATATTATTTTAATTATATTGTTCCAGACCTGCCCAAAATCACCTGTTTTTTCCGCATAAGCCAATGCCGAATCAATAAAATCCGAGTTTAAATCAATTAATAATGAAGGCAATAAAGCTCCAATTATTGTAAGTATCAATATAATGATACATTCTATCGGACTAATTTTAAAGCACACTGTCAGCATGTTAAATAAACCATACTTTTTTTTTGTTAATTTCATGTTTTTTACTCCTTAGAGAACTATTCTTTTTTTTCTACTAAATTTGCAACATAGTTTACAAAATTCCCAACAATTTCAAAATTACTGACCCCCAGCATATCAACATCAAATTCAACATCGTAATATGTTTCCAGTTCAATAATCATACGAATTAAATTGATAGAATTCACTCCTATTTCATCCAGTCGGACATCATCACCCATTTTATCAATATCCACTACAATATCCACATGTTTACTAATTACCTCTTTCACATTACGAATTACGTCCATATTAACACATCTCCTTTCAATTTTCAATACATTTTTTTCGTTCTTTTATACCAATGGTTCTTTTATATCAGATAATATAGTTAACTTCCTCCTATCAATTTTATGGTTTAAAGTTTCTGGAAACTTGTCCAATCGCACATATTCATCAGGAATCATATAATATGCAAGAAATTTCTTTAGATATTCCCTAAACTCCCTTACACTGATTTCCTCGTCGCTTATATAATAAGCACATAAATACAGATTATCATTTTTTCCTTTCTTAGATACTACAACTGCCTGTTTGACTTTTTCATATCTGCCAAGAATTTCTGCTACTTCATTTGCTTCAACACGAAACCCCCTGATTTTAACCTGATCATCTGAGCGCCCTAATATGACTAAATTTCCATGTTCATCAATCTTACCAATATCACCTGATTTATATAGTCTTTCAGTTTTAATAATAAAGCTGTTTTCAGTCAGCTCAGAATCAGCAATATATCCATTGGCTAATTGTAATCCCCCTATATATATTTCACCTGGAGTTCCATTTCTAATTTCATTTTGCTGCTCATCCAAAATATAAATACGGGTACCATAAAATGGTTTTCCTACCGTAATATTGTCTTCATTCGTCATTTCATGTCCCGCACAATATATTGTCGTTTCAGTAGGTCCATATAAATTGAAAATTCGGGCTTTTGTATTATTCTTTAAAGTCTCCAGCAATTTTTCAGGAAATCTCTCACCCCCAAGTAAAATTTCGGTTATTCCATCCAGCCAACTGTATTCCTTACTCGATTCTATAAGTAAAGACATTCTGGACGGTGTCATTTGAAGGATATCAACCTCCTGTTCTTTAATGTATTCCAATAACTTTCTCGAGCTGTTAATAATATGTTCTTGTGCCAGAACAATTGACATTCCCCGGGTCAAAGACACAATAAGTTCAACAATAGAGAGATCAAAAGATATGGTAGCCACCGCTAAAATTCTTTTTCCCTGATTAAATTCTACCAATCTGCTAATACCATTTATAAAAGCAATGATTGCCCGATGGCTTAACATAACCCCTTTAGGATTACCAGTTGAGCCGGATGTGTACATTACGTATGCAATATTTTCAGAGATAATCTTTTCTCCATATTTATACCTGTGGTTATTTACACTATTTGTATTATTTTGCTCAAATATATCTTTGACCTTTATAACATTTACATCGTAAGCAATCTCCTCTTTATCGGCAAATAGTATATTACACTTACTATTATTTAATATGTACTTAATTCTTTCCTCTGGATAATCCTTATCAATTGGCAACAACGCAGCACCTATTCTTAATATACCAATCATTGTCGGGACAATTTCTACATTGCGCTCCATCATTATGCCGATTATATCCTTTGGCTTGATTCCAAGTTCAAGTAATTTATTACTGATTAATATGGATTTATCATATATAGCATTATATGTAATTCGGACTCCGGAACATATTACAGCAATTTCTTCAGGTATTTTTTGAGCCATTTCATCAAACATTTCTATAAGATTACTATAAGACTTCGTACATATCATCATAACACCTCCATCATTCATCTTTATCAGGCAGCCTCTGTGTTCATCATATCAAGCATAAAAAAACGATATATACCTGCTTCTTTTCAATTCACATTCTTTTTTTGGGCTTTTTAAGACCTGCCTCCCAACGATAAACGTTTTCTTCTCCTTTAATTGCATCCACAATCATTTTTGTACACAAAATATCCTGCTCTCTTAAAAGCTTATAAGAATCTGATACTTTTTCTTTCACATTTCTATCTTGACTTACCACATATTTGAATAATACATTTTTACACGTATTTGCATTACGCCGAAACCGTTCAAATTCATTTGTTTCTATTTCCGGTGCGATAATGCCGAGCTCTTTCATATATTCGACCCTCAGTTTCATTGCTTCTGCATGAGCTGCCATAAAATTAAACAGCTTAAAATCAATATACTTTTTCTCCAATTCTTCCTGAATTGCATCATAACACTTTATTCCATAATAAATATTGTTATAAGTATCATCAAAATCCAGTAAATAACGTTTTAATGCATACTTAAGTTCACCTTTATTAACAGATATCTCTTTATCCTTATATTTAAATGCCAGTAATCTTTCATACTCTAAATTTTTGCTGCACTCATAACTGCTATAGGCATTTACAAAATCCTTATAATGAATTTCCCTAAATTTATAAGAAACATTTCTGTCAAAAGGGCCATAAAAATCTGCAGTATTTATTGTCTGTTTTTCATCATCATATCCATATATCAAAGTACGACTGTTATAATGAGAATGATGGTGAAAAACAGCTACCGGTATATAAAAGGAATCAATTTCAAAAAATAAATAATATTCTTTGTCTATATATTCTTTTACAAAATCCACGATTGTGTCATATTTTTTTTCTGTGGAATCCCTCTCCATCTGAATTGTAGTTAATAATTCGCAATCGTGAATAGAGCTATCCGGAAAAGGTTTATCAAAATAATCATGCTTTGTCCTTTCTTCCCTAAAGCAATCCAGATTTTTAGAAAAGGGTTTATCAAATCCCATCGTCTTAACTCCATCTCTGTCATAACACCATAAATCAATAAAATTTCTGATAAACCATTTTTTAAAGTTTGTACTATTTTGATATTTTCCCAATACAGCTAATAAATTGGCATCATCTACATCAACAGCAAAAACAGGCTTTGTTACATCTAATATTTTTTTCATTTTATTCTCCCTACTTCTTTATTTTATTTTTTCAACCAGCAGCTTATAAATTCTGATATGCTTCCTATGTAATTCACTTAACATATTTTGAATCTTCCTTCTTTCTTCTACTTGTTCCCGATACTTATTTTTTATACGATATTTGATGTAATAATTGCGGAACTGCAACATCTCTTCTTCCAAATCATAAAATTCCTTTAACTGGTGCTCTTCCAGACTAATCAGGTTCATTTCTTGCATGAACTCTGCTTTTTTTGTAATAATTTTCTGATATTCATATAATACATTACAAGAAATTTCATCTAAATAATCTTCCTGTTGTAAGCTTTTAACTAATGCCTGATAAATTTCACAATTTATATAAGATTTGTTTTTCTCTATATATTGGTTCATTTTTTCCTTTAATTGCTGCATATCTAAATTGCATTTGGAGCTTTTATATGAAATGACTTCTATATCACCATTTTCTTTATTTCCCATTTCTAAACAGGAAAGGTATGCCTGTTGCAAATCATCATACTTTATTTGTTCAAGCATATATCCGGTTAATTGAAACATATCAGCCGCTTCAAACATTTCAGTTTCATCATCATACCCATATAAGAGCACCCTGTGAATAATATTCCTTTTTTCATATTCACCGGAACATGGCAAATAATATTTATTAAGCTGCAATACAATAAAATTCCCTCTATCAATCCATTTTTTTATTTCACTTATAATGTCAACTGCTTTATTTGGGGAGAGCCGCCTCATATTAATAAACGGGCAGCTTTCCATTATTCGTTCATTTATATTTCGTAAAAAGCATATAACATTTTCAAATTCTGAAAAATCCCGTTTTATAAAATAAATATCATTAAAGTTTTGAATAAACCATTGTTTATAATCTGCCGAATTTTTATAATCATTTAAAATTAATAATAAGTGGGCATATTCATTATTGGACAATATAATCGGATATTCTATTGTTTTATTTATGACGCGATTAATCATAAAAATAATTCCTTCCTTTGCTTTCATTATTTAATAAGTGCACTTTATGATTATGTAATCAGGATCCTCTTCTGTAGTCAAATCCTCACAGACTAAATAGCCATCCGTTGATTTATCTGATTTGCTAAATCCGCTAAACATTAATGTAGTATACATCATTCTATTTTTGTTTGTCTGTCTGAACTCAGCAAATAGTTTAACCCCGTTCTTTTTTGCAAGACGTTTTATATAATTTAAAACAATACTTCCAATCCCTCTGGTCATGACTCTGCACGAAAACAGAAACAATTTAATACACCACTCGTTTTTCAGTGATTCAATAAGAACAATTCCGATTCTGCCATAATCACCATATCGGTCCTTTAAATCAATGATAAACAACTTATAATTATCATCCTCTATAAAGCCACATAATTCTTCAAAAGAATATGTATAACCTGTTGAATTAAGCTGGTTTGTTCTTATTGTCAATTCTTCCACACGTTTTAAATCTTCCAAGCCGGCAGAAAATATTTCCAATTTCATATTAAGTGTTTTCAAAAACTCGTTTTGTGTACCCTCAAACTCTTCTTCGGCTTGTTTGCGTTTTATATCTTCCTGATACATTTTTCTCCGTCTTTTGGAATCTTCTGTAATAAAATTTGGAATAAATTCATTCCATTCCAACAACTTTGGCAAATTTCTTACATGAACGCATAATACCTCTGGATTATGAAACTGAACTTCTCCTATCTCAAATTCCTGATCATCAATAAAAGCAATTGTATCCATTCCTATATTAATTAACTGTGCAATCATTTGAATTGATTTATACTTGGAATTCCAATTAATTTGTGGATAGATAAAATATTTAAGCAATCCAAATTGTCTGAGTTTTTCCATTGCTTCATTACAGTTATTTTTGCTGGCAATGGACTGCAATATTCCTCTACGGTCTAATTCTATAATTGTCTTTTTTGCCATCTCATTCAATTTTACTGATTTATCTTCTGCCAGGATTCCTTGCCAGACTGTTTGATCCAGATCCCATACTACGCATTTTATCTTTTTTTCCGTTTTTTTATTGACCATTTGATTTTTTCCCATAAAAGCACCTCCTTAGCCATAATACCTTATACATAATTACCGGCTATTATAATTTCATGTAACTGCGAAGTCCCTTCAATTATTTCATGGATTTTGGCATCTCTGAAATATCTTTCAATTGGATATTGTTCAAAGCATCCATTTGCTCCAAATATTTGAACCGCTTTACTGACAACCTCATTAACAATCTTTGAAGCCAGATATTTTGCCGACCACGTTTCTATAATGGATTCCGGCTCGCCTTTCTCTCTTAATCTTGCAATATCATGGCAATATAGCCGAACCGCTTTCGTGCTTATTACCATTTGAGTAATCATCTGTTGTATTAACTGCTGTTCACTCAATGGCACTCCAAACTGCTTTCTCTTTTTTACATAATCGATACATAAATCCACACATGCCTGGCTTATTCCAAGACAGGCCCATGCTATCGTATATCTACCATAATCCAGACAGGAAGCTGCCACATATTTCAATCCTGCTCCTTCTATGCCAAGGACATTTTCTTCAGGCACTATACAATTACGAAATGTCAAGTTGGCAATCATTGAAGCCCTTACACCTAATAAACCATCGATTGATTCCACCAAAACACTTGAATTCTTTTCTACCAGAAAAGCAGTAATATTTCCGTTGTGTTTTGCAAATACAAGGTATAAATCTGCAATTTCTCCCATTGTCACCCATATTTTTTTACCATTGAGAATATAGTGATTGTCTTTTTTAACAGCTTCCATTTGTATATTTCCTGCATCCGAACCTGCTTCTTGCTCAGCAAGCGCAAAAGAACCGACAATTTCTCCACTTGACAGCTTAGGCAGCCATTTATTCCTTTGTATTTCATTCCCCCATCTTAATATTGCAAGCCCCAGCATTCCATGTACCGTCAGAATACTTCTAACAGATGAGCTGGCCCTTGCAAATTGTTCATTGAGTATGCCAATCTGAATCATGTCTAAGCTGCTTCCGCCATATTTATGAGGGATATTTGCTCCTAAGAAGCCTTCTTGTCCCATTTTGAAAATAAGCTCCCTATCAAAACTGCCTTCTTTTTCAAACTTGTTCACATATGGTATAACATTTACATCCAAAAATTTTGATATATGTTGTTGATACTGCATTTGAGCATAATCCAGCATAATGTTTCATCTCCGTTTCAAATAGTTCTAAGTATGTATTTATTTAAACCTGCTTGTCTTCAATAAATTTGATAATCGTGTTTATATTCCGAAAATTATCTTTTTTTAATTCAGACCCCTGAATACGGATATCAAACTGTTTTTCTAAATATAATACCAACTGCATTGCAAACAATGAGTTGACAATGCCGCCTTCAAAGATGTCCTCATCATCACTTAATTCCTGTTTTCTGGAAACTTTACATATAAATTCCCTGATTTTTTGATACATATCATTTTTTTCATTCATTTTATTCACCTCTGATCAATACTAAAATATTCATAAAATCCTTTTCCTGATTTTTGACCATACATTCCTGCATTCACCATTTTTTTCAATAACGGGCAACAGCGAAATTTCGGATCCTGATAATTATCATATAAGACTTTTAGCGAGTTCATCACGGTATCCAGTCCAATTAAATCTGCAGTTTCCAATGGACCCATTTTATGTCCATAGCATTGTTTAAAAATCCTATCTATTTGTTCCGGTTCCGCAACTTTCTCATAAACAAGAAAAGCCGCCTCATTCATCATTAAATGTGAGATTCGGTTCGATACAAAGCCAACAGAATCATTTATTATAATGCTTTCTTTCCCTATTTCCTTTAAAAATTCCTTAATCGTCTCCGTGGTACTTATATTAGTATGCATACCATTAATCACTTCTACTGCAGCCGTTAAAGGTACAGGATTCATAAAATGTCCGCCTATAACAAGTTGTGGACGCTTTGTAAAGGATGCAATTTCTGTAATCGATAAGCAAGATGTATTAACGAGAAAAATACAATCCTTCTTACAAATACAATCCAGTTTGCTATAAACTTCTTTTTTTAATTCCATTATTTCCGGAATATTCTCAATTACAATTTCTGCCCGGTCAAGAGAACTATATTCTGTTGTAAATTTGATATTTTCCATAAATCTATCATTTGTTAATGATTCGTTTATTGCCTGATACATTCTATATTTACTTATCATTTCATTTTGAGCATTTTCCAACGTATTCCTGTCAATATCAATCAATATCACTTTATGCCCATGCTGAGCCAGCAATAAAGCGACTCCCTGTCCCATGACTCCGGCTCCAACTACTCCAATTAAACGTTCCATACAACTCCTCCCTGCTATTTTGGAATTATCTTATTAAACTCATATAAGGTGTAATAAAACTGCTTTTCCTTGATAATGATATCATGCATGTTAGCCACGATATTCTCATAAATCGAATTTTCTTTTGACATGCTGCACTTTATAATTAGAGATAAAAGAATTTTCCATTGTTTTATTGTGTCACCCAGTTCCTTCTTTACATGATCAACATAAATCAATGGAAAATCCTTATTTATTTTTTCAATATGCCAATAAAATAATTTTTTACGAGTCACTATAAAATACAATTTCTGGTGCAGATCTTCCAAAAATCTGGCTCTGTTATCCGGATTCAGACTTATATTTTTCTCTATCAGCTTTGCCACTTCATTAATTGCATAATATCCTTTATAGTCATTATCCTCTATCCTGCCTGAATAATATTTATCTAAGTTATCCTGAATTGACTTATTGATTAATTCAAAGGTACTTATTTTATCCATATTCCATTGAGCACTTTCTACTTCGGAATATAAGTAATTAATTGGATTTCCACTAAACAGGCCGTCAGGCTCGTTTTCAGAGTTTCTAGCCAAATGTAATTCTTCAAACGACATACTCCCCTTGTAGAACCATGGTTTATACCAGTCAATAACATATACTTCTTTCGTCTGCTCCTCATAGCCTGCCAGAATCAGGGAATGAAAGGAGTGCTTTTTCATATAATACGGCGTATATTTCAGATAAAAAACATCAACTTGTGCAATAACCGGAATATTATTATCAATGGCCTTTTTATTTCGCTCCCATATTTCTTCTATGCTTAATTCATTCTTGCTCAAATAATGTACCCGCTGATTAAATGGTTTATGAAAACTGGAATACGGATCACCTGTACTGAATTGATATTTAAATTCATCATCACTTTCTCCAACCTTTGAAAATGTCCAATCCATAGAATATTCTATATAATATTCTGCATTTTTAACCCCATAATAATTCAGTACGTTATAGTAACAGTTTTTGAAGCAATAGTACTCATAATCATCATAAAACATTTGAGAAGTATTATAGATATTTGATAACAATTTAATCCCCCTTATTACCCGTTAGTAGTATGATGGGCACAAACTTTATTAACAGTATGGAGTATTCTGTTGACTGTAGAGAAATCTTCAAGCCCTATATCATCACTAATAATAGAAGTTCCAACAATATCTTCAATTCCGGCTATAATTTGAATCAGCAATAGTGAAGAAATCGTTCTGCTCTCCACCAATTCTAAATCCCCATCTATTTCACTTTCTAATGCACCCTCTTCTTTTATTTTTCTATATATAAATTCTCTTATTTCATCCATATTAATCTGATTCATTCTCATTTACTCCTTTCCAATCTTCACTCATTGAAATTGCATAAGCACTGTGATTATGGATTGATTCAAAGTTTTCTACTTCAATATGAAACCAGCGATATTTATTACTTTTTGTTAGCTGCAGTGTGACATCTCTGGCAATATCTTCAACAAATTTAGGATTCTCATACGCTTGTTCTGTTATATATTTTTCATCCACCCGTTTTAATATTGAATATAGCTCGGCAGAAGCAGATAATTCCACTTTATCAATTACATCATTGATTTCATTGAAGTCATTTGTCTTGAATGAGACTTTCACAATCCCTCTCTGATTATGGGCACCATACTTACTAATGGCTTTTGAACAAGGACATACTGAAGTAATAGGAACTTTCACCCTGACTTCATATTCGGTCTTATTATCTTGTAATAATTCAGCCTTTATTTTGCATTCATAATTCATCTTTCCATTTTTGTTACTTATTGGTGCCGTCTTATTTTTGAAATATGTAAATTTTATCTCAATATATGCCATTAATACATGTAGCCTTTCTTTTACCTGACACAATAATCGTTCTATCGAATCATTGGATATTACACTATCCCATTCATTT
Source organism: uncultured Lachnospiraceae bacterium (assembly GCA_910585715.1). GTDB lineage: Bacteria > Bacillota > Clostridia > Lachnospirales > Lachnospiraceae > RGIG3040. Next base: position 14,733 of record CAJUEX010000043.1, read on the forward strand.
AAAATTTCAGCCAGACGGCTCATATGGATGGCATGTTTATGGGCTTCAAGTCCTACACCTAACTGTATGGTTCCAACACTATTTCCATTATCAGAATCAAGATTATGCATAATTGGAATAACTAAATTTTTTATTCCAACCTGTCTCAAGTAAACATTTCTACATTCCGGTCCTTCTTGTATATCAACCATTTGATATCCTCCTAATATGTAAATTTAATAGTTTATAATCTTATTTTTCTATTTCTACATAACATTTGCTTGTTTCATGTAATCTTATTTTGCAGACCTTATATGATTTATTTTCCAACTCCCTTGATAGAACCCTGTCAATATAAACAATCATATTCTCTGCAGTCGGTATCTCAAAATAATCATTTAAATACCCATGGTCAAACTTATCAAGCACATTAAGCTGTACAATTTCTTTTAATTCTGAAAAATTACACACCCACCCATCTTTAGTTATTTCACCTTGTACCTCAATATCTAATTCATACCTATGACCATGTAAATTGCTGCAGGCGCCATACAATGGATCATTTGGCAGCTTATGGCTGGCTTCAAATTCAAAATGTCTTCCAATCTTTATACTCACTCTTCTTCATCTCCCTTTCTTCTTATTAAATATAAGTGATTATTTTCAATATAACCGATATCCTTTGTATGAAACCAGCCTTCTTCATCCGTAATCATACTTGTATTATCTAAAGCTGCATATTTCTTTGATACTGTTTTACCTGATACAAGTATTTCATATTGGTTCTCCTGACCTGTCGGCTTATATTTAATTTGTATATTTTTTACAGGCTGTCCCACACTTAAAACATTATTTTTATTTGGATGCAAATTTGCGCATATAGTACTGACTTCCATCATACCGTATATCTGACTTAACCAAATACCAGAAATCTTATGGAAGTTTACAGCTGTCTTAATTGATAATGGAGAACCAGAACATAAGAACCATTTGTTATATTTAAAATTGTATGTGTTCTTTTTTCGTTCCTTATAAATGCAATCATATATTTCAGGCACGCCCAGAAAAATGGTTGGCTTTAATTCCTCATAGTTTTCTAAAAAACGTTTACATTCAAACCATCTTTGAATATAAACAGAAGCGCCGCTCCTTATAGCTGAAATCAATCCCATTGTTAAGCCATATCCGTGATATAACGGAACGGGAACCACAATTACATCATCTTCTGTATAATTCATTGCTTGTATAATATTGATAGAGTCCAAATCCAAATTTTCATGAGTACGATAAGCCATTTTTGAGTTACCGGTACTGCCCGATGTGCTCTGAATCAATGCTTCACCATTTTTATCCACAGGAAGTCCGCACATGCCATTGTCCTGCTCCGCTTCAAAATCTAATGCATAAAGCCTTACACAATCCTCTTTCAATATTATCGGGAAGGTGTCATATAAAAGTTTGTTTTCTCGCAAAATATATTCATTAATATAGCTCTCAACAATTATTTTATCCAACATAGCCTCATGAATCTTTTTTTCTATTTCTTCAATAGAATATTGCGGGTTTAATAGACATACAACATTTTTATTTTTAGACAAAGCATATAAACATATTGCAAAATCAATTGAATTATGCAACATCAGTCCTATGCGTTCATTTGGTCTAATTCCTATTTTTTTTAATCCACGTTGCAAAGAATCTACTGTGTTAATTAACTCAAGATACGTTAAACTGGTTTCTCTGTATATTAATGAAATTTTATCGGGATGAGAAGCTGCACTTTGCCTTAACATTTCATATAAAATCATGTAATTATCACTCCTTTAAATCTATAACTTCTTTTCCCATTGAATCTTCATTATAGGGGTTAAATTTTTCTTTTGCTGCCAATAGGAAAGATTTAATATAGGTATTCCATCTTTCCTCACTAATAAATAACGCTGATATATTACCTGACCAAAAGATTCCCTTTTTCGTTAATTTCAATACATCCTCATCCCATTCTGCCAGTTGATGCTCAATAATCTGATTAATCCTCTCCTCATACCTGCTATAGTCCGGTATATCGCTTTTTTTAATTTTCATAAGAATCGGGAAATACACCATTTTTCTGTCAAAATGCTGTTCTTTCTTGCAATGATATGCTAAATCTGACGGAAATTTATCATTTTTTATTTGTTCTAAATAAGTTTTAACATCACATACATTTTTATAGGCATATCCATCAATATATCCTCTGGAAGAAACCCCAATTCCAATTACATTGCCATTTTCCAGGTATACTTTATCGCCAATATGAATCTTTTCTTGTATTTTAGAGTATGTATTTGTTATGATTTGCCTATATCCGTTTTCCAACAGCCAACGGTCTCCTTCCTTAAACATTTTCATCTGATTCTCATTAGAAGGAGTAATGTTAAAATATCCTTTTGTATGCACAAGCTTATCCAAATATGTATTCGGGAATACAGCCATATTGTAAATGTCTATATGATATGGCTCCAGCTCTGTTACCTTTTTCAAATCATCTATAAAATCTTCGACTGATTGATTTGGAAGATTATACATCATATCAATACAATACTCATTTAATCCAGCTTTATTTAATATATCTATTCCATGATATATATCCGTAACAGTAGATTTGATATTCATGGATTTTCGAATATCCTCTTTAAATGTCTGGATTCCAAAGCTTATTCTATTAATTCCCAGGTCCAATAATCCTTTCGGATATTCTTCACACGTGATTGAATTAATTGAACCTTCCATCGTCCAGTTATCATTCACGTCAATTTGAAAACAGCTCTTTATGGTTTCTACAATTCTTCTTAAATCATTAAGTGGAACTAAAAATGGATTTCCACCCCCAAAATGAACTGATTCTATTTTTCTATCCTTTAAATATGGCCGTTCTGCATATTTTTTTATTTCATGTATGACAGCCTCAACATAATGACTTAGATATGTTTTATAATTGATTTGCCCATGCAGCTTGTAATATGGGCAAAATACACAGCCCGAATCGCAAAATGGAATATGAATATATAGATTTGTGGGTACATTTTCTGCTTTTACCTGATTAAGAAATTCAAAAAAATGATCATCATAATCCCTCGTATGCTGCATTTTTGTTAATTTAGGAAATACCCAGAAATCATCTAATCTCTCTTTTAAGTTTATCTCTGACATAATTATTATCCTCCTCCTTAACCTTCCTTTTCATTGTTCCAAACTTGTAATTGAAGCCTATTGGCATATCTTAAATTGTTTTTTACACATAATCTTATCAATTCTTTTTGAACAAAATATAATTGCTCCCTGGAATCTGCTAAAGGCATTATCATAACTTTGGTCGAATCGTATTCGCCAATAAGTTTCAATATATTTTTCACTTCATCAATATCACTTTGTAAACCTCTGCAAACAAATTTTATTTGATAGTTATTATTTTGAATATAATGTTTAATGGCGTTAATATTTATGCGTTGTTTATTATATTCGGCCAGCTTATCCTCATCTTGTTTCGTAAAAGGTACTGAATTTGATAACTTAGGACTCATACTGACAAGATTGCAATCCAAATCTATTATATTAGTGGCATTGGTTTCAACTGTTACATAATAACCATTGTCCTTCAATATTTTGATAAGTTCATTCAGATTTGTATTAATAGTAGGTTCACCTCCCGTTATGATTATATGGGAGCAATTATAACCTTGCAGCACCTTCAGCAACATTTCATCTGTATATTCAATCCCTTTATTATCTTTTAATAACATTTGTGTATCACACCATTTGCAATTCAGGTTACAGCCAGTTAATCGAAGAATAACAGATGGCATTCCTTGCAGATTACCTTCTCCCTGTATAGATTGAAAAAGCTCACATATATTTATTGTCATAATATCCTCCCTGTTTTCATGCACTAATCACATTTTTAACGAAACAGCTTTAAAAATTTATTTTTTTCTTTCCACATATTCAGCAATTCCATACATTCATCTTTTAATATCCCGGATTTAATTTCTATTTCATAAGGAAATTTCTCTTTCAGCACTTCAATGGAAATATTAACTTCATGAAAGCCTAACTCATTTGAATCACTAACCGACGTACCATATACTAATTTAGGAATTTGAACCCAGTTAATTGCGCCCATGCACATAATACAAGGCTCTGTAGTAGTATATATGACAGATTCTTTTAATTGTCTTGCTCCAATTGTACTGATAAATCGATTAATTGCATTGAGCTCTGCATGTCGCAGGGGATTCCTTTCTGAGAAACCAGTATTTGCTTCTATTACCATTTCATTCCGGTAGGCAATACAGCAGCCAAACGGATATTCATTCCTGATTAAATTTTGTTTAGCGGCAAGTATTGCCTTCATCATATAAAATTCATCATTGCTCATTTTGCTTCACCATATACCGCATAATTTAAAATTAACCGCAGTTTTCTGCTAAACTTTGAATCGTCTGATACTTTATAATATCCAATGGGGTTAAATTTATATTATGACTTTCTAACTTAACGCAGATTTTCACAGCCGATATGGAATCACCCCCCAGTTCAAAAAAATTGGTAGTAATATTAAGATTGTCATAACCCAGCACAGAGTGGTATGCTTCTGCTATCTTTTGCTCTGTTTCTGAATAGAACCCGGTTTTTCTGCCATGCAATTTCACATATTCAGCAGGCTTTTCCTTCTTGCCTGTATCTGCCTTTCTTTCTTCCCTGCTTTGAATCTTCGCTTTAATATCATCTGTAAATTTAAATGGCAGGTAATCAATGAGTTCATAAATCTTACTCGTATAATTAACCTGTCCAACAATAACTCTATTAATCTTTTTAAAAAGTAAACACCGGAAAGCATCCAATCCCATTTGGAGAGGTAGTTTTTTAAATAGGGATTTGTCTTCCTGGTTCATCAGATTTTGAGCGAGACCAATATCCAGCCACTCCGACCAGCTAATGACTTTTGATACACGATTATTGTGACACCTGTACTCTGAAAATGCTTCTAAATAGGAATTGGCCGCAACGTAACTGCTTGTTCCATTTCCGGAAACCAGAGTCATAACAGATGAAAACAGTATGAAAAAGTCTAAATTATCTTTTTCTGTAAGCGTATCCAAAATACTCGTCCCATAAACTTTAGGTTTAAGCGAATTCTTTAACTCATCTATACTTTGATCTTTAATCTGTTTCCCGCAGTCATCAACTGCGCAGTGAATCACTCCTCTTATTGGTCCTATCTCATTACGAATTTGTTCTAAAGTTATTTTTGTTTGTTCATAATCTGATATATCACAAGAAAAGAAATGTATTTTAGAACCGTTTTTCTCCATCTCCATAAAATGCTCTAACTGATTTCGTAAATTTTCATCTTTTGTTTTCAGATATGTTTTTTCCCAGAATCTATGCTCTAAAAATTTTGACCGGCTAATAATGACTATATTTACATTTTCGTTCATAAATAACTTACAGATTCTTCGCCCTATTCTACCCAAACCACCAATCAATACATATGCCGCATCAGATCTGAGCATAAAATTACAATCTTCGATCTTATCCCAATCAATTTCTTCAATTTTTTCTACATATCTTCTATTGTCTCTATAACTAACTAAAAAGTCACTATTTTGATAGCTGATTTCATTTATTATATTTTTAACAGTCCCATTATTATCTAAATCAATGCATCTGCAATGCAGCAAAGGAATTTCCCAATTTACTGTTTTTATAAATCCTATTAATGCCCCATAGCCTGGATTTAGTGTTTTTTCTCTTCCAGTAATTGTATATGTGTTTTCCGTAATGATATAAACTTCTGTTTTATGAGATACCGTATCCACCAGCGCCTGAACCAAACTGTAAAATCTATACAGTCCAATATTTAGAACTCTCTCCGTTTCTTCCAACGGATTTAAGTCTACATCATTATTTAAAAAGCAGTTATAAATAATATGGGTAATGTTGCAGTCGATTAATTCCTGATACAATTTCTCATAATGTTCTTTATCATCTCCTATCAGGTAATGATTCGTATTTATCTTTTCATAATGGTCACCATACTCAATCAGAATAACATTTGCATATTGCATCTTTAACCGCCCGAGCAACTCAGATACAAAAATACTATTGTTAGTAAAAATCATACAATTACTATTAATATCATACGGAATCAACGATTGAGTAATATCACTTTTTTCCCATATTGGTTTGAAATATAAATTACTTTGCTCTAATGTCGTTTTACTGTATTTAGGAATATCAAACCAACACCTGTCCTTTTTGAACGGATATACAGGTATGCTCAGTTTTTTCCCTTTATAACCTTTGTATATTTCTTTCCAGGGAATCTCTTCTCCTAACACATAGGTCTGTCCTAATGCTTTTATACATTCTTTATCATAAAAAAATCTATCAATAACGACCTTCCAATCTTCTGCTTTTATTTTAACATATGGGTCACCTTGAGCGATTTCCGTTTCATATCCCGGAATCTGAGTGGTAATCCATATATCCTCATTCATTAATGAAAGCCTTCCCTGTTCATTAAAAGGCACATTATGGTCAGTTATCATATCCCCCAGCATTTTTAACCTATGCTTCAGCATTGTAAGGTCTGATACACCAATCGCTGCACGGTATTTCATATCCTTTCTTCCTGTATTGACTGTGTAACAGAAATCATACAAATTGATATTGCTATTATAGTCAAGAAATCTAATATAATTTACAATAAGATTTTCTAATGATTCCATTGATGCAGCAGATATGGTAAATAATAAATATGCATATGTGTAATGTATATTTTTTTGAAAATCCGGTGCTTCCTCTAAGACAATATGACAATTTGTTCCACTTATACCAAATGCACTTACTCCACATCTTCTTGGATAAGTTCCTTCCCATTGATTAAGCCTGCTGTTTACATAAACAGAAGAATTCACAAAATCAATCTTACTATTGGGCATTTTGAAATGGATGCTCGCCGGAATCTGTCTGTTCTTAAGTGATAAAGCTGATTTAATAATGCTTGCCATTCCCGCAGCTCCTATTGTATGACCAATATTGGATTTAACGGAACCTACTCCACAAAATTGTTTTTTTGATGTAAAGTGCCTGAATGCTCTATTAATTCCTGATATCTCTGTTGGATCACCCAGTTTTGTTGCTGTGCCATGAGCCTCGATATAAGAAATAGTTTCCGGTTCAATCCCTGCCCTCTTCCATGCTTCAACTAAAACCATTTCCTGCGCCAAAACATTAGGTGCCGTAATTCCAATAGACTTTCCATCCTGATTAACAGCACTTGACTTAATTATCGCATATATATTATCCTTATCCTGAACAGCCTTACTAAGAGGCTTTAATAAGATTGCTCCTGCCCCTTCCCCCTGACCTACTCCATCGCAGGACTCATCAAACGTCTTGGCTTTTCCATCTGCTGCAACAATACCAATCGAATTGACAATTTGATTGCTAATTGGCAAGGTAAATATATTTATGCCATTGACAATAGCCCAATCGCAATCCCCATTATGGATGCTTTCACATGCAACATGTACAGCAGTCAAGGAAGAAGAACAAGATGTATCAATTAATATTGCCGGTCCATGTAAATTTAAAAAATAAGAAAGCCTGGCTGGTAACATTGCAGGCAAATTTCCGGCAAAAGAGTCATTTGCCAGTTCCGGATCTGTATCCATAATTAGATTTTGATAGGCCTTACATGTATATTCCGTAGGACATCCAGTGAAAATGCCGACTTTTTCATCAAAGAAGTCATCAACGGAATAACCCGAATCCTCAATTACCTGATAGGATATCTCCAATAATAATCTTTGGTTCGGATCCATGATAGCAGCCTCTTTGGGCGGTATTCGAAAGAATTTATAATCAAATTTATCTATTTCTTTTAAATATGCAGCCTTTCTATAATACCTCTGTCCTGAATCCACCCGCATGTAATCTAAATACTCCTCTATATCTCTTTTTCTTTCATCAGGACATTCTGTAACACAATCCCGCCCATATTTTAAATTATTCCAGAATTCATCAATATTGTCCGCTTGAGAAAATTTTGCTGCCATTCCAATAATTGCAATTTCCTTATATGTATTTTTTGAATATTGATTCGATATATCACTCATATTGCCCGATCATCCCTTCATTAATATAGGCTTCAAAAAGATCAAATAAACCCGTCTTATATAATAATTCTTTTATTAGCAAGTATTGTTTATCCGCACTGATTTTTTTTGCCTTCAAAGCTCTTAGTAATAATTTCAAAGACATATCCATCTCTTCATAATTTGCTCCACAATTATCACAGCTGAGGTTTCGCTGTATACAGATTAACTTGTTATAAGTTTCTACAACATTTTTCTGGTAATCTTCCTGAATCCAGTTGCTATTTTTTGTACTTGCTATACTTGAGATACACAGTTTAATGAGATCATTTCTATTTTCTTTTGTATTATTACTAATACAGTTTCCAATAGATGTTATGATTTTTTCAATATATGCTCTGTCACTATTATCATCATAAGAATAAACATCCACATTCAGATTATTGGTCATTAACAAGTTTCGAATGACAGTCTGTGGCTTCATTTCGATTATATATCTTATATTTTGATCAGAAATATATTCTATGCTTTCTTTCCATCTGACAGTTTTAACTAATTGTTGTGATAAATAATGTGGAATATCATTTTTATCCTTATATGGAAGTGCGTTTAAATTAGCTATAACCGGATATTGAAATGGGTAATATGTATATTGAAGCAATTCTTCCAACAATTCCTGCTTTACAGGATTCATTAATGAACAATGAAATGGATTCGTGGTATTAATTCTCATTACACGGCCACCCAATTTTTTTAATTGTTCAACAGCCTTGTCTACAGCCTTATTATTTCCTGAGATTACAATTTGTTCATCTGAATTTACATTAGACACTTCTACAATATGATTTTTGCCAGATATATTATGGCAGATATCTTCTATTATAGATAAACCCAATCCCATAATTGCAATCATATAACCGTTCTCTATCACTGCTGATCCCATTAATTTTTCTCGCTTATGAGATATTTTTACAGCATCTTTAAAATCAATGGCTCCTGAACAGACTAAAGCAGAGATTTCCCCTAAGCTGTCACCTAATAAATACACCGGCTTTTGTTGGGCCTCTTGCATTAGTACCCTGTATGATGCAACACTTGTTGTTAATATGGCTGGCTGTACAATATCATTTTTTAATAATTCGTTAATATCACCTTCAAAACATAGTTTACATAAATCGTAACCAAGTATATCACATGCCTCATCAAATGTTTCTCTAGCCACTTTGTTATGTGTATATAAGTCTTTTCCCATACCTATATACTGTGAGCCCTGCCCCGGAAAAGCAATTGCATATTCTTTCATAACTTCTTTTCTCCCTCCTTCTGCATTTCTTATTCATGAACTCCTGTATTATCTCCTTGCAGCAAGTGCAGCGCTTCTTCAATTACCTCAGTAACATCCCCAATTAATACATAATCTGAATAATCTATGATTTGTGCTTGTTCATCAATATTAATTGAAATAATATTTTTAGCATTCTTCAGGCCGACAACATGCTGGCTTGCTCCTGAAATACCAAATGCTACATAGATTTTTGGTGATATACTTATTCCAGATTGTCCTATCTGGTATTCTTCCTCTATCAGATTATCTTCTACGCTTGCCCTTGTACCACCAATTTTAGCGGAACATTTTTCTGCCAATACTTTTAATTTATCAAGAATTTTCAATGAGCTGATTCCTCTTCCAAATCCAAATACAATATCAGCAGTATCAATATTATAATCACTTTGATTTTTGTATAGAGACCGATTAATTATTTTGTACTGAAACTTTGAATCCACTTCCCCATCTGTACTGAAAAATTCAATTATTTCTCCATCCTGATACTTACTATCCCCGATAATCTGAAAAGCATTTTTTTTAATCGTGCACATTTGATAATCTGTATTCTTACATACTATTTTTGCAATCACAGAATCATTTACAGCAGTACGTGAAAATATAAATTTGCCGCCACCTTTATATTCAATATCAATACAGTCTGCCGTTAGGCCTCCTCCTAATTTTGTTGCTAATATAGCAGCCAGTTCTTTTCCTTCATACGAATCTAAGAAAGTAATCAGACTAATCTTATTTTTCATAATTAATTTTTCACAAATAGAAATAGCAGACTGTTCGCTAATACCATATATAACCTTATGGGCACCACTTTCTATCATGTTACTTAAAATATTGAAATCAAAAGGTCCAATGCAGATTACAAACACAGTTCCTGAAGTTTGCCGGGCTAATATTCTCAATTTCCAAACAATACTAAATATATCCGCTGGTTCAGACTTATTTCCACAAATAATTGCAGAATTCACAAAATCATTCATAGCCCTTCCTCCCGCATTAAAATTTCTAAAAGCCTTTGTGCTTTTTCTTTCATACTTCCCTCAATAAAAATAGGATTTTTCTTCTCAAATGACTGCTTAAGGTTAAGGACCTTTGTTTTAGCACCTTTGCTGCCGCAACACTCTGGATTTATATTAATATCCCTGCAATTCCATATTGTAATTGGCATATTTCTTGCTTTTTTCAATTTTATCAAATTTAAATCAGCATTCACTTTTAATTTGTTAAAGGCTAATAAAACAGGTGGTTTTACTTCTAATATTTCTCTGTATTGGTCAAATATTCTCACAATTTGTAAAGAATTATCCGCAACACTTAAAACCTCTTCAACCTGAATAAAACAACCTATTCCTAATCTAAATGCCAACCCAAACGGAACTTGTCCTGTTTCTCCATCCACCGCCTGCTTACCACATACAATCAAATCATATTCTCCAATCTTTTTTATTGCCTCAGCTAAAATATATGCTGTGGCATATGTATCGGAGCCTGAAAAGCATTGATCTGACAACAAAACACATTGATCCGCCCCCATTGCCAGACAGCGCTTTAAAATGCACTCAGAGTCCAATGGCCCCATACTAACACAGGTTATTTTTACTTTTTTTGTTTTCTCTTTGAATTCAATTATGTCTAAAAGAGTATATAAATCATAAGGATTAATAACCCATTCATTACCATCACTGATATTTGTTCTGACATATTTTAATCGTACCGGTTTTATACATACAACTATATTCACCTTTAAATCTCTCACCCCATATTTTATTTAATGCTTAACTCTGTGCTTAGCATCTGATAAATTGTATTTCTTAGCATTTCATTTGTACCCGAATAAATTGAACATGCAAGTGCATCCCTGAGCTCTCTTTCCAATCCATACTCTTTTGTATACCCATATGCGCCAAATATTTGCATAGCCTCCTGACATGCTTTTATGTAACTTTCGCTTACAAATATTTTAAATATTGCAGCTTCTGTAAAAGCACTTTTTCCCTGATCCTTCAGCCATGCAATCTTATATAACATAAGCTCTGATAATTCAAGATTTTTCTTCATATCAGCTATTTTATGTGATACTGCTTGAAATGTTCCGATATTACGATTAAATTGCATTCTGCTGTCTGAATACCGGACGCACCTTTCAATCAAACGTTTCATCGCACCTATATGCGGTGCAAATTCAAAAACTCTTTCCCATTCAAGCGCAGACATTAAAATGAATCTGCCACTTTCTATACTCCCCAATATATTTTTTTCCGGAACTTCACAATCATTTAATACAAATTCACTTAGAGGGCAGGAATCTAAACCCATTTTTTCAATTTCTTTTCCAATTTTTACTCCTTTAAATGTTTTTTCAATAACAAATGCTATGATTTTCTCTTTATCTGCTTCATCAATGGCAAAAACAATAAAAATATCTGCTATCGTACCATTAGAAATGAACATTTTATTTCCGTTTAAAACATAGCTGCTTCCTCTTTTTTCAGCCCTTGTATGCATATTATAGGCATCCGACCCGGAATCACATTCTGTCAACGCAAACGCACCTATTTTATTTCCCTGTACCATATCGCGTAAATATTTATTTTTCAGATATTCTGAGCCATATAAATATATCAGGTTTTGAGCTACCCAAATATGATTATTCAATACAAATATAAGCCCATTATTAATACATGCATATCCAAGAGTTTCAATTAAAATTGCTGCCGTCTGATAATTCTCATTCATACCTCCATACTCTTCGCTAATAGTCATTCCCAATAATCCTAACTCAGAAACTTTTTTCCACATATCTTCAGAAAACCTATTTAGCCCTTCTTTGCAATTCAAATTACGCTTCGCAAATACCTCTACTTCTTTTTTATATTCCAGCTGCTCATTTGTAAGATTAAAATCCATATAATACCTCCAACCCATCATTTATTAATTATTATATATTTAAATGCTCATTCAGGAATTTAAGTGGGTATCTTTTCGACTATTTCCAGCCCTACCTTAATCTGCCTGATATCGCCCATAATCCTTAACTCCACCAATGCTTCCCTTTTATGCCGATTTATCTTCAAAATCTTGCTTTCCATTCCTTTTAAGGGGCCTTCTTTTATGCATACCCTGTCTCTTTCAATAATCCCACTAGAACTTTCTATACAATGACTAGCATTACACAAAATAAAAAGAGAAGACCGCTCATTCTCTTTTAATGACATCTTCTCTGAATCACCATATTTTAGCAATTTTATTATATCATTTATTTTGTAAATAATTTTCATAGTATATTCTCTGAATATATTATCCGGAAAATCAGACTCAACAAAAACGTAGCCCGGAAACAACGGAACCTTTTCTTTTATTGTTAACTCTTTCTTTTTAAATATTTTTTCCAGCATTGGTACAAATACGGAAAATAAATTTAAATCCAATAATGATCTCAACTGCCATACTACGTTATCTTCTTTTCCACTAACAACAAAAAAAACATAGCAATATTTCACTTTTAATTTCTTCCTTTCCCTCATCCTTTACTATCCCAAGTAATAAAAACCATAGCTTCGCCATCACGCCTATATAAAAAATACACGCCTTTATAACCTTATGTATCTTATTTAAATATTAACGCGACCCAGCGACGATTAAATTAAAATAAGATTTTTAAATTTAAAGCTTTCTAATTTTTTATTTATTTTTGTATTTATCTTTACTGAATAACTTACTTTAATTTATAATAAAAACATCTTAAAACTTTAAACTTTTTTTGTACACTTATTTTATCGTTATCTTGCAAGTAAAAAAACATGCTAAAGGTATAAAACTTTTACGCTAAAGCACCTACCATGTATATTAGGTATTTATTAAAATAGGTCTTGCATATATAGTATGATTAATATTTTATTAATTACTATTGATTTTAAATGGAAAAAATAAATTTTATTACATAAGAATAAGATAAGGAGATACTAATTATGGAGGATTTCTATAAGAATGCAGGCATCAGAATTCGGGAATTAAGAGAAAATAATAACTATACTAGAGAAAAATTGGCTGAAATTGCAGATATATCTCCAAAATTCCTCTACGAAATTGAAAATGGTTATAAAGGATTTTCTGCCATTACACTTTACCGACTGGCAAATGCGCTTTCTGTAAATTGTGAGTTCATACTAACCGGTAATTATGGAGACAAATATAACGAAGCATTACAAGATACCCTTAATATGTATGAAGAAGCTCAGATAAATGATATTATAAAATTATTACACTTAGTAAATAGACTTATGACACCGAATAAGTAAACTTATAAATAATAACTATATTGTATTTCTACTCTTTACAAAATCTAAGATATCTAAAGATTAACTTATCTTGATTTACTGATATTATATTATTAGATATGTCTTTATTTAATGAGCAGACAGCCATTTTATATCCTGGCTCTATATTTAATATTTTAAATTTGTATTGCCTGCATTCTTTATTACAAACAACCTTAATATTTTTATATTGATCTATCTCAATAGAAAATGACTTTAATGGTATTGACAAGCCTTGTCCGCAAAGCTTAATATAGCTCTCTTTTAACGTCCATATTTCATAAAACCTATTTATATCCAAGTGACTTTTATGATTAAAAATATATTCATGCTCTTTTATTGAAAAAAATCTTTTAACTATTTCTTCATATTGAATATGCTTAACCTCCTCAATATCAATCCCAATTGGTTTATCATCAATAGCACATACTACAAAATCCCCAGAATGAGAGATATTATAATTAAAATCAGAAAAACCTTCCAAATAAGGCTTTCCATATTGGTTTTCATAGAATCTTATATACTTATTTCTAAGCTTTAAGTGTTCCATAATTACCGTTCTAACCAATATATCACCAACTAAAGTTCTAATTTTATCCTTTTTGCTAACAAATTTCTCAATCCTATGCCTCTTCTCTAAATCAATCATCAAACATATCTCGTTCAACATTTCTTCACCAATATCATTAATTTTCACAGAATATAATTCCATAATTTTCTCATCTTACTCCTTTTCTATTTCAATTCACTATGCTATAGATTCTTCACACAATTATTCCATACTAATTTCATTACGTATCATGTAACAGAATAATTGCATGATTTATTTATATAAGATTTTAAGCTTTAGGAAAATAAGGTTTAAATGCCACAGCTACAGTTCTTCTTTCGTCTGATAAATAAGCACATCCCCCACCTGAATCCGGCTCCCGTCTACCGGCACGATTACTGCGCCTTCACGCACAAATGCTATAATATCAATCTGATACTGTTCTTCAGCCTTTTTCACAGCTATCCCTGCAAAGGGGCTTGCCTTATCCACCGTCACGCCGGCGGTTCCCCTGGCTTTTCCTCCTGCACGGCTCTTTGTCTGATTCTGCAGCTGTGTGTACTGCTCCACAAACCCTGCTGAAATAATACCGGTTGGAATTGCCACTGCTCCTACTCCCAGAAAGGATATGACAATTGCCATCATCCGCCCTAACAGGGTGACCGGATAAATATCCCCATAGCCCACGGTAAGTATGGTGGACATGCTCCACCAGATTCCGGAAAATGCATTTTGGAACACCTGGGGCTGCGCCTGATGCTCCGCACTGTACATGCATAAGGAAGAAGCCATCATCAGTATTAAAATAATAAAAACAGAAGAAATAATCTGATTTTTCTTTTCCGCCAGAACCGATGTGATTACATGAAAGGAATCATAATAGGCATTGATACGGAATAAATGGAATATCCGCACTACCCGGAGCATCCTGAGAGCAATAAATCCCGACAAAAAGAAAAATGGCAGTATCGTGCATAAGTCCACAATACCATCAAAGGAAACAAGAAAACGAAGCCTTGCTCCTTTTCTTGTTTTTTCGGGGTAGAGATATTCTGCCGTCCAGATTCTAAGCAGATACTCCACGGCAAATACAATCATGGTGACGATTTCAACAATATGTAATACATCGGAATACTTTGCCATGCCTTCAAAGGTTTCCATAAACAAAACTGCTATGTTGGCAAAAATCACAAGAACAATAAAAATGTCAAAGGCGCGGCTGACAAAATCCTCCTGCCTGCCAATCTGGATAATATCAAAAATACGTCTCTTCTTTTTTTCACTGATAAACCGTTTCATGGATTTTTCCTTTACTTTTTCCTTTGCCTTTTCCTGTCTTTTAATACCCTTTGCAGACATCTACCCAACCTGCACAATGAGAATATTTCTCTAATTCCGGAATTGTCAGCTCTATGGCGCTGTTGGAGCTTCCGCAGGCAGGATAGACCGTTTCAAACCGTTTCAGGGATATATCCAGATATACGTCCACTCCTTCCCTGATTCCAAAGGGGCACACGCCGCCTACAGCATGGCCGGTTAATTCCTCCACCATATCCCCTGCCAGCATTTTTGCCTTTGTGCCAAACTGTGCCTTGTACTTGGGATTATCTATTTTGGCGTCCCCGGCAGTACAAATCAGCACTACTCTGTCGTTCACCATAAAGGAAAGTGTTTTGGCTATCCTCTCCGGCTCACACTGCAGGGCAGCCGCCGCTAACTCCACCGTTGCGCTAGACACCTGAAATTCCAGAATACGGTCTTTCATTCCATATTCTTCAAAATACGTTCTTACTCTTTCAATAGACATTTCTTTTCCTCCTATATCCATCCGGAATGATTCCGGGTAATATACAGTCACAAAATTTTTCCTGTTCTCTTCCATTTATAACATATTCCGGCATAAAAGAAAAGGCGGCAGTTCAGCCTGCGGGTTTTGGATTTGAGGACGTAGAAACTGGCAGAACATATAA
>CAJUEX010000044.1 GCA_910585715.1 uncultured Lachnospiraceae bacterium
CTGTATCGTGTTTTGCAGTATTTGCGTTACGGATTCTTGTAAGCATATCTGCAATTGGATCGCTCATTGTCATTTCAGTTGCCTCCTTTACTTTCCCCTTACCAGCTTGCTTTCTTAACGCCTGGGATTTGTCCTTTATATGCTAACTCACGGAAACAGATTCTGCAGATTCCGTATTTTCTTAAATATGCGTGTGGACGTCCACAGATTCTGCAACGTGTATATTCTCTTGTGGAGAATTTCGGTTTGCGCTGCTGTTTCACTTTCATTGCTGTTTTAGCCATGAATTTACCTCCTAACTATTTTGCAAATGGCATGTTGAACAATGCCAATAATTCACGAGCTTCTTCGTCTGTTTTTGCTGTAGTAACGAAAATTACGTCCATACCTCTTACCTTATCCACCTTATCGTATTCGATTTCAGGAAAGATAAGCTGCTCTTTAATACCAAGGGCATAATTTCCTCTGCCGTCAAAAGCATTTGGATTCACGCCGCGGAAGTCACGTACACGAGGCAATGCCAGATTTACTAATCGATCTAAGAACTCATACATTTTCTCTCCGCGAAGGGTAACCTTACATCCGATTGGCATTCCTTCTCTGATTTTGAAGTTTGCCACTGAATTTTTAGCCTTTGTCAGTACCGCCTTCTGTCCGGAAATGGTCTCTAAGTCTTTTACCGCTGCTTCTAAGATCTTGGCATTGTCCTTTGCTTCACCAACACCCATGTTGATAACGATTTTGTCAAGCTTTGGCACTTCCATAACATTTTTATATTCAAACTTTTTAATCATAGCATCTACGATTTCGTTTTTATACATATCTTTGAGTCTACTCACCTGTTTCGACCTCCTTCCTTAGAATTAATCAATTACTTCACCTGTAGATTTTGCATAACGGACCTTTTTGCCGTTCTCCACCTTAAAACCGATTTTGGTCGGCTTTCCATTGTGAAGATACATTACGTTTGAAAGATCGATAGGTGCTTCTTTTTGAATAATTCCGCCATTTTGATTTGCAGCAGAGGGCTTTGTATGCTTGGAAACAAGATTTACACCTTCCACTACTACTCTGTTTTTCTTATGGTCTACGGAAATAACCTTTCCTTCCTTGCCTCTGCATTTCATTGCATCGCCAACCATAACCTTTACTGTATCGCCTTTTTTAATCTTCATTGTTGCCATAGGGTAACCTCCTATAATACTTCCGGAGCCAGGGAAACAATTTTCATGAATTGTTTGTCACGAAGCTCTCTTGCTACTGGTCCAAAAATACGAGTTCCTCTTGGTGTCTTATCATCTTTAATGATAACAGCAGCATTTTCATCAAATCTAATATAAGAACCGTCTTTACGACGAGCGCCTTTTACAGTACGTACAACAACGGCCTTTACTACATCGCCTTTTTTTACAACACCGCCTGGTGTTGCATCTTTAACGGTAGCAACGATTACATCGCCGATGTTTGCATATCTTCTTGTAGAACCGCCCATAACTCTGATACATAATAATTCTTTTGCACCGGTGTTATCAGCAACTCTCAATCTACTTTCTTGTTGTATCATGCTAATAATCCTCCTGCACTATTTCACTTTTTCAACGATTTCCACAAGACGCCATCTCTTATCCTTGGACAATGGTCTTGTTTCCATAACTTTTACGGTATCTCCGATGTTGCATTCATTATTTTCGTCATGAGCTTTTAATTTGTAAGTCCTCTTTACGATTTTCTTGTAAAGCGGGTGCTTTACGTGGTCTTCAACTGCAACAACGATTGTTTTCTGCATTTTATTGCTTACGACCTTACCGGTACGTGTTTTTCTTAAATTTCTTTCCACGGTCTTGACTCCTTTCTAACGTTTCTTAACCTGTTGTTATTCTGCAACTTTCGCTTTTTCAGTAATCACTGTCTGAATCCTGGCAATATTTCTTCTTACTTCCTTGATTCTGCTAGTATTATCTAACTGGTTGGTTGCATTCTGGAATCTCAAATTGAAAAGTTCTTTTTTAGCAGCTACTAACTCTTCCGCTAATTCTGCAGCTGATTTTGTCTTTAAATCTTCTACAAATTTATTAGTTTTCATTTGATACACCGCCTTCCAAGTCTGCTTTAGAAACAATTTTACATTTGCATGGAAGCTTATGTGTTGCAAGACGTAATGCTTCTCTGGCTGTTTCTTCTGCTACGCCGGAGATTTCAAACATTACACGGCCTGGCTTCACAACTGCTACCCAGTATTCCAAGGTACCTTTACCGGAACCCATACGTGTTTCTGCTGGTTTTGTAGTTACCGGTTTGTCCGGGAAAATCTTGATCCAGACCTTACCACCACGCTTGATATAACGAGTCATGGCAACACGGGCTGCTTCGATCTGATTGGAACGAATCCAGCATGGCTCCATAGCCACGATACCGTATTCACCGTAACTGATTGTATTTCCTCTAGTCGCTTTTCCTGCCATGCTTCCGCGGAACTGTTTACGACGTTTCACTCTTTTAGGCATTAACATTATTTATCGCTCCCTTCCTTATTTCCCTTAGTAGGAAGTACTTCGCCTTTGTAAACCCATACCTTTACGCCAATCTTGCCGTAGGTAGTGTCTGCTTCAGCGAATCCATAGTCAATATCTGCACGAAGTGTCTGAAGTGGAATCGTACCTTCGCTGTAGAATTCGGTACGTGCCATATCAGCACCGCCAAGACGTCCTGAACAAGCTGCCTTGATACCAAGAGCGCCTGCCTTCATGGTTCTGCCCATGCAGGACTTCATAGCTCTTCTGAAAGATACACGGTTTTCTAACTGAAGCGCAATGTTTTCTGCAACTAACTGTGCATCCTTGTCAGGTCTTTTGATTTCTTTAATGTCTACCAAAACCTTTTTATCTGTCAGCTTGGAAAGCTCTTTCTTTGTCACTTCGATTTCCGCACCGCCCTTACCGATAACAACGCCCGGCTTTGCAGTATAGATGATTACCTTCACCCTGTCAGATGCTCTTTCAATTTCAATCTTGGAAACACCTGCACTGTATAATTTTTTCTTCAGGTATGTTCTGATGTTATAGTCTTCTACCAGGAAATCTGCAAAATCAGCATCCGCATACCATTTGGAATCCCAATCTTTAATAACGCCGACTCTAAGGCCGTGAGGATTAACTTTTTGTCCCATTATCTTTCCTCCTATCTTTCATCAAGCACAACTGTGATGTGGCTCATTCTCTTTTCAATTCTGTAAGCCCTGCCCTGTGCTCTCGGTCTTACTCTTTTCATTGTAGGACCTTTGTTTGCGTAACATTCAGCAATATAAAGGTTTTCTGTGTTCATTCCATTGTTGTTTTCTGCGTTTGCGATTGCTGACTGTAATAATTTCTTAATGACACTGGAAGCATATCTTGGATTGTATTCTAAAATAGCCAGTGCTGTCTGTACATCTTTGCCTCTGATGGCATCTAATACGAAACATGCTTTCTGTACGGATACTCTTGCGTAAGATAATTTTGCGCTGGGTCTTGTATCCTTTTGTGCATTTCTCTCTCTTTTAATCTGGGATCTATGTCCTTTTGCCATGGATGAAACCTCCTTTCAAAATTATCTTACTTTTGATTTCTTTTCGTCTTTTCCATGTCCTCTATAGGTTCTGGTTGCAACAAATTCACCTAATTTGTGTCCAACCATGTCTTCTGTTACATATACAGGAACGTGCTTTCTGCCGTCATGTACTGCGATTGTATGTCCAACAAATGATGGGAAAATCGTAGAACGACGGGACCAAGTCTTGATTACTTGTTTGTTTCCTGCTTCGTTCATAGCATCTACTTTTTTCAGTAAGCTTTTGTCAGCGAATGGTCCTTTTTTCAGTGATCTAGCCATTTCTTCTCCTCCTATTTAAATGATCTGCCGTCTCTTCTTCTTACGATTAACTTGTTAGATTGTTTGTTCTTCTTGCGAGTCTTAAGACCAAGAGCCGGTTTGCCCCAAGGTGTACATGGACCCGGACGACCGATACCGGTCTTTCCTTCACCACCGCCGTGCGGATGGTCGTTAGGGTTCATAACAGAACCGCGGACGGTAGGTCTGATACCCATGTGACGCTTACGTCCCGCCTTACCGATGTTCACCAGATTGTGGTCTGTATTTCCCACTACGCCAATAGAAGCTCTGCAGATAATCGGCACCATTCTCATTTCGCCTGAAGGAAGACGAAGTGTTGCATACTTTCCTTCCTTTGCCATCAGCTGTGCGCTGTTGCCTGCGGAACGAACTAACTGTCCGCCTTTGCCCGGATATAATTCCACGTTGTGCACCTGAGTACCAACCGGAATATTTGCAAGGGGCAGGCAGTTGCCTACTTTGATTTCAGCAGTTTCACCGTTCATAACCTTCATTCCGTCTGTCAATCCTTCCGGAGCGATGATATATGCTTTTTCACCGTCTGCATAGCAGATCAGTGCGATGTTTGCTGTTCTGTTAGGATCGTATTCGATACCGATTACAGTTGCCGGAATACCATCCTTACGTCTCTTAAAGTCGATGATTCTATATTTTCTTCTGGAACCGCCTCCGCGGTGTCTTACAGTAATCTTACCCTGATTGTTACGACCGGAATTTTTCTTTTTGGAAACGCAAAGTGATTTTTCAGGAGTTGTCTTTGTAATCTCGGAAAAATCAGAACCAGTCATATTTCTTCTGGAAGGTGTATATGGGTTATATGTCTTAATTCCCATGATTGTTTCTCCTTTCGGTTGTTTTATTGTCGTACTTTACTGTACATATTGTCCCTGCAATTTTACAGCCCCGCAAAGATTTCAATATCCTTGCTTTCTTCTGTCAGCTGAACGATTGCTTTTTTGGTCTTTGCAGTTTTTCCCACTACCATGCCTCTTCTTTTCTTCTTGCCGTCTAAGTTCATGGTGTTGACTTTCTTTACCTTTGTTCCTTCGAACATTTTTTCAACTGCTTCTTTAATCTGTGTCTTATTTGCTTCCGGATGAACTAAGAAAGTGTATTTCTTTTCTCCCATGCCGGACATGCTCTTTTCTGTAATCACCGGTTTGAGGATTACATCATAATATTGAAGCGCTGCCATTATGCGTACACCTCCTCGATTTTCTTTGCGGAATCCTTTGTAAGAACAACGGTTCCCGCCTTCATAATGTCATATACATTGATAGTGTTTGTGGAAGCTGTCTGGATGGTAGGAATGTTTCTTGCGCTCAGCACTACATTCCGGTCATTGTCAGCAATGACTACCAGTGCTTTCTTTACATTTAAGTTATCCATGACTTTCTTGAAATTCTTTGTCTTGATTTCGTCAAACTTCAATTCATCCACTACAATCAGCTTGTTTTCCTGTACTCTGCTTGTGAGAGCGGATTTTAAAGCTGCTCTTTTTTCTTTCTTATTTAACTTGAAAGAATAATCTCTCGGAGTAGGGGCAAATACAACGCCGCCTCCTGTCCATTGAGGAGATCTTGTAGAACCCTGTCTTGCATGACCTGTTCCCTTCTGTCTCCAAGGTTTTCTTCCGCCGCCGGAAACTTCAGAACGTGTTTTTGCTTTCTGTGTTCCCTGACGATTATTTGCAAGCTGTTGAACAACTGCCAGGTGTACTAAGTGTTCATTTACTTCAACACCAAATACCGCATCGCTTAAGTCGATTTTTTCAACTTCCTTGCCTTCCATATTATAAACAGATACGTTTGCCATCTGAATGGTCCTCCTTTCATCCCGATTAAGCTTCAGCCTTAGTGGTTTCTTTAATGGTTACTAAAGCTTTTTTGGGTCCCGGCACAGCGCCTTTTACTAAAAGTAAATTCTTCTCTGCATCCACTCTTACTACTTCAAGGTTTTTGATTGTAACCTTTTTGCAGCCCATATGTCCCGGCATCTTTTTGCCCTTGAATACTTTGGAAGGGCTGGAACATGCACCGTTGGAACCTGCATGACGATGGAACTTAGAACCGTGAGCCATAGGTCCTCTGGACTGTCCATGTCTCTTAATGGCACCCTGGAAGCCTTTACCCTTTGTAATTGCGGAAGCGTCTACCTTGTCTCCGTTTTCAAAGATGTCAGCCTTGATTTCCTGTGCCAGTGCATATTCTTCTGCATTTTCAAATTTGAATTCTCTTACATATCTCTTGGAAGATACGCCCGCCTTGTCAAAGTGGCCTTTCTCCGCTTTTGTAGTACCATGTCTGTGGATTACTTCCTTTTTGCCGTTCTTGTCTTTGTTGATGATTTTGTCCTTCTTGTCAACAAATCCAACCTGAACTGCACTGTAACCGTCATTGTCAACTGTCTTAATCTGGGTTACCACACATGGTCCTGCCTGAAGCACAGTAACCGGAATTAAGGTACCGTCTTCATTGAAGATTTGAGTCATTCCGACTTTTGTTGCTAAAATAGCTTTCTTCATTCTGTTACCTCCTTGTTTCTACAGCGGAACGGGTCATAAGCTTCTGCCTCGCCGTTCATACTAGATCCAGGTAATATAAGTGGAACGTTTCGTTGCTTCTATATCAACCAGTTAAGGATCTTAGTCTGTTCTTGTTCTGTTGCTATTATTTGTTTTTCATCTTGATGCCGATGTACACACCTGCCGGCATTTCAAGTCTTTGCAACGCATCAACCGTCTTCTGGGTCGGTGCGATTACATCGATCAGTCTCTTGTGGGTTCTCTGCTCGAACTGCTCTCTGGAATCTTTGTACTTGTGAGTAGCTCTTAAAATAGTAACAACTTCCTTTTTGGTAGGAAGAGGCACCGGTCCGCTCACCTGTGATCCGTTCTTCTTAACTGTTTCGATGATTTTTTTTGCTGAAGCATCAACTAATTGATGTTCATAGGCTTTCAGTGTAATTCTCATTACTTGGCTTGCCATAAAAAAAGTCGCCTCCTTTTCGCACTTTTGTTTCTTTAAGTACGACAAGCGGTGACTGTACACTCTCCCGTGTGTGTCCTTATGACTTTCACACGTTGTTTCTGTCCCTTTGACAGACGTTTTGTTTTGTACAGTGACTTGTCGTCAGTTTCCTAACTTGACATTCGCTCCACGGAAAACCTGCGGTTTCTTATAAATAAGAACCTGCAGCAACCTCTCGCTTCAAAGCTATCATGCCACAGCAATTGCTAGTATACATGAGAAAAAGGGGTTTTGCAACCCCTTTTTTCATTTTTTTAATTTAAAAGATATTTTAAAGATATTTTTAACAGATTATTGTTATTAATATTAGAAAATAGACAAAAAAAACTTGCCAAATCTTAAACCAACATTCCTTTCTCAAGCTTATACACCCTATCCATTCCGTCCAAATAATTATAATCATGAGTTATTAAAATAACCGTTTTATCATAAAAATCGTTGACTATTAAATCATGTAATTTTCTATTTGAATCCATGTCCAGATTTGAACTCGCCTCATCCAAAATAACTATCGGAGAATTTTTTACTATCGCTCTTGCAATTGCCACCTTTCTCCTTTCTCCTCCAGATATATTACTACCATTTTTCTCAATCATATTCCCGTCCAGTTCACTTATAAAATCACACAGATTTAGCTTTTGGCATATTTCCTCTAACCTTTCAGCAGAACATTCACCATTCATGTTAATATTGTTTAAAATGGTATCACGGAACAGATATACATCTTGACTAACAACAGCAAATAAATTTCTATATGCTTTTAAGTCCATATCTTGAATTGATGTTCCATCAAATATTATCTCACCGGAAATTGGTGAAATAAATCTCAATAGTAAATTTATCAATGTTGTTTTTCCACTTCCATTTTCACCTATAATCGCTATTTTATTTCCTCGCGAAATCTTAATATTGGCATTCTCTAATACTTTATTATTTCCATAACTGTAACTAACATTATTAAATTCAATATTCTCAAATTCTTTTAATACGATTTTTCCTCCTTCAGGTTCTTCCTCCGATTCCATAAACTCATATAATCTATATGCCGAAGGCAATATCCCGGCAAATAAATATTTTAAATTAAATAGTGTGGCAATAGGTCCGGTAACATACGAACTATATGAAATAAATGCGACTAAACTTCCTATTGACAATTGCGATTGGCAAACCAACCATCCGCCAACAAAATAAAGCCCGCTATTAAGTATTGCATTTATGATAGCATCTCCTGACGAATTGTAACAATCCATTATACTGAATTTAAAATTAGACTTTATCATTTGTTCTTGCAACTCATCAAAATTACTTTTTTGAGCCTTATACATATTCCACAATTTAATTTCTTTAATACCTCCTATGATATCCCCAAACCATTCTGCAAATTTTTTTGTATCTCCAATGTATTGCTTCATATGTATTTCTTTTTTCTTAGACGTCTTGGTTACTAAATACCATTTAACAGGTATAAACAGCAATACGACACATGCTAATTTTTTATCAATTATAAATAAACCGATAGCGCCGCTCACCATCTTCAACACGTAATTAGCGATGCCAATCAATCCATCATCTGCAATTATGCTCACACAATTTATATCCGTAGACAACTGGTCTATTATCTCTGTTCCATTTTTTTCATTAAAATATGAAACTTTTAGTGAAAGCAATTTCTTAAAAGCATTTTCATACAGCAATTTTTGAAAATTATTTTTAACTTTTAAGCTGATTTTTATTTGCCATATTCCAATTACCTGTTCAACCACAAGGAAAATCATCATTGCAATTGCATACGTTGTTACTATCATCATATTTTTATATAACATTCCTCTATCCGTAATAATCTTAATCAAAATCGGATATATAAAAGCTATTACAGACCTTATTAAAAACATAGAACAAAGTAATATTATGCTTGTTCTAAAATACGATAATCTTTTAAATAGTTTTTTTATAATTTTTTTCTTTTCCATTTAATCAATCCATTGCCTTATTTGTAAATGATACTTATAACGTTTTTTAAGCAAACTTGCCTTAATAATGATTTGACATTATCACACTCTCAAATACGCTCACCACTTTCGTAGAATACGCAATCATATAAAAGTATTTTTCTTATTGTTCTATAAGTAAATCTACTATACATCCATAAACTTCACTGACAGTGCCGCATTTAAATTTACATTCTTCACTATAAATACAATATTCCCTTTTATTATATTCAACTACTACGTCTACAACTTCCCATATTTTTTTCACTTTAAGCCTTTCTTTATTAATACATAGCAAAAAAACATCCGCATCATAAATATATGATATTGTAGAAATAAAATCTTTTGATAATTTTTCATTTTCACTTACATACAAGTCTATAGGAATTACTTTTTTATCCAATGCCATTTCACAAAAAGACTCTTCAAGATACCCGTTTTCATAAAATTTGTTTCTTAATTCTTTCCATATTGAATAATGCTCAATAGTGAAAGCAATTATTGGCACTTCAATATTTTTCTTAATTTCAGAAGATTTTTTTAATATATTGTCAGCACGCATAACTTGTTGGCTTATTCCATTCATTAGTTTTTTATAAATGTCTTCTAACTTCAAATTCGGTTCTTCCCATAGAATTTTTGCAATATGACCTGTAATAACTGGTGCTGCAAAACTATATCCATTACCGTTCATCGGAATTCCATAAAAAGAATCCACTTTATCATAAGCAACAAAACAATTTTCCGGATACAAATAATCACAAGCCTTATATCCGTATTCCCCCCTTTTTAGCATGTTGGAATTATCACTTCTTACTCCAAATACTCCTTTACAGGATGCCGGATAAGATATTAAATTCAAATTATTATGTGCAGCTACAATGTAAATCCCCTTATGTATAAGGCTCTGTATTGCTTTATTAAGTCTTTTTCCATCAAAATAATTTAATGTACCAAAACTCATATTAATAATGGATATATTTTGTCCACTGCACCACTGCATTGCACAAAGCAAATCATCAATGGAAGCTTTATTTTGTTCAAAGATTTTTATATCTATTATTTCTATGCCTTGTATAATATTGTTTAAGATATATCCACAAATAGCACCATGAGTAACTCTTGTTTCATCACAATCGTATAATTCTGTTACTATTCCTTTTTGTATGGCAAAATGTGAGATATGACTTTTATTCAATTTACCTGCATAATAAATTCCATCGTCTATTATTGCTATTTTCATTACAAAAAATCCTTCTTAATTTGAAAAAGTGAGAATGGCAGACTAATCATCTGCCATTCTACATAGACTCTCAGTTTTTTTGTGCTGCAATGAGCATATTACCATGATATGACATTACATTAAGATAATCAGCAGCCGTAGAGACTCCACACCCAGAACAGTTCGTGCCTATACAATTATTGCAACCATATAATTGCAAAGTTCTTTGCTCTCTGTTCTTTCTTTTGAGCACTTTTTTCATATGTATTCTCCTTCCTCTTTTAATATTTATTTATAATACATTTTGAAATAATTTCCAAAATATTATTATAAATATCAAATTTTCCTTCTAATATAACTTCATCAGGAATTTCTATTTTAAATTCTTCTTCTATCAAATAGTATAGATGAACTAATTCGCGGGCAGTTAAACCTACTTTTTTCCCAAGCAGCTTTTCATTTTTCAGCTCTTTATTTTTAGCAAAATCTATACCTATTATCTCATCAAAAATTTTTTCCAATTTTGAATCAAGTATTTCATTAGAAACCATTTTAACTTCCTTTCATTTACTAAGAATATTAATTATATGGTCAACTACCGCCTCCATAACCTTATCATCTTTCATATTCATAACATTATTCTTATTGAGAGCTTTGATTTTTTTTTCAACTATTTGAGGGTCAATAGACAAAAATCCTCTCTTTCCATAATCAAAAAGTGTTTGTGTATCTATAACATTTGCTGCAACATGGCAATATCTAATATCTAAATCAAATTTATACTTCATATCATGCTTTAACAAAGAATAATTCTTATCTAAATCAGTATCATAAAGCATACACATAATTGCTATATCACTTGAAACTGCATTTGTTATTTCATATGCTAATATCCCAAAATTATTATGGTTCACATTATCAAATGGGATTAATCCTCCCGGAATGCCAATTATGATAAGCTCTGGTTCTTCACTCAGCTCAACACTCTTAACATAATGGTTATAACGTATAATCTTATCCGTTTCACTTAAAGTTGAATCAAACAAAAATTGTGGTAGAGAATGCATTCCATATATTTCACTATCATTTCTGGAAGTTATTGATGAAACCAAATAACCTTTTTCCATAAATTTTTTTCTGGCTGCCATTTGAATCTCAAACTTATCTGTATTTTCATCAAGTCCACATATTACCAATACTGGTGTATTAATAGTAATACATCTATCAGGCATCTCAATCTCATTAATTTTCTTCTTATATTTACTTGATAAATCTAAATCAGGCGGAATCATTCTATATGCCTTTTCATATTGCTCTTGTTTCCTTCTCCTTGTAAACAATATCTTTTTATCATTTTCTATTGCAGTTTCTAATTTTTCCCATAATACCTTTTCCGGCAACTCATGTATTGTATCTTCAACAAACCATACAGCAGTACAAGCAGACAAATTATGTATAAAATCCGTCTTTACCGCTAGTTCGCCACCTGAATAGGATACCTTTTCTCCTTCCAGTCCCCAACCTCTCGGACTAACCAATTTGCATATTTGGTCAGATATCAATTCTTGATGTCTGACATAGGGCTCATACATTTTGCCATATGGATATATCATTATTTTTTCCAACTGTATACCTGCTTTCTAATAATCCAATTCATATTTGTATCCCAATTCTTTTAAAGCAATGTAATCCAATAATTCTTGTTCCACCTGTTTTCTTACTTTATCACATAATATTTTTATCTTTTCTTTCGATATTTCTTCCCCGTCATCAGCCTGCGAAACACATATACTGCAATAATAGTAAGCCCAACACTTCCTGCAGTCTTCCGATGTTTTTTTCTCTATGTTGAGTAACTCCAATGCTTTTTGCAGATTTATTCCTTGATTTATATTCCCAAGACTAGTTGCACCTGATGTCTCACTTACTCTTTCACACGGAAAAAAATTTCCATCTACTGATACAAATAGCCTTTTAACCCCTGGAAGACATGGACCTCCTCGATGATTCTTTGAGGCAATGCTTTTTTGATGGTAGTCCATCATCTTAGCAATACGCTTATGAGTTAAGAAATAGTTAAGCACCAAGGGCGACACATATTGCATTTCTATCTTTCCCAATTTCCACAAGAAAAGCTTAAATACTTCGTATTCTGATTCTTCAATAAACTTTTCACTGTACTCCATTTTATTTTTGGCATAATTATCACTAATTGTAGAAGATAAAAATGCCATATTATCAAATAAGGTACTATTTTTAAAGAATCGACTGACTTCATCAAAGCTATTTGTAGGATCCATTACTGTGTTAAAAGAAATCATTTTATTACAATACTCTGGATAGCTCTTCTTAATTTTATCTAAATTTCTTATTATAATATCAAATGATCCATTGCCATTACTAAATTTTCTGTGTTTATCATGAATATTTTTAGATCCATCTATACTAATCAAGATTCTAATATTGTGTTCTACTAAAAATGGAATTTTTTCATCCGTCAATAACATTCCGTTAGTTGTAAAATTAAAAAATACTTTTCTTCCCTCAGCTTCTCTCTCAACATACTCTACGCACTTCCTAATCAATTCAAATTCTAATAACGGTTCACCGCCATAAAAACTTACTGCGATTTGCTCAGTTTCCTGTGAATTTTTGATTAAATAATCAATTGCTTTTTGAGCAACATCCCATTTCATTTGCTTGTCAGAGTGTTGTCTATTATAATAATTTCCTGAATATACACAATATTCACAATTTAAGTTACATTTTTGTGTAACTTGCAAAGTAATATGTGATAATTTGTGTTTTAAATATGAAGAATAATATTCTGATACAGGATGCTCTGATATCATTACATGGTCTTCCTTTAGATAACCATCCTCTATAAGCTGTTTTACACTTCTCTGAGTATTGATATCAGGCAGAAAATTATCTCCGTCTAAATATTTATATACATCTTCTGAAACTGCAATTATTTGATTTGTATTTACATCATAAACATAATATCCAAAGGTACTTTTTAATAAATGGATAAAGGGTTTGTTTTCCATATAAATATCCTTTCACCTAATTATCTGCTTATTCCTTATCATTTGCGCCAGAAAGTAATGCCATGGGTTCCAGCCGTAAAATTTGATTCGTGTTATATACCATAATGCCCGTTCCCATAGCAACCAGGAACAAGGCACATAATCCAAAAACGGGAAATGCCATAGAGATATCCTGTTTCACTTCAAAATCACTTTTTACATCTGATACATTCACATTACTATAAGTCATATCATAACCTGTCTGCCGGAAATCCTCCCGGGAAATACCATCGGCAAACACGCCCCCCAAAGCACATCCCAAAAGGCTGCCTGTCAGCAGAATCATAAACATCCCTGCCGTCAGGGACATTCGACAATTTCCTTTTGAAACACCCATACAACGCTCAACTGCAATTCTTTTTTTCTGTTTTGCTATAAACAGATGGTTAAACAGGAGCAACAGGAAAATACTGATACTAAGTCCAACGCCGCAAAGGAGAATTGACATGGATTTCATCTGGATAATCCCACTTTTTAATTCACTGTACCCTCTGTCATAAAAGGTGATATCCAAATCCGGAATACCCTGCTTCTCCCATTTCTCCATAAATTTATCAATGCTTCCGTTTGGTATCTGAAAAGAAGTGGTGCTCCCTTTCATAGGCCCATAGGCTAAAATATTGCAGCAATCACGGTTTTGAATGGAATTCATCGGTACAATCATCTCGTCTCCTGCCATTTGATAATTTCCAAAACTCTCTCCCAAAACCGTATCATAAATGCCTACAATTTTGTATGTATTCTCTTCAAAAACTTCCGGCACTTCCCCATCCGCATTTAAGATATTAAAACTAAATCCCTGTTCACCATTGAGCCCATAATTCCTGCTGGCCGCATCCTTGGCATTTGTATAATACAAGGCAGTATGGACAACATCACCTACAGACAGGTTATTATTTTGTGCAAACGTCTGGGAAATCAGACATACCTTTTCTCCCGCTTCATATTCTTCCTGCGAAATATCATTTCCTTCACATATATAGGCATCCCCTCGCTGAAAAGGTATGAGCAGCATTGTTGCTCCTGTTCCGGTTACCGGAAATGTCTTACCAGTCAAAGACTGCCCATCAGCATAATTTAAATACCGTTTTCCTTCCTCCGACTGATAAAAGCCGGGAACTACTTCATAATATGCCGAAGGCTCCATAAGGATATCCTCCATCATCTCACCGTCTTCCGTATACTGAGAGGTCTCAAGAGGACTTGGAGCATATTCTAATGTGCGGATTGCATTCCCTATATGTCCGCCATGAGTTTCCCCTATAAATCCCAGCTGTGCAACATAAGTTTTGTCCTTGGATAAGGGGAGCGGGTTTTCATTGGTATGATCGCAAAACCATACATAATTGTCTTCCAGATTTTTATCTCCGCTTAATATCCTGGTCACATGGACTTGTACCGATTCATTGGGAATGCAGTCTTCCACAGGAGAAAATTCTGCAATGACAACCCAAAAATCCGCATTATCGGAACAAACCAGCCGGTACTCCGGTGCATAAGATGCATAATAGCTCCTTTTTTCAGGTCCCCTTATATAATCAGCCCCCTCAAACTGCAATATCGAAACCGGATATATATAATCATATTGCGGACTCTGGAAGATTTCATAATCCCTTCTCCCTGCATCCCACTCCGTGTCCTGCCTAATAGACACCGGCTTCTGCTCCACAGTTCCGATTGTAAAGAAAGAAGCCTCATATTCTTTTAAATTCTGATTGCTTCTAAGCCAAAGATTGGCTCCCACAGTAAGCAACGCCCCTGAGCATATAATCAGCAGCAAAAACACAAAAGTTTTTACAGGTGTACGAAACATCTGCCTGATACTGTTCCTAACAATCATTTTGTCCTCACCTCAAACAGTCTGCCGTCCTGCATTCTCAACACCACATCGGACGCATCTGCAACGATTTCATTATGTGTAACGATAATAACCGCCTTCTTTTCTTCCTGTGCCATTTTCTTCATCAAATCAATAATAATCTTTTCATTTTCACTGTCCAGATTCCCTGTTGGCTCATCCGCCAGAAGAATCTGTCCTTCGGAAGACATTGCCCTGGCAATGGCACAGCGCTGTTGCTGACCCCCGCTAAGCATGGCGGGATATTTTTGAAACGTTTCCTCTGTCATCCCTACTGAAAGCAGCAATTCTTCTGCTTCTTTTTTCGCTTTCCTTCTATTCTTTCCCTGCAGTTCCATTGGAAACATTACATTTTCCACAGCTGTCAAAAGCGGAAACAGATGAAATGCCTGATAAACAATTGACACCTTTTTCATACGGTACTCATCACGATTGATAAGAGACATATCCTTATCTTCTACCAGTATCCTTCCCAATGCAGGCAACTCCATCCCTGCCAACAAGGACAAAAAGGTACTTTTGCCGCTGCCGGACTTTCCAATAATCGAATACATCAATCCCGTTTCAAAGCCACAGGACACATCTGAAAGTGCCTGTGTTGCCTGGTATTTGGAACGGTATTCATAGCTTACATGCTCAGCTCTTATTATCTCCATAGTCCCTCCTACTGCGTCGCAAATAATAATTGCATCGTACTTCTTTTTCCCGTGCGCAAAAGTGCAACTGTGCAGCCCGTCATATACGGAACTGCAATCATTGCATCAGACAATAAAACCGTACTTACATTTTGAAACAACAAACATACAGTATCTCCAATCAGAAAACCTGTCAAAATCAGGCACAATTGCTCTACCCATAAGATTGCCACACACCTAAATGTACTGCCTCCCATTGCCCTCATCAAAGCAAGTTCCCTGACTCTGCTATCCATCAGCAATATACTGGCGATATAGGCCACTCCCAATATAGTGAGGCAGATAATACCAAAAAAGTATTTATATATCTGTATCGTCTTTTGAAGCTTGTCTGCCATGGATACAAAAACCGTGTCCCGCACATTCAAAGCACATCCTTCAAAAGAATCATTTGCCATCACGTTCTTTTCCATAAATCCCAGTGATTTCATTTCAGCTTTAAAGTCATTAAGCGCTAACGGATCTGCCACATAAAAAGAAACATAAGATGGTTGAAAAGGAATCTGCTTTCGTGCATAACTTTCCTTCAAAAGTCCGATTGGAATTAAAATGTCAGGAGGCATTGCACCGGTATCCCCTGCCAGAATATCCATTTCTCCCACAACTGTAACATTTAAGATTTCCATAGGATAACAGTGAATCCCTTTCTCGTCGTCATAATCATAATAGTATAGATTCAGCTGTATCTCCTGCCCCTGCTTCCACTGTCTTTCCTTCATCAGAGTGCTGCTGACAATGCATTTTGCATCGGATGACTGAAAAAGGAAATTTGATTCCTGACTTAATTTTATGTTTTCCCGGGTAAGCCCAGGCACCGCTTCCATACAGTTGATACCCTCTACCGACAGCGTCAGGTTCTTCTTCCATTCCTCGGGGGAAAAATCACCAATTCCTCCCATCATTCGGATTCCATATGCTACATCCTTTACCTGCGAAGAGGTAAGAAGCCCCCTTGCCAGTGCCTCATCAACCCAAATCCCCGTACTTTTTGAGCCATTCAGATTCGTAATCTGACAATACACCGGCATCACCTCCGGCAAACTCATAAGCTGATTCCGATTGCTCTGCATATTTCCAAGGTAGATATTGACAGCAGTCACCATCAAGACACAGATCAGTAATGTGATAAGGCTTTTCTTTTTGTTACGAGCTATGTTTCTAGCTATTATATACATTCCATCTCCCCCAACCATATGCCGTCCTTTGTTGTTTTCTATATTATACTAAGTGTGCTTATTTTTTACAACTATTTTTTCTAACGTGAAATGGGATATTCGGGAATATTTGGAAGTGCTCAAAGGATATCTATACTGTAAAAATGCAAAAGAACTGCCGCTTCACAAACTTTTAATCGTTAAGGCGACAGTCCTTTATTTAAATATTAATTTTTCTTTTTCGGAGTGACCCCGATTGCAGTTTCCGGGTCCCCCAGCAGATTGATGGTATACATACAGAAGCGAATTACATTTCCGTTATCGGCATCGTTTACATATTTGATAGTCTTTTGCTTGCTTTTTGCCAAAGCCACGCCCATTTTCTTTTCCGAGCTTTTTCCGTTTAATGCATAATGCCAGAACCAACGGTCATAAATCTGAGACGGTCCGTTGGTTCCCGATGCGGAAAACCAGCCGTATCTGGAATTTACCACACAGGCAAATGCCCCGGTTTTCTTGCTGGATACCAGCAGATATTCCGCAACGCTGTCCTTGTCTTCATAGGTATCCGATGTTGTCATATTGTCAAAGGAGCCTGCATAGCAGCCCTGGCTGTAAAAGAAGAATGCCTTTTTATTTTTCAGCTTTGTAACATCCGACCTGTTAAGACGCATTACAACGCCCGTATCGGAGTGTCCCATATGATTAATCAGCTCCGGCGAGCTGTTCAGCTTCTTAATTAAGGTGTTTTTCTTCCACTGATGGTTTGATGCGTCTCTGTCATATAAGGTGGTCACCTTGTATTTTTTAGGAATTCCTTTTGTTGTTATATTATTTGACTTTGAGCCTTTCTTTATTTCATCCTTATAATTTCCGCCATATATTTCGCTCAGCGGATTTATATCCAGGCTGGCTGTATCTCCTGTGTTATTATAATAATGGCTTCCTTCAAAGGCCTCTCGGAAGGTCTTTCCTTCGCATTCATTCAAGTATTCTTTCACATAGGAAATTTCCTTTAAAATAGTCTGCTTTTGTCCTTCTTCATAGTCGCCTTCCTTTAAAGCCTCCTCCATGTCCTGACAAAAGCTGTAAAGCTGAAGCAGCTCCATTCTGGTTATCTGCTCTGACTGCCCGCTTCCATTTAAATATGCATTAACCCGGTCATAATATTGAACAAGGAATCCGGCAAACTGTCCTGCAAGGGTCAAATCGCTCATAAGCACTTCCTGCAGTGTTTCATTGACCTGATAATACATCGTAACATATTCCTGTTTTATCTTCGCATCCCTTAAAGACCTGATAGTATCTGTAAGCTGCTGTCCATCCATTTTTCCCTGCAGCTTTGACGCAAGCTCCACAGAGCACTCATAATTCCCTGTCAGCTGTTCACCAACCATCAATGCCTTTTTCTGTTTTGTGCGCTTTTCGTAATTTATGGTTTTTGAAACAAAATTATTTGCTTCTTTTTTGCTGTCCACCGGAGCCCTGCCAACGAAAACGTCATAGCCTAAATCCACTTCCTTGCCGCCCGTTCCATCACCCGGCTCTCCGTAAATTCCATTTCTGTTAGAATCGTAATTTCCTCCCAGACAAGCATAATACATATCCGATGCTATCTGAGTGGTGACTCCGTCACTTACCGGCGGACAATACAAAATTCTGGTAGGAACTACAGCTTTTGGATTGTCTGCATCCCCATCTCCATCGCCGCCTAAAAGAATGTATTTCACCCGATTCTTTTTGTATGCTTCTTTAATGAAATTCCTAACCTTTTCCGCATTGTCCCTTCCGGAATATTCCTTATATATCTGTTCTGTAGTTACAATAGCTGTCTTCAGCCCCTTTGACTGTTTATGCTTTGCCAGCCTCTGGAAGCTGCTTTTTAATTTATTGTTGGTAATAATAATATAATCAATCCTGCCGTTCCCTGCAATGCTCTTTCCTGTCTTCGGACTGCCGGTGGAAAGATATCCGGACAGCTGCTCTATATTGGCCAAATCTTCATCTATAAAATCCAAATCATCCTCATCCGGTACATAAAGGGATTCTTTGTCTTTTGGGGAAGCTTTTTTAAAGGTAACCTTTACATCCATGGAAGCATTATAAGCAAGGCTTCCATTTGAATAAGACATGGGATAAATCGTAAGCGTGCAGATACGAAATCCTCTTACTTCCTGCACTTGGGAAATGGTGTAATTCTTTTGAGGATATTGCTGTGTTCCCTCATAGACAGCCGTATCATATGCATCGCTTTTGCTAAAATCGATTGTATTTCTAAGCTCTCTTGCCAGCTTTCTGGCTTCCTTTAAGTTGCTGTCCGCATCCAGGGTTTCCTGCTTCAGGGAATCATCCTGCTTTCCTCCTGCCAGCTCTTCAAGCTCCGGTTCTCCTTCTCTCGGCTCCGCTTCCCCGCTTCCCGCATCATTCACCTGATTGCCTGACACCGGCTGTCCTTCTTCTGATGCCGGTTCCTGTTTCCCGGCACTTTCTTCTTTCTGCTGTTCCGGTTCCGGCTGCACTGCTTCTGGCTGTTCCGACTCAGGCTGCACTGCTTCCGGCTGTTCCGTTATCATGTCATCCGGTTCCGTTACATCCGGTTCTGTCAATCCTTCCGGCTCCTGCTGCTCCATTTCATCCATAGGCATAGTTTGAAAGCCTGCAGAAGGCGCAATTAAAATATCTTCATACAACGTGGTGGAGCTTCCCGTAACCTCCACCCGGTCCACCGCTTTCCCTTTGGGAACCACAAAAACAATGGATTTTGAAGGCAGGTCCGGCATACCCTGTCTGTTAAACTTGTCCAGTCCGTCTACCTCCAGGGCTGTTCCCAGCCTTTCATTTTCAAATTCCAGCTCTCCAAAGTAATAATTCAATTTCAGCGTATCTGTCTTTTTTGCCTCAGTGCTAAACGGAATGCTGACAGCCAGAACAGAAACCGCGCATAAAAATGCCAGTAGTCTTCTTTTCATTTTAACCCTCCCATAATAAATTCAAAAATACCCGTTTGTTTGCCAACTACAATTAAATCATACAGTATATGACAAAATTTTACAAGGAATTATTTCCTTTTTGCACATCCTCAAACTCCTTATAAATTTCTTCGGAAGGAGCTTTTGTACAAAGACTTGCAATTATAATTGCAGCCACGCCGATTGCAAAGCCGATTGCCAGCGAATAAAGCCCTGTGCCGGTTCCTAAAGTTACGACTGCTCCCTCTCCATTTGCCACAAGAGGAATGTAATCCCATACAATAACCGTTACGGCACCGGATAGGATTCCTGCAACCGCTCCTGCAAAATTGGTGCGCTTCCAAAACAGCGACAACAGCACAATCGGACCAAATGCCGCACCAAGCCCTGCCCATGCATTGGAAACCAGCCCCATTATGGAATTATCAGGATTCAAAGCAATGAAATATGCCAGCACCGCAATGATAAATACGGTAATTCTGCTGACTCTTAACACTGTTTTATTGTCCGCATCCTTTTTTATGATACCCTTAAAAATATCCTCCGCCACGGAAGAAGCGCTGACTAAAAGCTGGGAATCTGCCGTAGACA
This sequence comes from uncultured Lachnospiraceae bacterium, assembly GCA_910585715.1. Classification (GTDB taxonomy): domain Bacteria; phylum Bacillota; class Clostridia; order Lachnospirales; family Lachnospiraceae; genus RGIG3040. The sequence continues at coordinate 20,484 of CAJUEX010000044.1, forward strand.
TAATTGCCGCTAAAATACCGCAAAGGAAAATACCGCCAATAACAGGCAGGCGGAAATCCTGTGTAAACATCTTGATAATCATATGGATAAACACATTCTCAGATTCACTGCCTTCCAATACGCCCGGGAGATAAGCCCTTCCTACTACTCCAATCACGCAGGCAAAAGCCAGAGACAATGCCACCCATCCAATTGCAATTCCCTTGGACTTTTTCAGTTCCTTCTCATCCTTTACCGCCATGAACCGCACCAGAATATGGGGCATTCCGCAATAACCAAGCCCCCACGCAAGCTGGGAAATAATTTCCACTGCAGTAAAAGGCCTTCCCCCGTTATCCATGAAGTTTAAAAAAGATGCCGCACCTCCTGCTACTCCGGTATTTTCCAACACTGTCGATACATTTCCTGTTCCCACCAGATTTAAGGCAATCAAGGGTACAGCTAAAATGGCAACCAGCATAAGCGTCCCCTGCACAAAGTCGGTAACGCATACAGCCATAAAGCCACCCAGGAAAGTATAGATCAGAATAACAAAAGCTCCTACGGTCAGTGCAATTTTATATTCTACTCCAAATACAGAAGCAAACAGCTTTCCTCCTGCTGCCAGGGCAGAAGCGGTATAAACAAGAAAGAAAATAACTATCGTAACGGAAGAAATAAACAACAGAACTCTCTTCTTATCATGGAACCTGTTTTCAAAATAGGTAGGCAGCGTCAGGGAATTATTTGCCCTTATAGTATATCTGCGAAGCCTTTTTGAAATAACAAGCCAGTTAAATACTGTTCCCAGAAACAATCCGATTGCAATCCAGGCTTGTCCCGTTCCAAGGGCATATACGCTTCCCGGCAGTCCCATCAACAGCCAGCCGCTCATATCCGATGCCTGTGCCGATAAGGCGGCTACAAAGCCGGATAAACTCCTTCCTCCTAAAAAGTAATCTTCGGAACTGGTGTTTTTCTTTGCATAAAGGGCACCTATGATTATCATGCCACTTAAGTAAATTGCAAATGCAAGCATTATGTAACCTATTGATCCACTCATTTTCTTCTCCTTATTTCATTATATTATTTTACAGAAAAAAACAAGGGCTGAAATTAAACCCTTGTCTGATTTTTCTTATTATAATATAAGATTAGATTATCGTCAATTAGTTCTTATTTTAGTCATGGACAAGAACAGCCAGTTGACCAATCTATATTTGGGAGCTATAATTTGTTGAATGAAAGCAGAAAAAAATTTATTGAAGGGTAAAACCTTTTCATAAGGAAAAACCAATGAAGAAAAAAATATGCTTATTGTTGAGCATACTGTTAGTGTGTACAACTTTAATCGGTTGTAGTGCAAATGATATGCCGCAGAACGAACAGAAGATGATGGAAAATCCACAGGACGCTTCGGAAATAATACAAAACCCGCAGGTTCAGACAGAGGAATCGGCAGATGCCGGAGATGCACTGTATGAAGCTTTCTTAAAAAATGAAATCGGTGTAGCAAATCCATACGTGGAAGGCATGAATTTGACCGTTATGGATGATAAAGGATATGAATCTGAATTTGAAGCCCCGCAGAAAAAGTATGCTTACGTGGATGTAAATGGCGATGAAAATCCGGAGCTTATTTTTAAAATAAGTTCCTATCCAAGTGAGTTGATGTATATTTTGGGGATATGTGATAACGAACTTGTTTGTTTTGATGTATTTGAGACGCATACAAAAGATATCGCGTTCGGAGTGTACGATTATGGTTTCGTTTGGAAGGTTCAGAATTATGACGGGTTTGAAATGACATTCTATACCTATACTGCCGACGGACAGCCTATGGAAGCCAGACGTTTTACGGAAGAGAACGGGGCTGATATTGCGGCTCACGAAGGAGAAGAGCCGGAATGGATTGACTGGCAATATGATGGGAATACCGGTAACTTAAGCAAATAGGCAATTATCTGAAAATATGAATACAACAAGGAGAAAAACTCATGTGGATTGCGGACAACTGGAAGGATTATGAAGTATTGGATACATCCGGCGGAGAAAAGTGCGAGCGGTGGGGGGATTATATTTTAGTACGGCCCGACCCGCAGGTGATTTGGAACACGCCGCACAATCATCCCGCATGGAAACATAAAAACGGGCATTACCACCGAAGCTCCAAGGGCGGCGGGGAATGGGAATTTTTTCATCTGCCGAAGGAATGGTCCATTCATTACAGGGAACTGACCTTTCATTTAAAGCCCTTTAGCTTTAAGCATACCGGGCTCTTTCCCGAACAGGCCGTGAACTGGGACTGGTGCGCCGATAAAATAGGAAGCGCCGGACGAAGCGTAAAAATTCTGAACTTATTTGCCTATACAGGAGGCGCCACTATATCCGCTGCAGCAGCAGGGGCTTCCGTTACCCATGTAGACGCCTCTAAGGGCATGGTTGGCTGGGCAAAAGAAAATGCTGCTGCGTCCGGCTTATCCGAAGCGCCAATCCGCTGGCTGGTAGATGACTGTGTGAAATTTGTGGAACGTGAAATCCGTCGCGGAAACACTTATGACGGCATTATTATGGATCCTCCCTCTTATGGCAGGGGACCCAAAGGAGAAATCTGGAAAATAGAAGATAATATTTTTTCCTTTATTGAGCTTTGCACTAAGCTTCTGGCAAAGGATGCCATATTCTTTCTGGTAAACTCCTATACTACCGGCTTGCAGCCCGCCGTGTTATCTTATATGATGAACACTGCCATCACCCCAAAACGGGGAGGGACGGTAGAGGCTTCCGAAATCGGTCTTCCTGTTACGGAAAGCGGTCTTATCCTTCCCTGCGGTGCTTCCGGTAGATGGTGCAGATAGGCAATGCTAACCTGCTCTGTCCGCATGCGGAAGAAATCCGGCATAAACAGACACTTGCAAACTAACATAAAAATCATGACCACCAGCTTAGCCGGTGGTCATGATTTTTTCTAATATCCGCTGTAAGAGCTTCCGCTCATTGACATCATCGTTGCCCCAAATGCAATAAAAATAAAAATATACAATACAAATATGATTGCGAAAACTCCTAACGACACCTTAAAATAATTGGATTTACTCTTCTTTTCATTTTTACTGAATGCCCATACGAACATCATGACGATATTTACACACGGAACCATCATAATCAAATAAGCGATTATCCATTCACCTATTGAAACCGGTTCTTCCAGTCCATCATATGCAGGCTTTGGCGGGTCTAACGGGCCGTTATATGTAGGCGGCACAAACGGCTGTCCATTATAATTGTTCATATTAGATTGATTGGAATATGAACTTTCAAAGCCGTTATTAGTAGTTGTCTGATTGGAATATGAGCTTTCAAAGCCATTGCCCATATTGTTAAAATTGTTGTTGTCCATGTAGGTACCCTCCCTCTTTTCACTTCCGTTCTATCTGACGGAAGGACTTCGTTTTGATAAATATATACTACGTTAGAATATCACATTTTAGAATCACAGGCAAGTAAATGGAACAAATTTCTAAATTTTTCTTGAAAAATCTAAATTTTTTCTAAAGCAGTGACAATATGTAACAGTTCAGCCCTCAGCTTTCCCACATAGAAATCGAAGCTGAGGGCTGAACATATTACTTTCCTATAAAATCCCTCCTGCACTTCTATAGCAAAAATAAACAACAGCTCCTATACAAAGCACTGCAATTCCTCCGTAAAAAAAAGGAACTTTTCTCCCCTTTCCATACCGAAAGAAAAAGCTCCATAAGAGAAACAGCATAAGGGGAAAAATCATGGCATTCATGGAAAAGGCAGTCTTCCACCGAAAGGTGCAGAAATAGAAAAAGGCTCTTGTAAGACCGCAGCCCGGACAGGGTGCCTTCAAAAACAACATGCTGGGACATGCTTCTCCCAGACAAACCGTGGAAAGCAACAGATATAGCGCCGCCGCCACAATTCCGATTTTATAATTATCCCAATCCCTTTTTATTCTTTCAAGCATCTTCTTTTCCCTATCCCCAAAGAAATTTATATGCCACAATAAGAAGTATCAGCATGTAAACAACGCTCATAAGAAACCTGAACCATTTAAGAGGTTTATCCGGGAACCATGCTTCCGCAGGATTGTCAGGATTCAGTAAAAGTGTATAATATTGATTGACGCTGGGAGCGCCTTTATGATAATCCCAGTAACCGGAATGGACATACTCCTTTCCGTCATAAGTATATTGGAAAACCGGTATATATGCTGTGCTTCCATCTCCGCCGCAAGTATCCTTTACATCGATGCATTTTGCCTGTATGGAATATGTATATATGCGCTTTTTCCTTTTATCAGCCAGCGGTTCTTTCACAATCATCCAAAGCCCTGTAATAAAAAACACTAAAACCACTAAAAGCACGATAATCCTGTCCCTGTCAAGTCTGATATCTTTTAAAAAGGAAAAACTCCAGATATATGCGGCAGATACTCCCATACATCCAAGTCCTGCAATGGGAAACAGCAAAACCCACGCTTCCTTCAGGCTGATTCCACCTGCAATAATGGCAGCTATCCCCATTACAAAAAATATACTGCCTAAAAGAAAGACGCCCACAGGAGGATTTACCTGAAAAAAGTAAATCATTGCTATCGCCGCCAGAACCAAAGCAATTGCAAAAACAATACCCATAACTCCGCCAGGGTTACGATTTTTCTTTCCCATCCTCACTTCTCCTTCCCGATATCTATATATTAAGCATTTGTCCCCCTGCTGCCGCAGGACCAAACACTCCTGCCCCTGCGGCACAGCCTATAAATCCAGACAGAACGGGAATCACTGCCTGAATTGCCTGAAATAAAACAAATCTTCCCACTAATATCATTGCAGCATTGCGCCAAAGAAGCCAAAAACAAACGACAATCCTACTATAACCGCCGCCATTATTAAAGATGCCTTAAAGTAATTGGATTTACTTGCCTTTTCGTTTTTGCTGAATGCCCATACAAAAACCATGATAATGTTTATACATGGAATCATTGAAATCAAAAAAACAATTATCCATTCTCCTACTGAAACCGGATCTTCTCCCCCATCAGCATATGCAGGCCTCAGCGGGTCTGACGGGCCGTTATATGCAGGCGGCACAAACGGCTGTCCATTATAATTGTTCATATTGGATTGATTAGAATATGAACTTTCAAAACCATTGCCCATATCGTTAAAATTGTTGTTGTCCATGCAGGTACCCTCCCTCTTTTCACTTCCGCTTTATCTGTCGTAAGGACTTTGTTTTGATAAATATATACCATAATAGAATACCATATTTTAAAATCACAGACAATTGAAAACAACAAAATCCAAAAACAGCAGAATCTATGCTTTCTCCAGGCTGATTCCTTCTACAACAATGGCAGGGATTCCCATTACGGAAAACACCCTGCCTGTCCCGCTATCGAAAGAGCAGCCCGAATCCAATACTGTAAAGCAAAATGCACCAGGGCTTTGACAAAAGAAGAATCACGCAGAACTTCTTGAACCCCATGGAGGTCAGCCCAGCCAGATAACAGAATACATCATCCGGTCCCAGCGGAAGCAGAATCGTCAGTATAAATACAATCACAAATCCCCTGCTGTTATCAACCTTGTCCGCATATTTGTTGTATTTTTCCTCCGAAACCATCTTTTTTACAAGCGCAACTCCAAATTTTCTTGCCAGAATAAATGCAATGATACTACCCGCACAAATCCCCGTATAATTATATATAAAGCCTGCCACGGGGCCAAACACTCCTGCCCCTGCGGCACAGCCTATAAATCCCGGCAAAATGGGAATCACTACCTGAATTGCCTGAAATAAAACAAATACTACCGGCGCTGCCGCCCCAAAGCTGTCTATATATATGGCAAATGCCTGTCTTGAAGCAAAGTACCCCTGAATATAGCCGTTGATAATCACATATGCCATAAACAAAATCGTAAGCACTGCCAGAATGGTAACAAACCATTTGATGTTTTTTAATACATTTGATGTTTCCATACTCTGCCCTGTTCTCCTTTTATTTACATCAAAAGTATCATATCAAATCTTTTCTTTTTTTTCTTCCTATAAATTCTTAATAATTCTTAAATTATAACAGTTCAGCCGGCAGTTCCCCCACAGTCATTGGGATGGACATTTGGCAGAACATGTTTCTGCGTCGCCACGCTCCCGCTCTGATAAAAACGCAACAGTGCTAAGCTCGAAAATACCTCGCTAAGCGCTGGCGATTTTATAAGGGCTCCTTAAGAAATCATGTTCTGCCAAATGTCCATCTCAATGACTGTGGGGGAACTGCCGGCTGAACTGTTTCTTTAAATTGTAAAGCTTCCCTTCATCCGCTGATACAACTCTCCCAAAGGAAGCCCCACCACATTATTATAGTCTCCCAGAATTTCCTTTATATAAACAGCGCCCTGCCCCTGAATGCCATAGGCGCCTGCCTTGTCCATAGGTTCCTCTGTTTCGATATATGCCCATATTTCCTCATCTGTCATGGGATAAAAAGTCACTTTTGTGGAAACTGCAAAGCTTTCTTTTTTCATGCTCCCCGCTTCCTGCCATACCAGGGTCACTCCGGTATATACAAAATGAAAATCTCCCTGCAGCCTCTTTAACATCTTAAAAGCTTCCTCACGGCTCTTTGGTTTTCCCAGAATCCGAAATCTTCTTTCCTCTTTTTCAGAGCCGTTCTCCCTGCGGACAGCTTCTTTATAATTCTCATCCCCCCCGCAAGCCACAACCGTATCTGCTCCTAATACAATACTTTCTTCTTTTGCTTTTTCTTCCAGACTCTGAAACACATCCTCTGCTTTCTGGCAGGATAACTCCAGCACAATATCCTCCGGCTCTGTTTTTGTAATAATTTCCTCTACTTTAGAAGGAATAACAGAAAAAGGAAAGCCTGCCTGTTGTAAAAGTTCCCTCCTTCGCGGAGAATTGGATGCGAGAATCAAATGTTTTGAGAACATAGGGATAGTTCCTTTCTGCTTAAATTGCTTAAATTAATGAAAATAAAATAAAGGACGAAAGATTCAAACACTGTCTTTCGCCCCTTATTATATCCTTTTTCTATTCTACAATCAAACTTTTTGTATCCACCCTCTTTATCCTTCCCGATATAAGCCATGCAAAAAAGAAGAAAACTGCCGCCAGCACAAGAACCAGCAGGGCACAATCCCAGAACCCGTAGCTTGTTAAAAAGTGGGTAATTCCCATACTGCTCAAAGCCATTCCGATAAGCCTGTCATTCGTAAGCACATTGCATGCTGCGCCAAATATGCCTCCCACAAATGCCACTGTCAGAAAACGCAGTGAAAACTGCAGCCTTAAATGGTCTGTTGTAAAGCCCTGAGATTTATAAATGCCATAATCATTTTTTTCCTTTAAAAACACCTTGTCGCATACCATATAGGCTGCAATCAGAATAAACAAAATGGAAAGTCCATATATCAGCAGGCAGGAAAGCAATGTTGCATCCGAAATCGTCCTTAAGCTTTCCACAATCCCCTGCAAATTTGTAATATAAACATGCTCCCCGTACTGTTCCTGCAGTTTTTCCACCAGACTGCTTATCTGTTCCTTGTCGGAAACCAGATAATTATATTGTGCCAGCTGGCTTTCGGAAAATTCAAATCGGGAAAGTCCTTCTTTCAGCATAGCCAATGCTTTTCCTGCATTGGGAACCGACTGGAAATACCCTGTAATCAGAAAATCCCCCCTTTCCTTTCCATGTGTAAGCGTGACTGTGTCCCCAATGTTTAAATGGTATATTTTTGCAATTGTTTCCGTAATTATTATTTCATTTTCATAGCGTGGCTCCCTGCCCTTATATACATTGGTAAATTCTTCACTGCTTTCCGGCGCCGTTACGGAAATGGAATCCCCATCCAGCATTAAATATACCATGGGACACATATAGGAACGCTCTATCCCTGCATATTCCTCTATCATGCTTTCAATTTCCGTTTTCTTTTCCATCGCATTTTCATATCCCACATTCAGGTCAAATTCTATGCCAAAATAGTCCTTTAACATATTTTCTTCATCCATGCAGGACATGGTGGAGGTAACTGCCATAATAAAATAAACAAGCATTGCCACAATCAGCAGGCTGGATACATACTGTTTTGCATTGCTTGCAAGCTGCCGAAGCATCATGCGAAGTACCAGTCCTCCTTTTCCCAATGTGGTATGGATTCTTGGTGAAAAATAGTTGCTGTCCCTGCCTCCTGAAATGGCACGCATTGGGGAAATCCGCCCTACTCTTCCGGTCTTAATCCATGCAAATCCTCCAATACACCCCAGCATGAAAAATACAGCCGTCAGACTAAATCCATAGGGAATTTTATGCTCCGGCAATAGGGCTGCAAGCCGCACAAGCTGTCCGCTTATATAATATACAGAGGGAAATGCCGCAAAAAACCCCAATATGCCGCCTATAGCTCCTGCCAGTAAATATTGGCAAAAGTAAACAAACTGCAATTCCCGTTTTCGATAGCCCTGGGATTTTAAAATGCCCAGATTCGTATATTCCATTTCTATTGTAGAGGTAATGCTGTGTCCCACGATTCCAAGCACTCCTGCAAACATCAGAACTGCAAATACCGCCATAACTGCCGAAAAGATATCTGTCATCATAGTCGCATAGGTTATAAAATCATTTTTGGATACCATAAAATAGGAAGCGCTTATAATGCCGGTTCTTTTATCTATCTCGTCTTTAAATTCCTTTTCCTGCAATTTGCTGTCCTTTTTTTGATAAATCATCAGATTATCCGCAGAAGAAAGAAAAGCATCTCCCTTTTCATCTGCTTTTTTCAACACTTCATAATCGCTTTGGCTAATCCATACATTTTTTGCTCCGGATATCAGCGGATTTCCCACGGTGATATCTTCTACAAATGCTTTTATGTGAAATGTTTTATTAATAGTTTCGCATTTTACTTCTACCAAATCCCCTGCCTTGCAGGCATATTTGGTTTGATAAGAAACCGGAAGATAGATTTCCCCCTCCTTAAGAGGCTCCGCTTCCTGAGCAAATTCCAGATTATTCTGTGCAAAAACAGGATATGGCATATTTTCCTTATCATATGTCTGAAACAGCATTCTGTCCTTTGTTTGCTGTTCTCCGATAGTAACGCTGTTTTCTGCGTATATCATTATACAGGGGATTCTATGCACCCCTTCCACCTGCTCATATGCCTTTGCCTTCTCTATCATTTCTTCTGTCAGGACGTTTTCTTTATAATAACAGCACAAATCTCCTGCTTTTGCTTCCGAAAGCGACTGTCCGGCACGCTTTTTGCTGTTTTCATTGACAGAACAGGAAACCGTAATCACCAGTGTAATTACAAACATTAACAATGATACACTGATAAAATTGCTTTTTTTGCTGCGAATATTTGCTCTTAAAATTGCCAGTATGCTCATCCCGCACCTCCTACCATGACATAGAAGCAAGCCATGCGGTTATTTGCGTTTCCCTGCTCCTTGCTTCTTCCATTTTAAAAGGCGCCAGTTTCAATTCGCCTGTGATTCTTCCGTCTTCCAGATATAAAATCCGGTTTCCGTAAACAGCGGCTCTTACATCATGGGTTACCATTAAAATGCTTTGTCCCTTTTTGTTGATTTTGGCAAGCAATGCCATAACGTCCTTTGTGTTTTTCTGATTTAAGGCTCCTGTAGGCTCATCTGCAAACAAAAGCCTGGGCTCGTTTATCATTGCCCTTGCAATGGCTGCCCGCTGCTGTTCCCCTCCCGACACCTGTGAGGGAAGGCGCTTCATGGCGCCCTGAATGTTCACCTGCTCCAAAAGCTCTTTCGCCCTTTGATTGGTTTCTTTTGTTGTCCTTGACTTATTTAAGTAACCCGGCACTGCTACATTTTCAAACAGGCTTAAATTGCTTACCAGATGCATCTGTTGGAATACGAATCCAAAGCCCCCTCTTCTGAGCATTGCCATTTCCTTTTCATTCATGCCGTTTAGCGGCTTTCCTTCATACCATATATCACCGCTTGTAATAGTATCCATGCCGCTGATACAATATAAAAGGGTTGACTTTCCGGAACCGGAGGAGCCCATGATTACCGTAAAATCTCCCTGATAGATTTCCATGCTCACCTGATTTAACACATGATTCTGCTCTCCGTTATTGGAAAAGCTTTTGCACAAATCCTTTGTTTTTAATAGTACGCTGTCCATAAAAAACTTCCTTTCTTTTTTGCTTTTTCTGTTGTTTTTTATATGGTAGCAAAAAAGTGTTTAAGAAATCTTTAAGAGATTTCCCGTAACAGTTTAGGCAGCAGCTTTCCCCGCAGGAATCGGGATGGAGCTTTGACAGAACATGTTTCTACGTCGTCACGCTCCCGCTCTATAAAAACGCAGCAGTGCTAAGCTCGAAAGAACCTCGCTAAGC
>CAJUEX010000045.1 GCA_910585715.1 uncultured Lachnospiraceae bacterium
TTTCATGACGTTTTGTGCCTTGAGCAGCGCGAAAGGAATGGATATAAAAATGAAAAAAGAAGAAAGCAGCAAAAATAATGGCAGCGATAATGGCTTGCGCTATGTTGGAAAATTCTGTTCCTGTATCAGCAGCAAGTATGACAAAAACGCTTAATTGGGCAGGGTATGGTGTAACTATCACAAATTCCTGAAGTGTTCCGTATGTTTATGATAATAAGAATATTTTAGTGGTATACTCAGGGAGCAATAAGAGTGGCTCGTTGTTGGAAAGCCGTACAGTTGGTCCTACACCAGCTGTTGCAACAAATTCTATTATAAATTCGGAGACGAAGTCAGCATATGCTAAGTATTATACTCTTGATGCCGGTGTTATTGTATCTTCATATACATGTACAAAAAATAAAGGTAATAATTTATAAAAAACATGGAATAGAATTATTGTACTATAGCTAGAGGGGCAGGTGCTGGATTATTTTAGACAGCACCTGCTGGCAGTAAAAGAAAATATTGTATGAAGGTGAAAGAACAGGATGAATAAATATAAAAATACGCTTTTAGGCATCGTAATTGGCATTGCGGTATTATTAACAGGGTGTAGCAATAAGGAGATAAAACTTGAGGAGCCTTATATAAGTGGATATGAGGCCGTTACATTATCTCTTGACGGATTGGCGAAAGAAGAAAATATTGGTAATATTTATAGCTGCAATGACATGCTATATTTTTTTACCTATGTTACCGGTAAGAATTTAGAAGAAGGAATATCAAGATTTCATTTTTATAAGTATGATATACAAAATCAGAAGCTGGATTCTATCCCGATTGTATTAAAGGAAGACGATATGGTTGTAAAAATAATTGGAAATCATCCAGATGAGCTTGTAATGTTGAAAAACAGGGAAGAAAGATGCTATATAGCAAAATATGATGAGGCAGGAACTTGCATACAGGAGAAAGATATAACGGAATTTACGATGGGATTGGAATATATATCTGATGTAAAGCTGGATAAGGAGGATAATCTATATTGCTTTGGCATGAATCAGATTATAGTGTTTAATAAATTAGGTGAGAATGTACATAATTTTGTGACAGATGGACTTTTTTCAGATTCGTATACAAATAAAGATGGAAAGATATGCGTATGCAGTTTGGAAAATGAAAGCGAAAATATTGTCGAACTGAATCTAAACAGTAAAAAAATGGATATCTATGCAAAGCCCATAAAGGAAGACTGGAATACAAACCGTATTGGAAATATTATAGAGAGTAATTATTGGGAGTATGTTCAAAATACTGGTGAAGCCTTGATTGGAATAAATGCGAAAGAGAGAAAAGCCCAATGTCTGCTTTATTGGAATGAGACAGGTTTGAATCCGGAAATGCAACAAGTAGTCTGTCAAGTGAGCGAGAATAAATTCGTTGCAATTAATTATGATGGAATGGATGGCAGGGCAAATGATTTGATTCTGCTTCGGCCATCGTTAGAAGAAGGTAATTCAGAAGAAAACACACTCATCACTATGGCAGGACTGCAAATTAATTCTTTTTTAAAAGAAGCAGTCTACCGTTTTAACAGGGAAAATCAGGAATACAAAATAGAAATAAAAGACTATCAGGGAGATTTGTCCAGACTCAGCGCAGATTTAATGACGGAAGGAACCATAGATTTACTCTGTCTGGATGGGCTTCCCGAGGAGCGCTATGTAAAACAGGGGCTTTTATGTAATTTAACCCCTTTTTTGGAACAGGATGAAGAAATGAAAAAAGAAGATTTTCTGGAGCCGGTATATGACCTGTTGTCCAACCAGCAGGGAATGTATTCCTGGACGCCTGGGTTTTCTGTGGAAACAGTGTTTGGAAAAGCCTCCCTGCTTGGAGAGGAGTACAGCCTGACGCCCCAAAAGGCAATGGATTTGCAAAAGGGGCTGGCAGAAGGGAAAAAACTGTATTTTGCCATAAACAGAGAAGAAATGATGAAAAAACTCATGGAAGCAAACCTAAACAGTTTTGTAGACACGGATAATGGCACTTGCTCCTTTCAAAATGAGAAGTTCATGAACCTTTTGGAATTTGCGGAAAAGTTTCCGGAAGAAGAGGAGGAAGATATGACAATGCCTCAAAAGGTTCAGGCGGACCAGGTGGTTTTTGTAAGGGAAACCATAACGGATTTTACCAGCTTTCTGTTTTACGAAAAGATGTTTGGAGAGAAAATTTCCTTTACAGGTTATCCCGCATATGACAATCCGGGAAATCTTTTTTCATCAGCAGGGATGGAAACAGCCATTTTAGAGCAGTCAAAGCATAAGGAGGGTGCATGGGAATATTTAAAGTATATTACCGGTAAATCCTATTTAAAGCAGTATTGTGATATGCAGTTTTTTCCGGTAAGAAAGGACTGTATTGAAGATTATATACAGATCATGTCCGCAACAGAACCATATGTGGATGAACAGGGACAGGAACACGAAGCCTATCACTGCACCATTGGATATGATGATTATACGGTAGAGCTGGGAGCGCTGGGGGAAGAGCAGATTTCCAGCTTCTGGGCATTGTTAGAGCATATGTATCTGCCGGTGCAGCTGGAGAATGGAATGTGGGAAGTGATTATGGAGGAAACAGAAAGATATTTCCATGGGGAAATATCCAAAGAGGAATGTGCCGGGAATCTGGAGAAAAGGATTTCTTTGTATTTGGAGGAATAAAGAGAGGAAAGTTATGGGATGAGTAAAATGTTATGTTTACATAATATGCAAAAGGCATAAAAGGGAAGGGGGGATATAAGATTTAATACAAGAGCCTTAGCATTCATATAAAAATATAAAGTGTGCTTATAGTTTTGCATGGAGAAATGAACGAAAGGGGGAAACTGCAAAAATGAAATTAGTTACTTCAAACGTGGCATAAATTTGATACAACATTAATGTACTTTCATTATGTTGTATTGACGAAAAAATATTAATAATTGTGTATATCAAAGAAAAAGAAAGGTGAAAAAATATGAATAATCTATTTAACAGGAAAAATGGTGTAATTTTAAGGACTTTGGCAGTGGGAGCAATAATTATGAGTATGCTTTGCAATACAATAATTGTAAATGCGGCAATTGTTGGAACCCTAACCTTTGCAACAGTTGGAAAGAAAACAAGTGCAACTGCATCTACTACTTATTCGGATGAAGTGGGATATAATCAAAAGGCTATAGTGATAACATATAGTGGAGCAAATCAGACTGGAAATATTTTGGCAACTGCCAATGGGGAATCGGATGTGACTGCCTGGGCGACAACAGATTATTGTGAAGGTGTAAAATCTGCATATTCCAAGCACGAAGTTTGTTATCCGACGGGCGGTGTTTACAAAAAAATAACTAAGACTAAAAATAAATAACTTATTTGTGACAGGAGATTGTGGAATATTTATCAGTTTTATGAAAGTAATAATGATAAATATTCCATAATATGGGGGAAATATAGATATGAAATATCAGAATCGCTTTTTTACAATACTTATATTTTTCATCCTTGCATTCTTTTTCCTTACCGGATGTGGGCATGAAAAAAATGTAATTGCCACAATAGAAGACAATCCACAATCTGTTTATCAGATTTATCCGCTGAATCATTCTTTTATGGAAAATGAAATGATAGCGCTCGCCTTTGTTGCAAAGCAGCAGATATATGTCGTTACTATACAGATGAAAACAGAACAAAAGCCGGATATTCCATCTTCTTATAAATTTTATTCTTTGAATATGGATGGGGAGAATGCTGTGGAAATTCCTTTTGATGTGGAAGCAAACCAGAGATTGCGTTTCTTTGCCCCGGATGGATTGGGAAATATGTTGGTACTGTTGTCGGATAGAGATAATACAAAATTCGATTTGTATCAAGTTGATAAAAATGGAGTTGTATTAAATCAATATGATGTTACAAATACCGTAGCTGCCTTTACAGACATGCCTCCGATTAAAACTATCATGGATGACAATCATATCTATTTTCTAAGTCCCGTTAAATTTTTAGTAACCAATAAGCTGGGAGAAATACTATATCAGTTTGAAGGCGCTTTTTCAGATATGGCAATGCTTTCCTCCGGCGAGATTGTTCTTTCCGCTTATGAAGAAAAGGACGGAAGCATTATTGAAAAATTTCATGTAGAAAATGGAAAGATGAGCACACTTTACAAAATGCCGGAAGCAAGCCAGTCACAGGTCAATTATCTGGTATCCAGTAAAGAATATGCATTTTATTATTATAACAAACAGGGGCTGTATGCTTATGATTCGGAAAGCAGTAAAACAATTCAACTGATTGACTGGAATAATTCAAATTTTAGCAGTGAATGGATTTCCAGTATATACGAGACTTCCAAAGGAGAATTTTTCTGCGTCAATTCAGAAACAACCGGTAATCAGGAATATGAGATGATAAAGTTAAGTCCCGGAAAAGAAGAGGCAGGAGGAAAAACAACCGTTCGTATTGTAGGCACCCATATCGATAATCGGATAAAAGCCGCCGCCATGCAGTTTAATCAGAACAATGAAAAATATCAGATGGAAATAAAGGACTATGGGGCATATGAGGAGCCTCTTGCAAGAATAAATACAGAGCTGGCGGCAAAAGAAGACTTTGATGTAATCTGCCTGAAGAATATGCCGGAGCAAATATTGATAAACAAAGGAATGCTTACAGATTTACATATTTATTTGGAACAGGACAAGGATATAGATGCGGACGATTTGGTAACCCCCGTTTTAGAAGCATTTAGCAAGGATGGACATTTATACAGCATAGCCCCCGGATTTGGAATTTCAACCGTGATTGGAGCTGCAGGGCAGGTAGGAGATAAAACAGGATGGACAGTAGAGGAATTTCAGAAGCTGACCGGAGAAATAAAAGAAGAAATGGACATTTTTTACGCACCTGCCAATGAAGAAATATTAAAACGTCTTACGGCTGTCAATCTGGATTCCTTTGTGGATTGGGAAAAGGGAAGCTGTTCCTTTGACAATGCTGCATTTATCGAATTTTTGGAATTTGCCGGACAGTATCCGGAAAGCAGTGATGTGAACGGAGCCAGTATGCCTTCCATGGTACAAAATAAGGAATTGCTGTTAGTCCAAAATACAATTGTGGATTTTACGGATATTATGCTCTATAGCAGGCTGTTTGGAGAAAAAGCGGCTTTTATAGGCTATCCGGCTGTGGAAGGGACAGGAAATGCTTTTGACTGTCAGGGGATGAATGTGGGAATCTGTTCACAAAGCAAAAATCCGGAAGGAGCATGGGAATTTATCAAGTACCTGTTATCAGAAGAATATCAGAAAAAATACTGCTATCCGGATTATTTTCCCGTAAGGCTGGAATGCCTGCAATATTACATGGACATTACTTCAGCGGATAAACAGTTTACCACAGAGGAAGGTATTACCATAGAGCCCTATACCTGTGAAATCACATATGATGATTATCAGGTAAAGCTGGGAGCAATGACAGAGGAAGAAAGGGAGATGTTTTGGGAGCTTGTAAATTCTACCACAAAAACAAATACATATGAGGAAGAGCTTATGAATATGATACTGGAAGAAGCCGGGGCTTACTTTGAGGCGCATAAAACGGCAAAAGATACGGCACAGATTATTGAGGAAAGGGTAACCCTTTATTTAAGCGAACAGCAGTAAGTATTGACGGGAAGGAATTGTCAGATTGATGAAAAGATTAAAAAAATACAGCTTCCTTTCAGTCAGCTTTTTGGGAGTGGCTATATTTTATCTGATTCCCTTTGGATACCTGATTTATTACTCCCTTGTGGACAATCCGGTGAGGGGAAGCTTTGCGGGGCTTGACAATTACATAGCGATTTTACACAATCAGGCATTTTTAAAGGCGTTGAAAAATACAGTGCTTTTTTCCGCTCTGTCAGTGCCTTTGGCAGTTGGGCTGTCCTTACTGATGGCGCTGGCGCTTGAGGAAAAAATTCCGGGAAAAAGTCTGTTTAGGACCATTTTCCTAAGTCCCTTAATGGTTCCAAGCGCTTCGGTCATGCTGGTGTGGCAGGTGCTGTTTTGCTATAACGGAACCATTAACCGGTTTCTGGCACATTTAGGCCATGGAAAGACGGACTTTTTAAAATCAGATTATGGGCTTTTGGTAGTGCTGTTATTGTTTTTATGGAAGAATCTGGGCTACTATATGATTATTTATATGGCGGCTTTAAACGAGATTCCCGGGGAGCTGCTGGAGGCGGCAAGAATGGATGGGGGAAGCGGTTTTCAAAGCTTTTGGTATATCAAGCTTCCGTATTTGTCGCCTTCCATATTATTTGTGGGACTGATGGCAATAGTGGGCTCCTTTAAAATCTTTAAAGAGGTTTATCTGCTGGCTGGCGCCCATCCTAATGACTCCCTGTATTTATTACAGCACTTTATGAATAATACCTTTCTGGCATTTGATTATCAGAAGCTTGCTACAGCCGCAGTCCTTATGTGTGTTGGACTGACGCTTATCATCAGCCTGCTGTTTTTTCTGGAAAACAGGGTGGGAAGGAATCTGGAGGGGTAGTGTATTGTCCATTGACATTCAGGTAAATCAGCCTGTCTGCTGCGTTGGATTTTCGGCTGTACATCATAAGGTATCTTCCTGCAAGCGGTTCCCTCCTTATGATAAATGCTGACGATACACCGTCGATAATCCGCCTTGCATACGAACAAATATCCTGCGCAGATTTACCAAAAGCCAATGATATCGCACACCAGATACGGAAAAGGGCATGAAAATGAAAAGAATAAAAGGAAAAAGGAAAAAACGTAATTTCATACAAAAGGCTGTGCTGTTTCTGATTGTGGCGCTGTTTGCCACATCCTTTGCCATGCCTATCCTGTTAACCATAACCAACTCCTTTATGAAGGAGGAGGAAGTGCTCATTCATTATGGGAATGTATATGGAAGCAATGGCTATGGAGAGGGGGACGGGTATGTTTCCAAAGAAGCGGACTTAAAGCTTATTCCGGATATGGTGAGCATAAAGCAGTATGAAACAGTGCTGCTTTTAAGCCCTGAGTACCTGCTCAAGTTTTGGAATTCAGTGATTCTGACAGTTCCCATCGTCCTATTCCAGATAGTGGTTTCGTTGGGGGCTGCATATGGATTTACAAGAATCCGCAATAAAAAAGGGGAAAGCATGTTTTTTATATATACACTGCTTATGCTTCTGCCCTTTCAAGTGACTCTTGTGCCCAACTATCTGGTGGCGGGAAGGCTTGGAATATTAAATACCTATTGGGCAATCATCCTGCCCGGCATCTTTTCCACTTTCAGCACCTACCTGCTGACTAAATTCATGAGGAGGATTCCGGTTTCGCTGATTGAGGCGGCAAGACTGGATGGAGCCGGGGAGTGGGGCGTTTTTACGAAAATCTGCATTCCATTATGTAAAAGTGCAATTGTATCTGTGGCAATTTTGTTGTTTATTGATTATTGGAGCATGGTGGAGCCGCCTTTGATTATGCTGTCCGAGGAGGCTTCCTATCCCCTTTCTGTATATCTTTCCACTATCAATCAGGGGGAAATTACCCTGGCATTTGCAGTTGCGGTTATTTATATGGTGCCTGCCATATTTGTAATTTTGTATGGGGAAGATTATCTGATAGACGGTATTTCCTGCTATGGAGGAACGAAGTAAAGAATATGTAATATAGACAAATCAACGCAGGAAACGCTTTTAACACATACGGCAAATGGCACATAAAGTGTTAAAGAATGGTATCCAAGTACCGACGGTCACAAAATAATCTGTTTGTAATATTATCTGGCTTGCAGGATAGAATTATGACGGCAGTGTGTCCCGCAATAAACCAAATATGCAAGATAGCAGCAAGATGGATAATATCGTGACTGGTTGTCAGGTATATTAACCATAAAAATATTATAGTGGATATAGGAGAAAAGAAAATGGAAGAACAAAATAATAAAAGGAAAAAATATATACGAAATGTGGCAGCAGTATTTTTTGCGGCGTTGCTTATACTGACATTTTGTTCAAACACCATTATGAACCTTGCGCTGCCTCAGGTAACCGTCACAAAGCTGAAAAGCGGAACCATATATAACAGGGTGCGGGGAAACGGAAAAGTGGAAGCCGTTCATCATTATGAAATAAAAGCGGAAGCGGAGAAAAAGATTGCCCGCATATCCGTTTCCGAAGGGGACACAGTTTCTAAAAACCAGCTGCTGTTTTTATATGAGGACGGGGAAAATCAGCAGCTGGAGGCGGAAAAGGAAGCATTAAAAGCCCTTGAGCTGGAATATCAGAAATCCATTCTGGAAATGGGAAATGAATATGGCACCTCGAATCTGGTCATTCAAAATGCAAGGGACGAGCTGTTGAAAGCTATGGAAAAAAAGGAACGCTCTGTAAATGCCCAGGGAGAAATAGCCGGCTTAAAGCAGAGCATACAGCAGAAAACAGAGGAAGTAAAAGCACTGGAAAGCGCAGCCGCAGAGGCGCAGAAAAAGCTGGAGGATGAAGGCGCAGAGGAAAATGGCGCCGCTGTAAAAGAGGAAATTCAGGTGATGAAAAGGGAACTGGAAGGGCTTTATACGGCTCTCGGAGATTTACAGGCGGATTTACAGTCTGCCATGGAAAGCGGAAACGGACAGGAAGAGATAAGGCTTACAAGAGAAATTCGGGATAAGGAAAAGGAAATTACATATAAGGAACAGGATTTGGAGAAAAAAAGAGAAGAATATAAGGAAGCAAGGAAAAATAATAAAACAAGGGAAAAGCTGGAAGAAAAGGCAGCGGAGGCAAAGAGGGACTATGAAAGCATGGCTTCTAAGCTGGAGGAAGAAAAGGAAAGGCTGGCACAGCTGGAAGCTGATATTATGCCTTTGGAAGAGGCGGAGGCTTTCGTAAAGGATAAAGAGGTGGCATTAAAAAATTTACTGTTGGATGCCAGAAAGAATGACCTGGATTTTCAGAGCTTAGGGGAGAAAGTAAGCAGGCAGGAGGCAGAAGTAGGGAAGCTTGAGGAAAATCAGGGGGGAAGGGAAGTACGTTCTCCTGTTTCGGGAGTTATCAGCCGGATTGCTTATAATCCGGGAGATACGGTTTTGCCAAATGAAACCGTAGTTACCATCAATATGATAGAAGAAGGGTATACAGTCACATTTCCCGTAACTTTAGAGCAAAGCCAGTATGTAGCAGTAGGAAATGAAGCTTCTGTACTAAATGTATGGGATGAGAGCGCAAATGCAAAGCTTATAAATATCAAAGCAAATCCGGAGGACCCTGACAGGAGCAGGCTTTTAACTTTCCGGGTATGGGGAGAGGAAATTGCTCCGGGACAGACATTGGCAGTTTCCGTAGGAGAACAAAAGAATGAATATGATGCAATCGTGCCCAGAAATGCTGTATATGAGGACAATCAGGGGAAATTTGTGTATGCCCTGCGTATCAGGTCTACGCCTCTTGGCAGCCGGTATCTTGCAGAAAGAAAAACCGTGGAGGTCTTGGCTTCAGATGATTCTTATGCGGCTGTTTTGGCAGATTTAAGCCCGGATGATTACATTATTACGGAATCCATTGAGCCATTGGAAGATGGAATGAAGGTAAGGCTGGTGGATTAAAGTATGAGGAAGGATATTGTGAAGGAAAGGTTTAAGAAAATATGTTTGTACAGCTTCCTGTTTCTTCTTTTTGTATGCTCCTTTCCGGCAGAGCTCCGGTTGCTAAGCGCAGCAGACAACCGGCAGTTGGAAAAAGCTTTCAGTCGGGATGGAAGCAGCTATAAGAGAATCAGTGTTTTTTTCAGTCCAAAATCCCAAATGGATCGAAGCGGCATCATGCAGCTGAGAAATAATCTTTCGGAGCAGCTGTTTAACAGTCCGTCTTTAGATGCAGGGGAGAAAGAACAGATTTTTATAGATGCCTATGAAGGCACGGAACAGATAGCGGTAAGCTACCAAAACAGCTTTCAGCAGGTAAAGGGATATTTTGTAGGAGGGCATTATTTTGAATTTCACAGCATGTCTTTTTTAAACGGAAATAAATTTAGTGAAGAGGATTTGATGAGGGATAAGGCGGTTATTAGCGAGTCCCTTTCCTTTGCTCTGTTTGGTTCGGCTGATTCTGTAGGAAAAACCATTTGGGTCAATGAAAAGGGGATTGTGGTATGCGGTGTCATAAAAGAGAAAGGGGGATGGATTTCCAGACTGGCAAATTCCAATACGAAAAAAATATATCTGCCCTATGACCTGGCAGGACAGCTGGACTGCAATCTTTCCCTGACTTCCTACGAAATACTGCTACCGGAGCCTTTGGAGGGGTTTGCAAAAAAAACAATGGAAGAGGCACTTTCTATCAACCGTTACAACAGGCAGGCATCCATGGAAGAAAAAGAAATCAGTATGATAGAGGAAACAAATCGTTTTCATATAAAATCACTGCTTCAAACAGCAGTCAGGCTTAATGAAAGAACGATGAAAAAAATTCCAATTGTATTTCCGGATTGGGAAAACGAAAGGGTAGTTGCGGAAAACCAATTGATTTTAGTTTACATAATACGGATCATAACTGGTGTCCGGCTGATAACAAGTCTGTTTACCGGCATATGGAAAAACAGTAAGAAAAAAATAATTTGTACAGTAAAAGAAATAAAAATTCTATAAACTTCCATTTTCATATTGCTTTTTCAAAAATACGTGTTATATTGTTAGTATAACATTAGCACTCGATGGATGAGAGTGCTAACAATACAAACTTTATGACGGCTTCCAAATGAAGAAAAAGTTTTTTCATTTTTGCAGGAAAAGGTCTATGTACTTCTTTCATTTGGATAGAATAAGTCAAAAACAGCCATTAAATGCCTGCAAGCATTATCCGGCTTGCTGCCGGCATTTGGCAGGGCATAAGATAGGAGGAAGCAGTATGAACATCTCAAAATTTACACAAAAATCAATAGAAGCCGTCCAGAACTGTGAAAAGCTGGCATATGAATACGGCAATCAGGAAATCGAGCAGGAGCATCTGCTTTTAAGCCTTTTGGATTTGGAAGACAGCCTGATTAAAAAACTCATAGAAAAAATGGAAATCAATGTGGAGCATTTTCATGACAGAACTGTCAGCGCAGTAGAAAAAAGAGTGAAGGTTCAAGGGGGACAGGTATATCTTGGTCAGCAATTAAATAAAGCATTGCTGTCATCTGAGGACGAGGCAAAGCTTATGGGCGATGAATATGTGTCCGTAGAGCATTTGTTTTTAAGCATGTTGAAATACCCCAATCAGGAATTGAAAAAGCTGTTTTCTGAATACGGGCTTACGAGAGAGCGGTTCCTGCAGGCGCTTTCCACTGTCAGGGGCAATCAGAGAGTTACAAGCGACAATCCGGAAGCCACATATGATACATTGGAAAAATATGGAAAGGACCTGGTAGAAGAAGCAAAAGGCCAGAAGCTGGATCCGGTTATCGGAAGGGATCAGGAAATCCGGAATGTAATCCGGATTTTATCCAGAAAGACCAAAAACAACCCGGTACTGATTGGGGAACCGGGCGTAGGAAAAACTGCGGTAGTGGAAGGTCTTGCACAGCGTATCGTGCGGGGGGACGTGCCCCAGTCCTTAAAGGATAAAAAGGTATTTGCACTGGATATGGGCGCCCTTGTGGCAGGAGCCAAATACCGGGGAGAATTTGAAGAGCGCTTAAAGGCGGTATTGGATGAGGTAAAGCATAGCAACGGGCAGATTCTTTTGTTTATTGACGAGCTTCACACTATTGTAGGGGCTGGAAAGACAGACGGCGCATTGGATGCGGGAAATATGTTAAAGCCCATGCTGGCAAGGGGAGAGCTCCATTGTATCGGCGCAACCACTCTGGATGAATATAGAAAATATATTGAAAAAGACCCGGCGCTGGAAAGAAGGTTCCAGCCGGTTATGGTGGAGGAGCCTACTGTGGAAGATACCATTTCCATCCTGCGGGGATTAAAGGAACGGTACGAGGTCTTTCACGGGGTAAAAATACTGGATAATGCCTTAGTCAGCTCTGCTATATTGTCCCACCGCTATATTTCCGACAGGTTTCTGCCGGATAAAGCGATTGATTTAGTGGATGAGGCATGTGCTCTTATTAAGACAGAGCTTGATTCCATGCCTACGGAATTAGACGAACTAAATCGCAAGGTAACGCAAATGGAGATTGAAGAGGCAGCCTTAAAAAAGGAGGACGACCAGATTTCCGCAGAGCGTCTTGCTGATTTGCAAAAGGAGCTGGCAGAGTGCAGGGAAGAACTGGAATCCCAAAAGGCAACCTGGGAAAATGAGAAAAATTCCGTGGAAAGGCTACAAAAGCTTCGGGAAGAAATTGAGGCAATGAATAATGAAATACAGATTGCCAGCAGGGAAGGGGATTTGGAAAAGGCTGCAGAGCTAAGCTATGGAAAACTTCCCGCTTTAAAAAAGCAGCTTGAAATGGAAGAGGAAAAGACCAAAAATACAGAAAGGCATTTATTGCATGAATATGTGGACGAGGAGGAAATCGCCAAAATCATATCCCGCTGGACCGGAATCCCGGTTGCAAAGCTGACGGAAAGCGAACGAAATAAAACACTTCATCTGGACGAAACCTTGCATAAACGTGTTATAGGGCAGGATGAGGGTGTGACAAAGGTGTCAGAAGCAATTATCCGTTCCAAGGCAGGCATTAAAGACCCCACAAAGCCTATTGGCTCCTTCCTGTTCTTAGGTCCTACCGGCGTGGGAAAAACCGAGCTTGCCAAAACGCTGGCACAAAGTTTGTTTGATGATGAAGCCAATATGATTCGCATTGACATGAGTGAATACATGGAGAAATTCTCGGTATCAAGGCTGATTGGAGCGCCTCCCGGATATGTGGGATATGATGAGGGCGGACAGTTGACCGAAGCAGTCAGAAGAAAGCCCTATGCAGTCGTATTGTTTGATGAAATTGAAAAGGCTCATCCGGATGTATTCAATGTGCTCCTGCAGGTATTGGATGACGGACGGATTACCGACTCTCAGGGCAGGACGGTAGATTTTAAAAATACGATTCTGATTATGACCTCCAATATCGGGGCGCAGTATCTCTTAGACGGCATCAACGAGCAGGGAGAAATCAGTGAAGAAGCGGAAAGCCTTGTAATGAGTGACCTGCGCAGCCATTTCAGACCGGAATTTTTAAACAGGCTGGATGAAACCATTTTATTCAAGCCTCTTACAAAAAATAATATCGGCGGTATTATCAAGCTGATTTTAGATGATTTAAATGAAAGGCTTTCGGATAAAGAGCTTAGTCTTGTATTGACAAAGGAGGCGGAAGACTTTATTGTAGAAAACGGATATGATCCTGTATATGGTGCAAGGCCCTTGAAGCGGTTTATGCAGAAATATGTGGAGACACTGGCTGCAAAGCTGATTTTAGCGGATAAGGCATCGCCAAAGGATGTGATTGAAATTGCCGTAAAGGATGGGGATTTGGTTGCGGGAATACAGGGAAAATAAAAGAAAAGAGGGAAAATTTCATGATACCAAAGGATCCTGCCATGTTGCTTGGCTTTGTGAATCTGAAGCTCCGGGATTTTTATAAAAGTCTGGATGAACTTTGTGAGGATTTGGATGTTGAGAAAGAGGAGATTGTTGCAAAATTGAAGACTTTGGATTATGCTTATGATGAAGAAAAGAATCAATTTGTGTAATTGACGGAAAAGGAAACAGACAATGAAACCAAGCAAAGCAGACAATAACAGCATTTTAGTAAAAATACAGCATAATATCACATATGGAAGGATGATTGCCATTGGATATCTTTTGGTAATCATAGTGGGAGCATTGTTGCTAATGCTTCCCTGGGCAACGAAAGCTGGCAATGAAACCGGCTTTCTTACTGCCCTTTTCACATCGGTAAGCGCCACATGCGTGACAGGACTGGTAGTAGTGGATACAAGCCTTCACTGGACTTTATTCGGGAAACTGGTCATTCTTCTTTTGATCCAGATAGGCGGACTTGGCTTTATCACTATGGGAGTGCTGACGGCGCTTCTTCTTAAGAAGAAAATCAATCTTACTACCAGAGGACTTTTAAAGGAAAGCATAAACGTGAATCAGGTGGGAGGAATCGTGAAGCTTGTAAGGACAATCTGTATCGGCACGGCTTTCATAGAAGGGAGCGGCGCTTTTTTGCTGTTGTTCCGTTTTATACCGGAATATGGTTTTTTCAAGGGAGTTTTTTTTAGTATATTTCATTCGATATCAGCTTTTTGCAATGCGGGCTTTGATTTAATGGGAGAGATTTATGGGAGCTATTCCTCTTTTATCGCATATAAAGGGGATATACTGGTAAATACGGTGCTTATGCTTTTGATTATACTTGGAGGACTCGGATTTTCTGTCTGGAATGAGTGCAAGGATTATAAATTTCATATTAAAAAATATTCCCTTCATTCCAAAATAGTATTAAGCGCAACGGGCATCTTGCTGTTGGCAGGAGGTTTTCTTTTTTTCCTGTTTGAAAAAGAAAATTTAATGGCAGGCATGAGTGCAAAGGATATGTTTCTTACATCCGCATTCAGCTCTGTGACTCCAAGGACAGCGGGCTTTAATACAATAGATACAGCAGGTCTGTCACAAAGTTCAAAGCTGCTTACCATAGTGCTCATGTTCATTGGCGGAAGTCCCGGCTCTACAGCGGGAGGTATTAAAACCGTGACGCTCGTAGTATTACTTTTCCATATGTGGTATAATCTAAAGGGCGAAAGGGACGGCAGGATTTTTGGCAGGAGATTTGAAGAGGAAGCCGTAAAAAAAGCAAGTATTGTTTTGCTTTTAAGCCTGATTATGGCTACCAGCGCCACCCTTGCCATCTGTTATATACAGCCCCTGCCCTTAGAGGATGTGCTGTTTGAGGTTGTTTCGGCAATCAGTACAGTAGGAATGTCTACGGGCATTACAAGAGATTTGACAATGGTTTCCAGAATTATTATCATAGTGCTTATGTACTGTGGAAGAATCGGGAGCATGTCATTTGCCCTGTTTTTTATGGAAAAAAAGAAGACAGCCAATATTCAGGTGCCTGCAGAGCAGGTTATGATTGGATAAGGAGAAAAAAGAATGAAATCAATATTAGTAATTGGAATGGGAAGATTCGGACATCATTTATCACAGAAGCTTTTGGAGCTTGGAAATGAAGTGATGGTAGTGGACAATATGGAAGAAAAGCTTACGGATATGCTTCCCTATGTGACTAATGCCAAAATTGCGGATTGTACCGATGTGGATGTGCTAAAGAGCATTGGAATCAGAAACTTCGATATCTGTTTTGTGTGCATTGGAACCAATTTTCAAAGCAGTCTGGAAATTACCAGTCTGTTAAAGGAAAACGGCGCAAAGCTGGTAATCAGTAAGGCTACCAGGGACATTCAGGCAAAATTCCTGTTAAGAAACGGAGCCGACCAGGTTATTTATCCTGACCGGGATATGGCGGAAAAGATGGCAGTGCGTTACAGTACCAGCCATATTTTCGATTATATTGAATTGAATGATGAGTATTCCATATATGAGATACCCACTGCAAAGGACTGGGTAGGAAAGACCATTGGAGAAGTGGATTTCAGGGCAAAATTTAAAGTGAGCATTTTAGGCTTTAAGGAGGGGGAAGAAACGAAGCTCCTTCCTATGGCGGACCATGTTTTTTCTAAGGAGGAGCACCTTATGGTGATTGGAAAGCGGGAAGATGTGGACAGACTGCTTAAAAAATTGTAAGAGGAAAGAAAAAAATTGCAGAATATCAGGTTCTGCAATTTTCTTACTTAAGGACATTTTTAACAGCTTAGTAAATATAATTCGCTTACGTAAGGCCAGTTTACAAGGCTGAACCAGTTTTGTACATATTCGGCTCGGCGGTTCTGGTATTGGAGATAGTAGGCGTGTTCCCACACATCCAGATTCAGAATCGGTTTAATGCCTTTGGCAATAGGGGTGTTCTGGTTTGGCAGATTGATAATCTGCAGCGAACCGTTTTTACTGATGAGCCATGCGTAGCCGGAGCCGAATTGTCCCATGGCGGCTGCAGTGAATTTCGTAACGAATTCTTCATAGGAGCCGATGTCCCTGTTCATGGCAGTCAAAAGCTCTCCTTCCGGTTTCAGGTTCTTTTCCGGAGTCATGCAGGCAAAATAAAGATTGTGGTTGTAGACTCCGCCGCCGTTATTCTGTACGCCTGTCTGAAGAGCCTTTGGGAGACTGTCTAACTGTATTAAAAGGTCTTCCAGGGAAAGGTTCTGTAAATCGGGATATCCGGCAAGGAGATTGTTAAGATTGTCCACATAGGTTTTCAAATGCTTGTCATGGTGAAAGGTTAAAATTTCTTTAGAAAGCTCCGGTGTCAATCCGTCATAAGGATATGGAAGCGGCACCAGAGGAAATGGATAATGTTGTTTCATAAACTGTGCTCCTTTCTATTGCTTTTTTTAGTATATGCAAAAACCCATAAAAAATTATAAAGAAGATGAAAGAAATATTTTTTATGGGTATGGGTTAATTATAAAAAAAATGGGGGAAAAATGAAAGAAACAGAAAAAATTCAGGTAGCGGTGCTTGATGGGGGAAGCAAAAAAGTATATTGGCACTTGAAGGGGAAAAGCATTTTGGAATTATTGGGCGAAGAGGAGGAAATTCTTTTCTCCAATTGCGGTGGAAAAGGTCTGTGTGGCAATTGCCGGGTGCGATTTTTAAAAGGAGCAGTGCTGCCGGGACCGGGTGACAGGGCAGTCTTTACCCCGGAGGAACTGCGGCAGGGTTTTCGCCTTGCCTGCCTTTCTAAGCCGATTAGGGATTGTGAAATAGAGCTTTATTTTCAAAAGGAAAAAAAGATAAGTGTTGTGACAGAAGCGTCATCAAAAAAAGGACATAAGCAGAATCGGGAAGGATTTGAAAATAACAAGGAAGAAACAATAATTGCAATAGATTTGGGAACCACAACAATTGCCATGGAATTAAGAGGGATAACGACCCTAAAGAGCTATGATACTTTTTGTTTTATTAATCCCCAGAGAAGATATGGCGCTGATGTCATATCCAGAATCCAGGCCTCCAATCATAGTCGGGAAGAAAAAGAGAATTTAGAAAGGATTGTGCGGACTGTTTTAGAAAAGGGTATGCTCCAGTTTTCCAAGACGGTGGAGAAAATGAAATTATGTAAGCCTAAGGCTGCATATCTTTCAGGAAATACGGTTATGGGACAGTTGTTTATGGGGCATTCCGTTGAAAAGCTTGGAAGCTATCCTTTTTTGCCTGAAAACATAAGCAGGCAGGAAACAAGTCTTTTAGGAATAAAGACCATTGTTATGCCGGGGATTTCCGCATTTGTAGGAGGTGATGTTGCTTCGGGGTTATATTATGTCCGGAAGCAGGGAGGTTTTGTGGGGGAAAAGGCCTCACTTTTTATTGACCTTGGAACCAATGGGGAAATGGCAATAGGCAACGGCAAAAGCATACTGGTGACGGCAACGGCAGCAGGACCCGCTTTTGAAGGGGGAAGCGGGGAGACGATTATGGGAGCCGATTTGATAGCATGTCTGGCAAAGTTAAGGGAACAGGGGCTTTTGGATGAGACGGGACTTTTAAAGGAACCATGGTTTGAAACAGGAGTGCGTCTTGGAGAGGCGGTGCTGAACGGAAAGGATGTGCGGGCACTGCAGATGGCAAAGGCGGCAGTGTTTGCAGGAATCTGCATTTTGATTGACCGATATGGACTGGAGATAGAGGATATTGACCGGGTATATCTGGCAGGGGGCTTTGGGTATTTCCTGAATGTGAAAAGTGCGGCAATTATCGGGCTGATACCCATAGAGCTTTCCGAAAAGGTGACTGCTGTCGGCAATACATCCCTGGCAGGGGCATTTCTTTATGGGAAGGACTGCATTGCTCATGAAAAGGAAGGAAAAGAGGAGCAGGATTTTGCCGGAATGGAAGGAAAAAATCGGCTGGATGGGCTGGATGAGCTCATTGAAACATGCAGGACTTTGAATCTGGCAGAAGAAGAGCAGTTTCAGACACTTTATATAAAGGCAATGGCATTAAAGCCATTGAGCTGTCGGGAAATAAAAAAAGAACTGGAGCAGGAAAGAGAAGGAAAATGAAGGTAACATATTTATATCACAGCGGATTTTTGGTGGAATTAGAAAAGCATATTTTACTGTTTGACTACTTTAAAGGAGAACTGCCGGAATTTTCAAAAGAAAAGGAAATTTATGTATTTGCCAGCCATAAGCATCAGGACCATTTTGACTTTTCCGTTTTTGAGCTTTTCTGCAAATATGAAAATATTCATTATATTTTAGGAAGCGATATACGCCTTAGCGACAAATATCTGGAGCGAAAGGGTGTTTCCGTAAAAGTAAAGGAAAAGCTTATCCATATGGGAGCGGACAAGAGCCTGAAGCTTCCGGATATAGAGATAAAGACTTTAAGGTCCACGGATGCGGGAGTGGCTTTTTGCGTTTTGTGTGAGGGGAAGTCCCTTTACCATGCAGGGGATTTAAATAACTGGCATTGGGAAGGAGAAACGGAAGAATATAACAGCAGGATGAAAGCCGCCTATGAAAAAGAAATTGACAAAATTGCCGGGATTCATTTCCATGCAGCTTTTGTACCCTTAGACCCGAGACTGGAAAAAGCCTGTGGCTATGGCATGGATTATTTCCTTGCCCGTGCGGGCAGTGAGTGCGACTATGTATTTCCCATGCATATGTGGGAAAAGTATGAATATATCCATGTTTATCTGGAAACAGAAACGGGAAGAAGGTTTGCTGATAAAATCATGGATATCGGGGGAAAACGAGAATTTATTATTTAAAAAATATTTTCTGTTGTTTTTTCGTCTGCATAATTTCAGGAAAAATCCTCATACTAACATTGTAAAAAAACGTAGGAGGTGCCAGAATGGCTAATATTTCTGAATTGGAACTTCAAAATCTCCGTCATTTAATCGGCGGCTATGATACTACCAGCTGCAAAATGGAAGAGTATGCAAAATGCTGTCAGGACGGACAAATCAAACAATTTTTTGAAAAAGGTGCTCAGACTGCAAAGCAGAATAAGCAGGCACTTATGAAATTTTTGCAGTAGGAGGGAGGAAGAACAATGCAAATGCAGGAAAAAACAATGGTAGCTGATACTTTAACAGGAATCAACGGAGAACTTGTACGTTTTGCGGAGATGATTCCACAGACTGAAAACAAGGAATTAAAGGATACACTGAAACAGTTCCGTACTGCATGTGAATCCTCTCAGGAGCAGCTTTATCAAATGGCAAGGGAAAAATCCTATTATGTGCCTGCAGCTAAAGCTACTCAGGAAGAAATCAGTCATGTAAAATCCTTATTTACTCAGAGTACACTGTAAGTCAAAAACCCCGCCACAAGCAGCGGGGCATCAAACTTGAAACGCCCCAAGGGGCAGTGTATTTGACCCTTGCGGCAGTCGCCAAATGCTTGCGCGCAATCACTTGGTTCGTTGCTCGCAGGAATAAAAGAAAAAATGGACTGCATGAAGCCTTGATGGTACATGCAGTTTATTTTTTTATAAAAAACCATTGGAATATATTATCTTAATATGATACTATTTTGATGATTGGGAGGCATGATATTTTCTGAATAAGGAAAACTTTGTATAATATGTCTGAATATTTTATACAGTATAAAGCATGGCTATTGTAAAAATGTGCTTATATTCTAGTAAAAGCTGCATTAGTAAAAGCCGCAGGGTGTGGTCTGCTCATTACATTAGCTGTTATGCATGGAAGGAAAAGAATATGGATAAGAAATGGAAGCGAATCATTATGACGGTAATCGGTATTGTATTTACGGGCGTTGCCGTGGGAATTTTGAAAAAGGCGGCTCTTGGAACAGACCCCTTTACTGCTTTTGTAACAGGCTGTGCCAATGCTGTCCATTCTACGTATGGAGTCATGTATCCTATCGTAATCGGCATTTTATTAGTAGCCGTATTTTTTATAGACAAGCATTATATTGGTATCGGAACTATTTTAAACCTGTTTATTATCGGTATAGTGGCAGATTATTCTTTAAGGCTTTTAGATTTTCTTTATGAGGCGGATACATTGTTGATTCGGGGAATCACGCTGATTGTTGCCATATTTGTGCTGTGCTTTGCTTCTTCCCTGTATATTGCAGCGGACTTAGGGGTGTCCTCCTATGATGCGGTTGCCCTGATTATGGCGGATAAGAAGGTGGCACAGTACCGCTTCTGCCGTATTATTACAGATGTCATATGCGTTATCATCGGCTATTTGCTGCATGCTACAGACTGTGTAGGAATCGGGACGATTATCACAGCCTTTGGAATGGGGCCTATTGTACAGTTTTTTATCAAGCATGCAGCCGGAAAGATTCTTTCTGAAAGGAGGTAGGAAAGCATGACAGCAGAAGAATGGATTAAAAATACAAAGCAGAAGGCATATAATGAAGGCTGTTTGAGGGGACTGTCTCTGGCAATCCGTATGCTGAATGACCAAAAGACCATGGAAGACCTGGAATATGCAAGGAAGGATGAATTCTATTTCAGGGCTATGATGGCAGATTATTTTCCGGAAGATTATGAATGATAAGGAAAATAAAGGGTTGTCATCCCTTTGTGGAAAAGCCATACAGCAGGGATTTGGGAAGCTGTGTGGAAAAGATATCTTCCAATAGGGCAAAGTCAAAGGAGCGCAGAGTCCCTACATAACCATTGATTAAAAAGGTCACGTTGATACGGTGATTCATTACTTCCCGTTCTGTGGCAGCAGGATAAGAGCTTTGATATTTTCCTACGATTACATCTATTATGGAGGTCTCCAAATCCTGCAGGAGTGAACCAAAGCTGTTTGACTTAATAAAAGGCAGATATATGCCGTCAAAGGAAAGATAGGCCTTCATAATCTGCCCCCAGATTTCACCGGAACGCTCTAATAAATCCCGATATTCATATTTGGATATGATAGAGCAGATATGGTCGGTAAGCTTTTTTTGAAATTCTTCAGCACAATGATGGATGTCATGGTAGTGCAGGTAGAAGGTGCTCTTGTGAATATCTGCCATCTGACATAGTTCTGTTACCGTAATGGAATTTAACGGCTTTTCTGAAGCCAATGCGGAGAGCGCTTTAAATATTGCATTTTCCGTTCGTTTTATTCTTCGGTCTGTTTTCTTTGTGTCCATAAAATTCCCCTTTTGAAAATAAGTGTATGAATATTTCCATTGTTTTCGTATCTCTTTCAAGATATTTGACAATATTATATCATGTGACGGTTACTAGTCAAATGTTTCCTTTTTGTCGGTTGCAAATTTGGGTTATCCATATTAACATGATAATAGACGGTTGTCTATTAAAATGGATAAAGGAGAGGGACAGCATGAATTTAGATGAATTTTATCGGGGTGAAGCCTTTGACTCTTATACCTATTTTGGAGCTCATCCGGAGGGGGACGGGGTGGTTTTCCGTGTGTATGCTCCAAATGCTGCCGGTGTGTGCGTCATAGGAGAATTCAGCAATTGGGAAAATATAGAGATGACGCAGAAATGGCACCAGAATGTGTACGAATGCTATGTAGAGCATGCAGGCAAGGGAATGCTTTATAAGTACCGCATTTACGGAAGAGACGGAGGAATGACGGAACACTGCGACCCCTATGGTTTTTCCATGGAGTTAAGGCCTAATTTTGCTTCCGTAATTGTAGATCCGGAAGAATATACGTTTACCGATGAAAAATGGATTGAAAAAAGAGATAAGAACTATAATAAGCCCATGAATATTTATGAGGTGCATTTAGGCTCCTGGCATACAAATCCCCGGGACAAAAACGGGTATTACCGATATGAGGAAATTGCAGACAGGCTGATTGCCTATGTGAAGGAAAACCACTTTAATTATATTGAATTTCTTCCTTTAAGCGAACATCCTTTTGACGGTTCCTGGGGATATCAGAATACCGGTTTTTTTGCGCCTACTTCCAGATATGGAGAGCCAAAAGGCTTAAAGGAGCTGGTGGATAAATGCCACAAGAACAACATCGGAGTGATTATGGATTTTGTTCCGGTGCATTTTGCAAGGGATGGCTATGGACTTTCCCGTTTCGACGGAACTTATCTTTATGAATATGATAACCGGGATGTAGGGGAAAGCGAATGGGGAAGCTATAACTTTCTCCATGCAAGAGGGGAAGTGCGCAGCTTTTTGCAGTCAGCCGCCAATTACTGGCTCAGTGAATTTCATTTTGACGGCATTCGCATGGATGCCATCAGTCGGGCAATTTACTGGCAGGGAGACCCTAAGAGGGGTGTGAACGAAAAAAGCGTGGAATTTATCAAAAATATGAATGAGGGACTGCATAAGCGTCATCCCGAAGCTATTCTGATTGCGGAGGATTCCACGGACTTTTTAAAGGTTACAGCTCCCGTTTCCTATGGGGGACTGGGTTTTGATTATAAATGGGATATGGGCTTTATGAACGATACTCTGGAATATTTTAAGCTGGAACCGGTACATCGTCCGGCAAATTATCATAAGCTTACATTTTCCATGCAGTATTTTTATAATGAGTTGTTCCTGCTGGCATTTTCCCATGATGAAGTAGTTCATGGAAAGGCTACCATTATCCAGAAAATGTGGGGGCAGTATGAGGATAAATTTCCCCAGGCAAAGGCTTTTTATGCCTATGTATACACACATCCGGGCAAAAAGCTGAACTTTATGGGCAACGAATTCGGACAGTTTCGGGAATGGGATGAAACAAGAGAACAGGACTGGGATATGCTTCAGTATCCGGCTCATGATGCATTCCATCATTTCTATAAGGATTTGTGCAAATTGTATCAGCAGGAGCCTGCTTTATATGACGGTGAATACAATCATCTTTGTTTTCGATGGCTGGAGGTTCATGCAGAGCAGTTTTCCACCTATGTATATGAAAGATGCGGGAATGGCGAAAGAATTATAGTCATTTTGAATTTCTCGGACCAGTTCTGGAAGGATTTTACTTTCCAGGTGGAAACGGAGGACGGAGTCAAGGAGCTTTTAAACAGTGATTGGGAATGCTATGGGGGAAAGACAAAACCTCAGGATAAAAACTATCAGGTGAAGGAAGGCTCCATGAAGGTGGATATGCCGCCATTTTCAGCAAGGATATTTAAGATTGTGAAAAAAAGGAGTCAGAGGAAAAAATCCCGCATATAATGAAAGAAAGGTCTTGAAATTATAAAGGAGTATGCCATGAACAAAAAGAAGGGCTGTGTATGGATGCTGGCGCTGGATTTGTTGTTGTGCGGTATGCTTCTTTTTTCAGGAATTTTTTACCGGGAAAGTCCTGAAAAAGAAAAGAAAGTTATGTCGACTAATGCGAAAGCGGTGCAGGAGAAAAAGCAGACAAAGGAAAAAGGGAAAATTGCCCTTACCTTTGATGACGGTCCATATCCCAATTATACAAGGCAGCTTTTGGCGGGCCTGAAGGAAAGGAATGTAAAGGCAACTTTTTTTATACTGGGGGCAAGTGCAGAGGAGTATCCGGATGTGATAGAAACCATGTATGAAGATGGGCATCTTATAGGAAACCATACCTATCATCATGTGGAACTGACAACGGTAGGGAGAGAAGAATTTAAGGAAGAAATCGTGTCCACCAATAAGCTTTTGTATGAATTAAACGGGGAATATCCCCAGTTTATCAGGCCGCCTTTTGGAGCTTGGGAAAAGGGGCTTGAAACGGAGCTTGGCATGATTCCTGTTTTATGGACGGTAGACCCTCTGGACTGGTGTACGGAAAATTCCGGGGCGGTAGTAGAAAGGGTAGTGACGAAAGTCAAAGAAAATGATATTATTTTAATGCATGACTGCTATAAGTCATCTGTGACGGCTGCCCTTGAAATTGTGGACATATTGCAGGAAGAGGGATATGAGTTTGTTACAGTGGATGAGATACTGCTGGACTAGGGGGCGCAACAGTTCAGACAACGGCTTCCCCGTTCCGGTGTCTGCCGGGAAAGCCGTTGTCTGAACTGTTACTGGTGTATGTATCTTGGCATTCAGAAGGAATGAAGGAAAAAAGTAGGAAAAGAGAAAGAAAAAATGGATATATTTGACTATATGCGGCAGAACAAGCTGGAGAAGGAATCTCCCCTTGCCGCCAAGCTGCGTCCGACCACATTGGAAGAGGTGGTGGGGCAGAAGCATATACTGGATAAGGACAAGCTGCTTTACCGGGCAATCAAGGCGGATAAAATAAGCTCCATTATATTTTACGGGCCTCCCGGCACAGGGAAAACCACTCTGGCAAAGGTGATTGCCAATACTACAAGCGGAGAATTTGAGCAGATTAATGCCACTGTTGCCGGCAAAAAGGACATGGAGGAAATCATTAAAACCGCCAAAGAAACCTTGGGCATGTATGGAAAGAAGACCATTCTTTTCATCGATGAGATTCATCGTTTTAATAAAGGGCAGCAGGATTATCTGCTTCCTTTTGTGGAGGATGGCACAATTATTCTGATTGGCGCCACTACGGAAAATCCCTATTTTGAAGTGAATGGAGCTTTGATTTCCAGGTCCATCATATTTGAATTGAAGCCTCTGTCCAAAGAAGATATTAAAGAACTGCTGTTTCGTGCGGTAAATGATAAGGAAAAGGGCATGGGCGCCTATGATGCGGTCATAGAGGAGGAAGCCCTGGAATTTCTGGCAGATATTGCAGGAGGAGATGCAAGGCATGCTTTAAATGCCATAGAATTGGGAATCATAACAACAGAAAGGGCGGAGGATGGAAAAATTCACATTACGCTGTCGGTTGCCAGTGAATGTATACAAAAGCGGACTGTCCGTTACGATAAAAGTGGGGACAGCCATTATGATACCATATCTGCATTTATAAAAAGCATGAGGGGCTCTGACCCGGATGCTGCGCTTTACTATCTGGCAAAAATGCTCTATGCAGGAGAAAGCGTTACGTTTATCTCAAGAAGAATTATGATTTGTGCGGCAGAGGATGTAGGCAATGCGGACCCAAATGCATTAAATGTAGCGGTAAGCGCTGCTTTGGCGGTAGAAAGAGTGGGTATGCCGGAGGCACAGATTATTTTATCCCAGGCAGTTTCCTATGTGGCATGTGCCCCTAAGAGCAATGCGGCATGTCAGGCAATTTTTGAGGCCATGTCAGTAGTAAAGGAAACGGGAAGCCTTCCCGTTCCCACTCATTTGCAGGACGCCCATTATAAAGGGGCGGCAAAGCTTGGACACGGGACCGGGTATAAGTATGCCCATGATTATGAGAATCATTATGTAAACCAACAGTATCTGCCCTATGAACTGACAGGAAAGGAATTCTATAAGCCCAGCGGAAACGGGTATGAAAAGAAAATAAAGGAACATATGCGCTGGCTGAAGGAAAGCGGAAGAAATGAATCGAAATCGGAATAGGAACAGGGAAAAGAAAATAGAGAAAGACCACCGCCTTATTATTTTGTCTCTGGATGCGGTAGGAAGTGAAGACCTTGGGTTTTTAAAAACACTTCCTAATTTTAAGCTGCTATTTGAAAATGCGGCTGTCTGTGAAAAGGTGGAAAGCGTCTATCCCTCCATTACTTACCCGGCACACACCTCCATTATTACGGGAAAGAAGCCGGTAAACCATGGAGTGGTGAATAACACGCTGATACAGCCTGGGAGGGAAAAGCCGGACTGGATGTGGCAGAGAAAGTATGTAAAGGGCACTACCCTTTATGACGAGGCAATGAAAAAAGGCTATAAAACGGCTGCGTTGCTGTGGCCGGTTACAGCAAAAAGCAAAATACATTATAATCTTCCGGAAGTGCTTGCCAACCGCCCGTGGCAGAATCAAGTCATTGTTTCAGCCCTGAACGGAACCATGTTCTATGAACTGGCGCTTCAAAAAAGGTTCGGACATTTGCGGGATGGGGTGAGACAGCCGGCACTGGATAATTTCGTGCATCAGTCCGCCCTATATACAATAGAGACCTACAGGCCGGACATGATGCTCATTCATTATACGGACGTGGATACGAACCGGCATATTTACGGAGTTCATCACGAAAAGGTCATCCAGGCTCTGAGGCGTCATGATGAAAGGCTGGGAGAAATAATACATGCATTGGAAAAGACCGGAGATATGGAAAAGACCACTCTGGTAGTATTGGGAGACCACTATCAGAAGGATGTGGAAAGGGTGGTTTATTGGAATTATCTGTTGCTTGAACAGGGATTTTTAAAGACAAAAGGAAAGAAAATTGTAGATTATCAATTTCTGGCAAAGAATTGTGACGGCTCCTGCTATATTTATGCAAATGCCAGAAAAAAACCGGATAAAGAGACTTATGAAAAACTGACAGCATTGTTGGAAAAATGCAAAAAAGAAGAGATATACGGAATTGAACGAATTTTTACCGGCAGGGAGGCTGGAAAAAAAGGCGCAGATAAGAGCTGTGTCTATTTAATAGAAGCAAAACAGGGAGTCTATTATCTGGATGAGTTTGAGGTATTGACTGCAAAAGTCAAAGACGTAAAGAAAGGAAGAATGAAAGGAACCCATGGGTATCTTCCGGATGGGGAAGGATACCAGACTTTTTTTCTGGCAAAGGGCTATGGAATCAAAGAAGGGGCCAGAGTTCCCCACATGTGTTTATGGGATGAAGGAGTGACTCTGGCAAAGCTGTTAGGGGTGAACCTGGGAAAAGTGGATGGCAGGGTTATAGAGGAGTTTTTAAAATAACTGCTCCGTTAAATATTTGTAGATTTCCTGATTTTTTTTCTGCCAGTTGTTGCAGATGGAAGATGCCATTTCCTCAAAAGGCACAGACAATGTTATGCTGACAAGGTCTGCGTCTTTTTCTTTTGCAGACAGATGGGCGGCATATTCCCCGTTTGGAGAGCGGAAGTATTGGGAGGTAATGGACACTTCATTGCGTAACTGGGGATTTTTTTCCTTTAAGTAGCTTCGGATTTCTTCTTTAATACTGTTTGAAATCCGGTTTTGGAAAAAAGACAGGGTGCTTTTGCCCTCTTCCGTAATATGGAGCTGGGTGCGGTTTCCTATAGTAACGGCAGTAACCATTCCGGAATCCGTCAATTCAGAAATAGCCTGCTGAAGAGTAAGAAAATTTGTATACTCTTTTTCTAATATAAAATCGCTGATTTGTGCTTTGGTAAGGGGGAAATTCACCCAATCCAGCATATAAAGCACAATGAGCTTGTATAAGGTTAATGGCTCTTGTGTCAAGCAAAAAACTCCTTTCCCTGATAAACCTGTTCCAGTTTCATTTTTCTGTGAAGAGAGTTTAGCACCTCTCTTTTGTTCAGGCTCCATAAAGGAGCCAGTAAAAGCTTTTTTGGTCCGTCTCCCGTTACCCGATGTATGGTAATGGCGGGAGATAAATGGGCAATGGCACAGGTGAGCATATCCAGATATTCCTCTCTGGAAAGCGCCTTGAAACGGCCTAGTTCATAGTCTGTTGCCAAATCCGTATTTTTTAAAATGTGCAGAAGCTGTAATTTTATGCCAAAGACAGCATATTGGTTGGCATAATGAATGCTTTCCAGTACCTGCGCCATGCCTTCTCCGGGCAGCCCGATAATAATATGAAGAATGACCGGAATGGATAAAGCTTTAAGACTGGCAATTGCCTCGGTACAAACCGAAAGAGGGTAGCCTCTTCGGATATAGGAGGCTGTTTTTTCGGAAACTGTCTGCAGCCCCAGCTCCACCCAGATAAATTTATCAGAAAATTCCTTTTTTAGCTCTTTAAAAAGGGAAAGCACCTGCCCGCCCAGACAATCCGGTCTTGTGGCAATGGAAATTCCGGCTATGGAAGGGTGCAGCAACGCTTCCCGATAAAGCTTATTCAGTCTGGAAACAGGGCCATAAGTATTTGTATAGGCCTGAAAATATGCAATGAATCTGTTGCCGGTTTTCTTTTCATGAAAAAGAGACAGTCCGGCCTTTATCTGTTCATCAATTGTAAGCCCTTTAGTGTGAATGGCAAATTCACCGCTGCCTCCTTTGCTGCAGAAAATACAGCCTCTGGTGTCTAAAGTGCCGTCACGATTGGGACAGCTAAAGCCGCCGTCCAAAGCAATCTTATATATTTTTTCTCCATAAGTATTCTTTAAATATTCGGAAATACTGTAATAATAAGGCTTCATGCTAATGAATATGGCTTTTTACGGCCTCTGCCACAACCTCTGCAACCTTGGGATTGAAAGCCTCCGGCATAATATTATCTTCATTTAACTCATCTTCCGGCACCAGCCCGGCAATGGCAAGGGCGGCAGCCAGCTTCATTTCTTCGGTAATCTGGGAAGCACGTCCTTCTAAAGCACCTTTGAAAATACCCGGAAAAGCTACCACGTTGTTTACCTGATTGGGAAAATCGGAACGTCCCGTTCCCACTACCTTTGCACCGGCAGCCTTTGCCGCATCCGGCATGATTTCAGGAACCGGGTTTGCCATGGCAAATAAAATGGAATCCTTTGCCATGGAAGCAACCATTTGGGGAGTAACGATATTGGGAGCCGATACTCCTATAAAAATATCTGCATTTTTTAAGGCATCCGCTAAGGAACCGGTTTCGTTATCCGGATTTGTGACCTCTGTCATTTTTTGCTGCATCCAGTTCAGGCCTTCTGTTTCCTTTGAGACGATTCCTACCTTATCGCATAAAATCACATTTTGAAAGCCATAGGTGAGCAGCAGCTTTGTAATGGCGATTCCGGCACTGCCCGCCCCGTTGACCACTACCTTGCAGCTTTCCTTTTCTTTGCCTGTAACCTTTAAGGCATTGATGATACCGGCTAATACCACAATGGCAGTTCCGTGTTGGTCGTCATGAAATACGGGGATATCCAGCATTTCCTTTAAACGCTCTTCGATTTCAAAGCATCTGGGGGCGCTGATATCTTCCAAATTAATGCCGCCGTAAGCAGGAGCCAGATAGGACACTGTTTTAATGATTTCTTCCGTGTCCTGGGTGTCCAGGCAGATAGGAACCGCATTGATGCCGCCAAATTCCTTGAATAATACTGCTTTTCCTTCCATAACCGGCATGGCTGCCAAAGGTCCGATGTTGCCAAGTCCCAGTACGGCGCTGCCATCTGAAATTACGGCAACGGTATTTGCTTTCATTGTATATGTATAGGCGGCTTCCGGATTCTCAGCAATCACCTTGCAGGGCTCCGCTACGCCGGGAGTATATGCAAGGGACAGGGCATCCCGTGATTTTACGGGAGTTTTGGAAACGGTTTCTAATTTGCCGTTCCATTCCTCATGGAGCTTTAAGGCTTTTTCATTTATTGTCATTGTGTAAGTACCTTCTTTCCTCAAATTTCTATTTCGTTTAACATCTTATAATATTTAGCCTTTGATTGCAAGGACTGTTCTTGGGGAAATTTGTCAGATTGTAACAGTTCAGCCTGCAAGTTTTGGATTTGAGGACGCAGGAGGGGCAAGGTAGATAGAAGTCTTAGGGGCACGCTCCCGCTCTGATAAAAACGCAGCAGTGCTAAGCTCGAAAATACCTC
>CAJUEX010000046.1:0-10961 GCA_910585715.1 uncultured Lachnospiraceae bacterium
TTCTGTGCAGGAAGCGGTTGCCAAATATATGAGAAGCCACAGCGACATACACAAGCTTCCTGAAAAGGTTACATTCCAGTTAAATGATACCCATCCTACCGTTGCCATTGCGGAGCTTATGCGCATTTTGCTGGATGATTACTTTTTAAGCTGGGAAGAAGCATGGGACATTACCACAAAGACCTGCGCCTATACCAATCATACCATTATGGCGGAAGCATTGGAAAAATGGCCTATAGAGCTGTTTTCCCGCCTGCTTCCGAGAATTTACCAGATTGTGGAGGAAATCAACCGCCGGTTTATTCTGGAAATCCAGAAGAAATATCCGGATAATCAGGATAAAATCCGCAGCATGGCAATTATTTACGACGGACAGGTGAAAATGGCACATCTTGCCATTGTGGCAGGATATTCCGTAAATGGTGTTGCAAGGCTTCATACGGAAATTTTAAAGCATCAGGAATTAAAGGATTTCTATGAAATGATGCCTGAGAAATTTAACAATAAGACAAATGGAATTACACAGCGCCGTTTCCTGCTGCATGGAAACCCGCTTTTGGCAGACTGGGTTACAGATCATATCGGACCGGAATGGATTACCGACCTTTCCAAAATCAGCAAGCTGAAAGTATATGCGGATGATGAAAAGGCACAGCAGCAGTTTATGAATATTAAATACCAGAACAAAGTCCGTCTGGCAAATTATATTTTGGAGCATAACGGAATCAAAGTAGATGCCCGCTCCATATTTGATGTGCAGGTGAAGAGGCTTCATGAATATAAGCGTCAATTGCTGAATATTCTGCATGTGATGTATTTATATAATGAATTAAAAGAGCATCCGGATATGGAGTTCTATCCCAGAACCTTTATCTTTGGCGCAAAGGCGGCAGCAGGCTACCGGAATGCAAAGCTTACCATTAAGCTGATTAACAGCGTGGCAAATGTTATCAATAATGACGAATCCATTAAAGGGAAAATCAAGGTAGTGTTTATTGAAAACTACCGGGTTTCCAATGCGGAGATGATTTTTGCGGCAGCAGATATTTCCGAGCAGATTTCCACCGCCAGTAAAGAGGCATCCGGAACCGGAAACATGAAATTCATGTTAAACGGCGCGCCTACTCTTGGCACCATGGATGGGGCAAATGTGGAAATCG
Source organism: uncultured Lachnospiraceae bacterium (assembly GCA_910585715.1). Taxonomy (GTDB): domain Bacteria; phylum Bacillota; class Clostridia; order Lachnospirales; family Lachnospiraceae; genus RGIG3040. Next base: position 1,161 of record CAJUEX010000046.1, read on the forward strand.
TGGAAGAGGTTGGAGAAGAAAATGCGTTTATTTTCGGCCTGTCCTCCGATGAAGTCATCAACTATGAGCAGCACGGCGGTTACGACCCTATGGAGATTTTCAACAATGACCCGGATGTGCGCAAGGTTCTGATGCAGCTCATCAATGGATTTTACTCACCAAACGACCCGGAACGGTTCAGGGATTTGTACAATTCCCTGTTGAATACCCAGTGTACCGCAAAAGCGGATACCTATTTTATCTTAAAGGATTTCAAGTCCTATGCAGAAGCACAGAAAAAGGTAGAGGCGGCTTACAGGGATGAAAAGCGCTGGGCGAAGATGGCTATCTTAAATGTGGCATGCTCCGGCAAGTTCACTGCGGACAGGACCATTCAGGAGTATGTGGATGATATCTGGCATCTGGATAAAGTGGTACTGCCGAAGAAAGATGAGGAAAATAGCGGGAAGAAGCATTAGAGTATAAGAGTATTAAAGGATTTTAAAGAAAATTTTAACAGTGCAGATATACTGAAAAATTGGCGGGTCTGACTCGCCAATTTTTTAAAATGGAGTGAATATGGATTTTATTAAACTTATGAATACGAAAGAATATGATTTTCTAAGAACCAATTCAAGGCTTGGAAATAGAATTATTCTTATGGGACTTGGCGGAAGCTATGCTTATGGCACCAATCAGGAAAACAGTGATATTGATTTCAGGGGAATTACGTTAAACTTACCATCCGATTTGCTGGGGCTTACCGGATTTGAACAGTATGAGGATGAAAATACGGATACGGTTATTTACTCCTTTAATAAGGTTGTGAAGCTCTTACTGGAGTGCAACCCGAATACGATAGAGCTGTTAGGGCTGGATGAGGAACAGTATCTGATAAAAACAACATTGGGACAGGAATTGCTGGAGCATAAAAGCCTGTTTCTGTCAAAGAGGGCTGCCAAGTCCTTTGGCGGATATGCAAGCGCCCAGCTCAGGCGGCTGCAAAATGCCATTGCCAGAGATTCCATGCCCCAGAATGAGCGGGAAAAGCATATATACAATTCAGTGAAAAATGCTTTGGAGGATTTCCGGCGGAAGAATGAAATGTTTGATAAAGGAAATATTCATATTTACATAGACGAGTCGGAACGTCCGGAGTTTAAGACAGAAATTTTCATAGATGCAGAATACAGGCATTTGCCATTGCGGGATTATGAAAATATGTTAGGCGTTATGAATAATGTAATCAGGGAATATGACAAGATTGGCAAGCGCAATAAAAAGAAAGACGACAACCACTTAAATAAACATGCCATGCATTTGATACGTCTGTTTATGATGGCAATTGATATTTTGGAAAAGGGTGAAATAAGAACTCACAGAACAGATGACCTGGAATTGCTCAAAAGCATCCGGCGCGGAGATTTTCAGAAGGAGGACAAAACCTTTTCAAAGGAATTTTATGATATATTGTCTGACTATGAAAAACGATTGGAGACTGCAACAGGAAATACAACCCTGCCGGATAATCCTGACATGGAGAAGGTTGGGAGATTTGTTGAATATATAAACAGAAAAGCAATAGAAGGTGATTTTGATGAGAGATGTTAAAAAGGAAATATCAGACAAGCTGGCAGAAATAGAGAGAAAAGAAAACGTTAAAGTTCTTTATGCGGTAGAATCCGGAAGCAGGGCATGGGGCGTGGAATCGCCGGACAGTGATTATGATGTAAGATTTGTTTATGTAAGGCAAAAGAAAGAGTATTTAAGCCTTCGGGAGAGAAGAGATGTGATTGAATGGCAGCTTGACGAAGTGCTGGATATCAACGGATGGGACTTGAAAAAAACACTTGTCCAGTTTCATAAAGGAAATGCCACGCTTTTTGAGTGGGCAAATTCCCCGATTGTTTATAAGACAACGGAGGAATGGGAAGAGATTTATAAAAGTTGCAGGCAGTATTTTTCCGAAAAGGCAGCCTTTTCTCATTATTATGGAACTGCTAACAGCGCCTACAAACAGTATTTGCAAGGGGATGGGGTAAGATATAAAAAATATATCTATGCGCTCAGGCCGCTTTTGGCATGCAGGTATATGGAAAACAATCACGGGATACCGCCTGTGAGATTTGAGAATTTGTTGAAACAGGCTCTTCCAGTGGAATTGTCCAAAGAAATAGAAAGGATGCTTACAGCAAAAGCAAATAGTGATGAAAAGGAGATAAATCCCAAAATGCCTGTTATTCACAAATTTATTGAAGAAGAAATTGTAAGGTACGGGAGGATTTCGAAGGAGATGGAGGATGACAGAATGCCGGATTGGGACGTGCTGGAAGGGGTGTTTTTGGAGGTATTGGAAGATGTGCCTGAAGTTGTTTGCTGAGATTCTTAAATAAATCTTAAAAAAGCTTAGCAAATCATCATACAATCATCATAAAAAATACATAAGTTGGACACAAAATATTCACAATCATACAATAAGATAGTCTACGTTGAGAAACACAAAGTTTATCAAACAAAGAATGATTTAGGGAGGAAACTATTATGAAGAAAAAAATTTGTATGTTGACTTTAGCAGTTGCTTTATCTGCAACAGCATTGGTAGGATGCAGTTCCAATAAGGATGCTGAGCAGACAGAATATGAAGGTGAGACTGATACACCGGAAGATTTGGAAGTGATTCCTGAAAATGCAGCAGAAGATACAAATGCAGCAGCAGATACAAATGCAGCAGAGTAAAATTTAAGACAATATAAATAGGAAAAGGTTCCTGTCAACTGATTGGAGCCTTTTACTTATTTGTTTTATATGGAAAATCTAAAATGTGATCTTTTTGTGTTTTTTTTATGAAAAATAAATGGACAAATCACAGAAAAGAGAGTAAAATTATACGGAACAGAAAAATTATTATATTAAGGAGGAATTCATTACAAGATGAAAAAATTTAGCAAAAAAGTATCATTATTGTTAGCAGCATTTGCTGTATGTGTTATGGCAGCCTGCATCAGTATGCCCGTTAAAGCGGCAGCTGCACCGTTGCAGTTATCAAATGATCCCGTTATCTGGGACAAGGAATTTCCTACTACCAACTATATCTTTCTTGAATCCAAAGTGGATTTAGGACAGTCTATAGAATTAAAGTATTCTACATCAGATCCAAATGTAAATAGCGGATCCAATGTACTTGCAGCAGGTGTATCACTTAATGGTAAGTGGATTTACATAGTAAACCAGAGATTTTCACCTGCTCAGAAAGTATATTTTAAATATCAGAATTCAGATGTTTTTGTAGGCGTAACAGCACCAAGTGCTATTACATCTCTTTCTCAGACTAATGCAACAGTAAATTCTGTAACAGTTTCATGGTCTCCTGTAAGCGGAGCAGACGGATATTATGTATATGCTGCTGCACCTGGCGGTAATCTGACATTAAAGGGAACAGTAGCAGGCGGAGCGAATACATCTTATACAGTTGGCGCTTTGGGACAGAACAGTGTATATGCAGTTGGTATTGCACCATATAAGTCAAATGGAACCGGCATTAATCAATATTGGTCACCAAGCGGAAAAACTACTTTTAGAACAACAGCCGGAAAAATTTCAGGCGTTAAGTTAGCAGCAAGCAGCGGAAGTTATAAGAAATACCAGATTGCATGGAGTGAGAATGGCGCTACATATGCAGACGGCTTTGAAATCATGATTACAGACAAATCAGGAAAGAAGAAGCTTGCAACTGCTACAGAAGAAAGATACCTTTCTTATGTCTTTACAAATGCAAAGTTAAGAACTCAGGCATGGAAAGTAAAAGTCAGAGCTTATACAAAGATGGATAATGGAACAAAAGCTTATGGCGCATGGTCTTCTGAGAAAGTAATTGTTCCGAATGCTTACATTAAGAAGATTAAGCAGACAAGCAGATATTCCAATACCATTAAGATTACATGGGGAAAAGTATCCGGTGCTAAGAACTACACACTTTACAGATCAACCAAACAGAACGGAAAATACAAGAAGGTTAAAACTGTTAAGGGAACAAGCTGTACTTTAACCCAGAGTGCAAATGGTAAATGGTACTATTATTATGTAAAAGCTAACGGAGTAAAGGTTGGCAAAAAGAAATATAATAGTACTTCATTAAAGAAACAGGATTGGTACGGATTTAAATTAACCAAAGTTACAAGATATTATTAAAATATAAAAAAAGAAAGCGGGAAACCGCTTTCTTTTTTTATAAGAAATCTGATATAATAAAAATGAAAATTCAAAATTTCTTATTTTGGTTTAAAGACAGGAGAGTATTATATGGAGGAAATCAGGATATTAAATCAATGGGTAAAGGAAAGCGATAATATTGTTTTTTTTGGCGGGGCCGGTGTATCCACAGAAAGCGGTATTCCGGATTTTCGGAGCGTAGACGGTCTTTACAATCAAAAATATGACTATCCGCCTGAAACTATTTTGAGCCATAGCTTTTACAGGCAGAAGCCAAAAGAATTTTATGATTTTTATCGGGATAAAATGCTGTGTCTGAACGCACGTCCCAATAAGGCTCATTTAAAATTAGCTGAATTGGAAAAGGCAGGGAAGCTGAAAGCTGTGATTACCCAGAATATAGACGGACTTCATCAGGAGGCGGGAAGTCGGACTGTTTATGAACTTCATGGAAGCGTATTGCGCAATTACTGTACGAAATGCGGACAGTTTTATGAAGTTCAGAAGATTTTGGAAAGTAAAGAAGTGCCTTTGTGCTCATGCGGCGGAGTGATAAAGCCGGATGTGGTACTTTATGAAGAAGGACTGGATAATGAGACTATTCAAAATGCTGTGCAGGCTATTGCAAAGGCAGATATTCTTATTATCGGCGGTACGTCCCTGGCAGTTTATCCTGCAGCCTCCCTGATTGATTATTATATGGGGAATAAGCTTGTACTGATAAATAAAACAGTTACCCCTAAAGATTCCGCAGCAGATTTGGTTATTCACGATAGTATCGGAAAGGTGTTTGAGCAGATAGAAGTGTAGTGTAAGGAGAGTACCATGAACTATGAAGTGGGAGATATTGTAACTTTAAAAAAGCAGCATCCGTGCGGCAGCCGGGAATGGGAAGTGCTGAGGGTGGGAGCAGATTTTCGCTTAAAATGTCTGGGCTGTGCCCACCAGGTCATGATGGCAAGAAAGCTGGTTGAGAAAAATACAAAGAAATTGCAGAAAAGAGAAGAAGATAAATTATAAAAATGATAAAATGATAAAAATGAAATTTATCTCTTGAAAATAAAGGCGATTTATGGTAATATAAGGTTCTGTGATATATTCCTTGCTTCTTATATAGTAAGAGGCCAGAGACCAAAAGGAGGTAATGAAGCATGAACAAATATGAGTTAGCCGTTGTTGTTAGTGCAAAAATCGAAGATGATGAAAGAGCTGCTACAATTGATAAAGTAAAAGCTTACATCGAAAGATTCGGCGGAACGATTACTAATGTCGATGAATGGGGTAAAAAAAGATTAGCTTACGAAGTTCAGAAGATGAAAGAAGCGTTCTATTATTTCATCCAATTCGATGCTGAGTCAACAACTCCAGCGGAAGTGGAAAGCCACGTTCGCATTATGGAAAATGTGATCAGATATTTATGCGTTAAACAAGACGAGGCATAGAAAAAAGGCAGGATAAATATATGAATAAAGTAATTCTAATGGGGCGCCTGACGAGAGATCCTGAAGTGAGATACTCACAGGGCGAGAACCCAATGGCAATCGCTAGATACACACTTGCAGTTGACCGCAGATTCAGCCGTAATAATAATGATGACCAAAGTGCAGATTTTATTGGCTGTGTAGCATTTGGAAGAAGCGGTGAATTTGCCGAGAAATATTTCCGTAAGGGTATAAAAGTATTAGTCACAGGCCGTATCCAGACAGGAAGCTACACCAACAAGGAGGGTGTAAAGGTGTATACAACAGATGTTGTTGTAGAAGATCAGGAATTTGCTGAGAGCAAGAACAGTTCCTCTAACGGAGAGAGCGGTTTTTCCGGCGGAAGCGCTCCGGCGCCTATGGCAGCGGGAGATGGTTTTATGAATATTCCTGACGGTATTGATGAAGAATTGCCATTTAATTAGAAATCAATTAAAACAGGAGGCAATATCATGGCTTATAACAAAGCAGAAAAGTCCGATTCTCCAATGAAGAGAAGAGGCGGGATTCGTAGAAGAAAAAAAGTTTGCGTATTTTGTGGCAAAGATAACGTGATTGATTACAAAGATGTAAATAAATTAAAAAGATATGTATCAGAAAGAGGCAAGATTCTTCCAAGAAGAATCACCGGAAACTGTGCAAAGCATCAGAGAGCTCTTACTGTTGCAATCAAAAGAGCTCGTCATGTTGCATTAATGCCATATACATTAGATTAAGCAAAGTAAGTAAGGCTTTACAGGGCACTCACAAACAAGTGGGTGCTTTTTGTTGTAAAATCTTTGAAATAATGTTATAATTATTTCCAAAGGCTGAAATGAGATAACTTGCTAAGAGGTAATTTTGTGAAAACAAAGATTAAAATAAAAGGTAGGCTTCGGTCCTATTTACAAACATTTTTAATATTAGGCATCTTATTAGCGGCAGTGGATGTGTGGATTTATGTATTGGATGCAAAAGCCGGCATACTTTTATCTGTATTTGTTATTATTTATCTTGCCAGCTGCCTGCTGATGTTAAATTACAATAAGCCCGTTATTATGAATGAGCTTGTAAGCTTTGCCACTCAATATGGGCAGATTCAAAGACAGCTTCTGCGGGATCTGGAATTGCCCCATGCCCTTTTGGATGAGAATGGAAAGGTCATCTGGACCAATAAAGCTTTTGAAATGGTAGTGCATAAAGAAAAGGGCTACAATAAAGGGATTCATACATTATTTCCGGAGATTACAAAGGAAAAGCTGCCGGGAGAGCTGGCTGAGACACAGCTTTCCATTATTTTTGAAGAAAGGGATTTTGAGGCAAGGCTGAAAAAAATTTCCTTAAAAGAGATGGTTGCAAAAAGCGATATGATTCAGGCGTCTCCGGATTATGACGGTTACCTGATTGCCCTTTATCTGTTTGATGAAACGGCTTTGAACATCGCTTTAAAAGAAAATGATAATCAAAGTCTGGTAGTGGGGCTTTTGTATCTGGATAATTATGAAGAGGCACTGGAAAGCGTAGAAGAAGTAAGGCGCTCCCTGTTGACTGCACTGATTGAAAGAAAAATAAATAAATATTTTGCTTCCATTGACGGTATTGTAAAGAAAATGGAGAAGGACAAGTTTTTTGTTGCCCTAAGAAAAGAATCCTTGAGGACTTTACAGGAAAACCGCTTTGATTTGCTGGAGGAGGTAAAAACCGTCAATATCGGCAATGAAATGAGTGTGACCATCAGTATTGGTATTGGGGCGGATGGCCTGTCTTACGGGCAGAATTATGAATTTTCCAGAACTGCCATTGATTTGGCTTTGGGAAGGGGCGGCGACCAGGCAGCCGTAAAGACTCCGGAGGGAGTCACTTATTATGGAGGAAAGAGCCAGCAGGTAGAGAAAAATACCAGAGTAAAAGCACGTGTGAAAGCTCATGCTTTAAAAGAAATCATATCCACAAAGGATAGAGTCATCGTTATGGGACACCGTATTACGGATGTGGATAGCTTTGGCGCAGCGGTGGGTATTTACCGGATTGCAAAGACTTTGGGCAGAAGCGCCTATATTGTGGTAAATGAAGTGACTTCTGCCATCAGACCTTTGGTAGATGCATTTTTAGCCCATATAGAAGGTGATGAACTGGTTATTTTAAACAGTTCCCAGGCTATTGAGGTTGCAAACAGCAATAGTGTATTGGTAGTGGTAGATGTAAATAAACCAAGCATAACGGAATGTCCGGAGCTGTTAAAATTGTGTCGTTCCATTGTAGTGCTGGATCATCATAGAAAAGGCGATGAGGTTATTGAAAATGCCACATTGTCTTATGTAGAGCCTTATGCATCCAGTGCCTGTGAATTGGTTGCAGAGATTTTGCAGTATATTGGCGAGGGAGTAAAAGTAAAGCATGGAGAAGCAGACTGCCTTTATGCAGGTATCGTCATTGACACTAACAATTTTATTACCAAAACCGGTGTGCGGACCTTTGAAGCAGCAGCCTTTCTCAGACGGAACGGCGCTGATGTAACAAGGGTGCGGAAAATGTTCAGAGAGGATGCGGCGGATTACAGGGCAAAGGCTGATGCGGTAAGTCAGGCAAAGATTTTCAAAAATGTATTTGCCATCAGCGTATGCAATAGTAAGGATTTAGAAAGCCCTACCGTAATTGGTGCTCAGGCGGCAAACGAACTTTTGAATATCAATGGCATTAAAGCAAGCTTTGTCCTGACAGACTATAACCAGACAATCTACATTAGCGGACGTTCCATTGATGAAGTAAACGTACAGGTAATTATGGAAAAGCTGGGAGGAGGCGGTCACATGAATATTGCTGGTGCCCAGTTAAAGGGAAATACCATAGAGGAAGCCATGGAGATTTTAAAGGCTACCTTAAGTAAAATGATTGAAGAGGGTGAATTATCATGAAAATAATTTTATTGCAGGATGATAAAAAATTAGGCAAAAAAGGTGATATCGTAAATGTAAATGACGGATTTGCAAGAAATTATGTATTGCCTCAAAAAATCGGAGTTGAAGCAAACGGTAAAAATTTAAATGATTTAAAGCTGCAAAAGGCAAATGCAGATAAAATTGCTGCAGAAAATCTGGCAGCAGCCCAAGCTCTTGCAAAGGAAATGGAAGAGGAAAAAGTAGTCGTCCATATGAAAGCAGGAGAAGGCGGCAAGGCATTTGGTTCTATTTCCAGCAAGGAAATTGCCACAGAATACACGAAGCAGTATAAAAAGGACATGGACAAAAAGAAACTGGTGCTTTCCGAGCCAATTAAAAGCTTTGGCACCTTTGAAGTAAAAGTAAAGCTCCATCCACAGGTAACCGGTGTGCTTACCGTGAAAGTGGAGGAAGAATAAAAACACGGCAGGTTTCATATTTGAAATCAGAGAAGGGAGCTCCTATGGCAGCAGAGGAAGCTTTATTAAAACGGGTTCTGCCTCACAGCATTGAGGCGGAGCAATCTGTAATAGGGTCCATGATTATTGACAAAGAGGCTATTGTGGTAGCCTCTGAAATTATTCATGGGGATGATTTTTACAGCAAGCAGTATGGCATTGTATTTGAAGCAATGGTAGAGTTAAACGATGAAGGAAAACCGGTGGATTTGGTAACCCTGCAGGAGCGATTAAAGGAAAAGGATGTGCCTCCCGAGGTGGCAAGCCTGGAATTTATCCGTGATTTAATTGCAGTAGTGCCCACATCTGCCAATATTAAGCATTATGCAGAGATTGTAGCGGAAAAGTCCACATTGCGCAAGCTTATCCGTTTAAATGAAGAAATAGCAAACACCTGCTATGCAGGAAAAGAATCCATGGAATTTATTTTAGAGGATACGGAGAAGCGGATTTTTGAGCTGGTTCAAAAGAGGAATACAGGGGATTTTGTCCCAATCCGTCAGGTTGTCATGAATGCCATGGATAAGATTGAAATGGCTTCCAAGACCAAGGGCTCAGTTACGGGCATTCCTACTGGTTTTCTGGACTTGGATTATAGGACAGCAGGTATGCAGCCTTCAGACCTTGTGCTGATTGCGGCAAGGCCCTCCATGGGCAAGACAGCCTTTGTATTGAACATAGCCCAGCATGTGGCATTTAAAGAAAATCAGTGCGTGGCTATCGTCAGTCTGGAAAGGTCAAAGGAGCAGCTTGTGA
>CAJUEX010000046.1:10971-29501 GCA_910585715.1 uncultured Lachnospiraceae bacterium
CGGTAATCTGCAGGATGATGAATGGGAAAAGCTCATTGAAAGTGCAGGAGTTATCGGCAGTTCCAGGCTGATTATTGACGATACGCCCGGCATCAGTATTTCGGAGCTTCGCAGCAAGTGCAGGAAATATAAGCTGGAGCATGACTTGAAGATGATTATCATCGATTATTTGCAGCTTATGTCAGGAAGCGGCAGAAGTGATTCCAGACAACAGGAGATATCCGATATATCACGTTCCTTAAAGTCTCTTGCAAGAGAGCTTCAGGTTCCTGTACTGGCATTGTCTCAGCTCAGCCGTGCCGTAGAGCAGAGGCCGGACCACAGGCCCATGCTTTCAGACCTCCGTGAATCCGGTGCAATTGAGCAGGATGCGGACGTGGTTATGTTTATCTACCGGGACGATTATTACAATAAGGATACGGAAAAGAAAGGCATTGCAGAGATTATCATTGCAAAGCAGAGAAACGGCCCTATCGGAACCATAGAGCTTGTATGGCTTCCCGATTATACGAAATTTGCCAATATGCAGCATTAAAAAAGTCCCCGGAACTTCCGGGGGCTTTTTAATGTGTAATTAACCCTGAGAAATAGAGCCTGTTGGGCAGGTTCCAGCACAAGAACCGCAATCGATGCATTTTTCAGGATCGATTTCAAACTGTGTGTCTCCCTGGGAAATAGCTCCTACCGGACATTGTGCCTCGCAAGCACCGCAGCTTACGCAAGCATCACTGATTACATATGCCATAACATTATCCTCCTTAAATATGTTCATAAGATAGTTGTATTTGATAAATTATTATCAAATACTATGCTTATTTTAATACAAATAGTAGCATTATACAAGTGGAAAATAGTAGATTATTTGTAAAATTTATTATTGATTCAGCTCTTTTCTTTTTTCTTTTATTCCATTTAAAATTATCTGTTTCTTTTCCACGACTTTATTTTTATCCATAGGCTCTATGCCCTCTAAAGGATAAGGCAGCCCCAGCTTCTCATATTTGGGCTTGCCCATAGTATGGTAAGGAAGCACATCTAAAGCCTTTAAGGTTTTCAGTCCCCCTATAAAATAGCCAAGCTTAAACAAATATTCGTCATTATCCGTGATAGTAGGCACAACCACATGACGAATCCAAATATCCACGCCACGGTTCGATAAATATTCGGCAAAAGCCAGAATGCCCTCATTAGGCTGTTTGGTAAGCTTCTTATGCTCTTCCGGGTCAATATGCTTAATATCCAGCATAACCAAATCGGTCAGCTCCATCAAAACATCAAGTTTGGCAATTAACTCTTCGTTCCGGGGCTTGAAAACAATGCCGGAAGTATCAATACATGTATGAATATCCCGTTTCTTTGCCTCTGTAAACAGCTCTGTAAGGAAATCTATCTGAAGCAAAGGTTCGCCGCCGGTAACGGTAATGCCGCCTCCTTTATAAAAGCTCCGGTTTCTTTCAAATTCATCAATGATTTCAGAAACCTCCATTAGCTTTCCTCCTTCTGTGCTCCATGTGTCCGGATTATGGCAGTAGGCACAGCGCATGGGACAGCCCTGAACAAATACCACAAAACGCACGCCGGGTCCGTCAACTGTGCCAAAGCTTTCTAAAGAATGTATTCTTCCTTTCATGTCTATTCCTCGTTTCTTTTTGTTTTTGCTTATTATTTCTTGTTTAAGTGTAACATATTCTTGGGAAGAAAGCCAGTTGTGGGGGCAGAAAGTTTGGAGTTTGGAAAAGGGTTGGATATGAGATGGGCGGGGGAAGCAGAGGGGGAGAGGATGTGGAGGATGTAGAAGAAGGGGGAGATGGTGTGGAGGACATGGAAGAGGTAGATGGCATAGAGGACGTAGTTGGCGTGGAGGACGCAACAGAGGGATGAGGGTAGTGGGCAGGCTGTTAAGGAAAACCGCCATCAAAAACAAAGCATCCCCACCGCCCTCATCCCTCTGTTGCTGTGTGTTGACTCAATATACGGTTTTTATTTTTAATATTTAAAGGAATTCATAGGCTTTCAGTTTCCGGTAATTTTCCTGCCCCAAGGAAAATCATCATACAGCCCCTTTTTTTCACAAAAGGCTTTTCAATACCCAGTAGGAGGAGGCATGGCATATAATAGTATTCCAGGCCTTGGCAAAGGCGCCGGTCCTTACGCACCGTATTTTGGTGCGTTAGTACCGCTGCGTCTTTGCAGAGCGGGAGCGTGCCAGGAAGACTATTATATGCCATGCCTCCTCCTACGTCCTCGCAGCCACTCCCCACACAAAAAAAGACACCCAACAGGATTTTCCTGCCAGGCGCCCTTCTATTTGTCATTTTACAAGTTACTTCTACTTGCGCAATTCATTCAAAATCCTTCTAATACCTTTAATTAGATGGACTCATGGAAAGTACGAGAAATAACATCTGCCTGTTGTTCCGGTGTTAACTTGATAAAGTTAACAGCATATCCGGATACGCGGATGGTTAACTGTGGATAATTCTCCGGATGCTTCTGTGCATCTAACAGGGTATCTCTGTTTAATACGTTTACGTTAAGATGATGTCCGCCTTTTGTTGCATAACCATCTAATAAATTTACTAAGTTATCTACTTGAGCTGAACTTACTTCTGACATAATTATTACCTCCTGAAAATTTTTAATTGTTTTTGGTTGTGTTTACCGGTTCATTTATTCGTAGTCGTCCAGACCCTGATGGAGGGTTGGAACGCTGCAAGCCAATGGGGTTCTGGAACAATCCGTACATCCCATGGTCTGCACATCTTTTTTTGCTTTGTTGGTCTCATCAACGTCCACGTTTAAGTGGCCTACCCCGCGGGTAACGCCGGAATCCAGCATTTTGATAAGGTCATCAATCATTTCGTCATCATTCATATTGGGCCTCCTTTTGCTCAATACTTCCGATTAAAGAAGATTATTTGCTTAAATCTAATTCGATATCGCCTGCAAATACCTGGTCTTCCTTGCCAAGAGCTCCGGGAATGATGGAGAAGGTATTGGAGATACCGTCCTGGGCATCCTTGAATGGAAGTTTTGCAACAGAAGCTAAAGAAGCGACTGCGCCATGAGTATCACGTCCGTGCATTGGGTTAGCGCCTGGAGCAAATGGCTGTCCTTTCTTACGTCCGTCAGGTGTGTTACCTGTAGCTTTACCATAAGTTACATTAGAAGTAATGGTTAAGATGGATGTTGTAGGAACGCCGTTTCTGTAGGTGTGATGTCTTCTTACTGCTGTCATGAATTTATGAACGATTTCCTGAGCAATTAAGTCAACACGGTCATCATCATTGCCGTATTTCGGGAACTCGCCTGTTGTCTTGAAGTCAACGATGACTCCGTCTTCATCACGGATAACTTCTACCTTTGCGTATTTAATTGCGGATAAAGAGTCAGCTACGATGGACAGACCGGCAACACCTGTTGCAAAGTAACGTTTTACATCTCTGTCATGTAAAGCCATCTGAGCTCTTTCATAGCAGTATTTATCATGCATGTAGTGGATGATGTTCAAGGTATTTACATATACGTCTGCCTGCCATTCCATCATATCGATGAACTTGGACATAACGTCATCATAATCAAGCACATCGCCTTCAACCGGACGGTACTTAGGTCCAACCTGCTTCTTGCTGACTTCGTCCACGCCGCCGTTTAAAGCATAAAGCAGACATTTAGCCAGGTTAGCACGAGCGCCGAAGAACTGCATTTCCTTACCGATAACCATGGAGGATACACAGCATGCGATACCGTAATCATCACCATGTGTTACTCTCATTAAGTCGTCATTCTCATACTGGATGGAAGAAGTCTTAATGGACATCTTTGCACAGAACTTTTTCCAGCCTTCTGGAAGTCTTGTAGACCAGAGAACAGTTAAGTTCGGTTCCGGGGATGGTCCTAAGTTATTTAATGTGTTTAAGTAACGGAAGGACATCTTGGATACCATGTGACGGCCATCAACACCAACACCGCCAAGAGACTCTGTAACCCAAACCGGATCGCCTGCAAAAATCTGATTGTATTCCGGAGTACGGGCAAATTTAACACATCTTAATTTCATAATGAAGTGGTCAACGAACTCCTGAATCTGTTCTTCTGTAAAGGTACCGTTTGCAAGGTCTCTTTCTGCAAAGCAGTCAAGGAAGGTAGAAGTACGTCCAAGAGACATAGCAGCACCGTTCTGTTCCTTTACTGCACAAAGATAACCGAAGTAAGTAGCCTGAATAGCTTCCTGTACATTTGTAGCAGGTTTGGAAATATCACAGCCATAAGAAGCAGCCATTTCCTTCATCATCTTAAGAGCTGTCATCTGCTCGGAAATTTCTTCACGAAGGCGGATTATGTCATCTGTCATAACGCGTCCTGTGGAATCTTTTTGATCCTGTTTGTCCTCAATCAGTCTGTCGATACCGTATAAAGCAATACGTCTGTAGTCGCCGATGATACGTCCGCGTCCATAAGCATCCGGAAGACCTGTAATGATGTGTGCGGAACGGCATGCTCTCATTTCCTGATTGTAAGCATCAAATACACCTGCGTTGTGTGTTTTTCTGTGAGTTGAAAAGAACTCGCTTATTTCAGGATCAACTTCATAGCCATTGTCGGAGCAAGCCTTTTCTGCCATACGGATACCGCCGTAAGGCTGTAAGGAACGTTTGAAAGGTTTGTCTGTCTGGAAACCAACGATGGTTTCTTTGTCCTTGTTTAAGTATCCCGGTCCATGGGATGTAATAGTGGAAATAACCTTTGTGTCCATGTCAAGAACACCGCCTGCTTCACGCTCCTGCTTTTGAAGATCAAGAACCTGCTCCCATAAATCCTTTGTGTTCTGTGTAGGTCCTGTTAAGAAAGAATCATCTCCATCATAAGGATGATAGTTCTTCTGGATGAAATCACGTACGTTGATTTCATTTTCCCATTTGCCACCTACAAAATCTTTCCATTCTGGTCTCATTTTGAAATAGCCTCCTATTAAAAAATTTTTTAAACGGCTGTAAAAACCGCCAGTTACAAGTGTGTAACGTCCCCAATTACTGTGAGAACTTTATATGTCACATTATATGTCAATCTTTGTATACAGTCAAGAAAACCAATGTACTTTTTTCCGTACAAAAGGTGAAAAATTCATAAACAAAGTTTGAAAAATATTTCATGGAATTGTGTATGTGGCTGTGATAAAATAAGAGCGTAAAATAATTTGAAAAATTGTGAATCGGATGGAGGGATTGGAATGGATGGCAAAACAATAGGGTTTCTTATCTGGTGCGTTTTTGGAAGTATGTTTCTTGGTCTGGCTGCATATGCATGGTTTTCAAAGAAGCCCGTGAGATTCTGGGCAAATGCAGAAGTATTTCAGGTCACGGATGTAAAAAAATATAATCATGCTTTATCGAAACTGTTTGGTTTATTCGGTATCATACTGATTGTTTTGGGAATTCCACTGCTTCCGGGGCAGAATTCTGTATGGATACTGTTTTCTGTGGCGGGAGCCATGGTAGAAAGCATAATATCCATGGCTGTATATTCACTTATAATTGAAAGAAAGTATAAAATAGAAAAGTAATAATGCAATTCATTGTGGTAAAAAATGTCAGGTTGATAAAAAAAGAAGATGGAGTTATACTAACTACTGTAACAGATTTCCCGCAGAATTCGGGAAAAAAATCATAAATAGCAAAAGTCTTAAGGAGGAAAATGCAATGGCAGACTTAACAAAGGACATGACGATTGGAGAAATTTTACAGATAAATCCAAATGCAGCGCCTGTTTTAATGGAAATGGGAATGCACTGTCTGGGTTGTCCGTCCGCACAGGGCGAATCCCTGGAAATGGCGGCCATGGTCCATGGAATGGACATTGATGAATTAATGGACAAGATAAATGCAGCTTCTTAACAGGAAGCTGCATTTTTATACGTTTTATACGTGCATGCGTGTCAGATTGACAGTGGAAACTTCTGACCTTTGGTATATTTGTAGCGTAAAAGACAGATTTAAATCTGCGTTAATGCCTGAAGGGCATTTCCCTGACAGATAACTTCAAGATGCTCTTCCAGAAAGGCTCTGTTGGCATCTGTGCATTTCTCGATTTTCCCGTATTCGGAAAGGGTATTACATATCCGGGTAAAATCCTCAACAGTATGGCTGCCCTGTTCCAATAGTATTTTGTAAGTGTCATTGGCTTCATCTTTATAAAGGGTATTTTCACCTTCGTAAATCCCCTTCAATACATGGGCTGCTCTTGTGACCACCTGAAAGCTTGGAAAAGAATAAAGCCTTAAGGGACTGACAGCATTATTTATGGCAGATGACTTTTTCTTTCCGGCAGGGACAGAGGCAGCAGAGCTTTTTCCGGTATCTGAATCCTCTGGAAGACTGCCTGTTTTGGAATCGTGAAGCTTTCTGAATAAATCCAGAACATCATCTGCATCTCCTTTTATCGGAAGCAGTCCGTCCGGCTCTTCCCAATCCTCATCCTCGCTGTCGGAATGGACAGAAGGCGCAAACTTGGAAAAGCGGGTATCCAGTTCCTCCGGGTCCTCCACTTTTGTAATGATTAAAACGATACACTCGGAATTCAGAGGTATGGCTTCTATCATAAGAGGAATGTCTTCCGCTTCAAATCCAAATTCAAAAGAAGCCTGCTGCATCATATCCCGGAATAAATTTTTGGCTTTTTCTGTGCCGTATGCCAGCTCGCTGATTTTCAGCTGTCTGTCCACTAAGTCGGCTTTTGTCAACGTACAACGTATTTGATGGTCGTTCACTTTTTCGATTTTCATATTGTCACATCCTTCTTTGAAAACTTAGAAAAGTCCCGTTTTTAGCATATATTGTGATAAAAACATATTATACTTTATCATTAATCAAGTCAATAGCAGTTGGTTCCAGTTTAAGAAAATTTTAGAAATTTTAACAAAATGCTTGCAAAATCGACAGGAATCATTTATGCTTCAATCAGAGATGCTTCCGGGCCGATATCTGGACTCGTTGGATCAAACGGGAACAGAAAAGGAAAGGAGGCCGGATTAAAGCTTATATAGTGATAAGTATCTAAAAGCAGTACAGCGGGACGCCGCTTCTTGGTTCGGGTTATCCGAACATGTTTAAAGTCAGGTGCTTTAAGTCTTAATATATTCCAAATAATTCCAATTATAATTCAAAAGTAAGACAAGAAATTCATTTACAGCAAAGTTTTTATCAAGAGCCTGGAACATCTCTGTTTTTTTCTACAATGTTTAGTATCGGCACATATTAAAATCTTATAATCATTTTTTTGATTTGTAAAATATATCACAGAACCTTTTTTTGGTAAAACAAAGCAAATGAAAATGAGAAAGCCGATAGCTGCTTAAAAAAGCCAGTGCTTTCGGGAGTATTTTACGGAAACAGTTAAAAACAAATAGAAGTCCCTTTAGGTCAATGTTTCCATGGCGCCTGCAGAGGAAATATGAAAAAAGCAGGCGGGATTGGGGAGTGAAGCACTAAAATGTAAAATTGTAATGACTATAGTCGATTTTTCTGATATAATCAAAAACAATTGGAGGGCATATCATGAAGCAGATTAAACAAAAAATGATACCGGTAATAATAGCAGTGGTTTTAATTGTTCTGATTGTGGTTATCGGTTTGTTTTCAGGCATTATGGAAAAGTATTCGTATTCCAATGAAAGAATGGATTTAAATGAATACTTTCAAGTATATACAGAAAAGGAGCTTTCTATTCTTTGGGAAGAGGATTTCCTTGAAGAAAAAGGAATTGTACAAAACGGAACCTGTTATCTCCCCCTTGATACTGTAAAAGCTTATTTAAACAGCCGCTTTTACTTTGATACAGGAGAAAACCTTCTTATATATACTACTCCCACGGAGATAATTCGTGCATATGCAGGAGAAAACGCTTATGCTCTGGACGGGAACCAACTTCCGGTGGATTACCCGGTTGTGCTGGTGGAAGAGGGGAGCCCCTATATAGCGGTTGATTTCGTGAAGATATTTACTAATTTTAACTATGAAGTATTTCAGGAGCCAAACCGCATTGAGCTTCATAAGGAGAGCGCGACAGTAACGATGGCGGATTTGAAAAAGAATACAAAGATGCGTTATCAGGGAGGGATAAAGAGCCCGATTTTAAAAGACCTGCAAAAGGGTGATACAGTTACTGTTCTGGAAAAAATGGAAAAGTGGTCTAAGGTAAAAACCGCAGATTCCATTATCGGATATGTGGAAAACAAGCGTCTGACGGATGAAAGGGATTTTGACAGGACGGTAGAAAGCGTTGTGGAAGAGCCTGTTTATACTTCTATTCAAAAGGACTATCCCATCAGTCTGGTATGGCATGTGGTGACGAATCCGGTGGCAAACGGCAAGGTGGGAGAGCTGCTTGAGGGTACGAAAGCCATTAATACCATTTCCCCCACATGGTTTGCCTTAAGTGATAACGAAGGGAACTTTACGTCTTTAGCGGATAAGAGCTATGTAGATTTCATGCATCAGCGGGGTATAGAGGTATGGGCTCTTATTGATAATTTTACAGGGCGCATAGGAGAGGAATCCATTAATACGAAAGCGGTTTTGTCCAGTACCACAAAACGCACGAATTTAATACAGAATCTGGTAGGACAGGCTCTGGCAAACGGCATTGACGGCATTAATGTGGATTTTGAACAGGTGCCAAGGGAAGCAGGAGAAGATTATGTGCAGTTTCTGAGGGAATTATCCGTTGCCTGCCGTCTGAATAACCTGGTGCTGTCTGTAGATAATTATGTTCCTACAGAATATACCGCATATTACAATAGAAAAGAACAGGGGATTCTTGTGGATTATGTAATGGTCATGGGATATGATGAGCATTATTCCGGCTCGGAGATTGGTTCCATGGCTTCCATCAATTTTGTGGAAAGAGGAATTAAGGATACGTTAGATGAGGTGCCAAAGGAAAAGGTAATCAATGCAATTCCCTTTTATACGGGCATTTGGGCAACGTCAGGAGGCACTACTACGTTGGATAAGGTAAGCATGTCCTACGGGGAAAAATTTATGGCGGAGAATGGAGGCACATCCGGCTGGGATGAGGTGACCTGCCAGAATTATACAACTTTTCAGGTAGAAGACACCACTTATCAGATCTGGCTGGAGGATGAAGCATCTATCCAGACAAAGCTGAATGTGATGAAAAATTATGATATCGCCGGAGTTGCAGGATGGAGGCTTGGACTGGAAAAGCCGGAAGTATGGGGGCTTATAGAGGCCTATCTCCAATAACCGGCCTGTTCTTTTTGGAATGAACTGTTTTTTAGCCACATACAATATAGAAAAGCTTGTGGGAAAATCTGTCAATGAAAAAAAGAGCAGTATCAATGGTAATGACCATTATTTTTATTATTTCCATGTGCGTGCTTGCAAGGACTGCTGCAGTTTATACTACGTCTACTCAATTAAAAGAAGGGGAAAGGGTAGTGGTAATCGACCCGGGACATGGCGGAAATGATCCGGGAAAGGTTGGAGTAAACGATGCCTTGGAAAAAGATATTAACCTGAAAATTGCTCTTCTTGTAAAAGTGTTTCTGGAGCAGGATGATGTAAAGGTCATATTGACCCGGGACGGAGATTATGGTCTGTATGGTGAAAATGATAGAAATAAAAAGGTTACGGATATTAAGAAGCGGGTGGAAATCATTGAAACTCCCGGAACGGCTTTGGCAGTGAGCATTCATCAGAACAGTTATGGAACGGGAGATATTACCGGCGCCCAGGTTTTCTATTTTACACATTCGGAGGAAGGCAAAAAGGCGGCGGAAATTATGCAGAACCAGATGATAGAGGGGGTGGACCCCGCCAATCACAGACAGGCAAAAGCCAATAATAATTATTATATTTTAAAAAAATCCACCACGCCGGCGATTATAGTGGAATGCGGCTTTTTGTCCTCAAAAACGGAAGCAGCCCTTTTATGTGAGGAAGAATATCAGGAAAAACTGGCATGGAATATACACTTGGCAATTATCAAGTATTTAAATCAGGATTAAGATGTGCTATACTTTGAAAAGCGGACTGGAAAGCTGCAAAGGAGCCGATGCTTGTGGAAACAAAATGGATAAAGATGCTGGAAGACGAACCGGATATGCCGGCTGTAAAAGAAGCGGGGCATATTATCAGAAACGGCGGTCTTGTGGCATTCCCTACGGAAACTGTATATGGACTTGGCGGAGATGGATTGAACAGGGAAGCTGCCAAAAAGATTTATTCGGCAAAAGGAAGGCCTTCCGACAATCCTCTTATCATTCATATTGCAGATATGGAAGACTTAAAAATGCTTACAAAGGAAATACCTGAAAAGGCAAAACGGCTGGCTGAGGCATTCTGGCCCGGACCTTTGACCATGATTTTTCATAAGAGCGGGCAGGTGCCTTTTGAAACAACCGGCGGGCTGTCCACGGTGGCAGTGAGATTTCCCAATCATCCGGTGGCCCTTGCGTTTATAAAGGAAAGCGGCGGATTTGTGGCAGCTCCAAGCGCCAATACATCAGGCAGGCCAAGCCCTACCTCGGGTATTCATGTTTATGAAGATTTACAGGGCAGAATAGAGATGCTTTTAGACAGCGGAGAAGTGGGAATCGGAATAGAGTCTACTATTATAGATATGACAGTAGAGCCGCCCATGATTTTAAGGCCGGGATTTATTACAGAGGAAATGCTTTCCGGAGTAATTGGCAATATAGCGGTGGACAGCACCACCCAAAAGCAGATAGCAGGCATGGCACCAAAGGCTCCCGGAATGAAATACAGGCATTATGCGCCAAGAGGAGAGCTGACTATTGTTTCAGGAAGCAGTAAGGAAGTAAAAGAAAAGATTAACGGATTATTGAAGGCGGCAAAAGAAAAAGGGCTTCGTACCGGAGTGATTGGTACAGAAGAAAATATAAGATTTTATCAGGCAGATATTAAAATGAACGCAGGCAGGAAAGAGGACGAGCTTACTATTGCCAGAAGGCTTTATAGTATGTTAAGGGAATTTGACGAAAAGCAGGCAGATGTAATTTACTCAGAGGCATTTCCGGGAACGGGCATTGGACAGGCTGTAATGAACCGCCTGTTAAAAGCAGCCGGACATAAAGTGATTCAGGCAGGACAGGGAGGAGAAAAAGATGATAGCAATCGGCAGTGATCATGGTGGATACGATTTAAAGGAAAAGATAATAGCCCATTTAAGAGAGCAGGGCGAGGAGTGCGTGGATAAGGGCTGTTTTGATAAAAGCTCCTGTGATTATCCTGTATACGGGCGTGCCGTGGCGGAAGCGGTAGCGGCAAAAGAAGCAGAAAAAGGCATTGTCATCTGCACCACCGGAATCGGCATTTCCATTACAGCCAATAAGGTGAAAGGCATACGGGCGGCGCTTTGCGGGGATGTTCTTTCTGCAAGGCTCACCAGGGAGCACAATGATGCCAATGTACTTGCTCTGGGCGCAGGTATTGTCGGAACGAATCTTGCGCTTGAAATTGTAGATACATTTTTGAAAACGGAATTTTCCAAAGCAGAAAGACATATGAAAAGAGTAAATATGATAGAAGAACAGTAATGCGGGAGGAACAATGAGCGATAAGCGAAATGACTATATTTCATGGGATGAATATTTTATGGGGGTTTCTGTTTTATCCGGAATGCGTTCCAAGGACCCCAACACCCAGGTTGGCGCCTGTATTGTAGGGCCGGATAACCGGATTCTTTCCATGGGCTACAATGGTTTCCCAAATGGCTGCCCGGATGAACTGTTTCCATGGGCCAGAGAGGGCGAACCATTGTGTACCAAATACCCCTTCGTAACCCATGGGGAATTAAATGCAATACTGAATTACAAAGGAGGAAGCCTGGAGGGAAGCAAGCTGTATGTGTCCATGTTTCCCTGCAATGAATGTGCAAAAGCAATTATTCAGGCAGGTATTAAAACTGTGGTATATGCCTGTGACAAATATAAGGAATCAAATTCTGTCATTGCATCAAAGAAAATGTTTGATGCAGCAGGTGTGGCTTATTATCGATATGAGCATACAGGCAGAAAAATTACGTTGGAGCTGTAAAGAAGGTTCATAAGAAGGTGAATAAGTGAAAAAGAGAAGGAAAATGCTGGTTTTTCTGTTGATGCTGTGTGTTTTGACAGGCGGTATACAAAAGCAGGAGGTCTATGCTACTTCCACATCTGATAAGCTTCGTCAGGTGCAGCAGGAAAAAAAGGAAACAGAACAGAAAAAAAATAATGCCAAAGATAATCTGGATGATTTAAGAGAAGAGAAAACAGGGCTTCAATCCTATTTGAATAATCTGAATGCAGATTTGGCAGATGCTACAAATGAACTGGCAAGGATTGAGGAGCTTATAGAAGAAAAAAATACAGCAATTGAAGAAACGCAGAAATCTCTGGAGGAGGCAAAAAAGAAAGAAGAGGAAGAAGCAAAAAACATGGAGCTGCGTATGCAGTTCATATATGAAAAAGGAAGCACGGCTTATCTGGATATGCTTTTTTCAGCCGACAGCTTTGGCGAATTTCTGACTATGTATAAATATGTAGAAAAGGTAACTGCATATGACAGAGAAAGCCTGAAAGCATATAAGGAGCTTAAGGAAAAAATTGCAAAAGAAGAGGAAGAGCTGAAGGATGACCAGGCAGGTCTGGAAGTGTTGTTAGAGCAGGCAAAGGAAAAAAAGGAAAATGTGGAAACTCTTGTAAAAGAGACGAAAGAAAATGTTCAGGACTATATGGCGCAGATTTCAGAAGAAGAAAAGAGACTGATGGAATATGAAAAAGCTCTTTTGGCCCAGGAAAATGATGAAGCCGCATTGCAGCGGAAGTTAGAAGAGGAAAAGGCGCTGTCTGCACTGGTGGCTCAGACCACTATGAGGGATTTGTCCAGCATTGCTTTTGGTGCAGGAGACCTTGATATGATGGCGGCAATTATTGAATGCGAGGCCGGTGGAGAATCCTACACAGGAAAGGTTGCTGTAGGAGCAGTTGTCATGAACCGGGTAAAGAGCCCTTTGTTTCCTGATACCGTAGCGGGCGTAATATATCAGAATAAGCAGTTTTCTCCGGTAGGGAGCGGACGTTTTGCGATCGTTCTGGCAAGAGGCGCCAACCAGTCATGCTATCAGGCAGCCCAGGAGGCTATGGCAGGCGCAAGTCCGGTAGGAAACTGTGTGTTTTTCCGTACGCCTATTCCGGGGCTTACCGGGATTCAGATAGGCGGACATATTTTTTATTAATGTATGATAGAGTGAGAGGGATGCCCTGACAGGCAAATGCAGAGGAAGAGCTGTAGATGTCTGTCGGGGTGTTTGGTTTCTGGGGGAATTAAGGCAGTATTAAGGCAGAACAAATGTTTGAAAATGAGATGGGATTGTGCTATAATGTGATGAAAAGAAATCGGCTTTGATTAGATGATACTCATTTGTCCAGAATGCAATAACAGCCAAGATTTGCTGAAAGAAAGGATTTTGTGGCTTTGATTCGTTGTGGAAATGACTAAAAAAGGATGGGATTGTGGGAGCTTCAAGTTGTTAGCCTCAGAGAATAGCGATATAATATATGTAGTGAGATTTTTTGAAAGGAGTGAATGGCTATGTCGGCAGCATTGGAGGAAAAGGTGATAAAAAATAGTTGGTTTATCAGATGATAACCTTATGTTTCTTAGTGATATGATAGATAAATTTATGAAACCGGCGCAGTCGGAAACCACATCTAAGAGAATTGGAATTGCAGAAGGTAAATTTGTTGTACCGGACGATTTTGATGATTGTAATGATGAAATTGCAGAAATGTTTGGGGTGAAATAGTCTATGAATATTTTATTGGATACGCATATTTTGTTATGGACACTTACGCGTGATGAGGGTGCTCCTAAACATAATGATCCATTTGATAGGATTATGTTGGCGCAATCGAAAGAAGATGCTTGTAAGTTTATCACTCACGATTCGTTAATGCCATTTTATAATGAACCGTGTGTGATAAATGTATAGGCCAATATTTTCTATAGCGTGGGCTTGGCGGTGTTATCATGACGAAGCAGATGGACTATTTTTATTCCTGCGAGCAACGAGCCAAGTGATTGCGTGTAAGCATTTGGCGACTGCTACGAGGGTCAAATACTCCGCCTCTTGGGGCGTTTCAAGTTTGATACCCTGCTGCTTGCGGCGGGACCTTTGACTTTAAAGGAGGCAGATGGAAATGATAAAGCCGATTGTGAAAGATGTAATGTTTCTGGGACAGAAGTCAGAACCGGCAACAGCGGATGACGGACAGATTATTACAGACTTACGGGATACCCTAAAGGCGCACAGGGATGGGTGTGTCGGTATGGCGGCAAATATGATTGGATATAAGAAACGCATTATTATTGTCGGCATGGGTTTTGCAGATTTGATTATGCAAAATCCGGTTATTAAGAAAAAGTCAGGAAAATATGAAACAGAGGAAAGCTGTCTGTCCCTGACAGGCAGGAGAAAGACAGAACGGTATCAGGATATCGAAGTGGAATATCGGGATGTTGCCTTCAAAAAGCAGAGACAGAAATTTTCGGGATATGTGGCACAGATTATCCAGCATGAAATGGATCATCTGGAGGGAATTATAATCTAAAGGCTGGCATTTGCTTTCTGGAATTCATTAATATAAATTTTGTGACTTTTATTTTGGCGCTTAATCGATGTACATAACACGTCCCGTTGTTTATTCAGTGCATTGCCATTAGTATATCCTTAAAAACCATAATGCTATCGTTTTTCCATAGTAATTGACGGCTGGTTGAGTTTAAGAGAGGGATAGCAGAAATCTGAGTTTATTTCATTAAATCTCACCAAGGGGGTCGATTTACCTAAGTTATATTTGATGCTGCATCAAGACCGCCATTAAAATTATGCATATGAAAAGAGAACAAATGTTCGAAAAACAGTGGACAAACAGGTGGATCTATGCTATACTATAAAAAGTTTTCATTCCATGTAATTCATATGGTTTTAAATTGGATTATGGTGTAAGAATAAGATAAACAGGCTGCACTCATTCGCCCAGAGGCAGTTTTTGCTTGAGCGAATTGTTTAAAGGTAAATTTATATATAATTGTGCAGGGCATCTGCATAATTAGGCAGAAGAGCTAATAAGGACTGAACTGCTTTCAAAATGGAAACATTTACTATGAAGAATGTCATTCAGAGATTGAATAAACCAACACTTGTCATAACTCATAACAAGACATTAGCAGCTCAGCTTTACGGTGAGTTCAAGGAATTTTTTTCCATAACGCAGTGGAATACTTTGTATTCTAATTTGGGGACAGGGTGAAAACCGCATTATTTAGTGTTATTTGGTGCTGATTGTACCGTATTTTGTGGACAAGATGGGGGAATGGGCTGTGTATAAAGAATTGATAAATATTTTTGAAAGAGCAAATAAAAGATTTTTATATGAAAATGCGGCATTTATTATGAGCGATGTGGCGGAACGGAGTCTTTGTAGTGCTTTGGCGTAGTGTATATATTTGGAAATAAGCAACAGTAAATATTCACGATATTATGTTGACACAGAATATAATAGAAATAACGGAAAAGTAAAGACCATCTATAATGACGATTTAAAGGTAGTATCTATTGTATGCGATTTAATTGTACATAGCCATGGAGAAATTGTAGAAAAGGATAATCTTATTGCCTTAGAGATGAAAAAAGCATATCGTAAGGTATGTGAGAAGGAGAATGATAAAGCAAGATTGGCTGCATTGACAAAAGAGTCATATGATGGAAAGACGCTACCAGAATATGTATGTGGATATGAACTGGGGATATATTATGAAATAGATAGAAAATGCAGTTCAATTTATATTGAATATTATACAAAAGGGAAAATATTAAAAAGCTATATGCTTAATATTTAGAAAAATAGAAGTCTAAAAATGTAAGAAAAATTGATAAAAATGAATTGGCTACACATGTGTAGCCAATTCAACGGAGCGAATATGGAAAAAAGAAATGAAGTGATAAAACAGGAAAAATGTGAATTAATGGTGGAGTTGGAGCAACAATTTTATGAGGATGTACGTCTTATATTGAAACGAGCGAGAGAACAGGCTTACGATAGTGCTAATGGAATGCATATTGGAATGTAGGACGGCGAATTGTTGAGCAGGAGCAATATGGTGAAAAGAAAGCGAAATATGGTTCTTATTTGATAAAAAAATATCAAAACAATTATCAGACGAATTCGGGACAGGATTTTCTGTGGCAAATTTAAAAAATTGTAGACAATTTTATTTGGCATTCTCAGAAGAGTCATATGGATTTGCAATAGCTGGTAAAATACCATGGTCTCATCTAAGGAGTATAATGAGAATTTCGGATGAAGAGGAGAGGAATTTTTATTTAAATGAAGTTTTGACAGAAAATTGGTCTGTAAGAGTTTTGGAGCGCAATATTAAGAGTGGATATTACAAAAGAATGTTGTCTACACAGTTGCCTGATAAAGAAAATAAGGTATTGGAATTTGTGAAAGATCCATTTGTATTAGAATTCATGGGAGTCACTCCTAATATCAGTCAGTTAGAAAGCGATTTGGAAACAGCCATTATAAATAATCTTCAGAAGTTCTTGCTGGAAATGGGCAAGGGATTTTCGTTTGTGGGAAGGCAGATGAGAATATGTACAGAAACAACGGATTTCTATATTGATTTGGTTTTTTATAATTATATTCTGAAATGTTTTGTCGTTATTGATTTAAAAACAAAGAAATTGACACATCAAGATATAGGGCAAATGGATATGTATGTCAGAATGTTTGATGACTTAAAGAGAAGAGAGGATGATAACCCAACAATCGGAATTATTTTTTGCACAGATAAGGATGAAACGATTGTGAAATATTCGGTACTTCATGAAAGTCAACAGATATTTGCTTCAAAGTATATGACTGTTTTACCGACAGTGGAAGAATTGCAGAAAGAATTAGAGAGAAATCAGTTGATTTATGATAGTGGTAAATAAGATCTATTTCCAATTGAATGATATGGAATACAAAATAGACTACTTTGTAAACAGTTATGACTACAAATTTGTGACTTTCATTTGTGTAATTGCAAAAGTTTCTCTATAAACCAACCGAAAAACAAAAATGTACACGAATTATTTGTGAAATTACACGAATTTTATGGCTCATAGTAGTCGAAGTAATTCCGTGAAAGAGAGGTTTTTATATGTCAAAATTTAAACTTCAAGCCCCCTACAAGCCCACAGGCGACCAGCCGCAGGCAATCGCAGAACTGGTCAAAGGCTTTAAGGAGGGCAATCAATTCCAGACTTTGCTAGGCGTTACGGGTTCCGGCAAGACATTTACGATGGCGAATGTCATTCAAGAATTGCAGAAGCCGACGCTGGTCATCGCCCACAATAAGACCCTTGCGGCGCAACTTTACGGAGAATTCAAGGAGATGTTCCCTGAGAATGCGGTAGAGTATTTTGTGTCCTAATTTGGGGACAGGGTGAAAACCGCATTATTTAGTGTTATTTGGTGCTGATTGTACCGTATTTTGTGGACGGAATAGAGGATTATGGACGAAATAACACTAGGTGGACGGGTGGAGTTTGTGACCTGGATTCGTGTAATGGACTATATAACACCATATGGATAAGAGCTATTATTTTTATGGAAGAATATGTTATAATTTGAAGAGGTGGGTATCTATGCAGGAGCATGAGATTATATTATATCAGTTAGAGGATACAAATGTTTATGTGAATGTCATTTTTAAAGAAGAGACATTTTGGATGACGCAAAGAGCAATGGCAGAATTATTTGATTGCACAGCAGATAATATTTCATTGCATTTGAAAAATATTTATAAAGAAGAAGAGTTGGATACAGAGGCAACTACCGAGTTTTTCTCGGTAGTTCAAAATGAAGGTGGAAGAAATGTCAGCCGAAAAGTAAAATGCTTTAATTTAGATGCGATTATTGCTGTAGGATATCGTGTAAATTCAAAAAAGGCCACTAGGTTTCGACAGTGGGCAACGAAAACATTAAAAGAGTATATTATTAAGGGGTTTGTGTTAAATGATGATATGTTAAAAAATGGAAAACCCTTTGGAAAAGATTATTTTGATGAATTATTAGAACGCATCCGGGAAATTAGGGCAAGTGAGCGTAGAGCCTATCAGAAAATCACGGATATATTTGAGCAATGTAGCTATGATTATGATAAGAACAGTGAAATTACAAAGAATTTCTATGCTTTTGTTCAGAATAAACTTCATTTTGCAGTTACTGGAAAGACAGCGGCTGAATTAATATATGAGCGTGCGGATTCAGAAAAGCCAGCTATGGGGTTGACAACATGGAAGGACGCACCAGATGGAAAAGTGCTAAAGCGGGATATAGGTATTGCCAAAAATTATTTAAATGAAAAGGAATTGTCCCGTTTAAATAGACTGGTAACCATGTTCATTGATTATGCTGAACTGATGGCAGAAGATGAGATTTTAATGAGTATGCA
>CAJUEX010000047.1 GCA_910585715.1 uncultured Lachnospiraceae bacterium
GTGCGTAAGTTTTTGTTACCGGTAACTTACACACTTTATATTACACTCCCTAATTATGAGTTGATTCCCTTTTTATCAAGATAGCAGCCAATCAATCAAGTACAAGGACTTGATACCATCGTAGGAATTAATATAGTTTCTATCCATCGACAATATGATTTTTTCGTAGTTGTCAGGTATCATGCGCAGTGGCCTGAGTTCTCGTTCACGGGTTTCCGGAGACTGCATACTTTCTGTTACTTGGATGTACAGTTTATCATTGGGTTTTTCAGCAACAAAGTCGACTTCAGTTTCTCCGACCTTGCCGATGTATACACGGTAGTCACGGCGAATCAGTTCCAAGAATACGATGTTTTCGATGATGTGGCCGTGGTCTGCATCACGATAGCCAAGCAGCATATTGCGGAAGCCCATATCAATGATGTAGTTCTTGCCTAATGTTTTCAGCAGCTGTTTGCCTTTCACATCATATCTGCCGACAGAGTAGAAGATAAATGCGCTGCGCAGCATGGAGATGTATTTATCTACCGTTTTGCCTGCTACATTTTTACTTTTTCCGGTTTGAATATCGCCTTTATTGGATAAAACATTACCGATGCTGTTGGGAGAAGTGATGCTGCCGATATTGGAACAAAGGAACAGTATAATTTTCTGCAGCATTCCCTGATGGGCCTGATGGTTGCGTTGTAAAATATCACGCAATACTACTGTGGAGTAGATACCTTCCAGTGCCTGATTGCTTCTCGCTTCATTAAACTGGTATTCCCTTAGAACGGGCATGCCGCCGAACTGCAGGTATCTCTGGAACTTTTCTTCCAGGGTAACAGAAGGGCCAAACTCATAGAAAGTCAAAAACTCCTTAAACGACAGTGGCAGCATACGGATTTCCACATATCTGCCGGAAAGCAGCGTAGAAAATTCCGTAGAAAGCAGGTAGGCATTGGAGCCGGTGATATAGATATCTACATCGAAGTCGAGACGGAAAGACTCGATTGCTTTTTCACAGTGTTCCACAGCCTGAAGTTCATCAAATATCAGATAGGTCTTTCACACGTGTATTGACGATCAAGATGAAAAACAGGAAAGAATCCCGCATCCTCCATAGCTGTGATTTTGCAATCGTGAATAACTACATTGATGATGAGGGATATGAGTGCCAGAAATATATCCGCTTTGACAAGCAGCACGTGAACTATGGAATGTTCATTCGAGGGCCATTTTTGCTATAACTGTCCATGAGATATGCCAGAAGTTCGGATTTTATAAAAATAAAAAATAAATAAGGATGTGGCAATTAAACCAATGCCGTCCAGATGTTTAATCCTGATTCCAGCCGCAGCTCAAAGGGCGGAAGCAAAGGCTGCTGTTTTCAGAGGTGTTTGTCAATTTGTCAATGGGAATGTCATGTGCCCGTAAGTGGTTGCTTCCATTGCAAAAGAGAATGCCGGATGGCAGCAATCAGGATAAAAGCCAGGGGATTGAGCTTATCAGCCTGATACGGCACAGGCAGATGGATAACTGACCTTGCATGTAGATAACATGTTTCTCTGGAAAAAAAGCATAACTGAAAGGAAAAAAATTACTGGAAGGAAAATGGATAATATGAAAATTTATGTGGATGCGGATGCCTGCCCGGTAGTATCTATTGTAGAGCAGGTGGCGAAAGAAAACAAAATTCCAGTAATGCTTTTGTGCGATACAAATCATGTGCTGAACTCTGCTTACAGTGAAGTGAAAATAATCGGAGCAGGGGCGGATGCGGTGGACTTTGCACTAATCAACCTTTGTAAAAAGGATGATATCGTGGTCACCCAGGACTACGGGGTGGCTGCAATGGCTCTTGGAAAGGGAGCATATGCCATACATCAGTCAGGGAAATGGTACACGGATGAAAATATAGACAGAATGCTTATGGAACGGCATTTAGGGAAAAAAGCAAGACGGGCTTCAGGAAGGAATCACCTGAAAGGACCTAAGAAGCGGACGGAGGAGGATAATGTGCGGTTTCGGGAGTCCTTTGAAAAACTGGTGAAGAGTGCGCTGGGCACAATATAAAATAAACAGTCTTTTGTTAATGAATAAAAAGGAAAAGAAGAAATGATATGATTTCCAATTAAGTATAAAGACCTTTTATAATTGTAACTTTAACCAGCTCTGAAATAAAAGGGCTTTATTTTTTTCTTGACCTTTAAATCTTACTAGTGTAATATTTAAAGAAATCAATTATTTTTTTGCCCTCAAGTCTTACGCGTGTAAGACTTGAGGCAGGAAACAGATATATTGTCATAAAAGATTTCGTTGAGGTCAGATTCATATGGCAGAAAACAGAAAAGGAAGAGGAAAAAGGTTTATGCAGAAGAATAAAAATAAATTGTATTGGAGAAACAGTAGCCGCAGAAAAAATAAACGGCTGACAATAAAATTGTCTGCAGGAAAATTTAAAGCAGCAGGGCTTGGCATTATGTTCTTTCTGCTGGCGGGCTGTGGACAAAATCCCCAGACAGCAGAAAGGACGGCGGACTTAACAGAGAACGAAAAAGAGCTGTGTCAGGAGGATGGCAATGCAGAAGCAGAAAGCATAGCCGACGTTTATAGGGATATTTATGATAAAGCAGTAGAAACAGATACAATAGGCAGTCTGGAAGTGACGGAACGTATTGTTGCCAGACTTGGGGACAATGGATATGTGGCTGTTGACAGCAATAACCAGATTAATATGACAAACGCAGAACAGGCGGTGAAATTTTGCAGTGCCGCAAGTAAAAAAGAAATGGCAGAATTGACCATTGTGGTAGTTGCAGATTCGGGCGGATTTACAAAATATGATTTAGAAACAGAAAATGGCACCATGAACATTGCCAGAGGATATTACCAGTATGATAAAAATGGAAACCTGAATAACAGCAGTATTGTAAGCTATCCTGCTGACTGGTGGCAATATACAGAAGAAGGGTATTTACTGTTTGAAGGGAACTATTTTTCAGATGAAAATTATGTGCTCACACTAAACGACACACCGGAGCATACCGCACTCAGGGTAATGCCATTAGAAAAAAGATTAAGGGAGCTGAACCAAAAATATGTGCTGCCGGCAGGATATGGGAAAAGTAATATGTTTTTCTTAAACTGGAGCAGGGATGATTTTGGGGACCTGGATTTTTATGATATATTTGATACATTTTATCCAATGCTGTATAAACAGCCGGTTCCTTATGCGGCAGATGAGAATCTGGGAAACGGGAGCCGGAAAGTTTATCAGATACCGGAGGAGGAGTTTGAAAATGTCATTCTAACTTACTTTCCAATTGAGAAAGAAGCGCTTCGGACAAAAACAACCTATATTTCAGAGGCAGCAGCCTATGAATACAGACCAAGAGGTTTTTATGAAGCACGGTATCCGGATATTCCATATCCGGAAGTAGTGGATTATGAGGAAAATCAGGATGGAACCATTACACTGTTTATCAATGCTGTTTATCCGGATGGGAATACGTCTAAATTATATTCCCATAAAGCAGTGGTGCGCCCTATGGATGATGACCGCTTTCAATATGTATCAAACCAAATGCTTTTATCCGGAGAGCAGTATAAGGCATGGTGGTATTCTGAGCGTTTGACGGAGGATGAATGGAAAGAGATTTACAGCGAAAATGAATTTTCTGAAAATGAAGGTGATTGTCTGCTAACGGAAGCGGAGAAGGAAGAATTAAAAAATGCTGCATTGGAAGCGGCAGAATTGACAAGGGAAGTATACAAGGATGTGGAAATCATAGACGGGCCGTCTTTTGGCTCAAATATCAAAGGGTTTACAAAGGAGCAGTGCAGGAAGGTGGTTTCTCTTCTTGGAAACGGTGGATACGTCAGTGTTACGGAAGATACTAATATGGAAAATTACAAAAAGGTAGAAGATTTTTATGCCGCCTATATGGAAAAGCGGGAGGCAATGGTAACTATATATAACGTAAATCCAGACGGACTTCTTGGCGCTGTTACTTTTGTATACCGGGATAACAGGCTGCAGACATATTATGTGGGAATTGGCTGGCAGAAGGGAGGCATACCGGAAATCAGGAATACTTTAGTCAGCCATATAGAGGAAATCAAACTGACGGAAAAAGGCTATTTTATTTATGCCTTTGAAAATGTAATCCCTCATTCCAGTTTGCGGCAATACTGGAGGATAAAGCCCCTTTCAGAAAAATGCAGGGAATTGACAGAAAAATATATAAGTGGATTAAGCTATGTAAATTACAATGTTCTTGTGACAAACTGGGACAGCAGCAATGTGGAGGATATTTTAATGCCATGTATGTTTGAAGACATTTACCGGATATATACAGGGGAAAACTTTAACGTGCAAAACAGGAAAATACCTGCAGATACATACGAAAAGATAATGACTGCCTGTTTTCCTGTATCAACAGAAGTATTGCGGGAAAAATGCGGATATGATGGAGACAGCAATAGCTATGAATATGAGATGATATTTGCAAGCCCTTATCCACCCTTTGGAGAAGTGGTTGATTTTATGAAAAACGGTGATGGAACCATTACGCTGATTGTAGATGCTGTATGGGCGGACTATAATTCTGACATTGCCTTTACCAATAGGATTGTGGTACAGCCCTTTGAGGATGGTACATTTCGATATTTATCTAATTCCATAGAACAAAAGGAACTAGAGATACCAACCATTTCAAAATAATTAATCAAGAGAGATTTACAGAAAACAGTAAGGAGGCTGTTATGACATTAAAAAGCAGATATATTTCAGTTGGTTCGTTACTGGTGTTAAGTCTTTTTGTAATTGTCATCGGAAAGGTATATAAGAAATCGGATGAGTCTGCTTCTGTGCAGGGAAAAATACCGGAGAGTCAACTTTCCAGGGAAACTTGGCGGAAACATCCCTCAGTCATTCATTTGCATCATCATTGCAGGAAATGTGAAGAAGTAAAAGAGGTACAGGAAACATTTCCCGGACATCCCATTATGTTATCCGGCATAAATAAAGAACAAATAGAGAAGGGCTATGACCTTCCGGTAGATGCGCTTTGGAGAAAAGAAGCGGAAGAAGACTTGCAAAAAATGATGGAACTCATTGGTGAAATTTATGTAAAGGCAGACAAAGGAAATGCTTCCAATGTTGTCCTTTCCCGGGAAACAGTATCTGAAATGCAGGAGAAATTAAAGGGAACAGGCGAGCCGGTTATAATATCGGAAATTTATGGCAATATGGAAAATTTTGAAAATGCAGACAATTTCCTTAAAAAATGTATGGAAGGAGCAGGCGGACAGACAGTCATATATGAGATACATTCCGGAGGCAGCATAGGAAGAATGAAGTTTTTCTTTGACGGGACAGATATGTATGTATTAAACGTGTCGGCAGTATGGGATGATGAAAATGAGCCTCAAATCATTTATGCCTCCTGTACCAGAATAAAGCAATGGAGCTATACGGAAAAGGGCTGGTTTTGTTATGAACTGTGTGTGCCAGAGCCGCCGGAGGTGACGGAAATTGTTGATGGAAGCGGTATGCTCAGAATAAGGCCCATGACGGATGAAAACAGGGAAATGTCCAAAAAGTGCGTACTGGGGCTGGCTTATCAGGGAAATAATCTGTTGTGTTCCAACTGGGATACGGACAATATGAAAGAGCTGGATTATAACGGACTGTATGAATATCTGTATGCAATGAAATATGGAGAAAAATTTGATTCTGCAAATGCGCCTGATGGAATACCAAAGGAAGAATTTGAAAGCCTGATAAAGGAGTATCTTCCGATAACAGAGGAGAATATCCAAAAATACGCTGTATTTGATGAAAAAAATCAGACTTATGCATGGGAACCGTTAGGCTGCTTTCATTATGCCCCTACCTATTTTGGGACATCCTTTCCGGAGGTTACGAATATTAAGGAAAATGAGGACGGAACAATTACCTTGACAATAGATGCGGTGTGTCAAATGATTTTATGCGATGAGGCAGTCATAACCCATGAGCTTACCGTCAGATTTTTTGAGGATGGAAGCTTTCAATATCTGGGGAATAAAATTTTGAATGACGGGATTAAGGATATACCCGAATATCAATATCGTATCGACAGACAATAATAATATATAGCAGCATGACAGGGAGCAGGCAGATATGAAAAAAACAGGAAAGTTTAACTCTCCCCATGCTTCTTTAGTGCTGCCAGATGTTAAGGTCAGCTAATATGGCATTTGTTATTTCTGCCGCATTGCTTCCGGCAGCATTGGAGCTGCTTTGAATGTTAGTGGCAAAGAAGTATGTATTGTCATGGACTTCAACGTAGCCTATAAACCAGCCATTTACATCCTGCCCGTCTACACGTCCGGTTCCGGTTTTTCCGTAAAAGCTTTTATTGTTAGAGGAAAACAGGCAAATGGAATCCTTTATGGCAGCTACATTTTCAGGAGTAAAACCAAATTTATTATTATAAAGGTCTGTTAACCGTTCCACCTGCTCTACAGGGGAAATTTTTAAGGAAGACTGCAGCCAGTAGGCGGAAAGACCTGCGGTTACATTTTCATTTCCATACCTGATTTTCTTTAAGTAGTATGCAATGGAAGCTTTTCCAAGCTGCTTATCCACTGCCTGGAAATACCAGTTCACAGAGGAAAGCATTGCGGAATGCAGATTCTGGTCCCTGTTCCATGCTTCAAAGGGATATTGGGTTCCATTCCAGGCAATGGATGAGCTTTTGGGCGTAATAATGCCTTCTTCCAGTCCGAACAGCCCGTCATATATTTTGTATGTAGAATCCGGCGACGTTCTGGAAGTGGCATGGTTCATATTATAAACACTCCAGGCATCATTCTTCAGGTCATATAGGACAAAGCTTCCCTCATAGTTGCCAAAGTATGGGGACAAGCCCAAAACAGTAATTTGTTCAGAGGAGACGTTCCATTTATAATGGTCCCGGCCTGCCGCACATGTGGACAGCATGGGAGTAAGACTGAAAAGAAGGGCAGCAATGCAGCAAAAGGCGGTGCAGCCTTTCAGTTTCCTCCAGACAGAAGGTTTTTTATAGGTAGAAATGTTCATAATTCTTCGTTGCAACTGTTTCATGCTCCCGCTGGCTCCGGCAGCAAAGGAGAATGGTATAAAGGATATTTTTTCTGCAAGGTTGATTAACGTATTTCCATAATCCTCATAGTCATTTTCTTCAAGAAGCAGCAAAACAGAAGTGTCACAGGCAACTTCCCTGTCATTTTGCATTTCACGGAAAGCATACCAGACAAAAGGATTGAACCAATATAATATACAGGCAAGGTTCATCAGATAATTCACAAAGGCGTCCTTATGCTTGTAATGCTGCAGCTCATGCAACAGCATATATCTTATCTGGTGAAGTCCAAGGGCTTGTCCGGAAAACGGGTCAGAGGGGGGAGTTTGGGCACATGGCGTATTTGGTCCATGAAAATCCGATATAAGATGGATTGGAAGATAAATACATGGACGAAATAAACCTGCAATAA
Organism: uncultured Lachnospiraceae bacterium; assembly: GCA_910585715.1. GTDB lineage: Bacteria > Bacillota > Clostridia > Lachnospirales > Lachnospiraceae > RGIG3040. The sequence goes on from CAJUEX010000047.1 coordinate 7,504, forward strand.
TTGGAGATTTCAAAAATGCGGCGCTGTAAATAGGAATTTCTTTTTTAATTCTCAGTTCATTTAAACAGCTATTGTATAAAAGGCGGATTTCTTTATTTTGTAAAGGAAGGGAGGAGTCTTTCAAAACCTTAAAACGCTTATGGGATTTGATTGCCAATATGACCATTGCCAGAATGCCGGTCAGCCATATTCCAACCAGTATAAGTCCAACCATAGAGGGGATTTGATTGCTGATAGAAAGTGCAAAGTCATTTACTTGTGCCAGGGTATTGGATGAAGCTGTTTCCGGGGACGTTTTTAGAACAGAGCCCATGTCTGGCGACTTAGTCTGTTTCAGGCTGCCAAGCCATGAAAAAAACGGTAAAAGCCCAATGAGCCGAAAGGGGAGAAAGGGAACAGCCAGCCATACAGGTACAAGATACCATAAATGAAACTGCATTCCATTGGTTAAGCAGCTTCGTAACACCCATTTTGCCACAAGCAGCATGACCATTATGGGACAAATAAAAAGATTGCACAGAAAAAAACGAATTCCGAAATCTGCCATACTAATCCCTTTCCTTTCTGTTTCCTTTTGAAAGAAGAGAGCGCAGGGCGGCTATTTCCGATTGGGATAGTTTGTCATTTTCTATATAAGCGGAAAGCATTGCAGTAATCTTGCCGTCGTAATAACGCTCAAGAAAAGAACGGCTTTCCTGACTTATGTACTCTTTTTCTGCTACCAGAGGGGTATAAACGAACACACGGCTTTGTTTCTCATAAGAAACCGCCCCTTTTGTTACAAGACGCTTGATTAAAGTCTGTATGGTTTTAGGGCTCCAGGTGGTAGTTTTGGTTAACCGTTCGGTTATTTCGTTTGTATTGATTGGTGCATATTTCCATATGATTTTCATCACTTCAAATTCTGCTTCTGAAATCTGCGGCAAAGCTTTCATAACTGGTCCTCCATATTTCTCCTGACATAAATCTTACGAATGTAATATATTATAGTGTAAAAAAAGGAAGATGTCAATTTCTGCCGGACTTTTCATTTGCAGACTTTAGGAATCGCCTTTTGCCTGCCAACGGTTCTAATTCCTTTGTAGGAAAGCTGGGGGTGAGCTGTTACAGTACTTGACTTTTATGTTCGGCAGATGTAGAATATAAACAAAAGTTCGGCAAAAGCCGAACAACAGAAATCATGAGAAAAACAAAAAAACAGCACAGCAATTCATAACAGTGCAGAAAGGAAGTATGATGGAATACAAAACCTTACCCAATTCAGAACTGGAACTGATGATGATTCTCTGGCAGGCGGATGCTCCCATGACAAGAACGGAAATAGAAGAAAAGCTTCCCCAAAAAAGAAAACTTTCCAAAACTACTGTATTGTCCTTTTTGTCCCGACTGGAAGAAAAGGGATTTGTCCGGGTGGAAAAGGAAGGGCGGAATAACTGTTATTTTCCCATTGTGGAGGAAAAGGATTATCTGGAACAGGAGAGCAGTTCTATTTTAAAGAGGCTTTACGGCAGCTCCGTTAAGAAGTTTGTAGCAGCTTTATATGATGGGAACAGGCTTTCCAAAGACCAGATAAAGGAGCTTAAGGATTATCTGGACAGCCTGTAGGAAGGAGGACTTATGGGGATTTCAATTATAAACGGGGTCTTAAATGGAATTTCAAACGGAATTTTAAGCCTGTTTCTTCAGGTACTAAAAATATCCATATTGTCCGGCGCAGGGATTTTACTCTTATTTGCAATGTCACCTTTGCTTTTAAAGAGGCATACAGTTTTCTGGAGATACCTGCTCTGGGCAGTTCTTGCCATACGTCTTGTTCTGCCTTTTGATATTTCCATTCCCGGTCAGGCAGTTGTTATTTCTGTTCCGATGGGGATTTGGGCAGGGGAGCAGAATGGGGCAGCCATACATTCGGAACAAGAGCAATCGCCAGCAGAGAAAAAGCTGTCGGAAGGAACAGAATCGTTGGCAGAGAAAAAACTGCCGGAAGGAATACAATTGGAGGCAGAGGAAGAGTTGCCGGAAGGAACAGAATCGGTGACAGAGAAAATGTTACCGGCAGAAAACCAATCAGCAACAGAGAAAATGTTGCCGATAGAAAAACAATCAGCCGAAAGAAGCGTTTCGGTGAAGGAAGAATCAGCAGTGCAGACAGAGGAGCTCGAAACAGAAGTATTTCAGGATAAGAATCTTGGAAAAGAGAATATTCGGAAAAAGAATGTTCAGACAGAAGATTCCCGGACAGGAGAGCCTAATGCAGCAGAGACAGATGGTACAAAAGCTCTTCATTTGATTTTACAGTGGGCAGCAGTTTTGTGGGCAGCAGGTGTGACAGCGCTTTTAGTATGGCAGGTTATATGCTACAGAAGCTTTTGCCGAAATCTGGAAAAAACAAAGTCTTTTCTTACAAACAAAGAGCAGCTTTTTGTATATACTTCTCCCGTCATAAGTGCGCCTATGCTGGTTGGAATCAGAAAGCCGCAGATTCTCCTTCCTTGCAGGGAATACAGCCGGGAACAGTTAGAGTTTATTTTGCAACATGAATTTATCCACTACAGAAGGAAAGACCTATGGGTAAAGCTTTTGCTGACAGCAGCAGGAACTGTTCACTGGTTCAATCCCCTTGTGGGGCTTATGGCAGGGCAGGCGGTAAAGGATATGGAGCTTTTATGCGACAGTGATGTAGTAAAAGATTTTACCAAAGAAGAAAAAAAGCGGTACGGACAGACTCTCCTTGCCTGTGCAGCTAACGGCGGCAGAGCCCATATTTTATGCACCAGTGAATTTTCCAAGGATGGAAATATGTTAAAGGAACGGTTTGCCAATATTTTTTCGGCAGGAAAGAAAAGAGGGCTTCTCGCAGCAGCTTTTGGCATTGGGATTCTTTTAGCGGTAAGCCTGTTTGTGGCATTTGCTACATCTGAGGATGGCTTATCTAAGGATGGCTTTATGGAAAACCCTGCCGGAGAAGATGGAGAAGGCATGAAGTCGGAAAAACATATGGGCGGAAAAATAAATGAGCGGATTCAGGCAGGGGCTTTCGTGCAAAATGAAAAGCTTTCAAAGCTTTCCGGTTTTGTTGCAGAAAAAATGGCAGAATTGTCTTCCCATTCCTCTTCCTCCGGTTTAAGAACAATAATGGGAGAGCGGGTAAGCTTTGTGGGAAAAAGATATTTATATCAGGATGAAGAAGGATGGCAGTATTATCTGGAAGAAGATAAGAATAAGGAAAGTATTCTTTGGGAAACAGCCTCAGCAATCGGCCCCTTGCTTTTGACTAGGTATAAAGGAGAAGAAAGGCAGGTTTTAGAGGACCTGATATATGAAGATACATGGTGGGAATGTCCGGTGCTTTTTTCAGAAGGCCGCATTGTTTATAAGGCAGCGCCTGCGGCGGACATTATCGGAATAAAAGACCCGGTGCTGGTAAGCATTGCCATGGACGGCAGCGACCGGAGGACGGCAGACACGATTTTGTACCACGTCTCTGACGGGCTCTGCGAAGATGACGGGTGGATTTACTATACCGGATGGACCAATGATAACGAGTTCCCAAAATCACTGTGCCGTATCAGGCCGGATTTTACCGGAGGTCCTCAGTATGTGGAGGATATTCCGGGGCTTTTATGCGGTGTTATGGACGGGCATGTGTTTTATATGGCTGCAAAAGGAAAAAAGCCCGGCATATGGAAGAGGAATTTAGCAACGGGAAAAGAATTGATTCATGATAAATGGGGGGAATCGGCAGAAGAGTTTTGCTATTTCCATGCAAGGGAAAAAGAGTATCGGGCAGGGGAGCTTGGGGAAGAGGAGGTTTCAGGCTGTCAGATTTCGTTTGGCTATGATTATGATGGTGAGCTTAAGGTGAGCGATGTGCCTTTTTATATTGATGATTGAGAAACAGTGCTGTCAGGAATGGTAAATTGTCAGCACTATGCAAAATGAAATAAATAAGGGAAAGCTGGTGATATGGCAATTTGCAATAATAAGCATATTGCCATATTTTTATGGAAAAATAAGCGGTTATGTGGTAATGTATAGTGGCAAAGATAATTATTTTAAGGTTGAATTGTCAGAGACAAAATTCCGGAAAGACGACAGTGTTTTTTGAAGAACCCTTTCGGGTGGGTATGTATATGTGTAGTGAAGGAATGCGGGCTGACGATATTGTAGTGATTGAAAGATAAGAGAATATGTAAGAAAAAGGAATATTATGGAATACGACAATACTCTTGGCTACTATGACAGCCATGCGGAACAATTTTATAAAAGCACAGTAAATGTTGAATTTACTGCAATGCAAGAGCGTTTTTTAGAAAAATTGCCGAAAGGTTCTTATATACTTGATTTTGGCTGTGGCTCCGGACGCGATACAAAATTTTTCCTGGAACAGGAGAAGATAGAAACAACAGGCAGTACAAAAGGGAAGATGTATAGAAAGTGTTGAAAGAAATATCGTTTCAGCGCATATGTCAAATCAAATTGACTATTGACTTTCTAAAAAAATTTTTGCTATAATAACCACCGTCGAGTGGCGAAAAGCGTAAATCCAGATAACGGGTTTGCGCTTATTTTTATTGGTTGAAAAACTTGCAAGTAACCGTGAAAGCCAGTTCTTTTTATGAAAAAAGTATAGAAAGTGAGAGAAGCAAAGATGAATGACAAAGAAAACAAAATGTCTTTTATGCCGGTAAACAAGCTGATGATAACCATGGGGATTCCCATGATATTGTCCATGATGCTGCAGGCTGTCTACAATATCGTGGACAGCATTTTTATAGGAGGAATGGAGGAGGTGGGAGAGCAGGCGCTAAATGCCCTGACTTTGGCTTTTCCTGTGCAGATGCTGATGGTGGCGGTTGGAATCGGCACCGGCGTGGGAATGGGGGCCGTGATTTCCATGAGGCTTGGGCAGGAAAACCGGGAGCGTGCCAATAAAACAGCAGGAAACGCATTTTTTCTTGCAGGTATTATATACATTGCATTTCTCCTGTTTGGTGTGTTGGGGGTAACTGCCTATATACAAAGCCAGACGAACAATAGGATGATAGCGGATATGGCGGTTGGATATCTGAAGATATGCTGCATTTGGTCAATGGGCATCGTATTTTTTTCCATCTTTGAAAAGCTGCTGCAGGCAACCGGAAAATCACTTTATTCAACCATTGCCCAGGTGGCGGGCGCCATTGTAAATATGATTTTAGACCCCATACTGATTTATGGCTGGCTGGGATTTCCGGCTCTTGGCGTTCACGGTGCTGCATATGCAACTGTTCTGGGACAGATTGCTTCCCTGATTCTTGCAGCAGTTTTTCATTTCCGCAAAAACAAAGAAATCACCAACGGACTGGTTTATCTAAAGCCGTCCCTCCGGATTATAAAAGAGATTTATTCCATTGGGCTTCCGGCAATCATAGCCCAGGCGCTTATGTCGGTTATGACCTATGGACTGAACCGGATTTTTGTACAAATCGATGAGGCAGTGGTAACCGCATATGGGTTGTTTTATAAAATTCAGCAGTTTATTTTATTTGCGGCATTTGGGCTTCGGGATGCCATCACGCCGATTGTGTCCTTTAATTATGGAAAGCGGGATAAAGTGCGTATTAACAGCGGAATACGGTACGGGCTTGGCTATACTTTGGCAATGATGCTGATTGGCACGCTTTTTTTAGAGATATTTGCAAAGCCATTTTCTGAAATGTTCGGTCTGGCAGGAAGCACGGAAGAAATCTGTATCGGAGCCATGCGCATTATTTCCATCAGCTTTGTGTTTGCAGGCGCCAATGTGGCGTTTCAGGGAATATTCCAGGCATTGGAATCCGGTCTGGAGTCTTTAATTGTTTCAGTATGCAGACAGTTTTTGCTTGTGCTGCCTGTTGCATGGCTGCTTTCTAAAATAGCAGTTGAAAATAGGGAGAGGACATGGGTTGTCTGGCTGACCTTTCTGATAGCAGAGGGGATAAGCTGTTTGATTTCAGTTATTTTTATGAAGAGGATAGAAAAGAAGAAAATAAGCTCTCTGAAGGTTTCATGAAATTTCGTGCGGATAAGCCGCAAAGTTTTATGAAAAATACTTTTATTGCTGAAAAAATTTTAGAACTGTTATAATGAACGGAAAGGCGGCTTGTGGTATAATAAAAAATAAAGCCGTTCCAGAATGGAAATAAGAGAACATCGCCAATAGCTGCAAGTAAAAATCTGATGGAGTCAGGAAACGGCATTTTAATAATTTGGAAAATACAATGCAGGGAGATAAAATTTATGCTAAGATTAAGACCCTACAAGGCCTGCGATGCGCAGACCATAACAAAATGGCTGAAAAATGAATATGCCTTCCGGCAATGGAGCGCGGACCGTTACGAGAAATACCCCATTCATCCTCAGGACATGAACTCATATTATGACAGAGATAAGGACAATGAAAGAATCTGGGCCATGACGGCATTTGATGAAACAGGCATCATTGGTCATTGCACCATGCGTTTTCCTGATGAAAACAGTCTGGAAGAAATTCGGTTAGGCTTTGTGATTGTGGATGATAAGAAACGCAGGAAAGGATACGGAAAGGAAATGCTTTCCATGGCAATACAATATGCTTTTGATTTCATAAAAGTAAGCAGGATTACCTTAGGAGTCTTTGAAAATAATACGGCGGCGTTTCAATGTTATCGTTCCCTGGGCTTTCAAACTGTTGAACTGGAAACGAAAGAAAGCTATCAATGTATGGGAGAAACCTGGAATTGCATTGAAATGGAATTAGTGAAATAAATTTTTGCTGTTCCTCTTATGAAAAAATATAAAGCCGCAATAGATAATTGCCCAAGCAGGATGTTTCGCAATTATCTATATAAAACCACAAAAAAGGAGGATATTATGGATTTACAGACATTGAAATGGACAAGAGAACCAAAAGAATACCATATTGACAAAGACAAGGTGGAAATTGTTACAAATCCTCATACGGATTTATGGCAGAGGACCTATTATCATTTTCAAAATGACAATGCCCCGGTGCTTCAAATGGAAACAGAAGAAAAATATTTCAGTTTTGTTGTGAAAGCAGAGTTTATGGAAAGTCACCATCGCTTTGACCAGTGCGGTATTGTCATGTATCTGGACAGTGAAAACTGGCTAAAAGCTTCCGTTGAATATGAAAATGAAAAATACCAGCATTTAGGCAGCGTTGTAACCAATCAGGGCTATTCAGACTGGGCAACTACGGCAATTGATGCCTCTGTAAAATCCATGTGGTATCGATTTAGCCGCAGAGAAGACGATTATTGTGTGGAATCCTCAACGGACGGTATTCATTTTCAACAAATGAGAATCTGCCATATGCAGAAAGGAGCCGGAAAAATTCAATTTGGCATTTATGCCTGCTCCCCGGAAGACTCCTCCTTTAAGGCAGTTTTTACAAACATGGCAGTCACCCGATGTCAATGGAAAGCGCATAATGGCCAGCAGCCGGATAAAAGTATTTGATTTATCTTTTACAAGACATACTGACAAGCCCCCTCAAAAACCTTCACAAACAAGGAATAATTTCCCCTTTATTTGGTAAAATTGTAATAGAAACAGAACCCAATACTCAAAACTCTATCCAATATCACTTAAAATGAAAGGTTTTAGGAAATATTTTCAAAATACATCTTGAAATTTTTGGACAAATTAGGTAAAATAATCCTGCTGACAAAATTTTGTCAATCTGAAAACGGGATTGACAGAATCATATAAAAAAATTCATTATTTAGGAGGACTAAAAAATGGCAGTAAAAGTAGCAATTAACGGTTTTGGACGTATCGGTCGTCTTGCATTCAGACAGATGTTCGGTGCAGAAGGATACGAAGTAGTAGCAATCAATGACTTGACAAGTCCCAAGATGCTGGCACATTTATTAAAATATGATTCAGCTCAGGGTAAATATGCATTAGCTGATAAAGTAACAGCTGGTGAAGATTCTATCACAGTTGACGGAAAAGAAATCAAAATCTACGCAAAAGCAAATGCTGAAGAGCTTCCATGGGGAGATTTAGATGTAGACGTTGTATTAGAGTGTACAGGCTTCTATACATCCAAAGAAAAAGCATCTGCTCACATCAAAGCAGGCGCAAAGAAAGTTGTTATTTCTGCTCCGGCAGGAAATGACCTTCCTACAATTGTTTACAATGTAAACCATACAACATTGACAAAGGAAGACACCGTTATTTCCGCAGCTTCCTGTACAACAAACTGCTTAGCACCTATGGCAAAGGCTCTTCATGAGTTAGCAGGTATCAAGTCCGGTATTATGAGCACAATCCATGCTTACACAGGCGACCAGATGATTCTTGACGGACCACAGAGAAAAGGCGATTTAAGAAGAAGCCGCGCAGGCGCTGTAAATATCGTTCCTAACTCAACAGGCGCTGCAAAAGCTATCGGTTTAGTTATTCCTGAATTAAACGGTAAATTAATCGGTTCCGCTCAGCGTGTGCCTACCCCTACAGGTTCTACAACTATCTTAGTTGCAACAGTTGAAAAATCCGTAACAAAGGAAGAAATCAACGCAGCTATGAAAGCAGCAGCTACAGAATCCTACGGCTACAATGAAGATGAAATCGTATCCAGCGATATCGTTGGTATGACATATGGTTCTTTATTCGATGCAACTCAGACAATGGTTGGCGAAAACAACTTAGTACAGGTTGTATCATGGTATGATAATGAGAACTCTTATGTAAGCCAGATGGTTCGTACAATCAAATACTTTGCTGAATTAGCATAAGTATCAAAGCAGTTGATGACGACAGCTTACAGGCTGTCGCATGAGAAGACCTATCAGGGTCCGGTCTTATGGACCGGGCCCTTTGTTTTTGCCAGATGGAAACCAGTGTGCCATACCATTGATTTCCGGTAAATCTGCGCAGGGCAATAGTTCGTATGCAAAGCGGATTTGTCTGAATGACAATGGTACAGTACGTCAGGCTGCCCATATTTTAATCCGGCAGATAGCAGAGTAGTGTTGAAAACAGAGCTGCTAAAAATAATAAATGAAATAAAAATCAGGAGGCAGAAAAATGTCATTAAACAAAAAATCAGTTGATGATATCAACGTAAGCGGAAAGCGCGTGCTCGTAAGATGTGATTTCAATGTACCTTTAAAGGATGGACAGATTACAGATGAAACACGTATCAAGGCAGCGCTTCCTACCATTGAAAAATTAATCAAGGACGGCGGCAAGGTTATCCTTTGCTCACACCTTGGCAAGGTGAAAAACGGCCCTAACGAAGGCGAGTCGTTAGCTCCTGTTGCAAAGAGACTTTCTGAAAAATTAGGAAAAGAAGTTAATTTCGTAGCAGACGATAACGTAACCGGAGAAGCAGCAACAAAAGCGGTTGCAGACATGAAAGAAGGAGATGTGGTACTGCTTCAGAATACACGTTTCCGCGGTTCTGAAGAAACAAAGAACGGAGAAGCATTTTCTAAAGAGCTGGCAGACCTTTGCGATGCTTATGTATGCGATGCCTTTGGTTCTTCCCATAGAGCACATGCATCCGTTGCCGGCGTAACAGAGGTAGTGCGCGCAAAAGGCGGAGAATGTGCAGTTGGATATTTAATGCAGAAGGAAATTGATTTCCTCGGCAATGCAGTGGAAAATCCGGTAAGGCCTTTCGTTGCAATTCTTGGCGGCGCCAAGGTTGCTGACAAATTAAACGTTATCAACAACTTACTGGAAAAATGCGATACCCTGATTATCGGCGGAGGCATGGCATTTACCTTCTTAAAAGCAAAAGGCTATGAAGTGGGCAACTCTTTAGTGGACAACGAGAAGCTTGACTATTGTAAGGAAATGATGGAAAAGGCTGAAAAGCTTGGCAAGAAGCTGCTGCTTCCTGTAGACACCACCATTGCAGCTTCCTTCCCGAATCCTATCGATGCCAATATTGACGTTCAGGTTGTAGATGCAGACAAGATTCCTGCCGATATGGAAGGACTTGACATCGGAACAAAGACAGCAGAATTATATGCAGATGCAGTAAAATCCGCAAAGACAGTTGTATGGAACGGACCAATGGGCGTATTTGAAAATCCGGTTCTTGCAAAAGGCACCATTGCAGTTGCAAAGGCTCTAGCAGAAACAGATGCTACCACCATTATCGGCGGCGGTGACTCTGCAGCAGCAGTAAACCAGTTAGGCTTTGCTGACAAAATGTCCCATATTTCCACAGGCGGCGGCGCTTCCCTTGAGTTTTTGGAAGGAAAGGTGCTTCCGGGCGTAGCGGCAGCAGACGATAAATAATCAGACGTCTCTGACGGCGGCATACAGGATGCCGGAAAGAAAAGATATATATTTGCATGAGCAAATGAAAATGAAATAAAAGGAGATTACCAAAATGGCCAGAAAGAAAATTATTGCCGGAAACTGGAAAATGAACATGACTCCCAGTGAAGCAGTAGAATTAATCAACACATTAAAACCATTAGTAGCTACAGAGAAAGCAGATGTTGTTTTCTGCGTGCCTGCTATTGACATTATCCCAGCTATGGAAGCAGCAAAAGGCTCTAACATCCAGATTGGCGCAGAAAATATGTACTTTGAGGAAAAGGGTGCCTACACAGGAGAAATCTCTCCAGCCATGCTGACCGACGTGGGAGTGAAATATGTCATCATCGGACATTCCGAAAGAAGAGAATATTTTGCAGAAACTGACGAAACAGTTAATAAAAAAGTATTAAAGGCTTTCGAACACGGCATTACCCCAATCGTATGCTGCGGCGAAACCCTTACCCAGAGAGAACAGGGCGTTACCATTGATTTTATCCGCCAGCAGATTAAGATTGCATTCTTAAATGTAACAGCAGACCAGGCAAAGACAGCCGTTATCGCTTATGAGCCAATCTGGGCTATCGGAACAGGCAAGACAGCTACTTCCGATCAGGCACAGGAAGTTTGCTCCGCTATCCGCGCATGCATTAGAGAAATTTATGATGAAGCTACCGCAGAAGCAATCCGCATTCAGTACGGCGGTTCCGTAAATGCTTCCACAGCAGCAGAATTATTTGCAAAACCGGACATTGACGGCGGCCTTGTAGGCGGTGCGGCATTAAAGCCGGATTTTGGAAAGATTGTAAACTATTAATTTGCTTTGCAGATAAATAGTGGCGGATGACAAATAAGAAGTGTGAGATTCCATAAAAGTAATTGAGACATCCCAAAAGCTGTAATGACTTTTGGGATGTTTTATGCAATCATGCAATATTATGTAATTTGTTACAAATAAGAATATTAACAATATATTCTTATTTGCAAACAGTTGTAGGCATTATCTGTAAATTTCTGTAACATTTATCTACAATTAAGCAGAAATACTTGAAAACAAAAACAATTTTCTGTATACTTGCTTTATAAAAAACTGTATGTGAGAAAGGAGAAAATATGAATTCATTAAACAAAAGAAAGTCCGCACTGCTTGTATGTATGGGGCTGGTAATGGCATTGGTGCTTACTGTATTTGCGCCTGCAGCCGGCATGGAGGTGCAGGCGGTAAGAAAAGTTACCAGCAATTATAAGTACAGAAAGGCGCCTGCAGCAAAAACGGGCACTACAATCGTTACGGCAAGGCCGTATAAAGAATCTAATAACAGGAAAAAAGCCATGACTGCCGTATCATGGGTTAAATTTACAGCCCCAAAGGCAGGAACCTATCAGTTTACTTTTTCTGATTATGTGGTAAAAGCAAATAAAAATGAAAAGTTTTATGGAGCAATAACCATGCATACAGGAATAAGCAGTTATGCAGACAGTTCATATCCACAAACCTATTTAAAGGTAAAAACAAATGGAGGAAAGACGTATACTTTGTATATGTGTTCACCCTCAGCTTACATAAAGCCTGCAAAAGCTGATACATATGATTCCTTATCAACCCGTACGGCTACCGTGAAATTAAAAAAGGGACAAATTGTATTTATGGATTTTAATAATGGCAGCACGATTACCTGCAAAGTAAAAATTAAGAAGAAATAAGCATAATGCTTAGTAAGGAGAAAATATGAACTCAATGAAAAAAAGAAAGTCCGCATTACTTGTATGCATGGGCTTGGTAATGGCATTGGCGCTCACTGTATTTGCGCCTGCAGCCGGCATGGAGGTGCAGGCGGTAAGAAAGATTACCAGCAATTACAAGTATAGAAAAGCCCCGGCAGCAAAAACCGGTACTACAATCGTTACGGCAAGGCCATATAAAAGCTCCAATAATAGTAAGAAAGCTATGAGTGCCGTATCATGGGTTAAATTTACAGCCCCAAAGGCAGGAACTTATCAGTTTACTTTTTCTGATTATATGGTAAAAAATAAGAAAGATGATATTCTGTTTGGAGCAATCTCTATGTATACAGGAATAAGCAGATATGCAGACGCTGCATATCCGGACAATCATTTAAAAGTAAAAACACAAGGTGGAAAAACCTATTCGTTGGATATGTGTTCTGCGGCTTCTTATCGGAAGTATGGAAAAATAACAACTGCCACCTCTTTGCCCAGCCGGACGGCTACCGTGAAGTTGAAAAAGGGACAAATTGTATTTATGAACTTTAATAATAGTAAAACAGCTACCTGTAAAGTAAAAATTAAAAAGAAATAAGCAAATTTTTTCAAAAAAACGTTGCCAAGCCTGCTGTCCTGTGCTAAAATAAACCTTGTTTGACATTAGGAGGTTTAAAAATGGGTACAATAAGATTGATTTTAACAATAGTTTTCATATTAGTATGTATTGCAATTACAGTGCTTGTACTGATGCAGGAGGGAAAATCGGCAGGGCTTGGAGCTATCAGTGGTGTAGCGGAGTCATACTGGGGCAAGAATAAAGGCCGTTCCATGGAAGGCGCTCTGGTAAAGATTACAAAGATTCTGGCCGTTGCTTTTTTACTCCTTGCGGTAGTATTGAACATTAACAAATTTTAGGAAATGTAAGCACTCTTTATAGAGTGCTTTTCTTTTTGGAGAAAAGAATGAGTAAAAAAACATTGGAAGAAAGAAAAAAGTTAATATGTGACTTTGTGGCGGAAGACTTATATGTTCCCATGAAGGAAAAAGAGCTGGCAATTATGTTTCAGGTGGAGCCGGAGGAGAGGCCGGAGTTTAAGAAGGTGTTGGAAAGCCTGTTGGCAGAAGGAAAGCTGCAGATTACCAAAAGAGGAAAATATGTAAAGCCGGAAAAAGAAGCTTTAATTGGCACCTTTATCAGCAATGCAAAAGGCTTTGGCTTTGTGGAAATAGAAGGACAGCCAGAGGACTTTTATGTGCCGGAAACAAAGGTGAACGGAGCCTTTCATCAGGATAAAGTGGAAATCGCCCTTCTTCCCGGCAAAAGGGGAATGCGTCAGGAAGCGGAAGTAGTGGCTGTTTTGGAAAGAGGTATGAAAACAGTTGTGGGCACCTTTGAAAGAGGGAAAAGCTTTGGCTTTGTAGTGCCGGACAATAAAAAGCTGCCGGATGATATTTTTATCCCGCTGGAACGTTCTAAAGGAGCTGTCAACGGACATAAGGTAGTAGTGGAAATAACAGACTATGGAAAAGGCTATAAGGGAAAGCGTCCGGAAGGAAAAGTGGTGGAGATTTTAGGCCATATAAACGACCCGGGGGTGGATATTTTAGCAATTGTAAAAGGCTTTGACCTTCCTATGGAATTTTCGGAAAAGGTATTAAGTCAGGCGGAGCGGGTTGGAAAAGAAGTGTCTGCAGCGGATATGGAAGGAAGAAAAGACCTGAGGAAAGTGGAAATGGTTACCATTGACGGGGAGGATGCAAAGGATTTGGATGATGCCGTAAGCCTTACCGTAAAGGATGACAAATACTATTTGGGAGTCCATATTGCAGATGTGACCAATTATGTGCAGGAAAATTCCGCTCTGGACAGAGAAGCCCTGAAAAGAGGCACAAGCGTGTATTTAGTGGACCGGGTAATTCCCATGTTGCCTCATACCTTGTCTAATGGAATCTGCTCCCTGAATGAAGGAGTGGACCGGCTTGCATTAAGCTGTCTTATGACTATTGACAAAAAAGGAATAGTGACGGATTATGAAATTGCGGAAACCGTCATTAACGTAAACCGCCGCATGTCCTACACAAGCGTGAAAAAGATTTTAGAGGACAAGGATGAGAAGGAACGGGAAAACTATAAAGAACTTGTCCCCATGTTTGAGCATATGGCAGAGCTTTCCGGAATTTTAAGAAAAAACAGGCAGAAAAGAGGCTCCATTGATTTTGATTTTCAGGAAAGCAGGATTCTTCTTGATAAAGAGGGACATCCAGTTGCCATTGAGCCTTATGAAAGAAATGTTGCCACAAAGCTGATTGAGGATTTCATGCTTCTGGCAAACGAGACGGTGGCACAGCATTTTTACTGGATGGAGCTTCCTTTTGTGTATCGTACCCATGAAGTGCCGGATACGGAAAAAATAAGAAAGCTTATGACCTTTATCGGGAATTTCGGCTATGGAATCAGGCTGAAAAATGAAGAGGTCCACCCAAAGGAGCTGCAAAAGCTTTTAGGGAAAATTCAGGGAACTGCAGAAGAAGCCCTTATAAGCCGCCTGGTGCTTCGCAGTATGAAACAGGCAAGATATACGGAAAGCTGTACCGGACATTTCGGACTGGCATGTGAATATTATTGCCATTTCACTTCCCCTATCCGCAGATATCCGGACCTGCAGATTCACCGGATTATCAAAGAGCAGCTTCGGGGAAGGCTGGGACAGGAAAGAATTGCCCATTACAAAAGCATTTTAACGGAAGTGTGCAGGCATTCTTCAGAAACAGAGCGAAGAGCTGACGAAGCGGAGAGGGAAACCGACAAGCTGAAAAAGGCGGAATATATGGAAGGCCATATTGGAGAGCAGTTTGAAGGCATTATTTCAGGAATTACTTCCTGGGGCATTTACGTGGAGCTTCCCAATACGGTGGAAGGAATGGTTCATGTGACTTCCATACCGGGAGATTATTATTACTATGACGAAAATTCCTATGAGATGGTGGGAAAGGATACCGGAAGAGCATACAAGCTTGGTGAGAAACTTACCATTCAGGTAAAAGATGTGGATAAAATGGCAAAGACAATTGATTTTGTGATTCCGTATGGGGAAGAGACTGACAGAACAATGGAAAGCCGTGGAAAAAATCAGAAGGGCAGGTGAAAAATATGGGTAAAGAACAGGGAAAACTGGTAGCAAATAATAAAAAGGCATACTTTGATTTTTTTATTGATGAAAAATATGAAGCGGGGCTGGTGCTGCACGGCACAGAAGTGAAATCACTGCGTATGGGAAAATGCAGCATAAAGGAAGCCTTTATCCGGATTGAGCAGGGAGAAGCCTTTATATATGGAATGAACATCAGCCCTTATGAAAAGGGAAATATTTTTAATAAAGACCCTCTTCGTATTCGAAAGCTTTTGCTCCACAAGTCGGAAATCCATAAGCTTGCAGGGAAACTTGCAGAAAAGGGATATACATTAGTGCCACTGCAGGTATATTTTAAGGATGGAAAGGCAAAAATGGAAGTAGGTCTTGCAAGAGGCAAGAAATTATACGATAAGCGCCAGGATATTGCAAAGAAGGACCAGAGGAGAGAAGCACAGAAGGATTTTAAAATAAAAAATTTATAAAATTATTTTCCAGCCTATAGACGGCAAACAGGTTTACCGATATACTAAGTGAGAAACAAAGAACTTTCTATTGAGAATCAGAGAAGGAAAAGGACGGTTTTCCGGTTCCCATAGAAAGTGCAGAAAAACTGAATACGGGGTAGTAAAGGTTTCGACAGGGGTCTTGCAGCTGGAGAAGCTATCCGCAGGTGATGCGTCAAATCACGACAATAAATATAAACGCTGAAGATAATTTAGCATTCGCTGCCTAGTCGCAGCGTGTCTTCCTTAGTGCACCTACACATTAAGAACCGGGCATCGACTATGTAGGAAACGACATGGGCAAAGCTTTGAGCCTGTGGGCGTAATATGAAGCTACTAAAACCTGCAGGGTGTTAGTTCCCGGCAGGCAGAGGGAATGAAAAAGAACTGACTATGATAGTAGAAGTACAGGGAATGGGCTTTTGGACACGGGTTCGACTCCCGTCTACTCCATAATGGCATGTTCAGACAGCGGTTTTCCCGGCAGTCACCGGAACGGGCTTTCCGCAGAAAATGATTTCTAAAGGAGCCCTTATAAAAACGCCAGCGCTTAGCGAGGTATTTTCGAGCTTAGCACTGTTGCGTTTTTATCAGAGCGGGAGCGTGGCGACGTAGAAACATTTTCTGCGGAAAGCCCGTTCCGGTGACTGCCGGGAAAACCGCTGTCTGAACTGTTACATAATGGCTATTTACAAAAAAGATTTAAGCAAGTATATTATAGATATTGCTTAAATTTTTTTTGCTTTAAGCAGCACTATTATATTATTTTGAACAAGCTTACAGAGTATTACATGGCGTTATTGATATAAGGAGATTGATATGGCAGTAAAAGAGGATTATATTGCAGGCGGTTTTGAATTTGCAACGGAAGCGGAAGCAAAAGCAGCCAGAAATGATGAAAATAAAATTCAGGCAATTGACAAAAAGCTGAATTACAAAAACTTCGAAGCCGTTTCCATGGTCTATAATAAAGCAATTGAAAACCATGTGTTTGAGACTGTGATTGGAGAGCTTTATTTAAAAAAGTTGCAGGAGCATTTGATTGACATAAAAGAAGCAGGCAGTGATTTTGTCTTAAAGCCCGTGCCGATTCGCTCCGGATTGTCTTATACAAAGCGGACTGAGGAAACAGCAAAGGTAAAGGTCAGAATCCGTCCTCAGAAAGAAGTGAAGGAAAAATTGAAGTTTTCCATTATTCTGAATTTTTTTCTGGCATTGATTATTGTGGTACTCTTCATTATTACATTAACAGGAGAAAATGCCAATATTATCAACTACAGGACAGTTATTACTAACCAATATGCTCAGTGGGAGCAGGAACTGCAGGAAAGAGAGAAAACAGTGAAGGAAAAAGAAAAGGAGCTTCTTGAAAAGTAAATCCTAAAGGAATTTCACAATTTTTACATACTTGTCTGTTAATATATAGGCTAAGTTCACAAACTATGTAAGAGGTGAAAAAATGGAAAAATTGAAAATTCTCGTTGTAGATGATGAAAGCAGGATGAGAAAGCTTGTAAAGGACTTTCTGACCAAAAACAATTATGAAGTGTTAGAGGCGGAGGACGGCGCTCAGGCATTGGATGTTTTTTTTCGGGAGAAGGATATTTCCCTGGTTCTGCTGGATGTAATGATGCCTAAGATGGATGGCTATCAGGTATGTAAGGAAATAAGAGAATATTCCAAGGTTCCCGTTATTATGCTGACTGCAAAGGCGGATGAGCAGGACGAGCTAAAGGGTTTCCAATACGGTGTGGACGAATATATAACCAAACCCTTCAGCCCCAAGATATTAGTTGCAAGAGTGGAAGCCGTGCTTCGAAGAGCAGGAAGCGGCACATCCGAGGAGCTGTTGCAGGTTGGTCAGATTACAATAGATAAAACAGCCCATATCGTTACCATTGGAGAAAAGCAGGTGGACCTTAGCTATAAAGAATTTGAGCTTCTTACTTATTTTCTGGAAAACAAAGGAATTGCATTGTCCAGGGAAAAGATTTTAGATCATGTCTGGAATTATGATTATTTCGGGGATGCCAGAACTATTGATACTCATGTGAAAAAGCTTAGAAGCAAAATGGGTGAGCAGGGAAATTGTATTAAGACTATCTGGGGTATGGGTTACAAGTTTGAGGTAGAAGAATGAAATACAAGTATTCCATAAAAAGGCAGTTTGCGATTATATTTATTGGACTTATGGCCGGCACAATTTTATTGTGCTGGTTTCTTAATAGTATCTTTTTGGAAAAGTATTATGTGCAAAATAAAGAAGCGGATTTAAAAAATGCCTATGCCAGCATTAATTACGCAGCTGAAAAAGGAACCCTTAGTTCAAAAGGGTTTTATTATGAGTTCCAAAAGATATGCGCCACCTACAATATGAACATTATTGTAATGGATGCGGAATCAAAATTGATTTTAAGCTCAGTAAATGATTATAAAAGAATGATTACTCAATTGCTGGAATGCGCCATGGGAATGTATGTGCCGGATAAGATTCTGGAAGAAACGGAAAATTTTATTATTCAGAAAAGCTTTGATGAAGAAACAAACAGCAATTATATTGAAATGTGGGGAGTGCTGGAAAATGGAAATTTGTTTTTGTTGCGTTCTTCGGTGGAAAGCATCAGGGACAGCGTAAAGATATCCAATCAGTTTTTGGCATATGTGGGAATCGGAGCGGTGATAATCAGTGCATTTGTGACTATGACCATAACAGGAAGAGTGACAAAACCGATTCTGCAGCTTGCTAAAATATCCGAAAGAATGAAAAATCTGGATTTTGAAGCCAAATATTCAGGAAATGACAAAAATGAAATCGGCATTCTGGGGGACCATATCAATCAGTTGTCCGACACGTTGGAAAAAACCATTTCCGAGTTAAAGACTGCTAACAATGAGCTGAAGAATGATATTCATCAAAAGGAAAAAATTGATGAAATGAGAAAAGAATTTCTTTCAAACGTATCCCATGAATTAAAGACGCCCATTGCTTTGATAATGGGATATGCAGAAGGGCTGAAAATAGGAATCAACGAGGACGATTCCAGCCGGGATTTTTATTGTGATGTAATTATGGATGAAGCTGGAAAAATGAATACTATGGTAAAGAAGCTTCTTACCCTGAATCAGTTAGAATTTGGAAATGATGTAGTTACTATGGAGAGATTTGACTTGCATGAACTGATTGAAAATTATATTCAATCGGCAGATATTCTCATAAAACAAAATGGTGTGAAGGTAGAGCTTCAATGTGATGGACCTGTATACGTATGGGGAGACGAGTTTAAAGTAGAAGAAGTGTTCATGAATTATTTTACTAATGCCATGAACTATGCTATGGGAGAAAAGAGGATTAATATAAAAATCCGGAGACAGGCGGACAAAGTGCGAACAACAGTATTCAATACAGGAAATCCTATTCCGGAAGAATCCCTGCCTTTGATATGGGGGAAGTTTTATAAAGTAGACAAGGCGCGTACAAGGGAATACGGCGGCAGCGGAGTTGGCCTTTCCATTGTAAAAGCAATTATGGAATCTATGAATCAGGAGTATGGGGTTATTAATTATGAAAATGGTGTGGAATTTTGGTTTGAACTTGCAGCGGAATAGTGGTAAAATAATATAGAGCCCCGGTATAAAGCAGGGGAAAAGTGAAAAATTCAGATGATGTGAGGAGAGAGCATGAAAAAGAAAACGATAGCTGTTTGTTGCATGGCTTCCGTGTTATTGGGAGTAAGCGGTTGTGGAAATGCCATACCGGATATGTCAGAAGAACAGGGGGCCATAGTTGCCGAATATGCAGCGGGACTATTATTAAAATATGATAAAAACTATACAACCAGACTTGTGGAGGAAGAAGCGGCTGCTTCGGAGCCGGAAGCAGAAGAGAACCAAGAAGAAAAAGAGCCTTCCAAACAGGAAGCAGCTGAACCGGAGAAGGATTCAGTTTCTGAAAATGAAATAGCAGATGAAAAGGATGGAATTTCGGGAGTGGCTGCCGTTGTAAATATTGGAAGCTTTTTGGAATTAGGAGCTGTTTCAGTGGACTATCAGGGGTATGAGGTTGTTGACTCTTATACTGAAGGAAATAATACAGACATTGCTTTTGCTATGAATGCTTCACCGGGCGCCAAGCTGGTAGTGACAAAATTTTTGCTTACGAATACCGGTACGGAAGAAACAGTCTGTGATATGCTTTCAAAAGCGGCCTGTGATGAGCTTCCTGACGGGGTGCGTTTCCGCATAAAATATGGTTCAGAAACCAAGAATGCATTGCATACCATGCTTTCTGACGACCTTTCAGCCATAAATACCACGATTCCTGCGGGAGAAAGCGTAACTGCAGTACTTATAATAGAAGTAAAGGAAGAAGAGGCGGAAAATGTACCGGAGATGTCATTGGTTATCGGATATCGCGGGGATACTGTAGAAACAAAGCTTCAGCCGGCAAACAAGACTGATGCGCCTGCCTTACAAGAGTAATAGTTCCTATATTCAAAACGAAGGAGGAAACTTACATGAGTATTCTTGATTTTAATTTCAAAAGAAAAGCATTATCATTTATGTGCAGTATTCTGATGGCAGTTGCCGTGTTTGGAAGCTTTACCTGCAGCGTACATGCAGAGGAAAGCAATCCGGAAAGTTTAGCTTTAATGGAGATTAGCAGACCAAAGGATGTAGAAACAGATTTTAATGTGGAGGAGAGAGGCATGTTTCTTCGTGTTTTAGAAGGGGCAGGTGAAGAATCTCATACATATAAGATTAAGATTCCGGAAAGAAGCTATATTATTATTAATGAATCCCATAAATGGAAATATGGAACATGGGGCTCTACCATAAATTTGTATTCCAATGCTTCTCTTACTTCAAAGGTTGATGCTCCGCCTTTTTCACAAAATATAACCGGAGAGAATTCCCGCATTACTTATTGGTATGTGGAAGCAGGAACCTACTATCTTGCAGCTGATAACGCTGATTCAAGGGGTGGTGTCTGGGAACAGCTTACGCTATACGGATATGTATTGCCGGTATCCAAAGTTGTATCACTAAATGAAAATAAGGTCAATTGTGCTACGGATTTGGTAAAGGCTAATGTGAAAGTGAATGGTGAGGCCGTTTCCACTATGCTGATGGCTGACGAAAGCAACGCAAGGGACATTCATAATACTTCTTCTGTATGGAATAAAAGTAAAAATGCTAAAGTTACCGCTAATGTTGACAATCAGTATAGTGTTTTGGACAATGGGAAATATGCCCTCAGGGTAGAATTTAAATCGGATGAGTGGAAGAAATATGCCTTTGATATAAACTTTACGGTTTCCGGACTTAAGCCTCATGCCCATAGTCTTATTACAACTCCGGCTACCACGATGGCAGATGGGAGTTCTTATAGTAAGTGCAGTGTCTGCGGTATAGTGGAAAATCAGAAGACCATATGCAGGATTAGCAAAGCAGCCCTGGCGAAAACAAGCTATACATATACCGGAAAAAGCATTAAGCCGGCAGTAACAGTTAAGGATGCAAACGGCTCAACAATCAGCAGTGCTAATTATACAGTTTCTTATAAAAATAATAAATATCCTGGCAAGGCTTCTGTAACGATAACATTTAAAGGCAATTACAGCGGAACGGTTACAGAGACATTTACGATAAAGCCAAAGGCAACGAAGATTAGCAAAGCAACAGGAGCAAAGCGCTCAATTAAATTGAAGTGGAGCAGGCAGAAAGGGGACGGTTACGAGGTTCAGTATTCTACATCCCGTTCCTTTGCCAGAAAGAAAACAGTTACCAAATCGGCTTCCACTACAAGCAAAAGTTTAAAAAAGCTTAAGGCAGGAAAGAAATATTATGTCCGTGTCCGTGTATATAAGAAAGTAGATGGGAAGAAAATATATTCCGCATGGTCTAATGTAA
Organism: uncultured Lachnospiraceae bacterium; assembly: GCA_910585715.1. Taxonomy (GTDB): domain Bacteria; phylum Bacillota; class Clostridia; order Lachnospirales; family Lachnospiraceae; genus RGIG3040. The sequence goes on from CAJUEX010000047.1 coordinate 29,081, forward strand.
AGACTGCTACAACAAAATAGAAATTGCGAAGAAGAGCGGGGAATCCGGCAGAAACATGTTCTGTCAGATTCCCTTTTGGATTCCCGTGGTGAAGCTGTTGGCTGAACTGTTATAAGAAAATGAAAAAAAATGAAAAAATTTGAAAAAAGGTGTTGACATACTCAAATCTAAATGATAATATGTACAAGTCGCTTGTGACAGACAAGCAACAGCACCTTGACAAACAAACAGCAATGCAACCCTGAAATTCTAAAAGAGAAATTCAGAA
>CAJUEX010000048.1 GCA_910585715.1 uncultured Lachnospiraceae bacterium
CTTGTCCGGCAAATGGAGCATATATGTTGAAACAAACAGTTGGTTATCCATTCCTGACAATGCATATTCTACCATCTGCGAACCTTTATCGGTGCAAAGCAATATTCCAACCGGCGGATTATCACCCGGTAGCATTTCATTCTTTTTGTAGTATCCTACATACGCATTTAATTGTCCTAAATCCTCATGCTTAAACTCGTCATTTTTTAATTCGATAATAACATTGCAGTGCAACAATCTGTTATAGAAAACCAAATCGATGAAATAATAGTTATCATCAATTATGATGCGCTTTTGCCTTGCTTCAAAGCAAAAGCCTTGTCCTAATTCAAGCATGAATTCCTGCAAATGGTCCATCAATGCCTGTTCTAAATCGGATTCGCTTACGGCTTCCTTGGCATCCAAGCCAAGAAATTCGAAGGTAAACGGGTCTTTGATTGTTAACGCATTTGAACTTGCATTATCTACTGATTTTGTCAACAACAGTTCCGGATTTTTGCTAATTCCGGCTCTTACAAACAGATTTGTTTTTATTTGCCTACGAAGTTCTCTTACGCTCCAATTGTATTTCATACATTCTGTTTCATAAAAAAATCTTTCAAAAGCATCCTCAATAACCATAATTTCCCTTATATGGGAAAATGAGAGATTGCTTACCAAAACTTCCGGCTTTGTTTCAAATTGGTGCGACACTGTCGAACTTTTTTCAAAATCCGGTAATTCAAATTGGTTCGACACCGTCGCACCAATTTGAGGATACAATAAATAGAAATTACGGCAGAGCTTGAACAATGTAGAGTTCATTCCTTTTTGCGAAATTTCTTTTTCCAAATTTTTCAATAGCTGTGTTCCATATTCAGCTCTGTCACTTCCAGCCTGCTCATATTCTACAATGTAGTATCCAATCGCCCAATTTCGTAAAGTCATAAGCTGATTCACGGCACTTTTGGCTGTAGAACCTGCTTTGTCATTTATGCTTTTTATAGAATTTGCTAATTTTTCAAACTTCATGGTATTATCCCCTATTTGAAATGATTGTCCTGCCATTCATTATAGCAGTAGCTCCTGTTTATATCAATCCGGAAAGAATTTTCGATTACCTACTTTTTCCCTTTCCCACGCTTGGAAACAACACTCTTTATCAGCTCTGATTTTTGCATAATGCGTATCAGCCATTGCTTTTCTTCTTCTGACAGCTTGTTATAGCGTAGCTTCGTCTGCTTACAAAATACCAATAAAAGCTGTTCTGTATAGCTACCCTCAAAATTAACCACTTCCTCTAAATCCCGTTTCAATTCTTCCGCAACAGTAGATTTTGGTGCTCCGTCACTTCGTCCGATATGTAATTTTCGTAAATCTTCCAAGATACCATCCATATCCTTATGTACCCTGCTACTGAAATAATCGCCCTCATCTACATGGGCAGACTGTAATAGATAAGCGGTTTTGTCATGTTCATCCGGCTGGTACTTTTCCATGATTTCAGCCCTTGCCACGTCCACTCAGGCATTCAGGTTCTGTATCTGCATGGATGCGATGCCTTCCACATAAATCTGTAAATCAGCAAGTAATTTTACAAAATCCAGATGTGTTGCCAGTTCGCACAGCAGTGCAGTATCAATCCGCTTATTCTTTAATAACTCTATCATTTCGTCACTCAGGCACAGGTCAGCAAGGTTTGCGTTTGGGTGACTTTTTGTTTCTGTCCGTGTCAGCAGATAATCTGTGGTTACACCGTAGAAATCTGCCAGTTTGTTGATGGCATGGTGGCTGATGTCTTTATAATCATCGGATTCATAGCTGCCAAGTGCAGATTTGGATAGTCCGGTCTGCTCGGCTAACTGTTCCAGTGTTAGTTTGCGCTCTACACGGAGGTCTTTTAGTCGTTCCTGTATGCTTAATGACATGATGTATCCCCCTTTTATCGGGTAGTTATATCTTTTATAGTGTACCATACTTCCATAAGCATGGAAATCTGTCTTTTCTGAGGAATTATTCCTACCTTTCGGATATATGGCACAGAGGCTTCCCAAAGTGTAGACTTAAGTCAGTTCATCGATGAGCGCATTATGGAAATAGAAAAAGGAGGCTGAATATCACATGCCAAAATACGCAATTTTAAGATTTGAAAAACATAAAGGGCATCCGGAAGCTCCGCTGGAAGCCCATCACGAAAGACAAAAAGAGAAATATGCCAGTAATCCTGACATTGATACTGAAAGAACCAAATACAACTTCCATATCGTTAAGCCACAGGGGAGATTTTTGTGCTTAATATGGTTTTGAATTATTTCTTTCCGGAAATAAACTTTAACAATCTGTTGGGTTTACCATCCGACGCTATTGTTGTTATTCTTTTGGTTAAGTGGTTTTTTAAAAACTATGAGATTAAACTAAGATAAGGACCAATATATATGATGGATTGGAGCGTTTACCTGCAGTTGCAAAGGAAAAAATACATTGTTCGTATTTAATAATAGGAACAATAATTCTGTTAAGAAGGTTTTGTCTAAATTGAGGTAATGACACAATGGCATATGTGTCCTGAGATGAATGAGAATTAGAGGAGAGCGGATAGGTTCATAGAAGCCTGGGTGATTGAAAACAGCATAGTTGAAACGAATGGAAAGAGAGGACATGCCCGGCATTGGTACGATTTACCGATGCCGGGCATTTATTTAAATATTCTTAACAGGACGTAATTCTATATATCCTCTGGTGCCTATAGGCTCCAGCTGTATGCGGGGATTTTCATCATCCCAGCAATAGCCCCATGTCTCAGGATTATATTTTTGGATTGCGCTCCAGACTTGTTGGATTGCTTCTCCAAAATCAGCCTCTTCAAAAGGTTCCCCCTGAAACATCATGTGTTTACAACAGGGAAGTTCAATGATATCAAAGCCTTCCGGCACCTCCCCGGCGTAGTCCGTGGATACTTCCACACCCTGTACGTATTCCGAGGTATTTGGAAGTATATATTTATGTGGCAGCCATAAGCAAACAGGTTCTCCGCTAATAGATTTGATGCTGCTCAATAATCCCCACACATCACAGCCTGTCTCTTCACAATATTTCCAATAATCCTTTGCTTCCCTGCCCCGTTTGATGATTACCTTTCGGGCAGGTTTTTCAATTACCTGAATAAAAACATTTTTCACATTTTCCATAGCGGTATCCTCTCTTTTCTTTAAGTGATTCACTCCATAAGGCTTGAAAAGATAAATCGGTACAGGGCAGACAGAATATTCATAAGGATTGCAGCCAAATTCACGATAAAACGCCCTCTGATAACCATCCACGCTTTCAAAACCGGCCTCAAATGCAATATCTACGATTTTTACGTTTTCATCCCTTAATCTCAATGCTGATTTTGATAACCGGAGCTTCCTGATATATACCGAAGGCGTCATATGCAGCAGCTGGACGAACAGCCGGTAAGAATACCATGGAGAATACATGGATACTCTTGTCAGGTCAGCCATAGTAATAGTATTAGAAAGATTCGTATGAATATAGTTTTGCATTCTTTGAACAGCTTCTATATGCTCTTCCAATTTATTCACCGCCTTATAAAAACAGAATACAGTATGCTGAAAATGGAGTCTCGACTTTATTTGCTATTTATGAGGTTTCTCTGCATGTCTTGCATGCCTGACTCCATTACGGCAATCATCACCTTGCCAAAATCCGTTACTCAACCATGGCAGAATATGGGCAAACCCAGTCTCTTTTATGAACTGGTATCTGTCCTTAACAGAGAATGGATAATCGGACTAATAATTTAAAACGATTGTTTCTTTGAAAATCTTACAGAATAAAAGTATCTTAGCATTTTAAACTAATTTTTGCAATAATTTCAAGTCGCTAAACAGCTGACGAACAACTGATTAAAAAATTCTTTTTTGATAATAGCTGTTGAAATTTTGCACATTGATGTTATAATAAAAGAAACATATGTTCTGCACGTAAGTCCAGCTATAAAAAGGTAAAGGCAAAAGGAAAAACTATTTCAAGCTATTATAAAAATCCCAAACGAATGATTGGAAATACTGGATTCACCCATATCAATATGATATACTTTGAGGAACCACATGGAGGAAGGTAAAATGGCAATTGAACAATATACAGAGAGTCTGACCCTTAGGGAAATGAAGTGTGCGATTGGAGAAAATCCCTTTGGTTATGTGTTTCCCCAGGGGGATGTTTACGGCAGCGGTCTGGGAATTGTGTTGACGCCCCAGCATCTGACAGAATTTATGTGTGACCTGGCAGGTGTCAATAAAAATAGCCGGGTGGTGGATATATGCTGCGGTTCAGGCTCTTTTTTAGTGACGGCAATGAGCAGGATGTTTCAGGAGGCGAATCCGGAGGATGTGGAACATATTCGGGAGGATGGATTGTATGGCGTTGTATTTGATGATGGGCTTTATACACTGGCAATTGCCAATATGATTATTCGCAAGGACGGTAAGTCTAATATTTACAAAGGAGATTGTTTTAACGAAAACATTACAAATGAACTGAAGGGCAAAAATATAAATGTTGGGTTAATCAATCCGCCGTATTCTCAAAAGGACGTGGTGGAATTAGAATTTGTAGAGCATTTGCTGGATATTTTGGCAGTAGGGGGAACTGGTGTTGTTGTTGTCCCCATGAGCTGTGCAATCGGGACGAAATACAAAGAGGTGAGAGAGCGCCTGATGAAAAAGAATACATTGAAAGCCGTTTTTTCCATGCCCGATGATATTTTTTATCCTACAGGAACGAATGTATGCGTCATGGTGTGGGAAGCCCATACACCCCATGATATCACGCAGGAAACTTTTTTCGGGTATTGTAAGGACGATGGATTTGTAAAGAGAAAGAAGCTGGGGCGGATAGATGCATCCGGCAGGTGGAAAGACATAGAAAGGCAATGGTTAAGCCTGTACAGAAACAGAGACGTAGTCGACGGATTATCAGCGAGGCATTGCGTTGATTATCAGGATGAATGGTTATGCGAGGCATATATGCAGACTGACTATTCAAAACTGACACAGGATGATTTTCAGCAGACGGTAAACGATTATCAGGCATATCTGGTAAAGTGTGGTGAAATTCAGTTACTATTGGGAGCCAAATTGTATTACGGTAAATTATAACGGAAGCGTTGGAGAAGCATTTTATCAGGCGCAGCCTTTTTGGGCTTCCGATGATGTGAATGTGTTATATGCCCGAAAATACTGGAAGATGAATAAATATATAGCCATGTTCCTTATTACGGTAATAAGGGCAAATAAATATAGATTCGGATATGGCAGAAAATGGACTATAGAGAAAATGAAAGAAACGGTATTGAAATTGCCATGTACAAAAAATGGTGAGCCGGATTTTGTATACATGGAAAATTTTATCAGGAAGCTGCGGTATAGTGATAGAATTTAGCGGGTAAGAGAATAAATACAATCGATAAAAATAAGGAGCATACCCCGAAATGCAAATACGAAAGCATTACATAGACAACCTAAGAACCCTGGCAATACTTCTGCTTTTCCCCTTCCATGCCGCACAAATATGGAGCGGCGGCGAATATGCCGGATTTTATGTGTATTCCCATACAAACAATGTTCTGTATGCCTTTTCCACTGCCGTATATCCATGGTATATGACCCTTCTTTTTACCCTGGCAGGAATGAGCAGCAAATATTCCCTGCAGAAACGTACTAATAAACAGTTTATTGCAGAACGTGTGAGAAAACTTATAATTCCATTCCTGTTTGGCCTGCTTGTTCTTGTGCCTGCCATGACATATACCGGAGAAGTCTATTTTAATGGCTACAGCGGCACCTATCTGGGGCAGTATCGTTTGTTTTTTTCCAAAATAAGTGACCTGACCGGCTACAAAGGCGGATTTACTCCTGCCCATCTTTGGTTTTTGCTGTATCTGTTTTTTATTTCGCTTTTGTCCCTTTTCGTGGTGGGCATTTGGCAGAAATGGATAAAAGATTTAAAGGTGAAACAGATTCCATACTGGGGGCTGGTGCTTTTGTTTGTTCCCGAATGGCTTATGCTGTATATACTCAATATTGGCGGCAAAAGCATGGGACAATTTTTCTTTTTATATATGGCGGGGTATTTTATTTTATCCAGAGGGGATATGGAGCAAAAGGTAAGAAATTATCGTTTTGTAAGCCTGATTCTTGCACTTTTGTCAGGAACCGCTTATACGTATCTTTATTGCTTTGCACAACTGCGCAATGAACTTGGAACGGGATTATATGTATTTTTCGGCTGGACTGGAATCCTTACACTGCTGGGATTTGGACAGACGATTTTAAATGTCCAAAATCAAATCAGCAGCTATTTTGTCTGGGCTTCCTATCCTGTTTATATCATGCACATGACAGTGCTGGTAATCGTTTCATACTGGACCTTGAAGCTTTCCATTGGCATTTGGGGGCAGTATTTTCTGATTATTGTTATTTCATTTATGATTACGGTTCTTCTCTACGAAATCATAAAAAGAATTCCGTATATTCGAGGGCTGGTGGGAATCAGTAAATGAGAAATGGAAAATAGAAATAGCACATGAAAGTTATGAATAAATTTGTACAATAGAACTGAGAATAAATATGCCTGTTATCCAAACCGTATAAGGATAGCAGGCATTTTATTCCCGCGAGCAACGAGCCAGGTGATTGCGTGCAAGCATTTGGCGACTGTCGCAAGGGTCAAATACCCCGCCCCTTGGGGCGTTTCAAGTTTGATGTCCCATTGCTTGCGGCGAGGTCTTTGACTCCGACAGGCGGGCTGTCCTGTTATGCATGGGATAAAACAGGAAACATCAGCCTATCCCGCTCAATACATTTCAGGTCTTCTCCTAAAATAAATAATGTGCAGTCTTCTTCCTCCCGTTCCCTTACGAGAAACAGTTCCTTTTGCACCGGCGAAAATCCAAGCACCATTTCCTCCACATGTTCCCCAAAGGATTTGGAAAGGCGCATCATGTCCGCTTGTTGCTTCCCGAAAATCTGATGAATGAGCAATGTGTTTTTATTTATTTCGGCAATTACATAAATATCCTCTTCAGTCAGATAAAAAATGTGCTCATCATATCCGAAAGCCATCCAGAACTGATAGAGTGAAAGATTCTGATTCATGTACATGGCATCATTTTTGTTTGGAAATTCAGGACTGATGGAATAGTCCTGAATGAAAGAATAAAGCTGCAGGCAGTTTTTTTCCTCTGACATATCCACTTTTTTCATGGAGTAGGGTGTAATTTTTTCCTGTTTCTTACAATGCAAATAATACTCATATTCTTTTGCAGGCTTAAAGCCGAATTTAGGGTAGTAGTCCAAAACCTCATCATTTGCAAACAGATAGATGCCATCTGCCCTGCCTGTATATTCATCCAGAATTTGTTCCATAATTTCACGATTCAGTCCCTGATTACGGCAGGCTGGAACTGTCATGACAGTTCCGAGCTGGATGTAATTTTTCTCCGTTCCGCCCATATCAAATTGCATTAGATTTACAGATACATTGGAGATTACTTTTTCTCCGTCCAATAATGCATGGGGAATATAATAGTCCCCCCAGTGTCCTCTGGCATACCACTGGGAAAAATCAAAGCCAAATGTGCTGCGGGTCAGTTCGTTGAAGGATTCCCGCAAAACAGGGTTATTCTTTACTGTTTTGGAATAGTTGTATTGCATTTTCCGTTCTCCTTTCACAATCCTCTATTGTATTAAGAGTATCAGACTGCCAAAGCTTTTTAAACCTCAAGTTTTATTATAAGAAAAAATGAGCCGATATGATGGAGAGGCAGGCGGCAGAAGGATGCGGGAGCACGATTGGTTCTTATATTTTATCAGGCAACCTTTATAAGCCGTATTTCAGTAGCATAAAATTTATTTTTTTCAAAGTGTCCTTTCATTTCAACAGACATATATTGTGCCAAATCTGCAGGAACGGCTTCCGTGTCTTCGCTTCTGGCTCCGTTTTCGTAAATTGTCCTCATATAAAAATGAGTGCTTTCATCATAGATGACAGGAATGAGTTCAGAGTCGTCTGGTTCGTAATCGCTTGAGGGACTTGCTGAAACCGATGCATCATCCTCCATATAAGTCTCACTTTCGAGAATATAAAATCTGTCCTCATCTAATTTCCATATGCTGCCAATGAAATCCGCATCAACGCTTTTAGCAGTTTCCGGGTCAAGAACACTCCATTTTTCAGATTCGGTTTCCTGTGCTTCTGTTTCACTATCGGCATTGTTTTGGGCAGCTTCCTGCGAGGGTGGAGCAGAAATGTTTTCCGGTTCATTTTCTGCGGGAAGCTGTCCATCCTGCTGTAAACTGTCAGAAACCTCATTTTTGCCGCTGCAGGCAGTAAATGCCATACATATGCTTAAGGTGCTGACCGTACATAAAAATCCTTTTTTGATATACGTTATAATACTGTTTTTCATTCTTGAAATCCTCCTGTTATTTTTTTGTAACCAATTATAGCAGGCATGCCTCTAAAGTTTCTCTAAAAACAGAATGGATATAAACCGAAGCTTCCAAGATAAATATTTTTACCTCAAAATGTTTATGGAAAAAAGAATTATGGAAACCAGTACTATATAAATTGGGATTATATAAATCAGTGCCATAGAAAACAGGCAAGAGAAATCAGGCTGTTAAAGCTTTGTCCTCATGTTTCCAAGGTCCATTTACATAAAATATAACAGAAAGCCCTGTGGAGACCGTCCATCCAACCGGCCATGCACACCAGATTCCTATATAGCCCATATGCTTTGCAAGCACCCAGGCAAGCAATACCCGCAAAATCAAATCGGTAAAGGTGGCTGCCATAAAATGCTTCATCAGCCCGGCTCCCCGAAGAATGCCGTCGGCAGTAAGCTTTACAGAAGCGATAAAATAGAAGGGGGCTACAATGTAAAGAAACTGCATGCCGGATGACAATGCCAATTGGGAGGGCTCATTGATAAAAAACAGTATCAATGCTTTTGCCGCCAGAAGATACAATAATACAATGGGTATACAAAGCAGCCATACCAGTTTGATTCCTGCAAGAAAGCCCTTTCGGATTCTGGATAAAAGCCCAGCACCTATATTCTGTGCAGTATAATTGGAAATTCCATTTCCCAATGTGGTAAAGGAAGTGATTACAAGATTGTTTAACTTAATGGCAGCCGAATATCCTGCAGTAACGCCAACGCCGCAGTCATTGATAACACTTTGAATAATAATATTTCCAATAGAAATAAAGCTTTGCTGTAAGATGCTGGGAATGGCAATGGAGGCAATTTTTTTAAAAGCAGAAAAAGAATAGAGCTGTATTTTCCCATCTGTCGGTATGGCTTTCAGCCTTTTTAAGACTACGATAACAGCCAGCACACAGCTGATGCCCTGACAAAGAAAGGTAGCCCAGGCAACACCTGCCACACCCATTTGAAATACAGCTACAAATAAAATATCTATCAGGATATTGGAGCTGGAGGAAACTGCAAGGAACAAAAAGGGAGTTTTGGAGTCCCCAAGAGCCGAGAAGATTCCTGTTGCTATATTATAGAAAAAGAGAAAGGGAAGTCCCCAGATATAGATATCCAGATAAAGTCTGGAATCCGCAAGAATTTCTTTCTGGGTATGTATCATGGTAAGGAGATTGCCGCAGCAAAGAATGCCAAATACCATCAATGCTGCACAAAGCACCCCGCTTGAAATCATGGCGGTATACACAGAGGTTTTCATATCCTTATATTTCTTTGCGCCAAACAGCTGGGATACGATGACAGAGCAGCCGATATTGCATCCAAAGGCAAAGGCTATAAAAATCAGGGTGATTTCATAGCTGTTCCCAACTGCCGCAAGAGCATTTTCTCCTATAAATTTTCCGGCCACAAGACTGTCTGCAATATTATAAAGCTGCTGAAACAAAATGCTTCCAAACAGCGGCAGACAGAATTTCCACAATACAGTTTCCGGTTTTCCTACAGTTAAGTCTTTATTCATATTACCAGTCCTCCGGGAGTTCTTGATTTTCTTTTCCGAAAGTATTATACTCCCGATAAGGAAATGTGAAAAATGTATAAATGATATTATAGATATATAAATTTGATATGGATAATTCCAAAATACCCTGCTTGTGATTTGTCTATCCTGCAGAGTGGAATTGCACTGGCTGGGTGTTTTACAATTATCCCATAAAAATGATGCGCTCAAGGGAGAAAATATGAATGTAAATTATGAATATTACCGGATTTTCTATTATGTGGCAAAATGCAAAAATATAACCCAGGCGTCAAAAGCCCTCCAAAGCAACCAGCCCAATATTTCCCGTGCCATAAGGCTTTTGGAAAGTGAGATGGGGTGCAGGCTGTTAGTACGCTCTAACCGGGGGATTTCCCTTACCCCGGAAGGGCAAAGGCTCTATGCCCATGTAAAGGTTGCCGTGGAGAGGCTTTTGCTTGCGGAGGATGAAATTGCGGAGGTCATAGGCATGAAGGACGGATGTGTGACAATCGGAGCAAGTGAAACGGCATTGCGTATGCTTCTGCTTCCTATACTGAGCCGGTTTAAGAAAAAGCATCCTCAAATCCGCATCCGCATTTTAAATCACCTTACCCTGCAGGCGGTTGAATCGGTTAAGGGCGGGGAGGCTGATTTTGCAGTAGTAACCACTCTTGAGGATATGGAAAGACCTCTTGTTTCCTATCCCGTTATTCAGTTTCAGGATGCCCTGGTTGGCGGGCCCGCCTATGAGGCTCTAAGGAAAAGGGTACTGACACTGGAAGAACTGACCGCTTATCCGGTGATATGTCTGGGCGAAAATACGGTCACCTATGAATTTTATGCGAATTTTTACCGCAGCCATGGGCTGTTGTTCAAACCGGAGCTGCAGGCAGCCACAACAGACCAGATTCTGCCCATGATTAAGCATAATCTGGGAATAGGGTATATGCCGGAGATATTTGCAAGGGATGCCATTGAAAAGGGGACAGTCTATGAACTTTCCCTGTCGGAAGAGATTCCATCCAGACAGATTTGTTTTGTGGAAAATGAGAGGTATCCTTTAAGCATTGCGGCAAATGAATTGAAGTCGCTGCTGCTTGGCAGCGGAGTGAGGTGATGAATGAGAAAAATCAGTTTATTTATTGCGATGAGCCTTGACGGATATATTGCAGATAGTAAGGGCGGTGTTGATTGGCTGAAAGGACAAGGCAGTGATGATGAGAATATTGACACCTATTCTGAATTTGTAAAGAATATTGATACGATTTTAATGGGTTTTAATACTTATCATCAAGTTGTTACTGAACTTTCTCCGAAAGAGTGGGTATATAAGGATTTTACAACTTATGTTATTACACATAAAGATTATAGTTCCTCTGAAAAAATCCGGTTTGTAAATATAAATCCTGTGGATTTGGTAAAAAGTCTGAAAGAAGAAAACGGAAAAGATATCTGGATATGTGGCGGGGCTAATCTTATACAACAGTTAGTAAGTGAGGATTTAATTGACTGCTATTACATTACTGTAATTCCAACACTTTTAGGCTCTGGCATCCGGCCATTTCGGGCAGCAGGGATGATAAGGATGCCGGCAGAATTCAGGAGCTGTATAGCAGAATCGGTGCAGAATCCGTACCGGTAGAAGAAGGAGAAGGGATAAAAACAGAGGCGGAATGGGAGAATGTACAAATAGGGGTATCAGATATATATTGTGACGGTTATATGCTGTATTATACCCTGCAGTTAGAGACGGATAACAAGGAGCTTGCAGGGGAAGAAAACCAATATCCTATAGTCTTTGAAAAACAGGAGGATGGAACCTTTACTTCTGTGCAGGACTACAATTTTTTTGCCAATGAAAATAGAAGAACCTATCAAAATGGAGATGTGATTCCCATTGAAATCGATATAACGGCGCTTATGGGATGGGATTATGAAAAGCATGATGAAGAGGGAAATTATGTGCGCACAGAAGCCGTAAACGGACAATGGAAGCTTTCTTTTCCGGTAACGGTGGAAATGGCAGACAATCAGGTGCAGGAAATCAACAAAGAAGATAATGGTGTAAAGGTAGTCAGCATAGCAAGGGGAAGGGCGACTTTGAATCTTATTATAGAGGAACCTGATTATTCCAAAGAGCCCTATAATGATCCATACAATGATCCGGATACGAGCATAAAGGGTTCAGACGGAAAAGACCTGCAATGGCTTTGTAATTACAGACAGATGCGGGAAGATGGAACCAGCATCAGCTATATTACCCTGTTGGATAACGGGGAGAAAAATCTTTGTCTGGAAGTGATGGAAAGGAAACCGGAAGAAGAGAGAAAGCAGATTGCCAGTATAGAGTTTCCGGTTGAACCATAGGAGATAATGGCAGGAAAATGTGAGCTATAATAAGAGGCAGGGTTCCGGAAAGGAACTCTGCCTTAAAGCGTTTATTTATGAATAGTCAGCTCCAGTGCCTGCTTTCCGGTCATATGTTCAATTTTAAGTTCCAGCATGCATACCGATTTGTAATCCTTATCGATGACATTTTGCCGTTCAGCTTCCCCATGGGCAGGCGCGTATTTTTGTGCCAGCTTTACAATTGCGGGGTATTTCTCTGTTTCATCCTCTAAAACTCGTATTTTTCCAAAGACAATGACACTTTTAAAATATGATGTATATTCTTCCGGGACGATTTTATCCTGCCCGATAACACAAAAAGAAGCCTTGCAGTTTCTTTTCACGGCATCCAGCTTGTGTCCGCTTTTGGCGCAGTGAAAATAGAGGCTGGAATTTTCGGAATCGTACACAAAGCTTAACGGAACCGCATAGGGATAATCATTATCGCCTGATACAGCCAGAATGCCGCAGGTCTCTCTTTCCAGTATTTCCTGGCTTTCTTCTAAAGATAAAGCCTGTTTCTTTCTTCGCATATTTCTAAACATAAACATTTCCCTTTCTTTTCAATAATAAATAAGTAATTGCTCCTGCCAGGCAGACTATGCCTTCTGTTATGGGAAAGGCCAGCCAGAGCCCTGTAGCTTTCGCCAGATAAGATAATAAAAATGCCATAGGTATGATAAGGATAAAGCCCCTCAACAGAGAAAGCAGGTGGGAGGGAAGTGCTTTTTCCGTAGAAGTGAAAAAGGAGGAAAGCAAAATATTAAATCCCGCAAAAGGAACAGCTGTAAAATACAGTTTCAGTCCGGATACGGCAATTGCCTGTAATTGCAGATTCCCTTCACTGTTAAAAATGCCTGCAATAAAACCGGACAGGAAATATATGCCCAGATAAATGATAGCGGACAGGCTGAGCATTGTAAAGATTCCATAGCGCAATGTCTGCATGGCAGAGTCCTGACTGCCTTTTCCATATGCCCTGCTGATAATGGGCTGCATTCCCTGGGCAATTCCCGTATAAATGGAAATTACTACAAGAGAAAGATTAGCTATGATGCCATAAGCAGCAACACCTACATTACCGGAAAGCGTCATGAATATGGAGTTAAAAACAATCATGACGATACCGGATGACATTTCCGCAATTAATGATGGAATTCCAAGGGAAATCACAGAACCTATAATAACTGGCGAGGGCTTTGTCCTCTGAAGATGAAAGCTGTTTTTCTTTTTTATCAGGTGCCTTGAAAGGATGAGCATACTTAGGACAGGAGCAGCTCCTGTTGCCAGAACAGCTCCCAATATGCCCAATTTCAAAGGAAAAATAAAAATATAATCCAAAATAATATTGGAAATACTTCCCAAAAGCATTGCGGTCATGGATAAGCGTGGATTGCCGTCATTTCTCACAAAGCAGATAAAAATATCATTAAACAGAAAAGCAGGTGCAAACAGCAAAATAACCTTTAGGTAAATTTTTGTCATGGCAGCAGCTTCCCCATCAGCTCCTAACAGCATGGTAAGCCTGTCTGAAAAGAAAAAACCGGTCAACATAAATAGAATTGCAAGCAGAGCTCCCATATAAAGCGTGTTTGTAAATATCCGGTCTGAATTTTCGGAAGCTTTTTGTACCTTGACAATGGAATACTTTGTTGCGCCGCCTATTCCGAGCATCAGGCCGCTTCCGTGAATGAAGCTGTATATGGGAATTGCCAGATTGAGGGCGGCAAGCCCGTTTGTTCCAAGCCCTTTGGAAACAAAAAAGGTGTCTGCAAGTATATAGCATGAAAGGCCAATCATCCCAAGAACATTTAAGAATGTATATCTGGCAAATTCCATAAAGCAGGATTGTTGTTTTATCATAATTCCTCCCAAAACAAAACGCCAGAGCTTCCTATCTTCAAAGACCTAATGATAGAAAGTCCGGCGGTTACATTTCATTACCCGGTGGCAAAGAAACAGCCTTGCATCCGGCAGCCTGACGGCAGCCGTGCTAAATAATTTATATCTAATGCCATACTATAGCATAAAGAATGTCAGAAGTAAAGAAAAATAAAAATTAACTGTTACGCAAAAGCACGGACAATGTTATAAATAATAAAAGTGAAAAATGCCAGTGCGGAAATGACACATATCACAATCAAAGTGATTGTCAGCTTCTTCCATTTACGTGCCCTCAGGGTCAGGAACATTACATCAACCACATCCGCAAAAAAGAAAAACTGCAATATCACGTGAACAATCATCATAACCTTTGAAAGCGCATTGGATTCTGAAGAAAGGCGCAGATAAGAAATTGTATATGGCGCTCCAAATGCAAGAACAAACCATCCGTAAATAATTCCAAATATGAAAACCATGGGACCGGCAAATATCATAAACGGAACCGGTATAAAGGACAGAAGCAGGAAAATGGTGATGGCAATGCCGCCCAATGCAAAGAACGGAATCATGGTATATTTTACAAGCACTGCAGCATTTAACATAATATTACGGTTTTCCGGTTTGCAAAACTTTATTGCAGCAATTATGTTAAGTATACCAAATGCAAATGGAAGAAAAATCAGACAGGTTAAGTCAATGCCTTCTATTTGTATGGAAAGGTAGGCTGGCATTAAGTAGATGGACAGCACATAGAGCAACGGAAATATGTAAAAGGGATGAAAGCCTTTTGTATGCTCGAAAGTTTGACCTTCGGGCTGCGAAATGGTATTTGTTTCAGGTGTTGTGTATTCGTTCATTTGAATTCCCTCAAAATTTTCTTGTCTATCTTTATGTAAAGTGAATGTAAAGGCAGTTAAAAAAAGAATGTTTGTATTTCTTATGTGTTATTTTACCATATAAAGGGCGGAAACACCACTGTTTTTAGACGACTTGGGGTAATGGTTGGATTTTCCCTATGCTATAATTTTTTCATAATGAGCAGTACAAATGTGAACGGGATGATAATCAGGAGGGTTTTATGGGTAATAAGATAAAGCTGGCAGCAGGTATTTTATTTCTTTTGTTATTTCTTTGGATTATTGCGGGAGCAATCGATTTTTCAAGGGTAAATGCTCAGAAACCGCCTGTATTTTGCGTGGAAACAAAATATTCCGGGTATTGTCACTATTCCGGCCCGGGTTATTCTTTTGATACGGTGCAAAATCCCTTTTCTAAAACGGTGCAATATGCATTTTACTTATTTGGCATGGAAGTGAACAATAACTTTACCAATTAAAACATTATTATATAGTAAGTAAGAGGATAGAATATGACGATATCATATAATGAAAAAATCATCCAACACAGGCAAATGGATTTGTCAGAGAAAAATGCAAAGGAGAGTGCAGATTATGAATTATGATTACAGTAATTTTTACAAAGGGACATCAACGATTAATAGTTATGGGAACGGTGCATACGAAAAAGACACTTTGGTGAAATATGAATTTAAAACTACAGAAGAACATGGAAATAAGATTATGGATAAGATGTCTAAGGAAGAGCTTATGAAGGCAATGAAAGACATTGGTTCACAATATGGAGATAATGTAATAGTAGAGTTTTCCGGTGACGGCTTGGCTGCTTTGGCAGAAAGTATAAAGGAACAGAGCAGAAAACAGGCCTATGAGATGACGGAGGAAGAAAAGGCAGTCTGGGAGCAAAAATGCGCAGAACTGGATAAACATATCGTACATATGGAGGATACACGCAGGCTTATCATACCCAATATCCAGACTAATGAAAAGCTTTATAAAAGTCTTGAAAATGCAGACGAAAATGTGGTTAAGGCTTCAATGAACATCATCAGAAATCATCTGCTGCCCCATAATGTGGAAGGGATGTCCGAAGATGAACGAAAAGAAATGATTGCATTTGGCTTGGAAGAGTCGAAATATCTGGCTGAAAATTATCTGGACAAGGAGCAGGGAAAGGAATATCTGGCTGCCATGGAGACAATTGCAAAATATGGCATGAATGGCACTGTCTCCCCGAATGGACAAGTAACATACCATATTGAAAAGGGACCGCTTGTGGGAGCGCCTGATGAATATGTGCATGAAAGCGATATATTAAAAGAAAAAGCACCGGAATTGTACCATCAGATGAAGGACTTGAATACGAGAATCATAAATGGGGAGTCCGGTTGGGGAAGTAGATTTATCGAGCTGCAAAAGCAGATAAGGCAGGTGATGAACAGGGAATCCAATACGCTGGAAAGTAAAACAGGAAAAAGACTTACGAATTATGAGGAGGCTGTTGCACGGTACAAGAGCTGGAAAGAAACAATGGAGAAGACAGAACTGCCGGATGTTTATCAGGGAGTGTCTTATAAGGATGTCCGGGCGTTTTTTGCAAGTCTGAAGAAACAGACAGGCTTATCAGAGGCATGGGTGGATAACAGTGCAAACCGCTTTATGGCCTGGATTGGAATGTAATGCTGTGTTAGTGCCTGTATAAGTGACAGATATATAATATGACGGGCTGCTTTGTACATAAATAAATGGCAGCCGGTTCATATAAACTGGTTGCTTTGCAGATAATAAGTGAAAGGAGCGGTATGCATAATGATTATCGATACCCACGTACACATCGGGAACATGCTGAAATTTCAAATGCCGGAAGAAATGGTAATAGAATCCATGAAAAAATACGGCATAGATTATTCCCTTGTTTCTAACATAGATTCCACGGAAGTGGATTTTGACCAGAAGGAAATTCCAAGAAAGCTGCAGATAGACCAGCTGGCTTCTTTAGAAAGAAGCATTCGGTTTGCCAGAAAATATCCGGATAAAATCGGTGTCCTTGCATGGATGAAGCCTTTTGGGGAAAGCATAACCAAAGAGCTTGTGGACATACTGGAAAAAAACAGGGATATCATCTATGGGTTAAAGTTTCATCCTTTTCATTCCAAAACAGCAATGGATTCTCCAAAGGCGGTGCCTTATCTGGAACTTGCAGAAAGATTCCGTTTTCCGGTAGCAGTCCATACCGGAGGCTGTGAAGAGGCGGAGCCGGTTCATGTGTGGAATGCGGCAGAAAAACATCCCGATATTGATTTCATTATGGTGCATATGGGGCTTGGCTCGGATAATCAGGAGGCAATCCGTTTGCTTGGCACTTTGCCCAATTTATACGGGGATACCACCTGGGTTCCTTTGGAAAGTACCATTCAGGCAATCAAAACAGCGGGCAGCGGGAAAATGCTGTTTGGAAGCGACAATCCCATTGACGGGCTGGACACCTATCACAATAATCCAAAAGGGGACATTTCTATTTATCAGGCATATTTTAATGAGCTTGAGGACAGAATCGGAACAGAAAGCTATGAAAATATTATGTATCGGAATGCAGTCCGCTTATTCCGCCTGCCTTTTTAGGGAGGGCGTCAGTTGGCGTGTCAATGCTATGAAATCTATATAGAAATTGACAGGATATTTGTTATATTGTAATTGCCTGATAATGAAAAAATGAATATGCAGAAAGATAAAAAAGAAAAAATAGTATTACGTATATTAAGTATATGTGCGGTGACAATCTGGGTTCCTGTCGTTTGTGTGAAGCTTCTGGTTGATGATGCCATGATGATAGAAAGGTGTCTTAATGGCTTGCTGCTGGGAGTGCTGTGCGGAGGCGGATTAGGAGCCTATACACTCATTGCAAACAGAAAATATAAATTAGTGATGGTAAATGTGCTGGGATTTTTGTCGTTAGTGCCGGTATGTCTGCTTCTGTTGTTGTCTGTTGTGCTGGTGTTCTGATCACTTGCAATTCATGGTAAAGAATGCTGATAGAATGCCATAGGAAGACAGACAGCAGTACTCCGCATGTAACAACAAAATGCCCGTTTAAAACAGGAACCAAATCCTTCATGGATTTTGACCGATAGATATAAGGAATGTACGAATGTATGGAAGGAAGTTGGAAGAATGCTGTCCATAGCAGTGTGCGATGACGATATCAGGGAATGCTCCAATATAGCAGGGAAAATAAAGAGGATTTTGCAGGAAATCAAAGTGCCCTTTATTTTACACCAGTTTTACAGCGGTAAAGAATTGCTAAAGGCTTCGGAAGCTTTTGACATTCTATTCCTTGATATTATCATGGATGGACTGGATGGAATGAGAACGGCAGAATTATTTCGGAAAATAGCGGCTGACAAGCTGCTGATTTTTATATCATCCAGCAGGAAATATGTTTTTGAAGCATATGATGTGGAGGCTTTCTGGTATCTGGTGAAACCCGTTGATGATAAAAAGCTGAAAAAGGCATTGCAAAGGGCTGTGCAAAAGCTGGAAAAAAGCCCGAAAAGCTTTCTCATCGTCAACAAAGAAAGACAAAAGAAGAAGCTGTTTTTAGATGATATATATTACTTTGAAATAAAAGGAAGAATGATTTATGTACACGGAACAGACGATATTTTCACATACTATGAGCAGATTGGAAGGCTGGAGGAGCGGCTTGTGGGAGAAGGTTTTTTCAGATGCCATAAAAGTTATCTGATAAATCTGAAATATGTGAACACATACAACCGGCAGGAGGCTGTTTTGGACAACGGGGAGAAAATCATGATTGCCAAAAGAAGATATGAGGAATTCGGGAAAGAAATACTTGCCTACATGAAAACAAACGGAGGAATTTTATGAGCTTAGTGACGATTCCATGGGGTGTTTTGTTATCGGCGCTTTGCTGTCTGGCATATGCAATTGCCGCAGGCAGATTCTGCAGACGGTTTCTGGAAACCTCAAAGGTAAAAGAAAAGCTGTTTGTTTTCATTTACTTTAGCGGCATCATGGCATTTATGGCTGCTTATGAATATTATAAGCTTCCATATATTGTCCATGGGCTGTCAGAACATTTATTTTTACTGGGAATGACAGCGCTTTTATTTCGGGCGGAGATGGAAAAGAAGCTGTTGACGGCTTCCATATTGATTACGGTCAGAACGCTGGTGTGGGGATTTTGCCAGTCTTTTTTTTCCTGTATTGCATTGGTGTTATTACATGTGGCGAAGGGGGAAACGGAATCCATGATTGCTAATCGGGAAGAATATGTGATTATTTGTCTTACCTTTGCAACAGGCATTTGGGTGATTAGCCTGCTGCCGAAATATTTGAAATCCGTTCTTGACGGAAAAATGAGGAAATGGTATGCACTGTTAACTGCACCGCTGTTGGCAATTGTCATGATTGCGGATATTTCAGGATGGGGTGCCACTTACGGAATTATGGTAAGGGGCAGAGATGACTGGAATTTGTATTACAATCAGATTTTCAGCCATTTGGGAAATTGTGTTTTTACCGCATTGTCCATGTTTGCAGCAGGATTTTATGTATTCGGAATGAACAAAATCTATGTGGAACAAAAGAAAATCGGGCAGTATCAGTCCCAGATAGCAGCTTACAAAATGCTGGAGGAGCAGTACGGGCGGATGGAACGGCTCCGGCATGACATGAAAAACCACATCATAGCATTGCAGGCGCTGCTGGCAGATGGGGATATGGAAAAAACGGAACGATATTTAGGGAAAATGCAGAAAGCCGGGGATATGGAGCCGGGGGAAGAGGCCGCAGGAAACAAAGTGGTGGATGCATTGCTGTATCAGAGCCGGAAAAAGGCGGAAAAAGAGAAAATATCATGGGAATGTGATGTGCAGATTCCCAAGCCCTGTCCTATGGAGGAAATGGACTTGTGCGTGCTGTTTGGCAATCTGCTGGACAATGCCGTGGAAGAATGTGAAAGGCTGCCTGAAAAGGAAAAACGGTTTATAGAGGTGCAGGCACAGCTGGTAAAAAGGTGCTTTTTATTGGAAATAAAAAACAGCACTTTTCGGCAGGAGACAGTGAAAATGGGAACTACGTTAAAGACAAATCCGGATGAACACGGCATAGGACTTGGCAATGTCAGGGATATAGTGCAAAAATACGGTGGAGTTATGGACATGGAAGTGAAAAAGGATGTATTTTTCATTTCCATCCTGCTGCCATTGGATGCCGTACATGACATGGAACAGACTGTTTAAGACAGGAAACTAACAGGCAATATTCCTGCTGCCGAAAATAAGAAGGAAAGGTTATTTCAGCAGACAAGGAGGCGGTTAGAGTATGATGGGCACAAAAACAATGGAAGGTCTGGTAGGAGCAAGAACCAACATGAATATGACGAAGGTTCCGCTGCGGGTATTTAAAGACGCCAGGCGCAGAGGCGATACGGCAACCATGGAAAGAGCCATGGGATATGTAAATGAATTTTCTGACAAGGCAAAGGAATACAAGGAAGAAGCCAGTGAAGGAATGAAGGAGGACGAAAAGGAGGCAAAGGAAAGAGAAAAAGCGGCACGTGAAGAGGCAGTTGACAGGCTTAAGGAAGAAAGTGAAGAGCTGGAAGAAAGAATAGAGGACGACAAAAAGGACAGCGGGGAACTGCTGACAATCAGCCAGGAAGGAAAGGTATTGTGTGAAAATGCCATAAAACAGAAGACTGATGATTCGGAAGGCGGAAGGCCTGCTGTGGGAAAGGAAAATGTCATATACACGAAAACGGGAGAGGCAGATCAGATACAAAAAGGTTCGGAGATATCCGTATTAGTGTAAGGATTATGCATAGATAATTGTGAAACACCTTGTTGCTGCAATTATTGGATAAAAGGTAACAGTTATATAAAAAGGAGGCAACATATCAATGAACATTTCAGGAGTTGAAAACAGCAGTATAAAGCCGCAGGAAGCAGTTTACCGTGATTTGCAGAAAGAGGCCGCAGAAAGCAGGGTGAATCCGGAGGGCGGGAAGGAAAAAGAAGGGGAATGGTCTATAAAGGATGAATATATCCCGGAAGATAAAAAATCCAGAAACCCTGCCGGCATTTATAAGAAAATTCAGGATGAAGACGGAAGACCTAAAATACAATATGTGGATTCCGGACGGGAGAAAAAAGCTGTCAAAAGCTGCACAGGCAGCACCGACCGGGTGGACCGGGAAATCGAAAGGCTGAAACAGCAGAAGGCACAACTGGAGCAGCAGAAAAATGCTGCCAGAGATGAAAAAACGGTAAAGGAGCTGGAGCAAAAGCTGGCACAGGTGGAAAATGAGCTGAGGCAGAAAGACAATGATACATACAGACGTTCGCATATGACAGTTTATGAAGCATAAGGAAAAATCAGAAAAGGCATTTCGGCAAGGATTCCGGACTGCCTTTTTTGGTGTTTGAGAATAGGTTTGTGTTAATGACGGGATGTTATTTTGCAAGAATGATTTTCCGGGAAATACTATAATAGGGATAGCTGCTTAAGGGGCGTACAGAGAGAAGCCTTGTAAAAAATAATAAAAAATACCGGAGGAACAATATGAAGGCAGACGACAACAAAAAGACGGAGCCATGGGGGGATGGCGGTGAAAAAATTCTTGTACATGGCAAAGGCTATGAAAAGATAAAATTATTAGGACATGGAAAGGGAGGCTATTCTTATCTTGTATGGGATGGTGAAACACATTGCGTATTGAAGTGGATTCATCACGAACCATGCAGCTATTATCAGTTTGGAGATAAAATACAGGCGGAGCAGACAGATTATGAAAGGCTTGTAAAAACAGGAATCCGCATTCCCAAAATGTATGCCATAGACAAAGAGAAGGAAATCATCCTTAAGGAATATATAGAAGGTCCCACCATTTATGATTTGGTCCTGTCAGACGGGATGAAGGAGGAATACCTGGTACAAATCAGGGAAATGTGCAAAAAGGTTTATGCTTTTGGGCTGAATATAGATTATTTCCCTACCAATTTTGTGGTACAGAAGGAAAAAATCTATTATGTGGATTATGAGTGCAACGAATATATGGAGCAGTGGAATTTTGAAAAATGGGGGGAAAAGTACTGGTCTAAGACAAGGGAATTTATGGAATATGTGGAAAATTCCGGATAGATAACATGAATGGCACTTCTGTATTCTTGCAGGAGTGTCATTTATATTGTGTGAAATAAAATAATATCAGGTTTTTGTTGACATCTGTATTAGAAAACATTATAATCTTAATGACTTGAACAGAATATTTAGTCATTAAAAGGAGATGATTGTATGCCAAAAATATTTTCAGAACAGGAACGGGAAATCATTCGTATCAAACTGCTAAATGCAGGAATACATGAATTAGAAAATAAAACGTACCGTAATATTGCGGTTGACAGCCTTGCAGCAGAAGCAGGTATTGCAAAAGGGACTTTTTATAATTTCTTTCCTTCTAAAGAAGCATATTTTTATGCAATCATACAATTTATCAAGGAGAGAAACCGAAGCGAGTTAAAAAAGATGCTGCTTTGTGAAAAGGTACAGAGAAATGAAGTTGCGGCCTGTTTGTATCACAGATATACAAAGATAAAAACAGTTTATGACTATTTTTCACCGGAGGAAATGAAAATTATTATGCGTAAGCTTCCGGATGGGGATGAAGCGGATGACAGCGTTGAATTTGCAGAATGGATTTGCGAAAATCTTTCCGTTTCAGAAAAAGAAAAGAAAGCAAAGGTAATTGTGAATATGTGCAATATCATGGCGCTGGCAGCTTCTAATCGGGATATGCTTGAGCCATGTGCATACGAAGAAACAATTCTTGTATTTTGCAATGCCATAGCAGATTATATTTTTAAGGAAGAAAGGAAATAAGCGTGATGAGTCTGGAAAATTTCTATCAAAAATATCCACAGCAGACAACTGAGTTATCTACAGGAAGGTCGTTTACATACCGTTATTATAAAAATCCGAAACCAAAAGCTACAATTGTTCTTTTAACGGGCGGGATAGGTTTATCCGATTTATTCTATCTGCATTTTGAAAGGTTTGCGGAGAAGTTTTCTGTTTTGACCTTTGATTATCAGATACAATTCAAGGATAACAGGGAATTTGCTCAGGCGGTTGCAGAGCTGTTACAAATTCTAAAAGAAAAAGTATGGCTGGTCGGTCAGTCCCTTGGTGGAATTGTTGCACAGATTATTGCAGTAAATCATCCGGAAAATATTGAGGGAATGGTATTGTCAAATACCTGTTCTCTGGCAAAAGATATGGGAGAGGATGCCCGGCTTCATCTGATGAATATAATCAAGAGCCAGCAGAAAGCAAAGAAGCTATTATCGGTTGTCCCGTTTACCCTGTATAAAAAACTTATAAAATGGGCGGTAATGAAAAAGAAAACAGAGGGCTTCTTGCAAGAAGAAAAGTTATTGATGGAAAATCTTTGTAACGCTATGCTGAGGCTTTTGACAAAACCCTATGAATATCATATGATAGATTTTTTAATTGATGCACAGAACCACTTCGGTATGACTGCGGAGAATTTTCAACTGTGGGATGATAAGGTTTTACTGATTTTATCAGAAGATGACAATACTTTTAATCAGCCATGCAAGGACTCTTTGGTCCGTATCATGACAAATCCGACTGTTGTAACAGATATAACAGGCGGACATCTGGCTTTACTTGTAAAATTAGACAAATATGCTGATACTGTATGTGATTATATTGTTGCGAGGACGGAATAGCGATGTGAAAATAGCAAAAAGAACCTCTTGAAATTGAAGCAAAGATAAAACAGGCGACGGACGAAACAGTCAGACAGAAAAATAACTGACTGTACCTGCCCCTCCATACGGTTGAACTGCCATTGGAAATATTTTTTCAATCCAAAAAGAAAAGAATTCATGACATTCCTATTATGAATCACAAAAAAATTACGATGTATAAAATAGAAGTCTAAAATGGAGACTTCAGCAATTAGAAGAAAAATGATTCAAATGTTAAAAGTAATAAATAACATTTATATCAGTCAATTATCAGCCGGCATAAGTTAAAGTAAAGCCTGCATACAGGATTCACAACAAAAGTGTAATTGCATGATTGCATCGTGGCAGAAAGGAGCGGTTATGAATCATCCGATAGAAACCGGTTATGTGCCGGAAGCCTCCGGGCATTATGAGACAGACAGCAAAAAGAAAATAAATACGGGATTTGCGGATAAGCTCAGTGAAAAGGCGGCTGTTTTCACAAAAAATATGACTTTGGGAGAATATAAAATGTATTTCCATGAGAAAGTAAACCGTCTTTATACCCATCCTTCCCAGAAAAACATGGAATGGCTCATAGAAATAACAGATAAGGCTTATGAGAGAATGAAGAACGACCCGGAATATGAAAAAAGAGTATTAGAGGCTATAGCCAGATGCAAAGCCATGGATTTTGGAAACGGAGTGCCGCTGATTGCTTATATCCATATAGACGATACATGGGAAGGATGTCATATATATACCGGAGGAATCAGGGAAAATCGTTTTGGAAAATCCCAGTCGGAAATAGAGCGGGATATACGGGCAGAGAGGAAAAAACGAAGAAAAATGCTGTTGGAAGAGTACCTGAAAAAAAGGGCTGAGGATAAAAGGATTTTGAAAAAGCTTTGGGATAAGGAAGTGGAGGAGAGGAAAATCGAAAGCAGCTGCCAGTTGCAGTCCTTTAGCAGAAAAAGGCAGATGAAACAGGCAGTTAATGCTTATGAGGCGGAAGCCATGATAGAAACCATGGATTTTTGTATTTCCAGATGCGGGAAGCACTGATGATTGATAATGGTGGAGCGGGTATTCCGGTGTCATTGGCAATTTTTCATTGGAGTATGAGGAATAATCATAAAGTTTTATTTGTGGTATAGTTTTATTTATGGTTTGAAATAAGGCAGGTTCATTTGACCCTGTCTTATTTTTTGCCCGGCATGGCTGAACTCTGCCTGATTGCTGCAATATTAAAAAACTATTATATGCGGTATATTGTAAAATAAAATCAATGAAAGTTTTTAAGATTTCACAAGTTCTTTGTAACCTTTCCGCATTTTCATTTGTATTATTAGTGAAAGGCTTTTCAAGAGAACAAAAGAACAAAGGAGCATGCTAATGAAACCATCAGTAGAGCAGCTAATTGAAAAATACCGGAACAATCTTTATGTTATGGCCTTTAATGTATGCAAAAATACACAGGATGCCGAAGATGTTGTTCAGGATACATTCATTCAGTACTGGTCTCAAAAAAAAGAGTTTGAATCAGAACAGCATATACGGGCATGGCTGATCAGAGTAGCAATTAACAAGGCAAAAAACAAAAATAATACTTTTTTCAGGCGGAATTCACTGCCATTAGAGGATTACATGCAAACGCTGGTCTTTGAGTCAGAGGAATCTTCAGAGCTGTTTGAGGCGGTGATGAATTTACCTGAAAAGTATCGTATAGTGATTCATTTGTACTATTATGAGGATTATTCTGTAAATGAAATCGCAGCTATATTGAAGCTGACCCAGAGTAATGTGAAAGTCAGATTGTCAAGAGGAAGATTGTTGCTTAGAAACACATTAAAGGAGGATTGGGAATATGACGAATAAAGAAAAATACAAAAAGGCATTTTCGGCAGTTTGCCCGTCTGATGAATTTTCTTTGGAGGTAGAAAAAATGAAAAAAATAAATAAACAGAATATATTTAAAACAGTGGCTGCTTCTGCAGCAGTCTGCATGATATTCATGGCAAGCGCTACAGTTGCATATGCCATGGACGTAGGCGGTATTCAGCGCACGGTCCAGCTATGGATACATGGAGACCGTACGGACGCCACGATTCAGTTTGACGGAGATGGAACTTATAATATGGAGTATACAGATGCTGAGGGAAATGAAAAGTCCATGGGGGGCGGCGGTGTTGCTTTTGCAGATGATGGAAGTGCAATTCCTTTATCTGAGGAAGAACTCATGGAAGAACTGATGGCGCCGGACGTGGAATACAAAGAGGATGGCTCCGTCTGGATTTATTGGATGGATCAGAAAATTGACATTACGGATAAGTTTGAAAATGGTTTTTGTTATGTGAAGCTTGTAAACGGGGAGGAGACTTTGTATATGACCGTAAGGTACAAGGGCGGCTATGCAACAAGCAATCATAGATATCTGGGTCCCGATGAGTGGAGGGGCAATTAGAAACTGAATAGAAAACAGGCGCAAAAGACCGTTTGCTCTTTGATTAGGGCAGGCGGTTTTTTGTGTTTTGATATATAACTATTAAATTTAGATAGCTAAAATGGAATAGGCAATGAGAGAAAATAAAAACGTGGTGATGGAGTGGAAAATATGTTGAATGCTATATCAAGCATACATAATACAAAATAGACAAAAAAGCAATAGCTATTTAAAAAATTATGTGATAAAATTAATAAAAGTATTGATTAAGGTGGGATTGAGTATGTTGAGTAAGGAAACTTATTTGAAAGAAGTGGCAAGTGGCCTTGCTTTATTAAGTAAAGAAGTGACTATACTTAATGCTGTCAGTCTCTATGATATTAATATTGTTGCAGAAGATTTTTTTCCGGGCTTGTTGAACCTTGTTTATGGATATAAGTTAGAGAATGCAAATTATTTGGAAAAGAATGCACCAGCTATTGATCTCTTTGACAAGATAAATAAAATAGCTATACAAGTGACATCTGATAACTCCGGCAAAAAAATTAATCATACAATAGAAGAATTTAACGAAAGAGAGTATTATAAAATATATGACAGACTGGTCATATTAATATTAACACAGAAAAAAAGATATACGACAGAATTTAATACAGATGGAAAATTTGTCTTTGACAAAGCCAGAGATATTTGGGATGTTGAAGATATAATGAAAGATATTAGGGAACTGAATACAGAACAGATAAAAGAAATCAGCAGTTATTTGTCAGCGGAATTATGCGATAAATGCCATGAAGTTAAAAAGACGCAAGCCAGTGAGATTGATACAATTATAGACCTGATAGAGTATATTTCGAGGCACAGGAATGTTAAAAAAAGTCAGGATACAGAGATTGATCCTGAGTATAAGATATATAAAAGATTTCGGGAATTTGCAGACAAACTGATTATGGAATATACAACATTATTTACCATTTATGGAGAGGCTTTAGACGTTGTAAATGATACATTGGGCATTGATGAGGCACAGGATATTATTATTATGTTTTACCTTCAGGATATTAGTGTGCAGTTTTTAGATGAAGCAGAGGATGATCCGGTTGTTGCTCTTAATAGGCTGGTAGCATATTTTGCTGAAAAGTTAAGCATTAATGGCAAAAAATATGATCGAGCAGCCATTAAGTTTTATTTAGTAAATGAAATGATTAAATGCAGGGTTTTTCCGAATGAAAGGAGTGAGTATGGTGATAGCAAATAGTAATGCTTTAAAATCTTCTGCAATGTATATTGGTTATCTCATACTTAAGGAGATACAGAAACAGGGAAGAGATAAAGTTTCCATTTACGATGTGTCAAAAGCCTTAAAAAAAAGTGGTATTTCCAATAGCAGGCAGTTGGTTTTAGGACTTTCATTTTTATATTCTGTCAACATCGTAGAATTTGAGGAGGCGAATATATGGGTAAAGAAATAAATCGTATCCGTATTAATCGTCTATATTCCGAAAACGGTGTTTTTAAGGAAATTTTATTTCACGATGGTGTAAATATTATTTTGGGCGAAAAATACGATGACAGCCTTGTTAGGGGACGAAAAACAAATGGTGTTGGAAAATCCATGAGTATAGAGTTTTTGGATTTCTGCTTTTTAAATGATTATGATAAGTCCAGGGTTGCACGAATACCAAAAGAGGTATTTGAACCAGAAGAAAATGTAATGCTGGATTTGGAAATTGGCGGTGAAGCCATTACTATAAAACGAAGCAGAAAAGAGGCGGAAAAGCCAGTAATCATTAGAAATGGCAAAACTGTCTCATTTGATAAAATTCAAGACGCAAGAGACTATTTGTCAGAAATTATTTTTGCAGAACTAAATGGGAAAATGGTTCCTAGTTTTAGGAATCTGTTTTCCATTTTAATGCGTGATGAACGTTCAGAATTTACAGACATTATTAAGTGCCATGATTTGAGAAAGAGGATACCTGATGATTTGAGTGCGCACTTGTTTTTGCTGGGATTTTCTTTGGAAGCATATCGAAATACTTTGAGCAAGATAAAGGAAATTGAAAATGTAACAACAGTAATAACAAAAAATAAAAAAGAATTGACCCAAGAAGGGAAAAAGAAAATTTCTGATGTCAGGGCAGAATTAAACGCATTGGAAGATGAATTGCAAAAATTGGAAGAGGCAATGGAAAGCTTCAAGACGAATGAAACATTCGATTCTATGGAGGCAGAGCTTATTGAACTGGAAAGTTTGCTGGAACAGTTGCGGAAACGACAAAAAGCATTGCGCCATGACTATGACAAAATAAGGAGAATGCCCAAACCTGAACAAATTGATGATAATGAAATAGAGCTGGTATATAACCAGTTTAAAAGTGATTTGGGTGAGGCAGTAGTCAAATCTTTGAATGAAGTTGTGGGGTTTAAAAATAAGGTAGAGGAATTCCAAAGAATGCTGGTAAATCAGAAAGCAAAGGAGTTGGAAAAACAGCTTCAGGAGATTGCGGAACAAATTAGGACAATTGATGATGAATATTCAGAAAAATTAAAGATTATAGATAAGAAGGGAGTGTTGAAGAATTTTAAAACTAGTATAGCGAATATTAAATTGTTGATAGTTTAAATAGTTGCTGCTTCATCG
>CAJUEX010000049.1 GCA_910585715.1 uncultured Lachnospiraceae bacterium
TTAATAACAAAAAACACCGTATTTATGCGGCTTATGGCGTTTTGCAAACGCCTAATTATATATGAATATGTGAGGGAATATTTATGGGGAACAACGGAAAAAAGATACAGGTATCATTTAATTCTCCGGTGGTTTTGGGGTTTGTGGCAGTGTGTTTTTTTGTATTGATTTTGGATAAAGTAACCGGGAGCGCTTCTACAAATGCTTTATTTAGTGTTTACAGGTCGTCGTTAACCAGCCTGTTCACATACTTCCGGTTCTTTGGGCATGTGCTGGGACACGCAGGATGGGATCATTTTTTCGGGAACATGATGATGCTTTTGGTAGTGGGACCATTGCTTGAGGAGAAGTATGGTTCTTCTAACATATTGTTTGTGATATTGGCAACTGCACTTGTGACAGGTATAGTAAATTTTATTTTCTTTCCCCACATTCGCCTTCTTGGGGCAAGCGGCGTTGTGTTTTCGTTTATTCTGCTGGCTTCCCTGACAAGTATCAGTGAAGGGAAAATACCGCTTACTTTTATTCTTGTTATGGTAATTTATATCGGACAGCAGGTATATGAGGGTATTTTTGTTCAGGATAATGTGTCTAACCTTACTCATATCTTAGGAGGAATGGTGGGCTCAGGTCTTGGTTATATTATGAACAAAAACAAGATGAATAGATATTGAAGGTGAGAATGCTGTATGTTGGAACACAAAAAGATTCGGAACCTTAGTGATTATTTTGTGGAATTAAATAAAAGGCAGAGCAAAGAGGTATATTTTTATCGGATTAATGGTTACTCGGAGGAAATAGGGGAGTTTATCAGGAAGTATTATGATGTGGCAAGACGGACAGGTGTTGTTATTGAAGGTAAAATCCCAAATCCGGATGAGAAGAATCTTGCATACTATAGCGAGATTATGGGAATGGATTTTCGAATGGATCCGGACTTCATAGCAGCGAGCTTGAAAAAGTGGCTGCCCCGTATGAATGATTTTCAAAGACAGAATGTAACAGCCTCCATATATGATTCCCTTGACACCATGAGAAAAGGTGGAAAGACGGAGAATATGCTCAAAAATGCATATATAAAGTTTATGTGCTGGTTATATTACAAATTTGAAAGAATTGTAAACCGGCTGGGGGAAAATAATATTCCGAAAATACTGTATGAGGGAGATGTGGGCAATTATGAACTGATGCTCATATCCATATTATCAAATGCCGGCTGTGATGTAGTCATGCTGCAGTACCATGGAGACCAGGGTTACCTGAAATTAGACCCGATGTCGTTGCGTTCTGATGAACTCCAAATAAATGGAATGCAGCCGTTTCCGCAAGGCTACTGCATAAAAACGGTACGGGATGAGATACAGAAGGAAGCAAATAATGAAAGGCTGTATGGAAAACGTCCATCCGTTCATAATTGTACAAATGCCTGGATTAAGGGGAAGGGTCTTTGCGATATCAGAGAGAGCATTGCTGTCAGAGGAAATGATCCAAGGTTCTTTTACAATTGCTTTTGCAGAATAAATGGTGCAGAAGACAAGCTCACATATACAAATGAACTGTTCCAGCTGTATCAGGAATTAAAAAACGCAAAGCGAAAAGTGGTTATTGTAAATGAAGAAATACCGAAGCCTACTCCGGAAGAAATAGCAGGGGTCAGGCGCGGGAACTATACCAGACAGGATCAGATGATTTTTGAGCTGGCATGCAATATAAAATATACAGCTAATGTGGAATTGCAGAGAATCATGCATAAGGCTTTTGTGGATGTGGTGCTGGTGGAAGCCGGGGAGGATGGAGAGAATCTTAACAGGCTTACGAATAAGGCGATATATTTATTGTGCTGGCTCAAACGCTATATGCCCCAATTATTTTCCAATTGGAAGCTGCCGGAGGTGGGCTGTTTCATTTATATGGGAGGATGCAAAAACGAGAACGAAGCAATGCTTTTAAGCTTTTTTGCAAGGCTTCCCGTAGATGTATTGATTCTTTGTCCAAACTTGAATGTGGAGTGCTGCCTGAAGGATAAGCTTTTATATGAAGTCAATTATCAGGAGAGCCTGAATATCAATAGATTTCCGGAGGATAATTCACAGGTTAAGATAGGAACGGTGGCATATCATGCTGAGAGGGAGCTGGACACCCTGATGTATCAGGATACCGGACTTTATAGAAATCAGCAATATGGAAAGGCTAATATTATCAGCTTACAGACCATGTATGAGGAAATAAAAATCCTGTGGAATCAGGAGCTTAAGTATCGTCCCAGCTTTAGTACTGTTGACGGGGTGGTAAATATTCCGGTGATATTTGCAAAAGTATCCGGAGTGAAGGATGGTCTGCTGGAGCCCTATTGGGTTTCCATCAAAGAGCTTATTACGGATGATACCCTTGTGATAAAGAGTGTTCCTTACATTGAAGCAACGGCACCAAATCCGATGAAGGCCTTTTCAGCAGAGTTTTTCAAGAATGGAAGGCTTCAGCGAAATAAAATAAAGAGCCATTCCAAATATCCATACGGCATACTCAGAGAAGAAATACAGGAATTTATGCTGGATAAGCTTCAAAGCCTGATTGACCAGAAGCTGGTTAAAGGAATTGGAGAGAACGGAACGGAATATACGGTGATTGCCCAGATTCTGAATCTGCCCAAGGAAATTGTAAGGATGATTCAAAGGTTTGACTTTACGAAGAAGAATCCAAAGCTGATATACATCAATACGTCAGAGAAGGTCATATCCCTTGAGGATTCCATACTGACCGCATTTCTGAATCTGATAGGCTTTGATATTGTATTTTTTGTACCAACCGGATATCAGAGCATAGAAAAGTATTTTAACAAGAATCTAATGGAAGAACACCAGATAGGGGAGTATAAATATGACCTGCAAGTCCCTGACCTGAAAAGTATTTCATTAAAGAGCACGCGCCCTGGCAGGCGTAATAAATTTTTTAAGAGAGGTAATTGATATGGGACTTGATTTTAGTAAACCGGCTGTTGCAGCTACAACAGCCGCAACAGCAGTACCGGAGGCAAAAGATGAAATTGCGGTTGTTGAGCAGTATGATATCGTAGCCGACAGGCAGCAGATGAATTCCGAGCTTGTTAATTCGGAAGAAGTGGACCGCATTGTCAGCACGATTGAAGTAAACAACCTTGAGACGATCGTTTCTTTTGGCTCAGAAGTTGCAGAGGAAATTTCAAAGGCGTCGGACGTGGTATTAAACAGCATGAATATGTCACAGCTGGATGATACCAGTGAAATGCTCAAGACACTTGCCAAGATAATGGATCAATTTGATGTTTCAGAACTTCAGGATGATCCAAGCCTCTTTGGAAAGCTGTTTGGAAGCTTAAAGAAGCAGCTTGACAAGATTCTTGCAAAGTATCATACAATGGGGGAAGAGGTAGATAAGATTTATGTTCAGTTAAAAGAATACGAATCAGAAATTAAGCAGTCTAACCGCAAGCTGTCCACAATGTTTGATGCAAATGTGAATTTTTACCATGAGCTTGTGAAATATATTTTAGCAGGTGAACAGGCATGTAAGGAAATCGAAGCATATATCGCACAGAGGCAGCAGGATATGGAAACAACCGGAGATCAGTCGATCCAGTTTGAATTAACCAGCCTCAACCAGGCTTTGATGATGATGGAACAACGCACGCAGGATCTGCGGACTGCCGAAAATGTTGCGATGCAGTCCATTCCAATGATTAAGACCATGGAATTCAGCAATTATAATCTGGTAAGAAAGATTAATTCAGCTTTTATTGTAACCCTTCCGGTATTCAAGCAGGCTCTTGCTCAGGCGATTCTGCTTAAGAGACAAAAAATTCAGGCAGAGTCCATGGCTGCCCTTGACAAGAAGACCAATGAACTGCTGATGAAGAATGCCCAGAACAGCGTTGAAGTATCCAAGGCTACTGCAAGACTTACCTCCGGCAGCTCCATTCAGATTGAAACACTTGAAAATACCTGGCGGACGATTACCAGCGGCATTGAGGAGACAAAGAGGATTCAGGAAGAGGCCAGAAAGAAGCGCGCAGAGGATCAGGTAAGGCTGGAGGCTATTAAAGCGGATTTTGATAAGCAGTATCATATGCCGCCTGCAACAAAGTAAGTTATTCCAAATAACTATATAACATTTCAGAATAGGAGGGTAATACAATGCCGATTAATTTATCGAAAGGACAGAAGGTAGACTTAACAAAGGGAAATCCGGGGCTCAAGAGCATTATGGTCGGTCTTGGCTGGGATGTGAATGCATTTGATTCAGGCGCTGATTTTGACCTGGATGCAGCTGCATTTATGCTTGGCGCCAATGGGAAGTGTCCCACAGAAAAAGAATTTGTATTTTATGGCAATCTGGCACATGCCAGTGAATCTGTTAAGCATATGGGGGATAACCTTACAGGTGCAGGAGACGGAGATGATGAACAGATTCAGGTGGACTTGTCAAAGGTTCCTGCAAGTATTGAGAAAATTGCTTTTACTGTTACAATTTACGATGCGGAGAAAAGACGGCAGAACTTCGGACAGGTATCCAATGCATTTATTCGTCTTGTTGATGAGGCGAATGGGACAGAGTTGATTAGATATGACCTGGGCGAGGATTTTTCAATTGAAACAGCAGTCGTTGTCGGCGAGCTCTATAGAAATAACGGTGAATGGAAGTTCAATGCTATAGGAAGCGGATTCCAAGGCGGTCTTGCGGCTCTTTGCGGACATTATGGTATTGAAGTAGCATAGGAGGGAAAGAATATGCCAGTAAGTTTAAAAAAAGGTGAAAAAGTAAGTTTAACGAAAGGAAACCCGGGCCTTACCAATGTGATAGTCGGCATTGGCTGGGATGTAAATGCATTTGATACAGGCGGGGATTTCGATCTTGATGGAGCAGCATTTTTGCTCACTGATACCGGAAAGATATCAGACCCGAAGGATTTTGTGTTTTTTGGAAACCTGACACATCCGTCAGGGGCGGTTCAGCATCTTGGTGATAATCTTACCGGTGCCGGGGATGGAGATGATGAACAGATTAAAATTGATCTGTCAAAGGTTCCTGCGAATATTACAAAGATTGCATTTACAGTAACTATTTATGAGGCGGAAGCGCGCCGTCAGAATTTCGGGCAGGTATCCAATGCCTTTGTGCGGATTTGCAATGAGGCAACAGGAGAAGAAATTTTAAGATATGATCTTGGCGAGGATTTTTCCATAGAAACTGCAGCTGTTTTCGGAGAACTTTACAAAAATGGCGATGAGTGGAAATTCAATGCCATTGGCAGCGGTTATCAGGGAGGCCTGGCAGCATTATGCAATAATTATGGAGTAGATGTAGAATAGGAGAATGCCATGGCGATTAATTTGCAAAAGGGCCAGAAAGTAAATCTTGAAAAGAAATCCCCTGAAGGGCTGGGAGAAATACTGGTTAATCTAAACTGGAATGCCAGACCTGTAAAGCAGGGATTTTTGGCTGGTCTGTTTGGCGGAAATCAGGGAATTGATTTGGATTTAGGCTGCCTCTATGTATTGAAAGACGGAAGCAAAGGTACCGTCCAGGCATTAGGGAATGCGTTTGGCTCGTTAAACCAGCCCCCATATATATCGCTGGATGGGGATGACAGGACGGGAGCTGCGGCAGCGGGTGAAAACCTTAGGATTAATGGTAATAAAATTGCCCGGATTAAGAGGGTTCTTGTTTATACCTTTATCTATGAAGGAGTTGCAAACTGGCAGCAGGCGGATGCAACCGTTACTATCAGGTATCCTGACGCAGAGGATATTATCGTAAAGATGGACACATATAATTCATCAAATATTATGTGTGGGCTGGCTTTATTTGAAAATCAGAACGACCAGACCTTCAGCGTAGAAAAAATAGTGCAGTTTTATCAGGGCCATCAGGCATTAGATAAGGCATATAATTGGGGCATGAAATGGAAGGCTGGAAGAAAATAGGAGGAAGAACATGTCAATCAGCTTACAGAAAGGGCAGAAGGTAAGCCTGTCCAAAGATAATGCAGGCTTATCAAATATTATTGTGGGACTTGGATGGGATGAAGTGCAGCAATCATCCGGAGGCAAGATTTTAGGTTCCTTATTCGGTTCACCAAAGCAAGCCGTCGACTGCGATGCATCAGCAATCATGTTAAGGAATGGAAAGTTTGTTGATAAGGCAGATTTGGTTTATTTCGGAAACTTAAGGCATCAGTCAGGAACTGTCACGCATCAGGGAGATAATCTTACAGGTGCAGGCGAAGGGGATGACGAGCAGATCATGATTGATCTTGCAAGAGTGCCGCAGGAGTATGATAAAATTGTTATTGTGGTAAATATTTATCAGGCAGTTCAAAGAAAACAGCATTTCGGAATGATTCAGAATGCGTTTGTCAGATTGGTGGATGCAAGGAATAACAATGAGATGTGCAGGTACAATCTTACCGATAATTATTCGGGAATGACTGCGATGATATTTGGTGAAGTATACAGACATAACGACGAGTGGAAATTCAGTGCAGTTGGTCAGGGAACAAATGATCCGGGTCTTGGTGAGCTTAGCCGCAGATTTTGTTAAACTTAAAAATATCTATTGGAAAAGAGAGAAACTATGCAAGTAGTTTCTCTCTGCTTATTGCGTTTAAGGAGGACGTTTTATTATAATGAGTGATATGAACAAGGAAGAATTAATGAGAGGGCTTTCTGATTCTCAGGTAAGCAAAAGTAAGCAGGAGTTTGGTACAAATGAACTTGCAAGGAAAGAAGCAGAATCCCTTTGGTCAATGTTTATCGGGGCATTTGATGATATTTGGATTAAAGTATTATGTGCTGCTTTGGTTTTAAAAATTGTCTTGTCTGTTTTGGGCGCTTTCGTTCCGGCATTAGCAGGTGAGAATGACGTTGTTGAAATTATCAGTATTATTTTAGCCATTGGTCTGGCTACCGGATTCAGCACTTTATCCGAGTATAGAAATAGTTCCAGAAGCGAAGCGCTGCAGGAGGAATATAATAAGACTTATGCCAAAGTTATGAGAAATGGTAAGCTGATTAATATTCTTACAAGCGAAATCGTGAAAGGCGATACGATTCTGGTTCAGGCAGGAGATAAGATTCCGGTGGACGGTTTACTGTTTGAGGGGCATATCAAGGTTTCACAGGCGGCATTAAACGGTGAATCCAGAGATGAGACGAAAACAGCCGCTGCAAATATGGATGAAGCAGAATCTACAGATTATGCATCTGCCTGTAAAATATTTATGGGTTCTGTAGTGACTTCCGGTGAAGGTTATATGGTTGCAACCGTAATTGGCGATGCATCAGAGCTTGGAAAAATCAATAAAGCATTAACGGATGACGAGGAAGAAGAGAGAAAGGATACCTCAAGCCTGAAGCTGGAGGTTGTAGCGGCAGGCATTGGTAAGTTGGGGGTATCAGCTGCTGCTATTGCAGGCATTCTGCATGTGGCGCTTACGCTTATCAGGGCAAATGAAGCAATTACGGTAGTATCTGTACTTTTACTGATTGCAGAAGCTGTAATGTTAATGGCTTCCATTGTAATCATGGCAGTGCCGGAAGGGCTTCCTATGATGAACAGTTTGGTTCAGTCCATGAACACAGAATCTATGTATAAAAAGAACATTCTGGTCAGCCATAAAGCTGCATTTTCTGATTCGGCATATATGAACGTTCTGTTTAGTGATAAGACAGGAACCATTACCCAGGGCAATTTATCCCTTGTGGAATTCATTACCGGCGAAGGGAAGATTGTAGACAATATTCAAAGCAGGGAATTCATTGAAGCAATTTCACTGAATAATCTGGCAAAGGTATCCGAAGGGAAATCCATCGGCAGTAATAATATGGACAGGGCGCTTTTGACGTATGCGCTGAACAATGGCTATGATGATTCCAAAAATAATCCTGATATGATAAAAGACATCAGCGGATTTGATTCAGAAAAGAAATGTGCCACGGTTACTTTGAAAAATGGAGTGGTATATTGGAAGGGAGCTACTGAAAATATTATCGATGAGATAACCCACTATATGCTTCCGGACGGAGAGGAGAAGAAATTCACTTCTGTTGAAAAAAAAGCAGTGGAAGAGCAGATGCTTGCCGAGGCAAAGCGGACCATGAAGCTTTTGTCAGTAGCCAAAATCGTGGATGGAAAAACCGTTTTAATGGCAGTTCTCTGCCTGAGGGATAATGTGAGGACGGATGCTGTGGAAACGGTTGAAATTCTTAACAGTGCAGGAATTCAGGTTGTAATGGTAACGGGAGATGCGGAAGAGACAGCGGTTGCAATTGCGAAAGAAGCAAGCATCTTAAAGGATGAAAAGAAGGATGTGGTCCTCACCCATGAGCAGCTGGAAAAGATGTCTGATGAGGAGCTTAAGAAGGTACTGCCAAATCTCAGGGTGGTAAGCAGGGCGAAACCACTTGATAAGAAGAGGCTGGTTTCCATTTCACAGCAGTTGGATGACGTGTGCGGTATGACAGGTGACGGAGTGAATGATGCACCTGCTCTGAAGCAGGCAGATATAGGCTTTGCCATGGGAGACGGCACTGCAGTTGCTCAGGAAGCGGGAGATGTTGTTATTCTTAATAACAGCCTGACATCCATTAAGGATTGTGTTCTTAACAGCAGGACAATGGCAAAGTCAGTAGGCAAATTCCTGATTTTCCAGCTGACAGTCAATATCAGTACACTGTTAATGAATATTATCGCACCTGTTCTTGGATGGACAGAGCCATTTTCCATTGTCCAGATTTTATGGATTAACCTCATTATGGATACTCTGGCAGCAATGGCATTTGGCGGGGAGCCTATTCTGGACAGATATATGAAGGACAAGCCTGCTCTTAGAACGGATAATATTTTAACAACTTATATTAAATCAGCAATTGGAACAAGTTCCATTTTCATTACTTTAGGCTCTATTTTGATTTTAGAGAATATTGCCGGCATTACGGATTTTGTTACGCCTGCCGGATGCGGAGATCCTGAATTGTATAAGAAGACATTTATGTTTGCGTTTTTTATCTATTCCATTATTTTTAACAGCCTGAATACCAGGTCTGAAAGATTCAACCTGTTTGAGCATATTGGAGAAAATAAAAACTTTGTGTTTGTAATGGGAGCTATATTTGTGTTACAGACAGTCATTATTGAAATAGGAGGCAAGGTATTTAATACAACAACGCTTAGTGTGAGGGCACTGCTTGTTTCAATGGCTTTGGCAATACTGATCATACCTGTTGATATGGTAAGAAAAGCAATTGTAGCCAGAAAATAACTGCTTGTAAAATATAAGAAAGGTGTGATAAGGTGTATCTGCATCACACCTTTTTTATTAGGAGAAAGCGGAATGATAATTTTTAATTCAGACTTAGACAATACACTGATATATTCCTATAAACATGATATTGGAGACGCAAAGCGAAATGTTGAAATATATCAGGGAAGAGAAATCTCATTCATGACAGACAAAACATACGAACTTTTGCAGAAGGTAAAAAAAGAAATGCTGATTGTTCCCACTTCCACCAGGACAATAGAGCAGTATAACCGGATTGACCTGGGAATCGGAAGTTTTAAATATGCGCTTGTATGTAATGGCGGCATTTTGCTGGTGGATGGAAGAAAAGATGAAAGCTGGTACAGGGAGTCCTTAAGCCTGGCAGCTTTGAGCGCTGCTGCGATTCATACGGCACTAAGGCTGCTGGAAGGGGATTCACGGCGAAAATTTGAACTTCGGTTCATAGAGGAGTTGTTTGTTTTTACCAAATGCAGCGAACCTGAAAAGGTGGTATATGATTTAAGGGCGCAGCTTCGTACTGATCAGGTGGACATATTTAATAACGGCGAGAAAGTATATGTGCTGCCAAGGAAACTGAATAAGGGTGCTGCGGTTGGACGGCTCAGGGAAATGCTTAAGCCGGATTTTGTCATAGCTGCAGGCGATAGTGAATTTGATATATCTATGGTTACAAAGGCAGACAGAGGTTTCGTTCCAAATGGATTTAAAAGTAAATACGGAGTTGCTGAAGCAGTATATGAAGCGGCTTCAGGCAGCGTTTTTTCGGAGACGGTTTTAGAGGAATGCATAAAAACAAAAGCGGAGTTGTCATAAACTCCGCTTTTATATGATATCTTATTTTTTAATCCATAGCTACACTGATTCCGCCCCGTCGCTCGGAGGGCTGAATGATTACAGTAACAGCAGAGTTTCCATGCCATTCAAATTGATAGGATTCCCCGGAGGTTTGCCCGATAAAGGTCTTCCAGGAAACATCGGCGGTTACCTGGGGATCACAATGTCCGTTTCCTACCCAGCATATAACCGCATCCGGATCCACAGAAATGGTTTCATGAGATGTCACGTTGCTGAGAACAATCGGGTTGCCGTCTGATAAAACGGCTACATAAGCATTATTTCCCCTGGCAGTAAGCGTGGATGTAGCCAAACCTTTTTGGGAAAGAACTCCCACACCAATGAATCTGACGCTGTAATCGCAGTCATTTGTAAAAGCAAGAATATTTTCTGATTCAACAGAAATGGTTTCGCCGGGTTCTAAGTGATAAATGACCACATGCTGTCCATAGCTTGCGTAATATGTAACAGAATCACCATTTAAATTTACCTTCATAAGGGGCAGGTTCTCGCCGGTTACCCTTCTGGCTAAATGTCCAAGCAAGGCCTGACCCAGGTTATTCTGAGGTCCTAACAGGACTTTGTCAAACTTGTAATTTTTGCTGCCTGAGTTTTCGCCTGCAATAAAGGCTCCGGCTTTGGCAAAAAGCACATCGCTTCCTGTACACGTGACTTTTAAAGTTAACTCATTGATTGTTTCGAATTTTAACATTCGTATTCCTCCTGTCCTATATTTAAATTACCTGAACTCCATATAACTGGCATAAGCCGGCAAGGTCCCTTGCGACGCCGTTTCCGACAGCATTAAATTTCCATGAGCCGCTATGAATATAAATTTCACCAATCATCATGGAGGTTACATTAGAATAGTATTCATCCATTTTAAAGCTGACGATTTCGCTGCCCGAAGTCTCATCAATAATACGTATATATGCATCCTTTAGCATGCTGAAGTTTAATCTTTTTTCCAAAGCTTCGTTTATAGTCAGTACAAAAACGATTTTGGCAACAGCAGAATTGAGTCTGGTAAAATCAATGGAAATGATTTCACGGTCAGCGCCGGTATCTATACGGAATACGGTACTGTTGTCAGGACTTTGGGTCTGTCCGTAGAAAACAAACCAGGTGTCGCCAATCACCTTGCCGGTTGAATTAAGTAAAAAAGCAGATACATCCACATCACAATTGGGATTAGTTGTGTTCCAGCCTAAGCATGCCTTGATTTTTGACAATTTCCCCGAATTTTCCAAAGGGACTTTTTGGCCTTTTTGAATCGTATGAATTAGCCGGGGAATAGGTTTAGATACTGCTGCTGGAACAGCCTGGGCAGAATTTGCCGGATCGGAACATGATGATGATGGCATGGCTGGCGGTGCGGAAAAAGAATTGTGATTGTGCAATGCTGCAGCTGCAGAATTTTGTGCTGCACCGTTATTTATCGATAAAATATCCTGAGATGATTTTGCCCCCTGAACCTTAATCTGATTTATTGACAGAATGGTTTCTCTGCTCAAGGGAGCTGAAGATTTCATTGGAATATTAACCATATTTTATCACCCTTATTCCTGTAATTTGCTATAGAAATCCTTTGCTTTATATTCTATTTTATATTCTAGTGGAGAATACTGAAAATGTCAATTTATTTGACCTTATGGGAAAGGAAACGGAACTGCAAACGAAACCGCAAAAAATACGGCTTGACAATCTCCTTAAATCTATGCTATCCTATCTACGGTCGTTTTGACCATGCCGAAGACAGTAGGTGCAAAGGACTTATACAACAGTCCGGAGCGTAAGGATACCGCCTACCGAGGAGAGAAGAGTTGCAAAGCAGAACTTTTGCCTTCCCGTCTTTGGGAAGGCTTTTTTATAAAGCAGAACTCCTGTCGGCAGCAAAATCTATAAGGAGGAAAGAAAATGGCTAAAGTTGAATTGAAACAACCTATCGTTGAAGAAATTTCAGGCTATATCAAGGAAGCGCAGTCTGTTGTATTAGTAGATTACCGCGGGCTTACCGTAGAGCAGGATACAAGACTTCGTAAACAGCTTCGTGAAGCCGGAGTTACTTACAAGGTTTACAAAAACACCATGATGAACTTTGCATTTAAAGGAACTGACTGTGAAGCATTGACACAGTACTTAGAAGGACCAAGCGCTATTGCGATTTCTGCAACAGATGCAACAGCTCCTGCAAGAGTTCTCGGGAAATTTGCAAAGGAAGCAGACAAGCTGGAAATCAAGGCTGGTATTGTTGAAGGTATTGTTTATGACGCAAAGGGAATTGCAAGCATAGCTACGATTCCAAGCAGAGAAGAACTGCTTTCCAAGTTACTTGGAAGCATTCAGTCTCCAATTACCAACTTTGCTCGTGTCATGAACCAATTGGCAGAAAAGGGCGGAGCTTCCGATGCAGCACCGGCTGAAGCAGCTCCTGCAGCAGAAGCGCCGGC
This sequence comes from uncultured Lachnospiraceae bacterium, assembly GCA_910585715.1. Classification (GTDB taxonomy): domain Bacteria; phylum Bacillota; class Clostridia; order Lachnospirales; family Lachnospiraceae; genus RGIG3040. The sequence continues at coordinate 12,604 of CAJUEX010000049.1, forward strand.
GGAAGAAGCGGCTGAAACACCTGCAGAATAATGGGGCATGAATAAGCGCATATTGCGCTTAAGGTGTAAAAAAGCAACTGTCCGGTTTTCAAACCGGCGGAAAATCGAAAATGAAAAGGAGAAGAATAAAATGGCAAAATTAACAACAGCAGAAATTATCGATGCTATTAAAGAGTTAACAGTATTAGAATTAAATGATTTAGTAAAAGCTTGTGAAGAAGAGTTTGGTGTATCTGCAGCAGCAGGCGTGGTAGTTGCAGCAGCAGGAGCAGGCGATGGAGCAGGCGCTGAAGAAAAGACAGAATTTGATGTAGAATTAACAGAAGTTGGACCAAACAAGGTTAAGGTTATCAAGGTGGTTCGTGAAGCTACAGGCCTTGGCTTGAAAGAAGCAAAGGATTTAGTTGACGGAGCACCTAAGGTATTAAAAGAAGCTGCATCTAAAGAAGAAGCAGAAGAAATTAAGACAAAATTAGAAGCAGAAGGCGCTAAGGTTACATTAAAATAATGTAAGCGCACAACTGAATGCTTAAGGCTCAGAGTTATTCTGAGCCTTTTTCTTTTCGACTTGAGAGTAACAGTTCAGTCCTCAGCTTTCTCCCACAGGAATCAGAACCGGCGGCAGGCAGAAAGTGATTTCTAAAGGAGTCCTTTTAAAAACGCCAGCGCTTAGCGAGGTATTTTCGAGCTTAGCACTGCTGCGTTTTTATCAGAGCGGGAGCGTGGCGACGTAGAAACACTTTCTGCCTGCCGCCGGTTCTGATTCCTGTGGGAGAAAGCTGAGGACTGAACTGTACAGAAAATCAAAATTTTTTAAAATTTCTTATTGACCTGTATACAAATTTGTAGTAGAATGGATAGTGCACTATTGTGGTATGGTATGCTTGTTCTAAGAATATCATCCGCGAATTAGACATATAAACGGAAAGAACGGGGTGAAATGTCAATGGAAAAGAACAGAATACGTCCTATTGCCTCAGGCAAGAATATACGTATGAGTTATTCACGACAAAAAGAGGTTTTGGATATGCCAAACCTGATTGAAGTTCAAAAGGACTCGTATAACTGGTTTTTGAACGAAGGATTGAAAGAAGTATTTGCAGATATTTCTCCAATCGAAGATTACAGCGGCCATTTAAGCTTAGAGTTCGTGGACTTCGAATTGTGTGAAGACGACGTAAAGTATTCTATTGAAAAGTGTAAAGAAAGAGATGCAACCTATGCAGCGCCTTTAAAGGTAAAGGTACGTCTTTACAACAAAGAGAAAGAGGAAATCAGCGAGCATGAGATTTTTATGGGTGACCTGCCCCTTATGACTGAAACGGGTACGTTCGTTATTAACGGTGCTGAAAGAGTTATTGTAAGCCAGTTAGTGCGTTCGCCGGGGATTTATTATTCCATTGGTCATGATAAGATTGGCAAGGAGCTGTTTTCTTCCACAGTGATTCCCAACCGCGGCGCATGGTTAGAATATGAAACCGATTCCAATGACGTTTTCTACGTTCGTGTAGATAGAACAAGAAAAGTACCAATTACAGTGCTTCTTCGTGCACTTGGCATAGGCACAAATGATGAAATCAGAGAATTGTTTGGTGATGAGCCTAAAATTGAAGCAAGCTTTACGAAAGACGTTTCTGAAAATTATCAAGAAGGTCTTTTAGAGTTGTACAAAAAAATCCGTCCGGGTGAACCTCTTTCCGTGGAAAGCGCAGAAAGCCTTATTACGGCTATGTTCTTTGACCCAAGGCGTTACGACCTTGCCAAAGTGGGCAGATATAAATTCAACAAGAAGCTTGCATTGAAAAACCGTATCAGACATCAGGTACTTGCAGAAGATGTAGTGGACGGGTTTACAGGTGAGGTTCTTGCGGAGGCGGGGACCACTGTGACTGCTGAGTTGGCAGATGCGATTCAAAATGCAGCAGTTCCGTATGTATTTGTTCAGGCAGAAGAAAAGAATGTGAAGATTCTTTCTAATATGATGGTAGATATTACAAACTTTGTGGACTGCAATCCCAAGGAGCTTGGTGTAACAGAGCTTGTTTATTTCCCTGTATTGCAGAGCATTCTGGAAGAATACAGCGACAAGCCGGATGAGCTGGCAAGGGCAATTCAGAAAAATATCAGCGAGCTGATTCCAAAGCATATTACCAAAGAAGATATTATTGCATCCATCAATTATAATATCCACTTGGAATACAGAATGGGAAATGATGATGATATCGACCATCTTGGAAACAGAAGAATCAGGGCGGTAGGCGAGCTTTTACAGAATCAGTACAGAATCGGGTTATCCAGACTGGAAAGAGTTGTAAGGGAAAGAATGACCACCCATGATGCAGAAGAAATTTCCCCGCAGGTTTTGATTAATATCAAACCGGTACAGGCAGCGGTTAAGGAATTCTTTGGTTCTTCCCAGTTGTCTCAGTTCATGGATCAGAACAATCCTCTTGGTGAGCTGACTCATAAGAGACGTCTTTCCGCATTGGGACCGGGAGGTCTTTCCAGGGACAGGGCTGGATTTGAGGTTCGTGACGTACATTATTCCCACTACGGAAGAATGTGTCCTATAGAAACACCGGAAGGTCCGAATATCGGACTTATTAACTCCCTTGCTACTTATGCAAGAATCAACGAGTATGGTTTTGTAGAAGCTCCATATCGTGAAATAGATAAATCAGATCCGGAAAACCCAAGAGTAACGGATAAGGTTGTTTATATGACCGCTGATGAAGAGGACAATTACCATGTGGCACAGGCAAATGAAGCTCTGGATGAAAACGGGTATTTTGTAAGAAAAATGGTTTCCGGACGTTATAAGGAGGAAACACAGGAATATCCAAAGTCCATGTTTGATTATATGGACGTTTCGCCTAAAATGGTATTTTCCGTTGCTACCGCATTGATTCCTTTCCTTGAAAATGACGATGCAAACCGTGCGCTGATGGGTTCCAACATGCAGCGTCAGGCGGTGCCCCTTTTGATTACGGAAGCGCCGGTGGTAGGTACGGGAATGGAGCCGAAAGCTGCAGTGGATTCAGGCGTGTGCGTAGTTGCCAAAAAGGCAGGCACGGTGGATTATGTTTCATCCAGACTGATTAAGCTCACATACGATGATGGAGAAAAGGATGAGTATCACTTAACCAAGTTTGCAAGAAGTAACCAGTCTAACTGCTACAACCAGAAGCCTATCGTATTCAAAGGCGACCATGTGGCAGAAGGTCAGGTAATTGCAGACGGTCCGTCTACAGAAGGCGGTGAGCTTGCCCTTGGAAAGAATCCTCTTATCGGCTTTATGACCTGGGAGGGTTATAACTATGAGGATGCTGTATTATTAAGTGAAAGACTTGTTCAGGAGGATGTTTATACATCTGTCCATATAGAAGAATACGAAGCAGAAGCAAGAGATACCAAATTAGGACCGGAAGAAATTACAAGAGATGTTCCGGGCGTGGGCGATGATGCATTAAAGGACCTGGACGACAGGGGCGTTATCCGTATCGGCGCTGAAGTCCGTGCAGGAGATATTCTGGTAGGTAAGGTAACTCCGAAAGGAGAGACGGAACTGACAGCAGAAGAAAGACTTCTCCGCGCTATCTTTGGAGAAAAGGCAAGGGAAGTAAGGGATACCTCCCTGAAGGTGCCTCACGGTGAATATGGTATTGTAGTGGATGCAAAGGTATTTACGAGAGAAAACGGCGATGAATTATCACCGGGAGTCAATCAGGCAGTCCGCATTTATATTGCCCAGAAGAGAAAGATTTCCGTAGGCGATAAAATGGCGGGACGTCATGGTAACAAAGGTGTTGTTTCCAGAGTGCTTCCGGTGGAAGATATGCCATATCTGCCTAACGGCCGCCCTCTTGATATTGTATTGAATCCTCTCGGCGTGCCGTCCCGTATGAACATTGGACAGGTACTGGAAATCCATTTGTCACTGGCTGCAAAGGCATTGGGCTTTAATGTGGCCACACCGGTATTTGACGGTGCAAATGAGCGGGATATTATGGACACGTTAGACGTTGCTAACGATTATGTAAATTCCGAATGGGAAGAGTTTGAAGCAAAGTATAAGGATGAGCTGCTTCCTGAAGTAATGGAATATTTATCTGAAAACAGAGAACACAGAAAGGTATGGAAGGGAGTTCCTATTTCCAAGGACGGTAAGGTAAGGCTGAGAGACGGTCGTACCGGAGAATATTTTGACTCACCGGTAACTATCGGACACATGCATTATCTGAAGCTGCACCATCTGGTAGACGATAAGATTCATGCCCGTTCTACCGGTCCTTACTCCTTGGTAACCCAGCAGCCTTTAGGAGGTAAAGCCCAGTTCGGCGGACAGAGATTCGGTGAAATGGAAGTTTGGGCATTGGAGGCATATGGTGCATCTTACACCCTTCAGGAAATCTTAACAGTAAAATCCGATGATGTAATCGGACGTGTTAAGACATATGAAGCCATCATAAAGGGCGATAACATTCCCGAACCGGGAATTCCGGAATCTTTCAAGGTTCTTTTAAAGGAATTACAGTCTCTTGGTCTGGATGTAAAGGTATTAAGGGAAGACCATACTGAAGTGGAAATTATGGAAACAATTGATTACGGTGAAACTGATTACCGTTATGAAATTGAGGGAGATTCCAAAGACTATGATTACGAACGAGAATCATTAGGCTCTATGGGGTATCAGCAGCAGGAATTTGACGCTGAAGGAGAACTGGTAAGCGCAGAAGACGAGGAAGAAGCGGATTTGGAAGAGGAATTATCAGAAGAATTTGCAGGAAGCTTTGAAGAGTAAAAATGATTCTAACAACGTAATTGGAAGGAGTGCCATAAATGTCGGAAATAAAAAACGAAGCGTATCAGCCCATGACATTTGATGCCATCAAAATCGGATTGGCATCCCCGGAGAAAATCAGAGAATGGTCCAGGGGTGAAGTATTAAAGCCGGAAACAATTAACTATAGAACGTTAAAGCCGGAAAAAGAAGGACTTTTCTGTGAGAGAATTTTCGGACCAAGCAAGGACTGGGAATGTCATTGTGGTAAATATAAGAAAATCAGATATAAAGGTGTTGTCTGTGACCGATGCGGCGTAGAAGTTACAAAGTCAAATGTGCGCAGGGAGCGTATGGGACATATCGAGCTTGCCGCTCCGGTTTCCCATATCTGGTATTTTAAAGGTATACCAAGCAGAATGGGGCTTATCCTTGATTTATCCCCAAGGGTGCTTGAAAAGGTATTATATTTTGCATCCTATATCGTGCTTGATGCAGGGGAGACATCCTTTGAATACAAGCAGGTGCTTTCAGAAAAGGAATATCAGGATGCAAGGGAAGAGTACGGCAATAAATTCCGTGTGGGCATGGGCGCCGAAGCAATAAAAGAATTGCTTCAGGCAATTGACCTGGATGCGGAAGCGGAAGAATTAAGAGCCGGCTTAAAGGATTCCACCGGACAAAAAAGAGCAAGAATCATTAAGAGGCTGGAAGTAGTGGAGGCCTTCCGGGAATCCGAAAACAAACCGGAATGGATGATTATGGATGTGGTTCCGGTTATTCCGCCGGATTTACGTCCTATGGTGCAGTTGGACGGCGGACGTTTTGCCACCTCCGACTTAAATGATTTGTACCGCAGGATTATCAACCGCAACAATCGTTTAAAGAGACTTCTTGAATTAGGAGCGCCGGATATTATCGTGCGCAACGAAAAGAGAATGCTTCAGGAGGCAGTTGATGCCCTAATTGACAACGGAAGAAGAGGAAGACCTGTTACCGGACCGGGAAACAGGGCGTTAAAATCCTTATCCGATATGTTAAAGGGTAAATCCGGACGTTTCCGCCAGAACCTGTTAGGAAAGCGTGTGGATTATTCCGGACGTTCTGTTATCGTGGTAGGGCCGGAGCTGAAGATTTACCAGTGCGGGCTTCCAAAGGAAATGGCAATTGAGCTGTTCAAGCCCTTTGTTATGAAGGAGCTTGTAGCAAGAGGAATTTCACAAAATATAAAAAATGCAAAGAAATTAGTAGAAAAACTGGATACGGGAGTATGGGATGTACTGGAAGAAGTCATTAAAGAGCATCCGGTTATGTTAAACCGTGCTCCCACACTTCACAGACTTGGAATTCAGGCTTTCGAGCCGATTCTGGTAGAGGGTAAGGCAATTAAGCTCCATCCTCTTGTATGTACTGCTTACAATGCGGACTTTGACGGTGACCAGATGGCTGTCCATCTTCCGCTTTCCGTAGAAGCTCAGGCAGAATGCCGGTTTTTATTGTTATCTCCAAACAACCTGTTAAAGCCCTCCGATGGCGGTCCGGTAGCCGTTCCTTCGCAGGATATGGTACTTGGTATCTATTATCTGACTCAGGAAAGACCGGGTGCAGAGGGGGAAGGCAAGGCATTTAAGAATGTAAATGAAGCAATTCTTGCCTATGAAAATTCAGCATTGACTCTTCATTCCAGAATTAAGGTCAGAATGACAAAAGCAATGCCGGACGGAACCGTGAAAGTGGGCAACGTGGAATCCACCCTGGGAAGATTTATTTTAAATGAAATCATTCCGCAGGATTTAGGTTTTGTAGACCGTTCAAAACCGGAAAATGCCCTTGCCCTGGAAGTGGATTTCCATGTGGGCAAAAAAGGCCTGAAGCAGATTCTGGAAAAAGTCATCAATACCCATGGCGCCACAAAGACGGCAGAGGTACTGGATGATATTAAGGCAATGGGATATAAATATTCCACAAGGGCTGCTATGACGGTATCCATTTCCGATATGACAGTGCCGGAAAGAAAGCAGGAAATGTTAGAGCAGGCTCAGCAGACCGTTGACCTTATTACGAGAAATTATAACCGTGGACTGATTACTGAGGAGGAAAGATACCGTACGGTAGTGGAGACATGGAATGAAACGGATAAAGAACTGACACAGGTTCTGTTGGACGGACTTGACCAGTACAACAATATTTATATGATGGCGGACTCCGGCGCCCGTGGTTCCAACCAGCAGATTAAACAGCTTGCAGGTATGCGCGGACTTATGGCGGATACAACAGGCCGTACAATTGAGCTTCCCATAAAGTCCAATTTCCGTGAAGGTCTTGATGTATTGGAATACTTCATGTCCGCTCATGGTGCAAGAAAAGGTCTTTCCGATACAGCTCTCCGTACAGCGGACTCCGGTTACCTGACAAGACGTATGGTTGACGTTTCCCAGGAACTGATTATCAGGGAAACTGACTGTTCAGAAGGAAAAGACGTGATTCCGGGCATGGTAGTAAAAGCATTCATGGACGGAAAGGAAACCATCGAAGGGCTTTACGACAGAATTAACGGCAGATATGCCTGTGAAGATATTAAAGACAATAAAGGCAATATTATTGTAAAGGCAAACCATATGATTACCCCAAGCCGCGCCTCTAAGATTATGAGCGTAGGGGTAAATGAAAAGGGCGAGCCCATTGAAGAAGTAAAGATTCGTACTATTTTAACCTGCCGTTCCCATGTGGGTATTTGTGCAAAATGTTATGGCGCAAACATGGCAACCGGTGAAGCGGTGCAGGTAGGTGAAGCAGTTGGTATCATTGCGGCACAGTCCATTGGTGAGCCGGGTACACAGCTTACCATGCGTACCTTCCATACCGGCGGTGTGGCAGGTGATGACATCACACAGGGTCTTCCCCGTGTTGAAGAGCTTTTTGAAGCAAGAAAGCCAAAGGGACTTGCAATCATTGCAGAATTTGGCGGAACAGCTACTATAAAGGATACAAAGAAAAAACGTGAAATCGTCATCAGCAATGATGAAACAGGTGAAAGCAAGACTTACCTGATTCCTTACGGCTCCCGTATCAAGATTTTAGACGGCGCTGTATTGGAGGCAGGCGATGAACTGACAGAAGGTAGTGTAAATCCTCATGATTTGTTAAAAATCAAGGGCATGCGTGCCGTTCAGGATTATATGCTGCGTGAAGTGCAAAGAGTATACCGTCTGCAGGGTGTAGATATTTCCGATAAGCATATTGAAGTAATCGTTCGTCAGATGCTTAAGAAAATCCGGGTGGAAAATAACGGAGACGCAGACTTCTTACCGGGCACTCTTGTGGATGTACTGGAATTTGAAGATATCAACGAAAAACTGATAGCGGAGGGCAAAGAGCCGGCAGAGGGACAACAGGTAATGCTTGGTATTACAAAGGCTTCCCTTGCAACAAACTCCTTCCTGTCAGCAGCTTCCTTCCAGGAGACCACAAAGGTTCTGACGGAAGCGGCTATAAAAGGAAAGGTTGACCCGCTTATCGGCTTAAAGGAAAACGTTATTATCGGTAAGCTTATTCCGGCAGGAACGGGTATGAAGCAGTACAGAAACGTGGCTCTTGACAGTGATAAGAAGCTGGAGGATGTGATTTCCTTTGATGATGAATTCCTGTTTGATGAGGAATTTGAGGATGATGAGGAAATGTTTGCTGATGATGAAAAGCTGGAAGAGGTGCCTGAAGAGCCTTTGGAAGATTTAGAAGAGGGCGTTGAAGAGGTATTGGAATTGACAGAAGAGTAAAAGGATTGGAAAGTGCCATGTCCGGCTTTTGGGAGCTGGATGTGGTGCTTTTTGTGTGGGGAGCGGGAGATGGTAGATGAACTCCGCCATCCTCCCGCTTTTGCTGTTTGGTTTTTGCCCGCATGCTTTGAGGGAGCAGTAGGTGGGTGGGAGTGTTGGTAGTTGTTGGAGATTGAGATAGAATTGTAACTTTCTTTTTATATTTGTGTTCCGTTTTTTTGCGGAACTTAAGTTTTATAGGATTTATTTAGTAATATCTGCTGTGAAAGCTGTGTGTTTAATTTTGATATAAATTCAGCTATATTATCTGTACTTATGTATGCTTCCGTTATTGCCGTATCATCCGGTTCATATATTACTTCTTTAATTTTATATTCTAAATCAGATGCAAAAATTCTTACTTGTTTTCCGTAGCTGACGGCATAAATAAAACAGTTGGCATCCTCAAAAGAATAAGGTGTTATGTTATATGAGTAATCATTATCAATGTCCATATTGTCAGGGTGTGTCATATGATGTATTTCGAGAAAAGCCTCTTTCTTTTTCGTGGCAAACAACTTTTCATTGGTAGGAATTTGTGAAAATTGTCTGATTAAATTTGGGATTTCACTTCCGAGTGTTGCATTAATTAATTTGCGGGGAAAAGTTTTCACGTCGATAAAAAAGGCGAGAATTCCATTTATAAAATGAATAGGAGTCTCTTGGATTACAATTATCAACAACGTCCCAAAATATCGAAAATTGATATGGATTTCCGAATATCATAATTACTATCCTTTCCTGTGGGAATAAAAAAGTCTTATAATATCCATTATGATGTTACGGAATGGAGCGTTTTCTTCAGCTGTCAGGAATCTGGACCAATTCATGGGCATATATTTATGCCACGTAATTCTTTTGTCAAAAACCAATTATATTATTATTTTTTTATCTCCAAAATATTGGATTAATATTAAAATCAGCGCACTGCCAGCAAGGATTCCATCCATTATTCCAGCGGGCAATAAGAACATCATTAATGTAATTGTAATAACACAATTGATTACAGATGATGCTAATCCCCACATCCTGTTCTTTAACAAGCCGATTGCTCCAATAAGTCTGAATATGCCATATATCGCTCCCATAACCATCATCATATAAAGGTTATCTTGAAAATATGGGAGTTTAAATTCAAAATACTGACTGATATCGAATTTGTCAGTTCCCCAAATTAAAGCTGGTATCATACATAAACGCCGCCAAGTTCCATAAAGCCACCGTGTATTATCATCAATAATGCAGCTATTTTGTACTTCTTCATGAATCTGTTAATCCTCCAATATCAAAATGTATTAAACGCTATCACTGGATTATATCATAAGAGCTACTGCTATGCCAGAACAGATTTTAAGTGATTAAGGGCAATTCTAATATTTTTCCGATTTTTATGTCCCCCTATTCAAACACGTAACAGAACAGTTTAAACTGTTCAGACAGCAGATTTCCTGCAAATATCCCGCAAAAATCTCTTCCAAACCCTCTTGACAACCCCAATCCAAATGCGTATACTAAACAAGTGTGCATAAAAACCACATGATTTTTTTGTACGCACAAAATCAAATGAAAGGAAACGAGGTGAAAAAGAATGCCAACATTTAACCAATTAGTTAGAAAAGGACGCCAAACATCTGTAAAGAAGTCTACTGCACCAGCTCTTCAAAAGGGTTACAACTCTTTAAGAAAGAAAGCAACCAATACTTCTTCTCCGCAAAAGAGAGGTGTTTGTACAGCTGTTAAGACAGCTACTCCTAAGAAACCTAACTCAGCTCTTAGAAAAATCGCCAGAGTTCGTCTTTCTAACGGAATCGAAGTAACAAGCTATATTCCGGGAGAAGGTCACAACTTACAGGAGCATAGCGTTGTTTTAATCAGAGGCGGCAGGGTAAAAGACTTACCAGGTACAAGATATCACGTTATCAGAGGTACTCTTGATACTGCAGGTGTTGCAAACAGAAAGCAGGCCCGCTCTAAGTACGGTGCTAAGAGACCAAAAGCCGGAAAATAACACATTTTCCTTGTACCACGTAATAGACTAATAAGTGTTGGAATTCAAATTTTCACGCAGTATATATTATATATAAAGCTGACAAAATGAAATGCCGCACGAACACATTAGTTGTGAGTACCGATGAATTAATGCAGTAAGAATCAGCCGAAAGCAGGTTCTTACGGGTAGTCATGAATAAAATTCATGATGGATTGCAAATATTAAGGAGGGAAGAACCGTGCCACGTAAAGGACATATTCAAAAAAGAGATGTATTAGCAGATCCTTTATACAATAATAAAGTGGTTACCAAGCTTATCAATAACATTATGTTAGACGGTAAGAAGGGTGTTGCACAGAAAATTGTATACGGAGCATTTGCCAGAGTAGAAGAAAAGGCTGGAAAGCCGGCTCTTGAAGTATTTGATGAGGCAATGAACAACATCATGCCTCTTTTGGAAGTAAAGGCAAGACGTATCGGCGGTGCTACTTATCAGGTACCTATCGAAGTAAGACCGGACAGACGTCAGGCATTAGCGCTTCGCTGGCTGACTATGTTTTCTCGTAAGAGAGGCGAAAAGACCATGGAAGAAAGACTTGCCAATGAAATCATGGATGCTTCAAACAACACAGGCGCTGCTGTTAAGAGAAAAGAAGATATGCACAAGATGGCAGAAGCAAACAAGGCATTTGCTCACTACAGATTCTAGTGAAGCTGTCTGGCTTTTGTTACAGTATTAAAATAAGGAGGAAAAACCCTTGGCTGGAAGAGAATATCCATTAGAGAGAACCAGAAATATCGGTATTATGGCTCATATTGATGCGGGTAAGACCACGCTGACAGAGCGTATTTTATATTATACCGGTGTTAACTATAAGATTGGCGATACTCATGAAGGTACTGCTACCATGGACTGGATGGAACAGGAGCAGGAAAGAGGTATTACCATCACATCAGCCGCTACCACATGCCACTGGACATTACAGGAACAGTGTAAAGAGAAGCCGGGCGCATTAGAGCATCGTATCAACATTATTGATACTCCCGGACACGTTGACTTTACAGTAGAAGTAGAACGTTCCCTGCGTGTACTGGATGGCGCTGTAGGTGTTTTCTGTGCAAAGGGTGGTGTAGAACCACAATCTGAAAATGTATGGCGTCAGGCTGATACCTACAATGTACCGCGTATGGCATTCATTAATAAGATGGACATCTTAGGTGCCAATTTCTACGGTGCTGTAGACCAGATTAAGACAAGATTAGGTAAAAATGCCATTTGTCTTCAACTGCCAATCGGCAAGGAAGAAGATTTTAAAGGAATCATCGACTTATTTGAAATGAAAGCTTACATCTACAATGATGAAAAGGGCGAGGATATTTCTATCGTAGATATTCCGGAAGAAATGGCAGATGAAGCTGAATTATATCATTCCGAATTAGTAGAGAAAATCTGCGAGCTGGATGATGATTTAATGATGATGTATTTAGAAGGTGAAGAGCCTTCTGTTGAGGAGTTAAAGGCTGTTCTTAGAAAAGCTACCTGCAACTGTGAAGCAATTCCGGTTTGCTGTGGTACTGCTTATAGAAATAAAGGCGTTCAGAAACTGTTAGATGCAGTAATTGAATTCATGCCTGCTCCTACTGACATCCCTGCAATTAAGGGTGTTGATTTAGATGGCAACGAGATTGAAAAGCATTCTTCTGATGAAGAACCTTTTGCAGCTCTTGCATTTAAGATTATGGCTGACCCGTTTGTTGGTAAGCTTGCATTCTTCAGAGTTTACTCCGGTACTATGAACTCCGGTTCTTATGTACTGAATGCAACAAAAAATAAAAAAGAACGTGTTGGACGTATCCTTCAGATGCATGCAAACAAGAGAGAAGAACTTGACAAAGTTTACTCCGGTGATATTGCAGCAGCTGTAGGTTTTAAATTCACTACTACAGGTGATACTATTTGTGACGAACAGCATCCTGTTATCTTAGAGTCCATGGAATTTCCGGAGCCCGTTATTGAGCTTGCTATTGAGCCTAAGACAAAAGCCGGACAAGGAAAGCTTGGTGAATCTTTGGCAAAGCTTGCAGAAGAAGATCCTACCTTCCGTGCTCATACAGATCCGGAAACAGGACAGACCATTATTGCCGGTATGGGTGAGCTTCACCTTGAAATTATCGTAGACAGACTTTTACGTGAATTTAAGGTAGAGGCAAATGTAGGCGCACCTCAGGTTGCTTACAAGGAAGCCATTACCAAGGCAGTGGATATCGACAGCAAATATGCAAAGCAGTCCGGCGGTCGTGGACAATACGGACATTGTAAGGTTAAATTTGAGCCTATGGATGCCAATGGAGAAGAATTATTTAAATTTGATTCCACCGTTGTGGGCGGTGCTATTCCGAAGGAATACATCCCGGCAGTGGGCGAAGGTATCGAAGAAGCAACCAAGGCAGGTATCCTTGGCGGATTCCCGGTAGTAGGCGTACACGCAACCGTATATGACGGCTCCTATCATGAAGTGGACTCCTCAGAAATGGCATTCCACATTGCAGGTTCCCTGGCATTTAAGGAAGCAATGCAGAAGGCAGCTCCACAGCTTCTTGAGCCTATTATGAAGGTAGAAGTTACCATGCCGGAAGAGTACATGGGTGATGTTATCGGTGATATCAACTCACGCCGTGGACGTATTGAAGGTATGGATGATATCGGAGGCGGAAAGATGGTCAGAGGTTTTGTACCTCTTGCAGAAATGTTTGGCTATTCCACAGACCTGCGTTCCAGAACTCAGGGTCGTGGTAACTACTCCATGTTCTTCGAGAAATACGAGCCGGTTCCAAAATCTGTTCAGGAAAAAGTTTTAGCTGCAAAATCTAAGTAAAGCGGCTAAAAATTTAGAAAATTTGCTTGAAAATCTTGGTATTATTTAATATAATCAAAGGTAGCCGAGCAATGAAACAATAAAACAAGGAAAAGAAAATTAAAGGAGGACTTTTGAAATGGCTAAAGCTAAATTCGAAAGAAATAAACCACACTGTAACATCGGTACCATCGGTCACGTAGACCATGGTAAAACAACTTTAACAGCTGCTATCACAAAGACACTGAATTCCAGATTAGGTACTGGTGAAGCAGTTGCATTTGAAAACATCGACAAGGCTCCGGAAGAAAGAGAACGTGGTATCACAATTTCTACAGCTCACGTTGAGTATGAAACAGAAAAGAGACATTACGCACACGTTGACTGCCCAGGCCATGCTGACTATGTAAAGAACATGATCACAGGTGCTGCTCAGATGGACGGCGCTATCTTAGTTGTAGCTGCTACTGACGGTGTTATGGCTCAGACAAAAGAGCATATCTTACTTTCCCGTCAGGTAGGTGTACCTTATATCGTAGTATTCATGAACAAATGCGATATGGTAGACGATGCTGAATTACTTGAATTAGTAGAAATGGAAATCAGAGATTTATTATCCGAGTATGAATTCCCGGGCGATGACACTCCTGTAATTCAGGGTTCCGCTTTAAAAGCTCTTGAAGATCCTTCAAGCGAATGGGGAGACAAGATTCTTGAGTTAATGGCAGCTGTTGATGAGTATATTCCAGATCCTGAAAGAGATACAGATAAGCCTTTCTTAATGCCTATCGAAGACGTATTCTCCATTACAGGCCGTGGTACTGTTGCTACCGGTAGAGTAGAGCGTGGTGTTCTTCATTTATCTGACGAAGTTGAAATCGTTGGTGTTAAGGAAGAAACACAGAAGACTGTTGTAACAGGTATCGAAATGTTCCGTAAGTTATTAGACGAAGCACAGGCTGGTGATAATATCGGTGCATTACTTCGTGGTATTCAGAGAACTGAAATCGAAAGAGGACAGGTTCTTGCAAAACCGGGCAGTGTTACTTGCCATAAGAAATTCACAGCTCAGGTTTACGTTTTAACAAAAGATGAAGGTGGACGTCATACTCCTTTCTTCAACAACTATAGACCACAGTTCTACTTCAGAACAACTGATATTACAGGTGTTTGTAACTTACCAGAAGGTACAGAAATGTGCATGCCTGGTGATAATGTAGAAATGACGATTGAACTGATTCATCCGATTGCTATGGAGCAGGGTTTGACTTTTGCTATTCGTGAGGGTGGTCGTACGGTAGGTTCTGGTAGGGTGGCTACTATCATCGAGTAATCTTGTGATTAGAGCCAAATAATAAAAATAAGCACCGCAATCCTTTGAGAAATCAAGGGGTTGCGGTTTCTTAATGTCTGAAAATAATAGCGAACAAAAGGAAAAGCCACTTGCCGGAATTTCATTGAAAATGGCTTGTGGCTCTAAAATGGCTCTATTTTTATTCGCTGTCACTCTGATTTTTCTTAAATTGCCGCTCCAAATGTTCATTTCGGAGTTTCATT
>CAJUEX010000050.1 GCA_910585715.1 uncultured Lachnospiraceae bacterium
TATGTACTCCCACGATATTACCCCCAGCGCTTTTACAGGATATCTGGCATTCTTCTGTGGCATACTCCTACTCATACTAATTATAAAACGCCCCCGGAATACATCCCTATCCACCGGCTTCGGAATATCCTGCTGGCTTTCCTTCGGCTTCATCATGGCACTGCTGCGCTGGCAGCCCTGGGGCACAAGACTGATGTATCCGGCACTTGCCATGACTGTCATTATGACTGCCAACCTGCTTTCCTATCTTGCCCGCAAGATAACAAAAAAGGGGATTTTACTCATTCCCCTTGCTTCCTTAAGCCTGTTTCTTGCCATTCCTTCCATTGTCTATAACACAGAACCCGCCTGGACAAATTTAAAGGAAGGCTGTGCTAACCGCTTAAGTCACTATTTTACCTTTAACAAACGCTATGACAGTTACCAGGAGCTCTCCGATAAACTTCTTTCCTTAAACCAGCAGTCTGACACCCCATCCGATGTTCACCGGGTAGGTGTACTGATTTCAGGAGACGGCTATGACTATCCTCTCTGGCTTACCTTCCGCCAGAAAATGCCCGAAGTCCGGCTGGAGCACATATTATTGGAAGGCTCTCCCTCCGGCTCCCCTGCAAAAGAGCTTCCGTCCTGTATCTTGCAGATTGAGCGGGGCAGCTTATCAAAAGGCGCTGCCTTAACCTATCAGGGGCGCACATACACCTGTATTTTCGTTTCCTCTAACGGCGAGGACGGGATTTTCCAAATAGCAGGAAATTAAGCAGCGGAACCTTTTTTACAATAGAAACAATCAGCCATGTGAACACGCTCATAACAAGAAAGGAAGCAATGACCACGCCTATTCCTTCCAGACTGTACAGGCTGCAGCCCTTTTTATAAAAGCCCAGCATTGTTACAAACCGGAAATGCAGCACATAAATTTCCAATGTATAAAGCCCTATCCGGGACAAAAAAGAAGATTTTGAAAACTGTACGTTTCCCGCATAATTTTCCGGCATTTTTCTGGACTGATAGAATTGATAGATTCCAAAAAAGCACACATAGCTGCCAAGCAGGGAGGCTGTCATTTGAAACAGCAGCTCCTTTGTGCTGTGAACCGTTACCATATCGTACCTGACAATAAGCCATATAAATCCGCAAAGGCTGACTGCCCAGATTCCCCACAATACTTTTTTCCCTGTAAAAAGCACCGCCCATCTGCTTCCCCTGTTTCTGGCAGGAAGTAAGTAACGGCTAACCCAAAAGCCTGCAATATAGTACGGCATATATCTGACTGTCAGGTGGGGGCTTAAAAAGGTATTTCCGGTTCTGCTTTGCAGGAAAAAGAGAATATATGCCGCCGCCAGAAAACATGCGGACTGCCATGTTTTAGGAAAGCACTCTGCCAAAAGAACAAGAACCGTAATGAGAAACAGCGTCATTAAAAACCATAGTCCCCAGTCCAGATGAAAGAGAACATCCCTTAATGCCGAAAAAGGCGAAAAATGTCCGCTAAGCAGGTTGCTTAAAAACAGCCATACAAAAAAAGGCACCAGATAAGAAACTGCGCGCTTCTTAATGGTACAGGCAGCTTCCTTTAAGGAAGCCTTTCTTTTGGACAGCCCTGCCAGATATCCGCTTATCATAATGAACAGCGGCATTTCAATTGCTTTTATCACATCATATACATACGGGTCCTTTACCGGGTCCACCATATTGTTTTTTACGATGCAGTGCCCAAGCATGACTAAAATAATAGCAAAGCCCTTTACTGCATCCAGACTTGTATCCCTTGTCCTTTTTTCCTTTCCGGAACCGGCAGCTTTTTCTATTTCCATCTGCTTCCTGCCTCCTTCTTAATTCTTTATGGAACCGTTCCCCATTGTCACTGTTTTCTTCCCAATTCCTTATTACTGCTTTCTTTCCAATTTTTATGGAGCTGCTCTCACTGTTACTGTTTTCTTTACAGTTCTTTATGGACTGTTCTCATAGTCATTGCTTTCTTCCCTGTTCCTTATGAGCCGTTCCTGTTATCGCTGTTTTCTTCCGGACTCTTTATAAAACAGTTCCTGCATTTTATGAAACATCTTCTCAAGGCTCACTATGATTCCAATCGTCAGAATGATACAGACAAGCTTTACAACTCCCTCTATGATTCCTTTATACGGAATGGATACAGGCCATATTATGGAAAGCCCGCTCTTAACCAGCGCAAACACAAACATATGATAGCACAATACAGGAAGCGTGCAGCTTCCCAGACCGGAAAAGAACCTTGTAAAGGATTCAGGCAGAAAGTCCTCTCCCGCCTTACACAAAAATAATATAAGGAAAGAAGAAAATATACCGTTAAATAAGCCCGGCATAACACTTTTTCCAAACAGACCCACGGATATATTGGCGGAGCCGTTTATATAACAGGACAGCACAAACAACGGCGTTCCCGCCAAAAGAAGCGAATAAAGCAGCTTTTTTCTTTCCAAAAGCCTTTCCTCCCTGATAAAATATCCTGCAATCATATAGCAATAAAACAGCGGAACACATTCCAGGCTCCAAGGCAGCAACACCGGACAAAAGTAATGCAGTACTGTGCCCATAAACAACATACATGTCGTAAACAACGCCAGCTCTTTTTTTCTTCCCTTCGTAATGATAAAGCTGTATTTCAATAATATATACGTGAGAAATATAGCTGTTAAAAACCATGTGGGAGAATTTAATATGGTCATAAAATAAACATTCGGCTCACATCCCGGTATGTACAAGGAATTTCTGGAATAGAAAATTCCAATTAATGCAGCCAGCAGCTCCTTACCAGTCCCCTGTTGTCCTATTAAGCTTTTACCAAGAAAAAATACATAGAGAAATCCATTGCATACAAAATAAGGAACCAAAAGTCTTTTTGCTTTTTTTCCCGCAAAGACCCAAAGTCCCTCCTCCTTATTTTGAAATGTCATTCCCGCCGCCACGAAAAAAACAGGCACATAAAACATGCCTCCGTAAAAATTCACAAAGGGAACTATCAGCTCTATATGGTTCATAAGCACAAGAAAAATGCCAAAAAACTTTGCTGCGTCAATATACGCCTTTCTTGAAGCCATTTTTTAAGCTCCTTTTTGAAATAATTTCTTCGTAACGGATTCCGCCAGCCTTATGCCCGGCTTTTCCACGAAACGGTGCAGAAGCCATGACAAACCTGTACAGACGGCAATGGTCAAAATATAATTCATAAGCGCCAGCACATGATAATTCACACTATCCTTCAGCCATAAATAAAAGGCAGAGCTTACTGTACAAAGCACCGGAAAGTGAATCAAATAAAAGCAATAGGAAATCTCACAGAAAAAGTCAAACACCTTACCCGTCAGAACCTTTTGCAGCTTTTCCAGAGAACAGCAGCAAAACAACACTATGGTGCCCGCTCCGATATAATACAAAAGCACCTTTGCCGGAAACAGCCCGTAAACGGACTGCTTTACCACCTGACTGTACTCTCCGATAGGCGGATAGCTGGCAATTAGCAAGGCCCCGAAAAGACCAAGCCATAAAAGCCACTTCTGCTCTCTGAGCTTCTTTACCCATTTATAATCGTTGTACAGCAGATCTCCTAACACCATGCCGCATACAGGCGCTAAAAAATCCCCTCTTGCCAGCAAAAGCCCGCTGACGCCGTAAACCACATATCTTGCCTTGCTTTTTCCAAAAAGCACTAATATGGCAGATACTAACAGGCTTCCTAAAAATTCATAATAAATAAACCATAAAGGTCCATTATAGGTGTTGGCTTCCGAAAAAAAGCAGTCCCAGAGCCCTTCCTTTGCCGCCCCTAAAATACTTGGGGGAAACTGGTTGTAGCTGCCGAAAAAGGTTACGGAGTTAGCCGCTGCTGCCGCCTCTGCATTTTTGTAGCAGCCGGCATACATCAGCACTGCCGCCAGCACGTTTACAAATAGAATGGGCACTACCAGACGAAAATACTTTTTAAAGGCTCCTTCTCCGATAGCCGTTTCCTTTCCGGTGAGAAAATATTTTCTTGCCACAAAAAAGCCGCTTAAAATCAAGAACAGGCGCACCGTAAATTTCCCTGCCGATATGAGATTTAAGGGCGAACAGCCAATCATTGCCTCGATTCCCATTTCCGTATGGGAATCCGCCGGATTCAGACTGTAAACCGCCGGATAAAAGGCATTAAAAAAATGTACATGAAATACGCATAAAAAGGAAAGTACCTTTATTCCATTGAGATAATTCAATCTTTCTACCTGCTTCATGCTTCCTCCCGAATCAAATCCATAATCAGTAAAAGAGACGCTGCAGCCGCCAAAGCCATGGGCATGACGCTTTCTCCCCGGAAATATGCAGAATAAGCCACATAGGAAATAATGACCTGCACAAGAGGCACATAAAACTTCCTAAACATGACAAATCCCAAAAGCACTGCCGCCACATCCGCAATCATGCCGCTCCTTTCATTCATAAAAGGGGCAAAATACGGCAATACCATGGCGGAAAGCACAAAGAGCCCCACAAGCCTTTCTTTTGTAAGGGGCTTGTTATTAAGTGCCGTCAGTACCCCGATGATGACGCCAAGACAGATAACGAAACAAAGTGCCGCCTGACTGTACTCCGTTACAAATTTATCCGTACCGAATATCTGGTAGATATTTGGATAATTGTAGCTTAACAGCGTTTCTTTCCTGCCTTCCATAAGAAGCCCTTCCGCCTGCAGCATGGGAAGCCGGATTGGAAGGATGCCCGCAGCTGACAGCCTGTTTCCTGCAATACCTGCAAGAGGGGCAAGAAAAGCCGCAGCCTTTACTTCCTTCTTAAAATACAACCCTAAGAACACCGGCAGAAGAAACAGACCATTGGCATTTAGAAAAATGCTCACGCCCAGACTGCACAGTCCCAGATTTCCTTTTCCTTTTAGCGTATAAGATATGGATAAAAGGGCAAAGAACACATATGCCTGGTCTCCCGTTCCCCACATGGCGCTGCCTGCTGCAAGCACCGGAAGCAGCAGCATTACCCCATAGGCAAGAAAGCCCTTTATTTTATTTCCCGTCATTCCGGTTACTATGTCCATCATCAAAACAGCCAGAAATACATCAAAAATCATGGAAAGCAGTTTTAACCGGTTCAGCATTGCCAGCCCTGCTTCCCCTGTCTCCACAGGCAGATACGCCGCCACGCTTTCCCTTAAAAAGGCGCCTGCCACTGCCGTACCAATAATGAGCAAAATATCCAAAGGCGCCAGAGAATATTTTTTAAGCCTGATTTCTCTGGTTAAAAATTCCCGAATTGCTTTATCCATGGGCTTCCTCCTTCTCCCCTCTTATTCTTTTGTACAGGAACACGGCGTGGTCTGCCATTAAGAATAAAAACAGGATGGTATAAATATAAAGAGGCACTATATTGGTTCCTGCCAGATAAATGGTATATCCCGCAAAGGAACAAAGCAGTGTGATAATGGGCACATAAAAGCCCTTTTTATCAAAAAATACATACACAATTGCCAGCACGTCCACTAAAATCGCATAACGTTCATGCATATGGGGCAGGAAAAATACTACCGTCATGGTAAGGAACATCCCCATCCGAAGGAGCATCATATGGTCCAATTCATATTCTAATCTGGCAAACGTATATAAAAGCAGCATAAGGGCTCCTAACGTAAGCCAGATTCCTGCATCCGCATATTCAAACAAAAAAGTATCCGTTCCGATAAGCTGGTAAACATTGGGGAATTTATGGGACAGGGCATAAATATCCATTGCGCCGTTTGCCTGGAAAAAATAAACGCTGATTAACTCCCACAGGCTCTTTCCTGCAATGAGGGAAGGAATGATTCCAATAAAGTACATAAGAGGGAGAAAAAGAAAATGCTTCAGCTTCACCTTTCCTTTCATCCAGAGAATCACATACAAAGGCGCTAAAAACAGCGTCTGCAGCTTAAAGGCAAATGCCACCCCGTAAAATGCCATTGCCGGCACGGGCTTATTCTTTAATAAAAAGTATACGGACCATAAAATAAAGCTGGTAAAGATAATATCGCACTGTGCCCACATCGCCCCGTTTGTCAATATGGTAGGCGCCATCAGAAAAATGCCGTAAGCGATTACTCCGCAGGTCATGGATTTTTTTCTGTCATACACAATTGCCATTACGGCAAACGCAGCCACAAAATCAAAAAATACGGAAACCATCTTCATAAGAAGGAGAGTGTTCAAAAAGGGACAGATACTGATACAGGAAAGGATGAACAAATAGGGGGTTGTATAGTCCACATATTCAAAATCCGCCGCCAGCCCTTTAATGCCCCCTCCGGCTTCCCGCAGAGTTGCCACCCACGGCTCAAAAAACATCTTATAATCTCCTGCCACCACATTTCTCAAAGCATAGCGCATAAAGACAGCGCTTGCCGTAAACAAAAGAAACAGCAGAATATCCAAAACCCTTATTCGTAATTTCTTGATTTGAATCCCCTTCAATAAACCGCTTTCCACCTTGGTTCTCCTTACTTCCCGTTTTTTATCCGGCTGGGCATTTCCCGATTGCCTGTTTTCGTTTCTACAGGTTCTTCATATATTCTGAAAGTGCCTGTTCCCAATCTGCAAACATAAAGTCCGTAGTCAGCTTAAACATATAATTTTCCAGCACGGAATAAGCCGGCCTGTCTGCAGGCGAGCCAAATTCCTCCGTGGTGATTGGCTCTACTCTGGTGCTCTTTCCAGCCTGTTTGAAAATTTCCTTTGCAAAATCTGCCCAGTTGGTCATTCCCTCACAGGTGCCGTGGAAAATCCCGTAATTTTCCGTAGGAAGAAGACATGCGATTGCCTTTGCCAGCTCTTTTGCGCTGGTAGGCGTTCCAAACTGGTCGTTTACCACCCTTACCGTATCGTTAGTCTCCGATAACCGAAGCATGGTCTTGATAAAATTCTTTCCGTCTCCATAAAGCCATGCGGTACGGATAATGAAATAATCCTTTGCAAAATCCCTTACAAAGTTTTCTCCTGCTAACTTGGTTATGCCGTACATAGCCTTGGGGCCTACCGGGTCAAATTCAATATAAGGCTTTTTGCCGTCGCCGGAAAACACATAATCCGTGGAAATATGCATCATTTTTGCACCTGTTTCCGTGGCGGCAATGCTTAAGTTCCTGGGTCCTATGGCGTTGATTTTATAAGCGTTGTCCTTATCGGTTTCACAGCCGTCCACATTGGTATGGGCGGCGCAGTTAATAATTGCATAAGGCTTTACCTCTCTTACAAAACCCATTACCTTATCAATATCCGTAATGTCCAGCTCTCCCACATCCGTATTCACGAATTCATATTCTGTAGTACCTGCATAATGCAGATTCACTGCCCGTCCCAATTGTCCGTTACAGCCTGTTACAATAATCTTTTTCATGTTTTTTCTCCCTGACAGTTTTTAGTCTTTCAAATTATTTTATTGAATAATTCTCCGTCTTTTCTATTTTTATATTCCGAAAACGAACGGGCTTCTACCAGATAGTCCTTCCCCCGTCTAACAGAACCGTTGCCCCCGTCATATAGGAGCTTGCCTCGGAAAGCATATATAACACCGTTGCCGGATATTCTTCCGGCTTTGACATTCTTCCCATGGGAATCAGATTGGAAATCTTTTCTACAAATTCCGGGTCCTGTCCGTTTTCCAGACTTGCCGGACAAAGAGTGTTCACCCGCACTCCCTTTTTTGCCCAATAGGTTGCCAGATACTTTGTCATTCCGATAAGGCCGTGCTTTACTACCGAATAGGAAACAGGCTTGATAATCTGTTCCTCCTCCGGAATGCCTTCTTTTCTGTATATCCTCTGGTCTGGGGAAATAATGCCGTAGTCGGATGCCACATTGATGACCACGCCCTTTCCCTGCTTCTCCATTACCGTTCCGAATACCTGAGCGCACAGGAAAGCTCCCGTAAGCCCTACTGCCATATCATCATTCCATATGGAAAGAGGGAAATTATGAAACTGTATGGCTCCCATATTCTCAGAACCGCCTTCCATCTTTGGATTATTGGCGGCATTGTTGATGAGCCCGTCTATATGTCCGTATCTTTCCAGCAGCAAATCTCTTATCTCTTCTAACTTTTCCTTTTTCGTAATATCCGTTACAAAGGTTTCTATCACTGCTTCCGGATAATCCTTTAAGAACTGCTCCTTCACTTTTTTCAGGGGCTCTTCAAAAATATCCAGAAGCACCGGAATGCCTCCGCCTTCTAAAACCGCCTCGGTATGTCGCCTTCCAATCAGTCCGGCGCCGCCGGTAATCACCACTACTTTTCCTTCAATCCGGAATTTTTCAAATAGAGAAGTCATCCACAATTCCTCCCGTTTCCATAGACTTCTTGGCAGCCATTGCCATTTGGAAGCTGACAATGCCATCCTTTAAGGATACTGCCGGCTCCTTTCCCTGCTCCACGCATTCCATAAACAGCTTCAATTCTTCCAGGAACATATCATTTCTTACAAAATCCTCAAACCGGATTTCCTCCGTTACATCGTTTATGGATTTTACCACGGCTGCATTCAGTAAGTCCAGAGTAATCTTTCCTTTTTCTCCAACCACCTTTACAAAACGGCTGGGCGGGCTCTGGTAAAAATCGGCATGAACGGAAACAGGAAAGCTTCCCCTGTCCGTACGAATCTTATAGACAGCCTCGCAATTATCCTCCACATCAATGTTCAGGTTTCCGTTAATGCCTCCTGCCGCATAGACGCTTTCCGGTTTTCCAAACAAATCATACAGATAATCCAGCTCGTGTATCATCTGGTTCAGCACCACGCCGCCTCCTAAGTCCTTCCTTGCCATGTAGGTGTCCTTATAATCCTCATAGGTGTGCATGGTAGTAAGCCGTTCTCCCACCACCGCACGAACCGACAGGATATTTCCAAGCTCTCCATCCTTTAAGCACTGCTTTAAATATTTCATGCCGGGATGAAAGCGGTTCTGAAAGCCTGCAAATACCTTTATATTATTTTCCTCCGATATCTGAAGCAACTCCTTAATCCCTTCGGGGCTGTCAGATATGGGCTTTTCCAGAAAAATATAACATCCTGCCTTTGCACATGCTATGGCGCAGGGCATATGGTATCTTGTGGGATTCGTTATAAAAGCGGCTTCCGGTTTTTCCTGCAGGGCTTCCTCAAGGCTGGAAAAAGAGCGGATTCCGTACTCCTCCTCCAAAGATACGTTTTCCCTTATCTTCATATCATCGGAAAAGGTCCGTTTCAGCCCCCTGACCCGGTAGGCGATAATATCCGCACTGCTTCCGTAAAGGCACTTTATATTCCTAAGATGTCTCTGTCCAATGCTTCCAAGGCCAATCATCAATATTTTCATGTTGTTTTTTCCTCTTTTTCCTTTAAAAGTTTTTCTATTTTTTCCTCATTTAAAGCTACTGCCTGGGATAACCTGCGGACTCTTTCCGACATTCTCGAAAGGGTAACCGTCAGGGTAAAAATAATCAGCAAAGAAAAACAAAAGCCCAGAAAAAATATCATGTTCACCGGCGCCCATATGCCCAGCATGCGGGAAATCCGGGTGAGCAGGGTTGGAAAACAGTCCAGCACCAGCACGAATACAATGGCTATAAGCCATGACAGCGCATATTTTAATTCCAGCCTTCTCCTTCTAATCATATTGACGATTGCCGCCAGTCCGATTACCAGGCAGACGCCGATAATTATCTGAATTTTTACAGTCATCATAACAGCTTCCTACTTTCTAAGGGCTTCTACCCAAATTGCCAATGTTACCTTTATCATATAATATACCGAGCGGATAGGGGAAATGGAAGAGACTCCTTCCTCTCTTTCCCTCATTTTTACCGGATATTCTTCTATTTTCTTTCCTGCGTTGAGGATTGCCACTGCGCTTTCCGGTTCCGGATAATCCTTTGGATAGCAGTTTGCATAAATCTCCATGACGCTGCGGTTAGCCATGCGCATCCCCGATGTTGGGTCCGTAATTCTTACTCCGGTCAGCAGCTTAATCAGATGGGAAAAATACCGGATGCCGAACCGCCGTAAACCCGAAGACTGAAAGCCTTCCTTTTCCAGAAAACGGGAGCCGATTAACAAATCCACATCCCTGTCCTTCATATAATCCCGCATTTTTTCCAAATAGCTTGCATCATGCTGTCCGTCGCCGTCAAACTGTACTGCATAGTCATAACCGTTTTTATAAGCATACAAATAGCCTGTCTGCACCGCCCCGCCGATTCCGAGATTTACAGGCAGGTTCAGCACGCACAGCCCATGCTCCCTGCAAAGCTCCAGCGTTTTATCCATGGAACAGTCGTTTACGATAACATAGTCAAAGCTCTTTGCATGTTCTTTTATATCATTTACTGTTTTCAGTATGCTTTTTTCCTCATTGTAAGCAGGAATAACCACTAAACTTTTCATTCTATTCCTCGTTTTGTTTTCTGAACATTTATCCGACCGGACAGCTGTATCTCACCGCCAAAGACCTTGCTGCTTCCATACATTATCCGTCTGGACAGCTGTATTCACCCTAAGAACTGCCTCAGCACCCGGAGGGTTCTTAAAAAATCCGTTATCCATGCAAAATGAATTCCGTTTTCTTTTAAAGCCCTGTGCCCTTCCTTTAGTGAGGCTATATAATTGGACAAACCTCCTGTGCTGGTGCTGTTTTCTCCGTAAAACATATAGACCAGCACTTCATCTATATAAGCTAGTCTTACCTTTTTCTCTTTTAACATACGAATCATAAATTCATAATCTGCGGCAATTTTATATTCGGTCTTATAAAGTCCGTAAGTATCATATATTTCTTTTTTTAAATACATGGTAGGATGTCCGGGCATCCAGCCGCTTTTTATGCTGCCCTTTCCCATTCTCCATTTGCGCACTGTTTTCCCGTTTTTGTCCACATAATCAATATCGCCGTGAACGCCCTGGCTGCCGCTTTCTTCTATGGCATGTACCATTTTGGAAATCACATGGCTGTCTGCAAACCGGTCAAAGGCAAAGCCCACCAATTCTCCCTCTGCCATACGGATTCCTTTATTGATTGCATCATAAATCCCCTTATCCGGCTCCGAAATCCATTTGATGCCTTTTTGAAATAACTTTTCAGACTCCCTGATAAACTCTACGGTTCCATCCTTTGAGCCGCCGTCCACAATAATATATTCTATATCCCCGTAGTCCTGTTCACTGACGCCGGCTATGGTCTTTTTCAGATTTTCTATATCATTATAGGTAGTTGTAATTATCGATACCTTAATCGCCATAGGAGAAACCCTTTCCTTTTCCATTCTTTTCTATTTTACAACAAAATACCAAAAATAGGAAGAGCAGGAAAAGGGCTGTAGCAAAAATCACATATTCCTTAAGGGAAAAAACAGGCTCTGTCCGTTTTTCAGACACAAGAAACGTCAAATCCCTTTCCGGTTCTTCCAGACTGCTGCCGGCAGGATAACTGTCATAGCCTCCCATACGATAGGTAACAAATTCCAGATAGCCTTCCGGACTTCCATCCACCTTTTCCATGCACAAAAAGAAGTTTTCTCTTCCCTCAGGGCAGACTGTGGCAAATTGCTTTTCAAAACCACCCTGATAAGCTTCTCCCGGCGCACAAAGAGACTCCGAAAAAATAAGTCCTGATTCCTCTCCCCTTAAGCTAATCTGATATTTGCAGTCATTTTCCTCTCCAATAGGATTTCTCCATTGAAACAGAATATAATTAAAGGGCTGTGCACTGCAAAAGCTTTGTGTAAAGCTTCCATCTACTTTTAAAGGCTCATTTGCCAGCATCTGAGTTACTACCGGGTGGCTTGTCTCTCTTATACTGCCGGTATATTCCCGTACATTTATGACAAGAAAGCTTCCAAGCAGCACAACCCCTGTCACTCCTGCAAAGAGCATTGCCTTTTTTCCTTTTTTCTTACAACAGAGAGGAAATGCCTGGTTTTTAGCTATATTTTCGGTTCCATTTCCTGCCCCAACAACCGCAAGCAGTCCCATAACAGGCAAAAAAGGAATCTGGTACTGGGCGGCGGCCTCCCATAATACATAAAACAAAAAACCGCCTAAAAGAGTTATCTGCAACAAAAAGCTTTCCCATCTGAATTTACCTGAAAAACTGAACAGAATAAGAAACAGCACCAGCATATGATAAGCCTGCCCATAGCATAGAAATCCTTCGCTCTTTTCCCCCAGCACATAAGAATACCCTCTGTCTGTTTCCAGGGCATTTTCATAAAACATCTTATAACTGTTTGCCCCGCCGGAAAAAGTATGCTCCAGCTTTTTTCCCGCCTGTCTTATACAGCCAACAGCGCCCAAATCCTTCAGTCTTTCTATCAGTCTTTCCATAACTGCCTGTTTCTTTTCTTCTTTTGTGGAAAAACCTGCTGTAAAAGCCTCGTCCTCTTCATTGTGGAATCCCTCTCCGCTTAAGGACATCATAAGCCAGTGGGACGCCGGAAATGCAGTATCTTCCGTATCGATTCCAACCACCTTTTCCCCGGTTACTGTCAGAAAAACAATCAGGCATATGCCTGCAAAAGCTGCCGCAATGCCGCTGCATATACAATGAAGCCGCCTTTTCCATGAAAGCACAGCCCGGTTCTTCCACAGCAACAAAAGCCCGCATAACAGGGCGCCGATAAAAGGAATAATGGTGGTAGCCCTGAGATAATATCCAAACCCAAAGCAGACGCCTGCTAAAACAGCCAAAAATACCTGTTTCACAGGCCTGTTCTCTTTTTTCTTTACCATACATATAAAAAAATAAAGAAAGCCCATGAACCATGGCAACGATAAAGTCATGGTGTAGTAATAAGATACGGTCACATAAAAAAACGGATTACAGCTAAAAAAGAGAAACAGCAGATTCCATTTCCAGCCTGCAGATTCCGGCCTTATTTTTTTCCATATAAGAAAAGTAAAAAACAGACTTATGTCTATAGCCGCCAGATTCACCCCGTTTAAAAGCAGAGTAAGGTTACCTTCTGCTAATCCCAGACATCTGCCAAGCTTTAACAGCGCCATGGTAAGCAGAACAAACCCATTCTGATTGGGATAAACGGAAAGGTAATACCATGCTTCTCCAGCCACCTTTCCCTGCTGCAGCAGCGAATTGGCGCCCCCTGTTACAAAAGCGCCGTCCCAAAGATACAGACTCCTGTAATAAAACAGAAAAAACAACTGCACCAGCAAAAATACAACACATTGCAACACAAACAGCTTTTTCAGCAGTATTTCCGGCAGCGCCTGAAACAGCCTGCTCATTCCATAAAAGAAAAACAGCAGGATAAAAAAGCTGCCGGAAAGCGCCAGTATGGCAAAGCTTCCGGTTGTTTCCACCTGCCCAAAGCCTTTTATTAAAAGAAAAACCAAAAACAGAAACAGACATGCCTCTACAAATATCTGCATTCCCTGTTCTATATGAAACTGTTTTTTTTGCTGATTGTTTTGTGCCATTCCTGTTTCCATTCTGCTTATTTACCGCTATTTATTTTTCTTCATCTGTTCATACAGCTTCAGATATTCTCCATACCTTTCTTCCTTTTGAAAGGTATATGCCCTTGCCCTGCAGGCTTTGACTGAATATAAGTACCCTGCCCTGTCCGGATTCATTTTCTGTTCCTCCACCACCTCGATCACCTCTTCCACTGCAGACAGCAGCCTGTCAAAGTTCCCTTTTTTTACCACCTTTCCGCAGGAAGGGTTTAAAGATTCGGGACTTCCGCCCGTTTCAAAGGTCACAACCGGGGTGCCGCAGGCAAGTGCCTCCAGATTGGTAGTGGGAAAATTATCTTCCAGCGTTGCATTTACATATACGCTTGCTTCATTATAAAGAGCCGCCAGTTCTTCTATGCTTTCTGTCCTTGTAACGGGAATAATTTCACCCTTTGGAAATTTTCCTGACAGCTTTCTTTTCTGGGATTTACTTACGCCTACCAGCTTTATCTTATAGCCCTCCGGCAGATGTGCCGCCAGTTTTTCAAAGTAAGGAAGCCCTTTTCTCGCCTCCCATACATTGGCAACTCCCAATATGATTTTTTCCTTTTTCTGCTCCTTCATAGGGCAGAACTTCTCCAGATCAATTCCATTTGGAATGACTTTCACCGGATATTCCTTTAGAAAAGACTCCTTTACCAGCTCCCCCAGCCATTTGCTGGGAGTGACGATTACCAGATTCTTTACTCCCTGAAAGCATTGCTGCTTTCTTAAATAGGAAGCTTTTGAATTATCTTTAAAAACAGCATAAGGATAAGCCGTCCTGTGGATTGGGCAGCTTTCACAGCCCTTTTTCCATTTATCACAGCCTGCATAATCAAAATAGGCACAGTGACCGGTAAAAGGCCAACTGTCGTGAAGGGTCCATACAACCGGTATGCCCTTTTCTTTTAAAAAGGCAAACAGCATCTCCACATTCAGGTAAAATCCATGAATATTATGAAGATGTATTAAATCAGGACTTATCTGAGCCACCCATTCCAAAAATGCCCCGGTCTTTTTTTTGGAACCAAAGCCGCTTTCTCCCTGAAAAAAATTTTTTAAAACATGCTCATAAAAATCCACCTGACTTCCTATTTTGTAGGATGCCGTATTTTCAGTGGGCTTTCCCCGCCCAAATGCTATATAAGGGGCATGTCCTGCTTTTTCACACACCCGGTACAAATCCACCGCAATCCGCCCGACGCTTCCCATGCCGCTGACCGTATTTATTTGAAGAATTCTCATAATTTACTTCCTTTGAACATTCTTAATATTTCTTAAACCAAACTGCTTTTTATTTACATGTTTTACAATATTGGATATAATATTTCTAGTCTGAAAAGACAATTTTCTTTCAGGAGACTAATTATGATAATAATACAACCTATTGGTGGTTTATGCAATAGAATGCGGGCCATTAATTCCGCTTACATGCTGGCTGAGGAACGAGGTGACAGCCTTACCGTCATCTGGTTCAACAATCCGGAGCTGAACTGTCCCTTTGAGGAGCTTTTTCTCCCCAATCCCAATCTTAGGATAATTAATATTTACTCTAAGTGGGACTTAAAAAAGCTTTGGTATCAGCTTCGTTGTTCCTATATTTCCAACGAAGCCATAAAGGCGCATAAAGGAGACGGCCTGTTAGAAGAAGCTTACCGAAAGGGGCTTCCCAAAAATATTTACATTGCCACCGAGGAGCATTTTTATCCCTGCCATGAATATGACCTGTTTGTTCCCGTCAAAACATTACAGGCCAAGGTCAACAAGCTGACCCATACCTTTGGCTCCCATCCGGTCGGCGTCCATATCCGCCGCACCGACAATAAGCCCGCCATAGACGGAAGCTCTACCAACGCTTTTGTACAGGCAATGAAAAAAGAGCTGGAAGCCTTTCCGGACACTATGTTTTATCTGGCAACAGATGATTTGTCGGAAGAAGAGCAGCTAAGGGAAATATTCCCCGGCTGCATTATTTCCAATGAAGGCAGGGATTTATCACGAAACAGCGTTTCCGGTATTAAAGACGCCCTGGTGGATTTATGGTGCTTATCCAAAACTGCCATGATTATCGGAAGCTATTTCAGCTCCTTTACCGATATCGCTGCAGACTTAAGCGGCATCCCAAAAATAATTGCAGGTGCCGCGGAAACATGATATACTTGATTGGAAATGAACTAGCAGACTGTTTTTAAATTAAATATTGAGGAAGGAATTTTTTACAATGAAAAGACTAAGTGTACTAGCATTAACTGTGCTTGCTTCATCGCTTCTTCTTTTTGGCTGCGGAAAAGAAGAACCCATGCCTGAAGCGCCGGAAACAACACAGGAGCCCACACAGGAAACAACAGATGACCTCATTACAAATTCAGTTGAAGAAACGCCTGGTTTTGTGGACGACGAGGAAATCCCCGAAGGCATGATTCGCAGCCAGCTCACCAATGAATTTGTAGACAAATCTCTGGCTGACAAGCGCCCTGTAACCGTAATGATTAATAATATCATAAATGCAGTTCCCCACTCCGGCATTTCTCAGGCAGGAGTAATTTATGAATGTGTAGTGGAAGGCAGCCTGACCCGTATGATGGCAGTATTTGAAGACTGGGAAAATATCGAGAAAATCGGACCTGTCAGAAGCTGCCGGGATTACTTTGTATACTGGGCATATGAATGGGATTCCATTTACTGCCACTTTGGCGGACCAAAGCTTTATGTGGATTCTGTATTAAGCCGGGAGGATACCAACAACTTAGACGGCACTTCTTTAGACGGCACCGCATTTTTCCGTACTTCAGACCGTGTTGCTCCTCACAATGCTTACACAAGCGGCTCCCATATTATGAAAGGTGTGGAAAAGAAGGGGTATTCCCTGACCCATACAGCCAACTATCGGGAAGGACATTTTAATTTTACCAACAATCTTCATCCAAATGATTTGTCCCAGTACAGCAACGCAATCGATGCGGCATACATGGAGCCCGGTTATTTAATAAACAAGCCATGGTTTGAGTATAATGCGGAAGACGGCTTATATTACAGATACCAATACAAAAAAGCACATACCGACGTGGAAAACGGACAGCAGCTTGCTTTTAAAAACGTTATCTTCCAGAATACTTATTATGAAACGAGAGATGACCACGGTTATCTGGCGTTTAAAGACCATGATGATACAAGAGACGGATATTACTTCACAAACGGCAAGGCAATTCATATCCACTGGAAAAAATCCAGTGACTTCAGCCCTACCAAGTATTATGATGATGATTTAAACGAAATCACATTAAATCCGGGCAAGACCTTTATCTGCATTATTCAGGACCAAAACTCTGATGCAGTTGTTGTAAAGGATGCAGACGGCAATATTACTCTGGGCGAGGAAGGCAGTTCTTCCGATAAGGAAATTGATACTACTGCTGAAGAATAATACATTATGGAAAAAATGAGGGTGTCTTTGGACACCCTTTTTCTTTTCATTCAAACTCTCACTCTTCTTTTATTCTGGCTCCTTTTCATCTTTGCTCCAAATTCAATAATAATTCTGCCACCTTATCCCTGTATTCCCGATTGTAATCAAGCCACATCTCTGTATGCCCGCTGTCCTCCACAGTCCATAACTGCTTGCTTTCTCCATGTATGCTGTCATAAATGCTCTTTCCCATAAAATACGGAGTAACCTCATCGGCTCTGCTATTTATAATCAAAACCGGGAACTTCGTTCCGCTCACAGCTCTGCTCACCTCTGCATCCTGATAGCCAAATCCCAGTTTGATCTCATTTATAAAGTTTCCGCACCACACCATGTAAGGTACCAGAATACCCATATCCATCTGCTTCAGTTCTTCTTCCACCATCCACTGCATACTGCTTACCGGACAGTCAAGTATTAAAAAGTCCACCTGTTTTTCTGTATCTTCTTCCCCAACTGCCAGACCTGCAGTGGCGCCTCCAAATGAGGTTCCCCATATGCCAACAATCTGCTCCTCTGCATTTTTTCTTACATAGTCAATACAATCTGCCAGATCATACTTTTCCCAATATCCGAATGTGGTATATTTTGCAGTATTTTCACCAGAGCTTCTTTGGTCGAAGGTTACTACATTGTAACCATATTCCAAAAACATGGCGGCAACGGGATAATTCGTATAGCGGTTCCCCCCAAGTCCGTGTACAAGTACAACTGTTTTATGATTCTTATTTCCATTGGAACATTGGGCATATATATAATCTGCCGGTATGATATGCCCGTCAAAGGATGATGTGATTTCTATTTTTTCTATAAGAAAACTCTGGCAGAATTCCTCATAATTTATACCATACTTTTCCCAAAAGGAATCTGAAACATCTGATGTATCTTCATTACTGACCAACTGGGTAGAGCCTGTAAATACCAAAAATCCCATGAGGCATGAAATCCCTGCAAACAACACAATTATTATTGCAATTGCAGTTAACGCTATGACTTTTGTTCGCTTCGCATGCTTCATTTTTTATTCTCCATTCCCGTTTCATCTTTAGCAATTTCGTCTTTGAAAATATCATCTATACCAGTTTTAAACTGAAAAATCAATGCCACCATGCCGCACAGCACTCCCCCTATGGGAAATACCACCCATGATATTTTCCACAATTGAAACATAAATTCCATCACCATAAAAATAATAGTAGCTGTCAGCATGATGCATCCGCACCATACACCGGTTTTTTCATTTGCCCGTTTCCTGTCGGCACTTTCTTCTTTATTATATGCCTCAATATCGTACTTATCTTTTCCAAGTCCGGTATGTGCAAGCACTCCTACCCCTATTGCTGCAAGCAAAAGGAAAATGCCATAATAAAAGTCTTCGGAAAACCTCTTAAATGGCAGCATCTCTTCAAAATACTCTCCATTCATCCCGATTAACCCCCCCATTAAAAGTATTCCTATTCCGGTTGCAATCCTTACAGGGAATTTTTCATCAAAGCTTTCTTTTTCCTCTTTTGTATAGAAAGCCTGTACAACAGGGTGTTTTTTCTTATAATTATCGTGCCGGATTCCCTGTACCACCAATATTAAGATTCCCACGATACCAACCGCCATAAACACCATATCTGCTATGGGCTCCGGAACTCCGCTTCCTGTCAGCAGTTCCACAAGGGCAACTGCACTTATCAAAGTCGTAATCCCGATGCTAATCCATTTTCTCCGCTTTTCCATATGCTCCCTGTGCTTAAGATTATCTTCCACCGCAAGCTTACTGGCATTCTGCCTCATCAATACATCCATGCTGCAGGAAAAAATCTCACATAATTGCAAAAGCTTTTCTGTTTCCGGATAGGCAGCGCCTGATTCCCATTTGGATATGGTCTGTCTGGACACCTGCAGTCTTTCTGCAAGCTGTTCCTGTGTCATTTCTTCTCTTTTTCTATAATATTGCAGATTTTCAGAAAGTGTACTTATCATTTCACTCATGGTTTTTCATCCTTTTCTAATATTTTTTATTGTCCTCTGCGCTTTGGATTTGTATTTATTATAGAAAAATTCCATGTAAAATGCTATAAACTTGTTGTTGCTTTTAAGGAAAGTGATGTAAATTTCCGGTTGCATTGCCTTAAATGCGGGGTTTTTAATCGAGCAGGAGGCGCTTATTAATTTTTTTAACCGTGTTTCTGTATTGTACTTTTTTGCGTATGCAGTTAAAATGGCATATATAGCTACTGCCATACAAAATGAATTTCACAATTTACATTGGAGCAGGTAAAAATAGAAAAGCAAAGAAAACAGACCAAAGGAGATTACTTGTAATGAATGAATATAAAATTATGGTGGTGGACGACGAGCCGGATATTCTGGATCTGCTTGAAAAGGCTTTAATTATTGAGGGCTTTCCTGCTGTCATAAAAATCGATACAGGAAGAAAGGCGGTAAATGCCTGCAAAGAAATGCTGCCGGACATGATTATCTTAGATGTTATGCTGCCCGATATTGACGGCTACGAAGTGTGCAGGCAGATTCGGCAGTTTTCCCATTGCCCCATCCTA
The DNA here is from genome assembly GCA_910585715.1 of uncultured Lachnospiraceae bacterium. GTDB lineage: Bacteria > Bacillota > Clostridia > Lachnospirales > Lachnospiraceae > RGIG3040. Next base: position 19,496 of record CAJUEX010000050.1, read on the forward strand.
TTCCTTTCCTCCAAAAATGATGAATTAGATAAAATCCTGGGCCTGGCTGTCGGCGGCGACGATTATGTTACCAAGCCTTTCAGCCCCAAGGAAATTGCTTACAGGGTGAAAGCGCAGCTGCGCCGCATGGAATACAGGCAACGCCCCTTAGGCAACCGGACAATAGAAATCGGAGCTTTAACGATTGATGCGGATGGCTGCAGGGCGCTTAAAGACGGCAGGGATTTGGAGCTGACAGCCAGGGAATTTGAGATATTGCAGTACTTAGCGGAAAATAAAGGGCGGGTGATCAGCCGCGAGCGCTTATATGAAGCGGTCTGGAACGAGGACAGCTTCGGCTGCGATAATACGGTGATGGTCCATATCCGGCACCTGCGTGAGAAAATGGAAAACGATCCTACCGCGCCACAATATCTTATCACAATGAAAAACCTGGGCTATAAGCTGGTAAATCCTTATGAAAAATAAAAAGAATTTCAACCCTTTCTTTCGGATGGTCCTGCTCCTTTCCATGACATTATTGATTGGCATTGTCACAACAATCGGCTTGTTCTATTATATGTTTTCAATCCCGGAACCGGAAGGAATGAGCCTCGCCCATTGGCCGCAGACCTTTACAAACAATTTTTCTTCCTGGACAACCTATGAGGACGGAAAACTCTCTATAGAACAGATCGGTCTTGACCGATTAGACGAATATGGTCTGTGGATTCAGTTTTTGGATGAATCCGGGCAGGAGATTTTCTCCTATCAGAAGCCTGCCGGTTATCCTGAAAAATATTCTGCTTCCGAGCTTCTGGCCCTTGGCTCCAGCGACTATCAAAACGGATATACGGTATTTGTAAATAGTCTGGAGGATTCCAAAGAAGTCTGCAGCTATATAATCGGATTTCCTTATGATGTGGGAAAATATGTGCTGCATTACAACGGCAGCAGGGTTTCAAGGCTTTCTCCGGCAGCAAGGGGAATCATTCTTGTCGCTTTGGGCGCCCTTATAATCATCGTGCTTGTTTACGGTTTCTGGCTCTCACGGAAATTGTCAGACATTACAAGGGGCATCAAAAACATTTCCCACCGTGCCTACCGTCCATTGTCGGAAAACGGGATGTTTGGCGAAATCCACAGCGCCCTGAACAAAATGGACAGGGACATCTGCCGCGCCGACCAAATAAGTGAAAAAACAGAAACCATGCGCCGGGAATGGATTGCAAATATTACCCATGACCTGAAAACGCCCCTGTCCCCCATCAAAGGCTATGCAGAACTGCTGGCAGACAGCTCAGATAAAGAGAAAACGACCGTACAGGAATACGGCTCTATCATCCTGAAGAATATTAACTATACCGAAAATCTGATCAACGATTTGAAGCTGACCTATCAGCTTGATTCCGGTTCCATCCCATTTCATCCAAAGAAAGTCCGGATCACACGCTATGTAAAAGAATGGATGATAGATATTGTCAACGATCCTGCCTACGCAAACCGTGACATTACCTTTGACAGCAAAATACCGGAACAATGTGTAACCTTGGATCCCGGTCTGCTCCGCCGTGCTGTAACGAACCTTGTTACAAACGCACTTTGGCACAATCCTGCGGATACAAAGGTCAGCATCCTGCTTGATGCAGACAAAAGCGGCGGTATTCTGCTCTCAGTCTGCGATAATGGAAAAGGACTTGACGAATCAGAGCAGGAAAGACTGTTTGAACGGTATTACAGAGGGACAAATACAAAAGAAAAGCCGGAAGGAAGCGGACTGGGGCTTGCCATAGCGAATCAAATTGTAACGCTTCACGGCGGTGAAATCACAGTGAAAAGCCTGCTCGGTAATGGAACAGAATTTATCATTCATATCCCTTGTGAAAACGAAGAAGCTGCAAATTAAGATGAAGTTAAGATATGCAAAAGTTCAGACTAAGATAGGTGGTTTATGCTATTAAGCATAGGCCACCTTATTTTTTATGCCTATGTAAAATATATCAGGGAGGATTATTGTATGCAGTTACAATTAAAAAACTTATGTAAGCAGTACGGGACAAAGTGTGCTGTGAATCATGTAAATGCAAGCCTTTCACCCGGAGTATACGGTCTGCTCGGAGCAAACGGCGCCGGGAAAACAACACTTATGAGAATGATATGCGGCATTTTAAAGCCCTCTTCCGGAAGCATCTGCCTCAACGGCAAAAGCATTGAGGAACTGGGCGAACGGTACTATTCCCATTTAGGGTACATGCCGCAGGATTTCGGCTTTTATCCAGATTTTACTGCCCGTGAATTTATGCTGTATATGGCAGCGGTAAAAGGGCTTGATGCCAAAACGGCAAAACAAAGGACAGAGCATCTGCTTCATATGGTAAACCTGCAGGATGTAGCAAACAAAAAAGTCAAATCCTATTCCGGCGGTATGAAGCAGCGTCTGGGAATCGCCCAGGCGGAGCTGAACCATCCCTCGATTCTGATACTGGATGAGCCCACTGCCGGGCTTGATCCCAAGGAGCGGGTCCGTTTCCGCAACCTCATATCCGATTTTGCAAAAGAGAAAATTGTTATCCTGTCCACGCATATTGTATCGGACGTTTCCTATATCGCAGACTACATCTTAATGATGAAAAGCGGGCAATTCCTGCTTGGCGAACCCATGGAAACGGTTACAGACCATATCAAAGGGAAAGTCTGGGAAATCTTGATTGATAACCGGGAAGTCTCAAAATACAGCCGGGATTTTTCTGTTGTAAACCTGCACCATGAAAACAATATGGTACGGCTGCGTATTGTGAGCGATACAACTCCGGCGGCAGACGCAATTACTGTAGAGCCAAGTCTGGAGGACCTGTTCCTTTATCATTTCGGAGAAGACGCACAGAGCGAAAGGAGCGATGATTATGTTGATTAAATATGAATTTATAAAAATCCTGCGAAAAAAATCCACCATGATCGTTATGGCGGTCAGCCTGTTATTAACGGCATTCCTTTTCGGGCTGCCGATCCTGCAATACCAGACCTATAACATAAATGGTGTGCTCAAAGGGTCAGAGGGCATCGCTTATACAAAAGACCAGTATAAGGATGTATCCGTCCCGATTACTGATGAATACGTGGAAAAAACAATCACAGAATATCAAAAGCTATTTGAGAATCCCGACAATGTAGGTTATGACGGAAGCGAAAAGTTCCTGATTGGCAACGCATACTGGAGTTTTGTTGCCCCCAGGGAAAAACAGCTTGGCATGATTGCCTCCGCATATGATTCCCCCGACGAAAATTCCGGTTTCAACAAACTGCCCGAACTGGATCTGACAAACGGGGCTAAGTTTTATCAGGCGAGGAATGAAAAGGTAGAATCGCTCCTGAACACACCGTCAAGGGAGCTTTCAGCGAAGCAGAAAGAATACTGGAGCAATATGAGCAGCAAGGTGGAAACGCCCCTGCAATACGGATATCACGAAGGCTGGGAAATCATTATGAGCAGCTTTGAGCTTCTGATGTTCGCACTGCTGGCTGTCTGCATTGTGATAGCGCCTGTCTTTTCAGGTGAATACCAGACCGGAACGGACGCCGTCATCCTGTCCGGCAAATATGGTAAAACCAAACTGGCAACGGCAAAAATTATATCATCTATGCTATTTGGCATCCTTGCATTTACGCTGCATGTTATCGTTGCTTTTGGTCTGCCCCTTGCGGCTTTCGGGACAGATGGCTACATCCTGCCTTTACAGATTGCAGGCATCACGATTCCTTACCCGTTCACCTTCCTGCAGGCGACCTTGATCAACCTGGGCGTTATTTATCTGGTGCTGCTTGCCATGATCGGTCTGACGCTGTTGTTGTCTGCTAAAATGAAAAGTCCTTACCTTGTGTTGGTTGTACTCGTGCCCGTGCTTTTTATCCCGCTGTTCCTATCCCCCAATGGAACAACCGGGGCATACAACCTGACTTTGTTCCTGCTGCCGTACCGCTCTGTCATGCCGGAAATCGGCAAATATATTTCCTATCAGATTGGCGGGCTGGTTCTTGATGCCCTTTCCATGCGGGCCATCCTGTATACAATCCTGACGGCGGTTATGCTGCCCCTTGCAAGACTGGGCTTTAAGAAGCACCAGGTTGCGTGAGGTGCGGATATGAAGAGTAAAAAGACAGTCATTTTCGGTAGCATTATCCTTATCATCGCCGTCTGCGCAATTGGGTTGTTTACACAGTCGCCAAAATGGTCCCAGAGATCCTTTGAAGCTGTTGTAAAAGAAACTGTCACACAGCCTGACGGTGAAACCCGCCTCATTGTTGAACGTACCACGGAGATCTACGGCAACCCCGCTAATTCACTTGGCATCAGCCGGAATACAAAGTTACTTGATGCAGACGGACAGAACATTTCCGCAAAAGATATTCCTTCCGGCAGCTCTGTCAAAGTCACAGTGAAAGATGCCTTTAATGAGGAAACTCCATTTTACTATCCTGTTGTATATGAAATCAGGCTGATTGATTCAGGCAAGTAGGCATTTTATAGTAATATACGATTCCAAATGGAAAGAGGCGATAGCAGGAAAAACCATTTTCCCCTTACAACATATCTGAACAAAAAATTGAATATTTGGCAGCCTGTTCAGAAAGCATGAATGAAAGCCCTGATACTCCACGATTTGATGCGGATATCAGGGCTTTACCTATTCCTATTCCGTAATTCTTCCAACCAATACAAACCTTGCGTTATCAAACTCATAGCTGCAGGTAGAAAGCGTTACAATCCCGTCTGTGACTGCCGGGGTAATTTCACTTTCAAAGCAGGAGCGTTCTTTTGCTTCCTCCAGCCAGGTTTCAAACTTCACATCAGATTCCATGGCTATATCCCACGCATTATCTTTCACACTGGCCACATAACCGGCAAAGATTTCAACTCTAAAATTCTGATCCGGTGTCATGAGCAATATGACCGGATGCTCATCATAAAATTCCTGCTCTTTGTATTCCGTCAAACCGGAAAACATGGTACCGTTTTTCATATAATGCCCATAGATAACGCTGTATCGTTCTGAGAAATCTGGTGTGTTCCGGCTGTCCAGGAAGAGGCATCCTGAACTATTCCATTTCCCATTGAATTAATGCTTTAGATAATACTGATTGTCTGTCCATCGCTATTGTCTTCAGGCTCCGCAGGGAAGAGAGATGGTGGTTTACGGTCTTCGGATGATATCCACGCACATTGCGCATATAAGAAATGTATTCCTGAATATTGGCTCTGTGCAGCTGCTTAGGCTCATCCCCAAAGCTGTCCTTGCACCAGGCCGGAAACAGTTTTACATCCCGCAAATATGCTGCCGCTGTATTCTCTGATTTCCCCATGTCCAATAAATAGTCTCTGAACCCATGTAACATAAGCATCGCCTCCTACCTACATTACACTGAGCCTATCATCCGGTCAGCTTAAAAACGGCCTGAATTGTTACAAAGCTCGGACATTTCAAAATTTTTAGTCAGTATCCATGTGTCACTGCTGTAGTTTTATGGTATCCACAATGGACAATTGCCCGATTCTTTTGATTGGCTGCCGGATTGCCAGCGCCGCAGATCCAAAACATAATATGACGATCAGCAGCAGGGAGGCAACCGGAAGCTGCCAGGTTGTTCCCCATTTATCTGCAATCAGGAACTGGAACATCATCTTATTCAACGGTAAGCCCAGGACACATCCGGTGACACATCCTAAGACTGCATAGGTGGCTGCCTCTGCAGCAATCATCTTATAGAGCTGCCCGGCTCCCATCCCAATGGAGCGCATTACACCATACTGTCTGGTCCTTGCCGCCACGCTGGCATTCATACTGTTAAAGATATTGAATACGGTAATCAGCGCAATGATGAGCAGGAACCCATAAATAAACACCGCACCTGTATAATAGGAACTCTGGGATTCCGAATTTGACAGCCGTTTATCTGCAATGGAAATGTCAGATGGAAGCAGGCCCCGTATTGCCGATACTGTCTCATCCGTACTGCTGCCTGCAAGCTGTATATCCACAGCCGTATAGCCTGCCGCACCAATGCTCTCTGTAAATAGCTGTTCTGAGCATATGATGTATCCAAGGCTTCCGGCTTCACTTGATGCATTTGTAGAAGAAAGAATACCTGCTATCCTCACCTTTTTCTCCCCCAAAGGCGTATGGAGCGTCACGGTGTCCCCAACCTTCCATTGCATGCCATCCCGGTAGGACACTAAGATATCCCCGACTCCTCCCGAAACCGCATCGATATTTCCCCCGTTCAGTTCCTCTTTTGCCCATTTGAACTGGTTTTCTTCATAGGAAACCAGTGTAGCTGTGCCAGTTTCAGCATCAGAGGAAACGGATAAGTCGCTGTATTCCATTCTCCCAAAAGCGCACTTCACACCCTCGACAGCTTCGATTTCTTCTATTACAGAAGTCTCCAGCCCTGCAGCGGCTGTCACAGATACATCCCCCGCCCACGGGGCTAATGCAGGCATACCCTGGCCCAGGAAGACGACCATCACCTGGAAAGCAAGGAAAAGCATGATGCTGATGGCAAAGGAACAGGTCATCAGGAATAAATTCTTTTTCCCGGACAGCGCATGGAACATGCCCATGCCTGTTTCCACATGGAACAGCTTTGTATTTGCCGCACGCTTATTCTGTGTCAGCTGGGAGCCTCCGCTGATTGCCGTGACAGG